>CAYTJQ010000015.1:0-56509 GCA_964438205.1 uncultured Alteromonadaceae bacterium
CTGCAGCATGGCCTTGCGGCGGTCACCGAAGCCCGGCGCCTTGCAGGCCGCGACCTTGACGATGCCGCGCATGTTGTTGACCACCAGCGTGGCCAGCGCTTCACCTTCAACGTCTTCAGCGACGATGACCAGCGGCTTGGAGGCCTTGGCCACCTGCTCGAGGAGCGGCAGCAGTTCGCGGATGTTGGAGATCTTCTTGTCCACCAGCAGGATGAACGGGTCGTCCTGTTCGACGCTCATGTTGTCCTGGTTGGTGATGAAGTACGGCGACAGGTAACCGCGGTCGAACTGCATGCCCTCGACCACGTCCAGCTCGTTCTCGAGGCCGGAGCCTTCCTCGACGGTGATGACGCCGTCACGGCCGACCTTGTCCATGGCCTCGGCGATGATGTCGCCGACGGCGTGGTCGCTGTTGGCGGAGATGGTGCCGACCTGGGCGATGGCCTTGCCGTCTTCACAGGGGGTGGAGGCCTTCTGGATGGCTTCCACGGCGGCGGCGACCGCCTTGTCGATACCGCGCTTCAGGTCCATGGGGTTCATGCCGGCGGCCACGGCCTTGAGGCCTTCGTTGACGATGGCCTGGGCCAGTACGGTGGCGGTGGTCGTGCCGTCACCGGCGGCGTCGGAGGCCTGGGAAGCGACTTCCTTGACCATCTGCGCGCCCATGTTCTCGAACTTGTCCTTGAGCTCGATTTCCTTGGCTACGGAGACCCCATCCTTGGTCACGGTCGGGGCGCCGAAGGACTTGTCGAGGATGACATTGCGGCCCTTCGGGCCGAGCGTGGCGCGGACTGCGTCCGCCAGGATGTTGACGCCATCCAGCATGCGGTGGCGGGCTTCATCACCAAAAAATACGTCTTTTGCTGCCATGATTCGTTCCTTGCTCGTTCGTTACGTGTCAGATCAGGGTCAGATCGGGTGCGGGAGCCTTACTCCACGACAGCGTAGATCTCGCTTTCACCCATGAGGATCAACTCTTCGCCATCGATCTCGATGGTGTTGCTGCCGGCGTACTGGCCGAAAACGACCGTGTCGCCGACCTTGACGGCTAGCGGGCGCTGTTCGCCGTTGTCGAGCACCTTGCCGTCGCCCACCGCGACAACCTCGCCCTGGTTCGGCTTCTCCTTGGCGGAGCCGGGCAGGACGATACCTCCGGCGGTGGTCTCCTCTTCTTCCTTGCGACGAACGACCACGCGGTCGTACAGCGGACGGATCTTCATTGGCTACTTCTCCAAGCTAACAACGTTATCGATCCCCTGTCGGGGCCTGCCGCATCAATTGGGGCCCGGGGATCGCTTTTCAAGGGATTTTTAGCACTCTTTTTCGCCGAGTGCTAAATTTTTGTGTATCTGTTTGTTTTTAATAGTTTTTTTAAGGCCGCGGGCCGCTGTCGTCGTCATCGACCCGGGTGTAGTCACCCTCGATGGTGGCGTCGTGGCGCCAGTCCCGGGCCGTAGGGCCGGGACCGTAGGGGTCTTCGTCCGCCGGTGCGCCGAAGAGCCAGCGGGAGAGCCGGCGCCGGAGCGGTCCGATGAGCACCAGCAGGGCCAGCGTGTCCGTGATCAGCCCGGGCACCATGAGCAGAAGCGCCGCCAGTCCCACGGCCATGTCGTCGACGAAGATCTGCGGGCCGAAGAGCCGCCCCTCCTGGGCCTCGCGCAGCCGGTTGAACAGGTCGCGGCCCTGCAGGCGCAGGAGCGCGAGGCCGGCGACGAAGGTCAGGAAGACGTAGGCCAGGGCGGCTAGGGCGCTGGTGGCCACGCCGAGCTGGATCAGGGTGAACAGTTCCAGCCAGGGCAGCAGCAGGAGAAACACTCTCATAAAGCCAGTATGGGGGCGGGGTTCGCGTTTGCAAGGCGTGCTTGCCAGCTTCCCGGCGCGAGGGCAAGCTGCCGCCATGGCGGCGGACCCGACAATCGACGAGCGTATCTGGCTGGTGGTGGCGAGCATCCCGGCCGGGCGGGTCTGCAGCTACGGTGACGTCGCCCGCCTCGCGGGTCTCCCCGGCGCCGCCCGCCGCGTCGGCCGGGCGCTGCGCGCGCTGCCCGCCGGCAGCCGCGTCCCCTGGCACCGGGTGGTCGGCGCCGGGGGCCGGCTGTCGCTGCCGCCGGAGACCCGGGCCGGCCGCGAGCAGCGGCGGCGCCTCGGCGAAGAGGGCATCGCGGTATCCGGCAGCGGCCGCCTGCCTTTCGCCGCCTGCCGCTGGCAGCCATGAGCAGCGGACCGGGCCTCCGCGCCGGCGTCCGCCGGCCCGAGGACTACCAGCTCGAGCTGGAATGCCTCCGCGGCTGGGCCATTACCCTGGTCTTTCTCTTTCACGCCTGGGGCATCTCCTTCGGCGGCGGCGCCAGCGAGCGCATCCCCCCCTGGCTCGCGTTCGTGGTCGCGGGCAATACCGGGGTAA
Source organism: uncultured Alteromonadaceae bacterium (assembly GCA_964438205.1). GTDB lineage: Bacteria > Pseudomonadota > Gammaproteobacteria > Pseudomonadales > Halieaceae > Pseudohaliea. The sequence continues at coordinate 2,405 of CAYTJQ010000015.1, forward strand.
CGCTGTTCTTCGTGCTCAGCGGCTTCCTGCTCAGCCGCCCCTGGCTGCGCCACCTGCAGGGCAAGCGGCCGCCACCGGACATGCGCAACTACCTCGTGGCCCGGGGCCTGCGCATCCTGCCCCTGTACTACCTCGCGGTCGCGGTCGCGATGCTGGCCAGCGGCGAGCCCGGGCGCGTGCTGCCGGCCCTGTGGTTCCACTTCCTGGGCTTCGAGGTGTTCCCCTGGGGCGTCGTCTGGTGGACGCTGATCACCGAGGTCCAGTTCTACCTCGCGCTGCCCCTCGCCGGCTGGCTCGCCTGCCGCGGGCCCGGCGGGCGCCGCCTGTTGCTGGCGCTGCTGCTGGCCTGGCTCGTGGCCTACGCGCTGCTGGTGGTCGCCGGGGAGAGCGGCAAGGGCTTCCTGCTGACAAAATCGCTGTTCGCCCGGCTGCCGGCCTTCCTCCTCGGTATCGCCGCGGCCTGGCTGTCGCTGCACAGCACCTGGCTCGCCCGGGCGCCGGCCTGGCAGCGCCTCGCCGGGACCCTGCTCAGCCTCGGCCTCCTGGCGCTGCTCCTGCAGGCGGTCGTCGCCCTGGGTGACTCCGCGGCCGAGCAGCGCTGGCACCTGCACCACACCCTCGAGGGCGCGCTCTGGGCGGCGCTGCTCCTGCTGCTGCTCGGCGGCGCTTTCCCGGGCCGGGCACTGCTGGTCAACCGGCCGCTGGCGTGGATCGGCAAGCTGTCCTACTCGATCTACCTGAACCACGTCCCGATTCTTTTCTACCTGATCTTCCCGGCAAAAGATGGCGTCGCGAACTACGCGGGGTCGCCCGCGGCGTGGGCCTGGCCGCTCCTCGGCGCCGCGCTGTCGCTGACCCTCGCCGCCGTGACCTGGCGGCTCGTGGAGCTGCCGTTCCTCAACCTGAAGGGGCGGCTGGCGCGCTGACGGCTGCCTGCTGCGGGCGGCGCCGGTGGATCTTGGCGGCCTCCGTGGGCAGGTGGCCGAGGAAGTTGAGCGGTGCGGTGGTCGTGAACCCGCTGTTGCCGCGCAGGGCCCGGTACTGCTCCCGGTACGCCTCGAGGCGCGCCTCCCGGTGCTCCGGCGCGCTGTTGGTGGTCGCCCCGCCGTGCACCTGGTGGAAGCTCCCCTCCCCCACCAGCTGCACGAGCTCCGCGCCCGGCGCCTCGCTGGCGCGCTTGAAGAAGTCGAGGTTGGCAAAGCCGCCGCCGGGCAGATCGAAGCGCGGATCGAGGCCGCCGAGGCGCTCGAACAGCGCCCGCCGCAGGACGAGGCAGTTGGATTCGAACATGCGGTTGAACCAGGTGGTGTGGCTGGCGCCGCCGCGCAGCGGGGCACCGACCTCGAACAGCCGGTAGCCCTCCGCCGGCCAGTCGATGCGCGCCAGCAGCCGGTCTTCCCGCGCCTGGTCGTAGCCGTTCAGCACCGTTTCCGGCTGGTCGCCCGGGCCGAGGTAGAAGTAGCGCACGGCGATCACCGGCTCGGCAAAGGCGGCGGCGGCACGCAGGGACCAGCGGAACACACCCGGGGTGAGCAGGTGGGCGCCATCGATCATGATGCACAGGAGGTCCCCGCGGGCCTCGGCCGCGCCGAGGTTGACCGCCGCCACGGGGCTCGGCGGGGGCTCCGGCACCGACAGCTGGCGCAGGGGCACCCGGGCCTGGAGCGCCTCGTCCAGCGCCAGGGGCGCCGGGGAACCGTTGTCGACCAGCAGGACCTCGTAGTCGAGGTCCGCCGCGTCGAGCTGGTAATCACGGGCGAGGCTTTCGAGGGTGCGTGGCAGTTCGCGCTGCATGCCGTAGCGCACCAGGACGATCGACAGCTTCACGGCGTTCTTCGCAACGTCCTTAACCACGTCCTTAACCACGTCCTTCGCCACGTCCATCTATCACGTCGATCACAACGTCAGAGCACCAGCGGCTGCTGTTTCGCCGGCGCGGTGGAGGCGGCGAAGAACCAGGACTCCACGGCATAGCGGAAGCCGCTGTCGGCGGGCCCCGTGCCGGTCCGGTGCAGGTTGTAGTGATCGAAGAGCAGGGCATCCCCCGGCGCGAAGCGCGGGTAAAGCAGCGGGCGCTCGGCGCCCAGGCGCTCGACCAGCGCCGGGCCCACGGTCCAGTCGAAGAGCGCCCCGTCCGTCCCCGTGGGGTGGATAACGGGCTCCCGCCCACCGACCAGCTCCATGCCCGGCGCCGATGTGCCCTCGCCGCAGTCACTGAGCGCAATCCACAGGTTGACCGTGCGGATAGCGTCCCCGAGGAAGCGCCCGTCCTGGTGCCAGCCGGCGTTGCGCGTGGGTTTGGGCGGCACCTTGCGCAGCACCCATTTCCTCGCCGAGAGCACGCCGGGCTCGCCGAAGTAGCCCGCCAGTAGCGCGGGCAGGCCCAGCGCGTGGTAGAGCTCGCAGAGCGTGAAGGCCGTCGCCGGGGAGTCCACCGCCCACAGCGAGCCGGCCTGCTGCGGCGCCCTGCCCTGGCTCGCGAACTGCTGCGGCCCGCCTACGACGCCCGATGCGCGCCCGTACCAGCGCTCATCCACCGGCGAACCGTCATCGAGGGCCGCGGCGTGACGGGCGGCGAAGGCCCGGTCCAGCTGCCCGCGCAGTTCGGCGGCGGTCGTCGCAGCAAGGAGACCGCGGACAAGGAGGCCGCCGGCCCCCTGGATGCCGTCGCGCAGGGCCTCCGCGTCCAGGGCCGACGCCGGCACCTCCGGCAGCGACGCACTCAGGACCGAGGGCGGCCGGTCGATCGCAGCCGGCACCGGGTCGGGCCATGCGCGCTCACGGAAGGCCGCCAGGCGGAGGTTGATGAGCTCGCGCTCCCGCGCCGCCGAGGGCGAAGCGCGGTTTGCGCCGAGCGCCGCCGCCAGGCGCTCGGCGGCCGTGGCTGTCGCCGCTTCCGTTGTCATTCCGTCTCCTTCCCGGCAAAGGCGGGACGATCGCAGGCACGGGCGCCCAGCTCCGCGGCCAGGCGACCCTCGGGTTCACCCGCGGCGAGCGAGGAGAGGTCATCATTGAACAACAACGGTCGGCCCAGCCGGCCGAGGAACGGCGAACCTCCCTCGCGGTCGCTGCCAAGGTATGCCGGCCGGTGGTAGACATCAAGGGGCAGGGCCGGCTGTTCGATCGTCGACTCGCCGAGCAGCTGCCCGCCGGCGAAGAGCCTGAGCCGCGCACGGCTCAGGCTCGGAAACGCCGGCGCGTGCTCGAAGCGGCTGTCGACGAGCAGGGCCAGGGTGCGCCCCGGGGGGAGGGGCCCGCTGGCCTCCAGCTCGCCGACCTGCGCCGTCACGCGCCCTGCTTCCAGGCGCAGGGACCAGAGGGGCGCCTGGTCCAGCAGGACCTGCCGCGGCCGCGTGTCGGCGGGCGCCAGGCAGAGCACGGCCGTGCGGCCACCGTAGCCTGGCGCACGCCCGAGCGCGTCGCCGGCGAGGATGGCCTGCCCCGCATCGCCGCGAGGCAGGAACCGGTAGTGAACGACCGCGGCATCCCGTCGAAAACGCTCATAGGCGGCAACCAGCGCATCGATCGCCGGCGCTTCGCCGGCTCCCTCGCCGAGCGCAACGAGCCGGGGTGCCGCCGTCGCGGAGCCCAGCAGGCGCCACGCCCCATCCACCGTCAGCGCAGACCACTGGCGGTAAGGGCCGCTGCCGGCCTCCCAGAACAGCGGCTCCGCCCGCACGCTGTTCGGGGCGAGAAAATCAAAGCCGGGGGCGACGCCGCCGCCGGCAGCAACCAGGGTGGCGAGGTAGTCCGTGTAGGCAACCACGCGATCGTCGCGCCCGCCCGCGGCCACCCGCCCGGGCCAGCGTACGAGCAGGGGCGTGCGCACCCCGCCCTCGTGGAAGCTGCCCTTGCTTCCGCGCAGCGACGGCACCGGCGGGAGAAAGCGCTTATCGGCCCCGTTGTCGCCGGCCAGCAGGACCAGCGTGTTGTCGGCCACGCCCGCGTCGTCCAGCGCTGCGAGCAGGCGCCCGACCGCCCGGTCCAGCACCTCGACCATGGCAAGATAGCGGCCCCGGGGCGTGTCCGGGTAGCGTTCCCCGATCGCCGGCGGTACCTCGTGCGGGGTGTGCGGCGCCAGGGTCCAGGCATTGAGCAGCCACGGCCGGTCGCCGGGGGCCCCGCGAATGCGGGCAATCGCCTCGTCGACGAGCCGGTCCGTCAGGTACCCCGGCCGCCGTTGCGGCGGCGCGTTGTCGCGCTGCAGCCAGGGGTCCCGGTAGGTCGGGCGGCGCAGCTGCCACGCCGCGGCGTCTCCCGGCGCGCGCAGGAGAAACTGGTTCAGGAAGCCGTAGAAGTGATCGAACCCCTGCTGGCGCGGCCAGGCCAGCCGGGAGGCAAAGCCCGCGTGCCACTTGCCGACGTGCCAGGTGGCGTAGCCCAGGGCGCGCAGCGCATCGGCATAGGTCTGCGTCTCCGGGCTGATGCCGAGGCCCGCGGGCCGGAAACCGGCGCGGGCCGGCGACACCCCGGTGAGCAGGCCGACACGGGTCGCCGCGCAGCTGGCATCCACGTAGTGGCGGGTAAAGCGGGTGCCCTCGGCGGCCAGGCGGTCGATGTGAGGCGTATGCGCATCGGCCGCGCCGAAAGCGCCGAGGGCATCGCTACCGAGATCGTCTGCCAGGATGAAGAGGATATTGGGGGCCGCCTGCCCCGCCGCCGGCAGGAGCAGCAGGAACACGAGCCCGGCGAGCCGCAACCGCCACCGCCGGGGATCAGCCTTCCGCCGCACCCCGCCCCGGCTCGTCATTGCCCGCGGCGCGACCCTTGCCCTGCCCGCCCTTGGCACCCGGGCCCCGCAGCGCGCGGAAGCGCGCGGCCTGTCGCCGGGCCTCCAGGAAATGGGCGGCATGGGCATAGAACTGGCGGAGCTTGTGCTGCGCGGCGTCATCGCCGGCAAACAGGAGGTCCAGCAGCGGGTGCGCCGGCCGCTCACCGCCGGGCTTGCGCAACACCCCGAGGCCGAAGCCGTGATCGAAGCGGAAGGTTTCCGGGTGCGAGGCCATGAGCTCCTCGAAGTAGCGCCAGGCCCCGTACTCGGGCAGCCGCGCCATGACGTCGTGGAACAGCACGATACCGCCGGGGCGGACCTTGGGGTACCAGCTCTCGAAATCCTCCCGCACCGCCTCGTAGGTGTGCAGGCCGTCGATATGCAGCAGACCGATGCTGTCCTCGTCGAACTGCGGCAGCGCCTCCTGGAAGAGCATGCGCAGCAGGTAGGCGAAGCCGCGGTAGTGTTCCCGCGCATGGGCCTGTACGTCACGGAAGATCGATTCGTCGTAGCTGTCCGTGTGCGCGTCGCCTTCCCAGGTGTCGATCGCGTAGGCAACGGCGTCCACATCGAAGTCCTCGAGCGCCTGGCAGAAGGTAAAAAACGAGAGGCCGTTGTAGACCCCGAGCTCCACCACCATGCGGGGTCGGAGCGCCTCCACGAGGTCGTAGGCAAAGGGCAGGTGGTCCACCCAGGTGCTGAAGACCATGCGCCGCGGCTCGAAGCCGCGCAGCGACGGCGGGAAGTAGATGCCGCTCACCCGGCGCCGCCCTGGTGCTGGCGGCGGGCCGCATCGCGGAGCAGGACCGGCGCCTCCCGCGGGGCCGACTGCTCACCGGCGCCCGCGAGCCGGTTCGCGGAATACTGCACGAAGCGGTGCACGTTGGGGCTGAGTTCCCCCAGGAACAGCGGGCTCGTGCGCGGGCTCGCATAGTCGCGGCCGCGGAGCTTGCGGTACTGGGCCTTGATCTCGTCGATGAACAGCTCACGCGCCGCCGGCGCCTCGCCACCGGTGGTCACGCCGCCGTGAAACTGGTGGAAGGTACCCTCCCCGGGCAGCATCACGTGCTGTACCCCCGGGTGCTCGCAGGCGCGCTTGTACAGGTCGAGATTGACCATGCCGCCGCCGCGGAGATCGAAGCGTGTGTCCATGCCGCCGAGTTCTTCCCAGACGCGCCGGGGCATGCTCAGGCAGTTGCTCTCGCTGATCGGCAGGTAGAAGCCACCGGCACAGGAACCGCTGAAGCACGCGATGTCGAACAGCCGGTAGCCGTCCCTGGGCCAGTCGATGGAAGCGAGGAGCTGCTGGTCCTGCTCCACGTCGTAGCCGTTGGCCACCGCGAGCTGCTGCAACTCGGAGCCGATGTGGTAGCCCGGCACGGCGACGATGGCGCTGTCGTGAAGGCGGTGGCCCGAGAGCAGGCCGCGGACGATGCCCGGCGTCAGCAGGCGCGCACCGTCGATCATCACGCAGACGTTGCTGCCCCGGGCACGGCGGACACCTTCGTTCACGGCGTGCACCGGCGTCGGCGCCGTCTCGTCGCGGAGCAGGTAGCGGAAGTTGCCGGGCAACCCGGCGACGAAGCCCGGGTCGAGCAGCTCCCGGGAGCCGTTCTCGACGATAAGCACCTCGTAGTCGCCCGGGTTGGCGCCCCGCTGGTAGTCGGGCAGCAGCGAGCGGATGGTATTCCGGGCCTGCAGGGCCATCCGGTAGACGACGACAACGATGCTCAGCCTGGGCCGGCGCAGCCGCCCGGCCGCATTCCTCACGGTTTGCATCATGGCGCGGCGGGTCCTCTTGCTGTGGTCTTATGGTTTTAGGGTCGCCCGCGCGCCCCGGCGCAGGCGGCTGTGGAGCCAGCGCAGCGCGAGAGGCAATCGATCACCGCCGCGCGCCTTGCGCAGGCCTTCCTCGAAGAAAGGCGCTTCGGCGACACCGGCGGCATCCAGGCCGAGCCCGCCCGCGAGCCGTTCTACTGTAGCACGATAGCCTGCGGCGTCGATGTCGAAATCCACCAGGGGGAAGCCCCGCCCCCGCCGCAGCGCCAGGAGCCGACGGTTGTAGGCTTTCCACAACCCGTAGGCGACCTCCCGCTCCATTTCGCTGCGGTTGGCGAGGGAGGCGGCGACCGCTGCCGGATGGCGGAACACACCGACGAACTCCATGGCCGGGTACACCTCCAGCCAGCCGTCGATGACGAGAAGCGTGCGCGGATCCTTGAAGCCGGCTACCGGCGCATCCGCCAGGGAGGCGAGGATCTCCCGGGCCCGCGCCTTGTGCGCCGCACTCCACTGCACGCGCCGCGGCGGCGTATCCCAGCTGCCGCCGCTGGCCGCGAGCACGGCGTCGTTGAGGTCGACGATGGCCTGGTTTTCCCGGTTACCTTTGAGGTTGTAGCGGTTCCACTCGTGCACCTCGCCGAGCACGAGGCCGGCGCGCTGCAGGGAGCCGGTCAGGCAGCTGGTGCCGCTGCGGTGCATGCCGACGACGGCGATGAGCCGCTGCGGCGCGCGCCCCGCGGCACTCACGGTGCGGGCTCCCGGGCAGGCCGGCCCGCAGGCTGACGGCGCTCCCGCGCCATGAGCACCAGGACCAGGGCGATGGCCGGCACGCCGAGTGCGGCCGCCACCACGAAGAACCAGGGGTAGCCGCTGCTATCGACCAGCCAGCCCGAAAAGCCGGAGATGAACTTGCCCGGCAGCGTCATGAGCGAACTGAACAGCGCGTACTGGGTCGCCGTGTAGCTGCGGTGCGTCAGGCTCGACAGGTAGGCCACGAAGGCCGTGGCGGCGATACCGCCGCTCAGGTTGTCCGCGCTGATCACCAGGGCGAGCCAGACGATCGGCGGCGGCGCGGCACCACCCTCCAGCGCCAGCAGCGAGAACAGCAGGTTCGTCGAGGCAACGAGGACCGCGCCGAGGAGCAGCGGCCGGAGGATGCCGAAGCGCAGCACCAGCAGGCCGCAGAGCGCCGAGCCGGCAATGGTCATGAAGAAACCGAAGAGCTTGGCGATGCTCGCGATCTCCGACTTGCTGTAGCCGAGATCCAGGTAGAAGGGGTTGGCCATCACCCCCATGGCGATGTCCGAGAGCCGGAACACGGCCACGAAGACGAGCACCACCAACGCGAAACGCCGGTAGCGCTGGAGGAACTCGAGGAACGGGCAGATCACCGCGCCGAGGAGCTGGCGCTGCCAGAAGGCGCGCTGCTCGAGGTGCATGGGGCGGCCCATGACCTGGTCGACCATGGCCGCGTCCATGCGCTGCTGCTCCAGCGCGCCCCGGTGCGGCGGCTCGTCGCCCCAGACCGTCGCCGCCACCCCCACTGCGACCAGGGCGGCCATGGCGAGGTAGGCCGCGGACCAGCCGCTCGCGTCGGCGATGTAAAGCGCCCCGGCGCCCGCTACCAGCAGCGCGACCCGGTAGCCGAAGATATAGCCCGCGGAGAGCGCACCCTGCTCCTCGTCGGGAGCTGACTCGATGCGGAACGCATCCAGCGCGACGTCCTGGGTCGAAGAGGAGAAGGCCACCAGCACCGCGGCTGCGGCAATGGGCGCCAGCGAGGTGGCGGGGTCGAGCTGGCTCATGGCGGCGAGGCCCGCGGCGATGCCGAGCTGGCCCAGGAGAATCCAGCCCCGGCGCTGACCGAGGAGAGCCGTGAACAGCGGCAGGCGCACGCGGTCCACCACCGGCGCCCAGAGCACCTTGAGGGAATAGGTCAGGCCGACCCAGGCAAAGAAACCGATGGCGGTGCGGGCCACGCCCTCGTCGCGGAGCCAGGCCGTGAGGGTGGAGAAGACCAGCAGGAAAGGCAGGCCCGCCGAGAAGCCGAGCACGCTGATGACCAGCACCGGCTTGCGTGCGTAGACCCGCAGCGCATCGCGCCAGGAGGGCACCGGCCCGTCGGCGCTAACCATTGCGCGCGGCCCGCATCGCCAGCGCCTCCCGGTACAGGGCCATGTCCCGCGCATGCCAGGCCTCCACCTCGGCGCGGAAGGCCGCATCCTCGATGTAGGGACCGCGCTTGCCGTGGTCCTGGTCCGCGTTGACATTCTGCGGCGCTACCGGGGGCTGCGCCCCGGCGAGGAATTGCTCGCTGAACTGGCGCACGTCCTCGGCGTAGTGCTCGGTGATACCCACGAAATCGAAGCGCGACAGCGGGAAACCCCAGAGAAAGGCGCTGTAGCTGTTGCGCAGTTCCGGCCCGAGGCAGAAGCGCTCCAGGGTCCAGCGCTCCTCGACCACCTGCCGGTGGAGACGCCCCGCGTCCAGGGGGTTATAGCTCCGGTACCAGTAGTGGTAGTGCGAGGCCAGCCGCTCCACCGGGTCGCGCAGCCAGACCACGAAGTGGCGTCCGTCCCGCGCCGGCAGCAGCGCGTACTTGAGGGGCAGGAAGTGGCCGTGGATGCAGCGCGCCGCCCGTACCCGCGGCGGCGGCACGGCATGGCGCAGGCAACCGGCCAGGGCACGCAGCTGCCGTGTGGCCACGGACCGGTTGATCGGCCGGTCCCGGTAGTCGCGCAGCAGCCCGTCGCCGTACACCGCCTCCAGGAGACCGAGGAAGCTGGTCCCCGCGGTCTTCGGCAGGTGCAGGGAGATCAGCACGCGGGCTCCCCCCGGCTGGCCGCGAAGCCCGCGAGCAGTTCCGCCGCGCGTTCCCAGTCGACGGGGGCCGGCGTTTCCGGGTAGCGCGAGAAGTCCTCGGCGAAGAGCCGGTCGCGCCCGAACCAGCGCCGCGCGACGGCGGCATTGCCGGCGGCGAAGGCGCCATAGAACTCCTCGGCCTCCGCCCGCGGCGGCAGCACGCTCGCGCCGGACCCGTGGGCCTGGAGATAGGCGGCGAGGGCATCGCGGGTCGGGCGGTGCCGGTCCCGGCTCTCGCGATCGCCGGCGCAGCACTCGTTGAAACGCAGCAGCGCGGCCTGTGCCGGGGCTGAGAGCGCGGTGTTGACGGGCGCCGGCAGCGCCAGGTCGAGCAGCGGCAGTCCGGCAAAGCGGCAGAAGTCGCTGACCACGTCGCCACCGTGGAGCAGGCCGCGGTCGTAGAGACAGGGATGCACCGCCGCCTCGCCGAACGCGTCGGCCCAGCGCCCGAGCAACGCCTCGAAGTCGAAGTACGGGGGCGGGCTGCGCCGCGGCCGCCGGACATTGGCGATGGGCAGAATCGTGGGCGGGATAAAGCCGGCGCGCAGCTTCTGGCTGTAGAAGCTGAGGGCGAGTTCGTCCTGGCGTCGCAGGTAGACCCGCACCTGGATGTCGTCGAACAGGGGCGCCAGGAACGCGGCCAGCGCGGCAACCTGCGCGGGCTCCAGGAGCCGGGAGTGGAAATGCTCCGACGTGATGACGAAGGCGTCCGCCCTGCAGCGGTTGACCTCCGCCACGAAGGCCTCGAGGAAGGCATCCCGCCAGCTGGCCCGCGCCCCGGCGTCGTCCAGCCCGTGGAGCCGCGTGTAGTCGTCGCTCTCGCCCGGGTCCATGAACGCCGCCGCGAGGGCCCGGTTGTTACCGCGCCCGGCGCTGGTGCAGCAGTGGACACCGGACCTGGCCAGGGCCTCGGCACCCTGCGACAGGTAGGCCTGCAGGGAGCTGGACCCGGTCTTCTCGGTACCGATGTGAAGGACGGCGCGCACGGTTCAGGCTCCCGGGCTGCCCGGGTGGCCGCTGTCAGGCGAGGCGGTCACTGGCGAAAGCTCTCATGCGGAAAAGACTTCCCGGGCGTAGTACCCCTTGTCGAAGACCCACTGGTACTTGCGATAGACCAGGGGCTCGAGGTCGCGGGACAGGTAATCGTGGTAGTCGTGGCGCTGCGTGGTGTTGACCGCCCCGGCCCGGAAGGGCGCCGCGAAACAGTCGGCGCAGCCGAGCGCGATGGACGAACCCAGCGCCTCCTGGCGCACGACCAGGAGATTGTCGGGAACGTAGCCGTCGACGGTGTAGTAGTCACGGAAGTCGAACCACCAGCGGGACGCAGCCACGAAGGCGGGGAAGTCCCCGGCGAGCGCCAGCTCCTGGGCCCGACCGCTGTCCCAGGCGTGCCCCTTGCGCAGGTAGTGGTAGCGGGAGACCTCCATCGCGTAGGGGTTGCGCACCATGACCAGCACCCGGCGGAAACGCTCGACCCGGTGCGGCAGGCCCTGCGCTTCGAACCAGGCGTCCACCGTCGCGAGATCCTGGTGCCGTCGCCCGGTGACCACGCGCACGCCGTCGCGCCCGGCGAGATCACCCTCGTGTCCCGCCTGCACCGCGTAGTAGACGGGCGCGCGAAGGCTCCGCGTCAGTGCCTCGCTGACCGCCATGCCCGCCGTTTTCGGGACATGGAGAAACAGCAGTTCATCGTTGAAAACCACGTCGCGGCAACCCCGGGAATCGTTGAGCGGCGCCCGGCGGGCGGGCCCCCGGGCGAGTCGCGAAGTGTACCACCGGCGCGGAAAGAGCGGCCAGCGGCGGGGACAGCGACGGGGTCGGCGGGTACACTGCGCTCATGATCGATCACGCCCTCATCGCCGCGGTCATCAGCGGTTTCACCACCGACACGGACCGTTGGCGGGCCGTCCCGGCAGCGGAGTTCGCGGCCAACGGCATCACCGTGGAGGGCGACCCGGCGCGGGTGGCGCTCTATCTCCGCGACGGCATTCGCCATGCCCGCGTCACGCTGGTCCCGCCCGGAGGAGGGCAGGCCCGGGTTTTCATCGGCAACAACCTGCGCGGCACGCTGCGTGCTGCCCTGCGCTGCGAGGGCAGCACGCTCTACCTGGGTGACAACTGCAGCTTCAACGAGCTGACCATCCGCTCCCGCCAGCCCGGCGACCTGGTTGCCTGCGGCAATGATGTGGCGGTGACCGGGCCGGGCGCCTGGATCTCCGGCCTGGAAGCGGCTCAGGGGCGGCCGGCCCTGGTCGTCGGCGACTGCTGCCTGCTGGCCGCGGGCGTCACCCTGCGCAACAGCGACGGGCACCCGGTCCTGGACCGCGCAAGCGGCGAGCTTACGAATGTCCCGGCCCGCGGGATCGTGCTAGAGCCGCACGCCTGGCTCGGCGAGCGCAGTGCCGTACTCAAGGACGTGACCATCGGCGCTTTCGCGCGGGTCGGCTTCGGCAGCGTGGTGACGCGGGACCTGCCCCGCTACGCCGTCGCCCAGGGTGTGCCGGCGACGTTCCGCGTGGACAGCAGCCGCTACTGGGCCTGGGACGCGACAGAGACCGGACGGGCGCGGGCCGCCGAATTCCTCGAGCGCTTCCCGCCCGAAGACGACGCACCGGCAGGCAGCTAGCCCACGGTGGCCTCGCGCAGCGGCGGCGGCAGGTCGCGGCGGAGCATGGCTTCCGCCTGCGCGCGGCTGAAATGGGTGGCCAGCCAGTCACCGTAGTGCGCCATGCGCGGCTCCAGTGACGCGGTGCCCTCGATAATGCCGGTGATGGCCTCGGCGATCGCCGGCGCACTGTCCGCCACCCAGAGCACCTCGTGGGCATCGGGGATACCCTCGGCGCCGACGGGGGTGGTGACCAGGGGCACGTTGTGCTGCACCGCCTCGATGACCTTGCCCTTCACGCCCGCCCCGTAGCGCAGGGGCACGACCGCCAGCCCCACCTGCCGGTAGAGCGCGGCGAGGTCCTCGTCGCTCACGTAACCGTGCACGGTGACCTGCGCGGAGGCCAGCGCTTGCACCTGCTCACCGGGGTTGGAGCCCACCAGGTGGACGTGCACGTCCGGGCAGGCCGCGTTCACCAGCGGCAGGACCTCGGTCACCAGCCAGCGGGCGCCGTCGACGTTCGGCGGGTGGTTGAAACCGCCCACGAACAGCAGATGTCGGGGCAGCGAGGGCGCATAGTCCGGCAGTGGCCTGTCCGGCAGCGCGTAGAGCGGCACCGTGCGCAGCACAGCGCCCGGCCGCTCCCGGCCGATCTCGGCGATCTCCACCTCGGAGAAGTAGTAGATCCGGTCCACCTGCTCGAACACGGCATACTCGCGCTTGCGCCAGCTCGCGGCCGACTTCTCGAGCTCCGGGTCGGCGAGCACCACCGCCTCGCGCTGGATGCGCAGGTAGTGCAGGTCGTGGCCGAAGAAGCTGACGGTTGGCCGCGGGGACAGCTTCGCGAGGTGCGGCAGGAACTGCTCCGCCACGTGCGGCCGGTGCAGGAAAATCTCGTCGATGTACGGTGCGTGCTCGGCGAACCAGCCGTCGAGGTTGCGGGCGATGGACTCGCCCACGAGCACCTCCACCCCGAGCTGCTGCAGCGCCTGCGTGTAGGGCTGGTGCGGAAAGAAGTTCGCGCCCATGAACTGCACCCGGTAGCCCAGGGTCAGCAGCAACTGCAGGTAGAGGAAGGTCGAGCGCGAGCCCGCATCCTTGTCGTGGTGCGGTACGTAGTGGTCGATGACCAGCACGCAGCGACGCCGGGCCGAGCGGTCGCGGGCCCAGGTGACGTGCTCGGCGTTCTCGAAGTGCTCCGCCGCCAGCACGGCCTGCCACTTGTTGGCGAACACCGCCTGGTTGCGCACCTGGTGCTTCTTTACGCCGGCAGTGAGGTCCGTGCCGTTGCTCACGCCCTCGAAATGGAAGATCCGCGACGCGGGCTGGTAGACCACGCGATAACCCGCGGCGCGGACCGCGAAGCACAGGTCCGCGTCCTCGTAGTAGGCCGGCACGAAGCGTTCGTCGAAGCCGCCCAGTTCCTCCCAGAGTGCCCGACGCACCGCCAGGCAGGCGCCGGAGACGTAGTCCACGTCCTTGCGGTAGCCGTAGGCGGGCTTGTCGGGGTCGTCGCCGCGGCCGAAGTTCCAGCCCGAGGCGTCGCGCCAAAGAATCCCGCCCGCCTCCTGCAGCTTGCCGTCACCGAAGAGCAGCATGGGGCCGGCTGCGCCGACATCGGCCTCCGCGAACACGGCCAGCAGCGGCGCCAGCCAGCCGGTGGTGACGGCCGTATCGTTGTTGAGCAGGAGCACGATGTCACCGCGCGCCTCCCGCGCGGCGCGGTTGCAGTTGCGCAGGAAGCCGACGTTCTCTCCGCGGACCACGTTCACGCCCCGCATCCGCTTATCCAGCGTGGTGGTGAGATCCGTGGAGCCGTCGTCCGCGACAATGACCTCGACGGACGTGTCGTCCAGGTGTTCGTGCAGGGCCTGCAGGCAGTGCGCGGTCACCCGGTAATCGTTGTACACGGGCACGATGATCGAGACCCGGGGCCGGTCGTGTACGGGGAAGGAGAGCGTGAGCGTATCGAGGTCCGGGTCCAGGGCCTTCGGGTCGAAGACGAGGCGCTCACCGGCCTGGTCCGGAAACCGGGCGTGGATCCAGACGCGCAGGTCCTCCGGGGAACTGCGGAAGAACACGCTGGCGGCGCGCTTCAGCCGCGGCCAGCTGAAGCTGCGGGCGGAACCGGCGGGGTTCCGCGCCACGTAGCGCAGCACATCCGAGACCATGGCCAGGCGGCTCGGCCGCGCTTCGGGTCCGGGCAGGTCGAAGTCCTGTGCGTGCCCCCGCGCGGCGATGAGCACGTTGTCGTAGCTGGTGGCGGTGCCGTGGCGGCCGGTCAGCAGCTTGTAAACACGCGACAGCTGGCGCTGGATCCGGCCCAGCGGCGACGCCTCAAAGGCCTGCAAGTTGCTGTAGGCCTCGCTGAGCGTATGGAACAGGTAGTCGGCCTTCTCCTGCAAGGCGTCGCGCGCCGCCTGAAGCGCCGCCCGCTGCTGCTCCAGCTCTGCCCGCTGCCGCTCCAGGGCCCGGTGTTGCCCGGCGAGGGTGGCATAGGCCTCGACCTGCGCGCGATGGGCGTCCGCCAGCGCCACGTGGTCGGCCTCCAGCGTCTCGTACACGCCCTGCAGCCGGGCATGGGCGTCGCGCTCTTTCCCGTGGGCTTCCACCAGGGCTGCGTAGTCACGCTCCGTCGCCCGCAGGCGTTGCAGCGCGTTGTCCCGCTCGCCGGTGCGCTCCTCGACCAGCGCCTCGGCCTCGCGCCGCGCATTGCCCGTCTCGACGACCTCCGCCAGCGGTGCAAGAGCCCCGGCGAAGTCCCGGAGCCGGGGCAGCAGCGACGGCGAGGGCGGGGGCATGGCCGCCCGGGGACCGCCGGCACAGAGGTTCTCGCAGTACTCGGCGAGCAGTGTCTGCTCGTAGGTCTGCAGGGCGCGCTCAGCGGCGGAGAACTGGTCGCTGGCCGCCGCGTGCCGCAGCCCGGGCTGGAACAGGTCCCCCGACGCAGGCGCAGCAAAGGGCACGCCGAGCCCGGCGAGCTGCTCGAGCAGGCGCTCGAGCTCCGTCGGATCGGCGGCGATGGCATCGTAGGAGGCGCAGGCGTGCGGCCGGTTGGCGAGAGCATCGAGGGCGCAGCGGTTGTAGTGCTCCCAGAGCGCCAGGCCATAAGCGAGCGGAAACGCATTACGGCGCCGCAGGGAATCCGCCACCGCGAGGGGGTTGCGGTACACGTAGACGATGACCGTATCGCTGCCCGCCCAGGCGGGCCAGGTGAGGCAGAGCCGGGGGTCCTTGAGGAACGTACCCTGGCCCGTCTGGGCGGCGGAGGCGAGCGCGTCGTTCACCGCGGCCACCGCCGGGCCGCCGCGACCGAGCGGTGTCTCCGGCGGTTGGAACCAGCTGGCGCCGGCGGCCGCGAGGAGCGTGTCGTTTGCCTCGACCAGGTCCCGCCGCTCGTAGAAGCCCAGCGGATTGTCGGCCTGCGCCGCGAGCATGTCGTCACCGCGGCCGGCGTAAAGGCCGGCCGCGTCGAGGGCGCGGGCCACCAGCGACGTCCCCGAGCGGTGCATGCCGAGGACCAGCACCTGGGCATCAGTCATCGAACGGCCCCGCCCCGGTTATTGATAGGGCGCGAAGAGTTCCTCCAGCGCGTCGCCATCGACGAACGCGTCGTCGGTGATGCCGAAGCGTGCCGAGACTGCCTTCGAAGCGAGCTTGCGGTGCTCGGCGACGAGGTCCGCCATGATCGCGTCCCGCACTTCCTCATAGGACTTGTAGCCGGACTCACGGATCCCGTCGAGGCGGATGATGTGCACACCGAACTGCGAGTCTGTCACCTCGGAATAGCCGCCCACCTCGTCGATGGCGAAGAGCGCCTCGGAGTACGGCGGGGTAATGCCCGGATCGCCGAAGCGGATCCACTTGTCCAGGGAACCGCCGCGCTTCGACGAGCCGGGGTCCCCGGAATACTCTTCCACGTAGGCCTCGAAATCCGCACCGGCGCGCAATTCCTCGAGAATGCGCTGTGCTTTTTCGCGCAGTTCTGTCCGGTCCGGGCCGGGCGCCTGGGCCAGCAGGATATGGCTGGAGGCCCGGGTCTCGGGAATCTTCGCGTACTGGTCCTTGTGCGTCTCGTAGCGCTCCCGGGCGAGGGCCTCGAGGTCGGGCAGTTCGTACTCCGCGAGTGCGCGCTTGAAGGCGAACTCCTGCTTGACCTTGTCCAGGCGCGACTGCAGGTCTCGGTAACCGGGGTCGTCCGGGCCGATCTTTTCCGCCTCGGCAACCAGCTTGCGGTTGATGACCAGCTCGTTGATGAGAGCAAAGCGGTCACCGCGATCGCGGGCCGCGGCGTTGCGAATCTTGTCGGGCGTGCCCACGAGGATCTCCGCGAGCTCATCGTGGGTAATGGTAACGGGACCGTCGGCGATGACCACATCGTCGTCGGCGGTGGCGGCCAGGGGGGCAATCAAAAGGGCCAGGCAGATGGCGCCCAGCGTGCCAGGAATCTGCTTCAACATGGGTATCCAGGATGTGGTTAACTCGGGACAAAAAAAACCGGCGCCCCGGGAGGGGCGCCGGCTCGTTCACACGAACGTCTCGGCTTAGCTGCCGCTGACGAAGCTGTGTGCCACGATACGACCGTAGGACGCATCGGGGTTGGCTGCGACGTTACGCTCCCAGGCGGCGAAGCCGATGATCGGCGTGCTACCTGCGAGTGTGCTGTTCGGGCCAACGCACGTCTTCTGCGCGAGAATGACGTCGACGGGCTGCGCGGACGGCGGATTGCCACCGCCAACGGTAGTATCCGTCGCGGGATTCCACTCGCAGTTCGCAGCGCCAGATGCAGCTGCTACTGACAGGGTAAGCCAACCGAAGGGCTGCTCCAGATCCGCTGACACGTCGGTGTCCGATACGCCAAGCACGCTGTTGCCGCCAAACGTGATCACGTTGACTTCCTTCTCGAGGACGACAGCCGGCGTCGACCCAGGCGGTGCCGGGGAAACTACCAGGCTCTCGTCGGGATCCTCGCCCGCGAATTCCTCGCGGTTCCAGGCATCGATGTCTGCCGTTACCGGGATGTCCCGGTAGTCACAGATCACAGCCAGCGGGGAAGAGGCAGAAGCACCGGCCAGATCAGCCGGGGTTATGGCTGACGGCAGAATACCGGTCGGGGCGCTGGGACGTACACACTCGATCGCGTCGTCGAAAAGCGCGGCAACGTAGCCCGGCAGGTGGAGCTGCGTGTACTGGCCAGGCAGCGTTACCACCCAGTCCAGCGCTGCACCGTTGGCCTCGTTGGCAGTCCACTCGTTGGCCAGCGCCGCAACACCCAGCACGCCGCCGTCGCGGAGGAGGTTGTAACGACCACGAGACGCCGGTTCCATCGGCGAACCGCCATCGATATCGGGGAAGTCAAAACCATCAAGATCGCCGGAGAGGATACCAAACTGCTGGTTGGTCATCGTCGGAACGTTCTGGAAGTTCTGGATATGAACAGCATTATCACCGAACTCGACGCCAGAAGCGTTGTCGCGGATGAAGTAGGACACCTTGATAACGTTCTCGGGATCCGTGTAGCTCGAGGACTGCAGATCGTCCTCATCAATGAAATCCAGCGGGTCCGACGACCAGGTGGTCTCAAAATCTTCTACACCTTCACGCGAGCTGTCACCATCGGCAAAGAAGTTCTCGCTGACCACCTCGCAATCACGCGGCTCGCCGTCGACGTGCTTCGCGTAGTAGGAGATCGGCTGATCATCGTCCGCTGCACCCATGGCGATGATTTCGACGTAGCCCGTCTCTGCGTCCGGGCGGAAAATCGACGGCATTTCGAGCTTGCCATTCGACGTCAGCGGCGCGGTACAAGTGGTGTCGTCAGCCTGCCAGGAGATGACGCCGTTCTCGTCGTCGGACAGGAAACCTGCGTAGACGTCTTTCGGGGACATGATGACGTTGAAGTCAAGCGCGTCCATCGAGTCTTCGGCACGACGGAAACGGAACTTGACAACCTGCGTCTGGTCGCTGGTGTTGACGAGGTGAATACCCGTAATCCAGTCACCGGCGACGGTGTAATACGGAACGAGGGCAAGGTCGCCAAGGGCATTGTTCGCGACGACCACCGGATCCTGCGCTGATGCGACGTTCGCGTACCCGGCAGTTGCAGCTGCTACCGCAGCGGCGATGCCCAAGGGCTTAAAGTTGCTTTTCATGAGGAGACTCCTAATGTCTGAAACACACAACCATCTGGTTAATGCTAGCGCTATTATTGCTAGCTGCAGCCAGCTGTCAACCTAACAGCCAAAGCTACAAGTTAGCGCTGAACCACCATTCACCATCAACGTAGACCCACCGCTCATGGATGACTGAGGGCACAGCACCGATTGCTGCCGAAGCTGCCGAGGTATGTTTGACGGGTTCGGACATGACCCTTGCCGCCACACTCGCTACAGCTGCCCCGGCATCATAGGTAAGGAATTCAACACCTGTCAACTGCCAGTCCACCATGTAGGAAAACTTGTGGCGGTACAGGGCCTTGGGGAACACTTCTCGATAGGCGGGTGAAGTATAGGTCCAGGCGGTATCGAAGTCCCGCTGTTCCAGCGCGCGCCAGCGTGCCTCGGCCCGCTCCAGCAGCTGCGCCTTGCGCTCCTCGGTCAGCCGCGGGCCACCGGCGCAGGCGGCCAGGAGGGCCACGAGCAGGGCGACCGCGGCGCTGCGAAGGAGGTTCCTGTGGTTCCCTAACATATTAATATTCCTGGGTTTTTTGCCAACGGCGGAGTATACCTGAGTCGTCGGTCCGAAGGAATGTCCGCCTGCTCCGCGCCGGGGCCGCGATGGCCACCCGCTGGCCTCTACCCCGTCCGCCAGGGGCAGTCCAACCCCCCGGCCTGTTCCGGAATGGCCCGATCGACGGCGTTTCCCGGCAAAAAACCACGTCGGGGCGTCTGAGCCCGTGATTTATTCCCGCTGACCGGGTCGGAAATAGTACCGAAGATTCCGCGGCTACCTGTTACCCGGCGGGGCGAAGGCGGGCTGCTCCTCGATCAGTTCCATGAACCGCATCCGCGAACGCATCTCCTCGCTCACCTGCCGCAGTTCGTCTTCCGTGTACAGCGCCCGCGGCGTGATGATGACCAGCAACTCCGTACGGCGATTCTCCAGCGAGGTCGTGCCGAAGAGCACCCCCACCCCCGGTATGTCCCTGAGTAGCGGAATACCGGACTCCCCGGAACTTGCGTTCTCACGGATCAGGCCCCCCAGCACGACCGATTCCGAGGAGCGCACCGCCACCCGGCTGCGGATGGAACGTTCGAGAAATTGTCGTTGCTCCGTTGCGGAATCCACGGGACCCACGTCGGTGACCGACTGCTGCACGTCCATGGTGACGAGGCCGCCGGCATTCACTGACGGGGTCACGATCAGGCTGACCCCCGTGTTCTTGAAGTTGATGTTCTGCACCGAGTTGCCGCCGTTGGTGATCGTCGTGCCCTGCAGCACCGGCACCTGGTCCCCCACCTGGATCTCCGCCGTGTGGTTGTCCAGGACCATGACCGATGGCGTGGAGATCACGTTGATCAGGGAATCCTCGCTCAGCGCGTTGAGCACCGCGGTGATGTCCCTGGCGCTGTTGGTCACCGTGTAGGAAAAACCCGGTGCCCTTGCGCTCGGCGTGCCGGACTCGCCCACGAGTTGGCCGAAGCCCTCATAGGCGGCGTCCAGCCCCTTGCGGAAAGACCACTCGAGGCCGTAGCGCAGCTCGTCCGTGAGCGTCACCTCGAGGATACTGGCCTCGATGATCACCTGGGTGGCCACGACGTCGAGCTGCTCGAGCGCGGTCTCGATGATCTCGTACTGCTTGCCGGTCGCGTAGATCATCAGCGCGTTGTTCTCCTCGTCGGCCACCACGCGCACGTTGGCCAGCACATCGTCGTCGCCGCCGCCGAGGGCCGCGGCGACCATCTCGGTGGCCCGGTCGCCCCGGGCGCCGCTCGAGGTGCCACCGCTGCGCGCGGTGCTGCTGCCACCGCCCGTGCTGCTGCTGCCGGACCCCGTCCCGCCGAGCCCCCCGGCACTGCCGCTGCCGGAGTTCCCGCCGCCGATTGATTCCGGCGACATGCCCGGCGCGACGCTGCGGTCCGGACCCCCGGTACCGCCCCGGGTGCCCGTGGCGCCGCCGCTGTCCGTAATGCTGGTGCCGCCGCCCCCCGTATAGATGCCCTGGAGCAGCTTCGCGAGGCGCTCGGCGGTCGTGTTCTGTACCGGGTACACGTAC
This sequence comes from uncultured Alteromonadaceae bacterium, assembly GCA_964438205.1. Taxonomy (GTDB): domain Bacteria; phylum Pseudomonadota; class Gammaproteobacteria; order Pseudomonadales; family Halieaceae; genus Pseudohaliea. The sequence continues at coordinate 22,640 of CAYTJQ010000015.1, forward strand.
AGGCGGCGCTCGAAGCGGGCATTGGGGTTGACGTCCAGGCGCTCGATCCACTGGCCGACGCGCTCCAGGTAATCGGAGCGCGGCGTCACCACCAGGATGCTGTTCAGGCGCTCCACCGGCAGCACGCGGACCAGCCCGGTGATGTCGCCCGCCTCGCCGCCGGCGGCGGCCATCAGGTCGTTGATCGCGCCGGCCGTCTCCACGACGTTGGCGTTCTCCAGCGGGAAGATGCCCACGGACATGCCCGCCAGCATATCGACGTCGAAGGTGGACACGATGTCGAGCCAGCCGGTGAGCTGGGCGCGGGTCCCGGCCAGCATGAGGAGGTTGCGCGCATTGTCGATGCGGACGAAGGCGGACTGGTCAGCGACCGGGCGCAGGATTTCCGCCATGGCGGAGGCACTGATGTACTGCAGCGGCACGATGATGGTGCTGTAGCCCGCAAATTCATCCTGCGCACTGGACACCTGCGGCGACAGGCGCGAGGCCTGCTGGGACCCGGTCACCAGGTAGCGGCCATCTTTGCCGCGGATGAGCAGCGCGTTATGGGCCTTGAGCAGCGACTCGACGATGCCCAGCAGCTGGTCGCGCGGGATCGGCGTCCGCGTGCGCAGGGTAACCTTGCCCTGGACCGGGTGATCGACGATGTAGTCGAGCTCGAGGATGTCGCCCATGACGGCCTGCACCACTTCCGCGAGGGGCGCCTGCTCGAAGTTGAGGCTCACGTCCTCGCCGACGAAGCGCACCGGGGCCTGGGGCTCGGGCAGCTTGACCTGCCGGTCGCTGCCCTTGTACAGCGTGGGCTCGCCGCGCGCCGCCTTCTTGCGGTTGCCATCCGCGAGGGAACGGGCATCGGCCGCCAGGGGCCGCTCGGCGGGGCTCGCGGGCGTTTCCTCTGCCTCCGGCGCCGCGGAGGGCGGCCGGTCGATGCTCGCGCACCCCGCGACCAGGGCACAGCACAACACGCCGGGGATGATCTTCAACATGGTCTTTTCCCAATGGTTTGCCGGGACCCGGGCCCCGGCTTGTCATGGCATCTTCTCGAGGACACCGGGCCCAAGGACACCTTGTTCACGACCCGCCCAGGGTCAATCGCTCTTCACCGCCTGCCTCCCCGGAGGCGGGCTCGGGGTCGTCCGGCATCGCAGCCTGCGCCGCGGATTCGGCCGCCACCTCGATCACCGCCGGAACCAGTTCCCGGCGGTCGCGCGCGCCGCCGCTGACAAACGTCGCGCTGTTACCGTCGACCCGGTCGAGACGCCAGCCCTCGATCTCCTCGCCGACCGCGAGGCGCAGCTCCCGGTCCTTGACGGTGAGGATCACGCCGCCGCTGTCGCCGGAGCCGTAAATGCCACGGACCGTCACATCCTTGAGCCGCGGCGCCGCGGCGCGCTCCTCCGCCGCGCCCTGCGCTACTGCCTCGGCCGGCGGCGCCGCCGCCTCCACCGGCCGGCGCCCGGCCCAGAACAGCGGGCGGCGGACGATGGCCTCCCGCTCCCCGGCCGGCAGGGCAGCGGCGCCCTGGAGCGCGACCACGCGCACACTGTCCGGCGCCGGGGCGAGGGGCCTGATCGTCGTCGCCATGGCGATCCGCAGCGCGACATACAGCACCGTCAGCAAGAGGAGTGCCACCGTCGCCAGGAGCACGAGTTCCACCCGCCGCTCGGATCGCAGGGGGTCGGTATCGACCCGGTAGCGCGCCAGGAGCCGTTTCACTGGAGCCTCCGCAGTGCGAGTACCTCGATCACGGCGGTGACCTCCTGGGGGTCGGGCTCCCTGTTGCCCCGCGCGCGGGTGCGCGTCGGAAAGACATCGAGGGAGTCGACGAGGAGCATCGGCCGGAACGCACCCAGGCCCGCGAGGGCGGCATCGAGGGCGGGCATGGGGCCCTTTGCCGTGACCTTGAGACCCACCAAATCGAAAGCCTCTTCCTGCCTCGCGGGCAGCACCTGGCTGTTCGACACCTCCAGCCCGGCCTCTGCAAGGACGCGCCGGACCTGGGCCTGCAGCTCTGCTGCGACCGCGGTGGTGTCCGACCCGGGCGGATAGCCCAGTGCTGCCAGGCGCTGGGAAACCTCGCCCGCCGAGTCGCGCAACGACGCCTCCTGCTCGACCAGGCCCTGCAGCCGCGCAATGCGGGGACGCAGGTCGTCAATACGCTCGCCGTGGCCGACGCCGACGGCCACCAGCTTGAACAGCAGCGACAGGTAGAGGTAGGCCGGTATCAGCAGCGTCGCCCCGATGATCAGGGTGCTCCGGCGGTTGCTCAGGAACCAGTTCACGGCCCCTCCTCCGCCGCAGCGATCCCCGCAGCCGTCCCCGCAGCCGTCCCCGCAGCGACCCCCTCGGCGACGCGCAGGTCGAGATAGAACTGGTCCTCGTCGCTGTTGCCCACCCGGCTGATGGCCTGCGGCGCGGTGACCTCGGCGTAGGCCGGTTCGGCAGAGAGGGCCTGCATCACGCCCGCGGCGTCGGCCGCGCGCCCGCGAATGCGGATCATGTCGCCGCTGGAAGAGAAGTGTGCCACCCAGGCTTCATCGCCCAGGAGGCGGGTCAGCCGGGCCAGTTCGCGATGCGGGCTCGGGTGCCGAGCGGTGATCTCGCCCGCGGCGAGCAGCTGCCGGTTGGCATCGGCAATGGCCTCGCGCAGCTCCCGGACTTCGCCGGAGGCACGCTCCGTCTCCGCGGCCAGGGCCTCGACGCGGGCGAGCTCGAGCTGCTTGCCGAGCGCATAGGCACCGGCGAGCAGCACCAGGAGCACGAGAATCCCCGCGGCCATCAGGCCGACCCGGCGCAGCCGTTGCCGGTAGTGCGCCTCGCGGCGTCCCTCGCCGAAGCCTTCCAGCACCACGACCCCGCCGGGGACCTCCGCCCAGACCTCGAGCGCGGCGCGATCGTCCGCTTCTGACCGCCGCGCGAGCACGCCCATCACGGCACTGCGCGAGGCGATGGCGAGGTCTACCGCAAGGCCGCTCTCGCCGCGGCTGGCGAGCCGCCAGCCCCAGGCGGTGTCGTCCGCGGTGAACGGGCTGTGCGCGGATACCTCCATGGCGAGCGCGGACTGAAGGTCGGCTTCCGCTGCCAACGGCAGCGTCAGGCGCTTGTGAAGCGTGAGCTCTGCCGGCAGGGACAGGGCCCGGCAGGCTGCGGAAGACGCCTCCGCCGGGTCGACCGGTGCACCGGCATGGTAGGGCACAGGGGAATCTTCTCGTTCGAGGAGGACGACTTCGTCGAGGCGGCGACGCAGCGGCGAATCGAGGCCGAAGACGAGGTCGCGCCACGCGGCCATCCAGTGGCGGCCGAGGTGGCGCATGTCGTAGCCGAAGAGATACCAGTGCTGGTCCGCGATCACGGCGCCCCCCCGATCGCACGCACCGCCTCGACCCGCTGCGTTGTCCAGGGGAAACCACTGGAAGAACCGCCGCCGAGGGACAGCCAGCGGCGGCGCAGCCACACCCGCTCACCAACGGGAACGAGCGCATCGATACGGTAGCTGTTGGCCAGCCCGGGCAGCGTACCGCGTCCGCCGGGTGCCTCCGGGGGGGCGTCGCCGGCGGCGATGCGACCCGGCGCCTCTGCGGCAATCCGGGCAAGGCCCGCGGCATTCGGCACGCCACCGCCCGTCACGGTGACGAGATCCCGCAGCGAATCGAGTAGCGACCTGGTTACCCCCGGTACCCGCAAAATGTCCTCCAAGGCATCAAAACCTGCTCCGCCCCCGGCACCCCGGCTATCGCGTTGGCGCCACTCTATCACAGCGCTGGCGAGTTCCTCGGCCTCGCTCCGGGGCAGTTCCCCGTAGCGCTGGAACAGCGCCGCAAGACTCGCCCGGGGGGCACTGGCTAGATCGAGCAGGGCCGTGGTGGGCACAGCGACCACGGTGACGTCATGATCACCGAGCCGATAGCTCGACCGCAGGTTGCCGGCGGTCCGGTTGAAGCGCCCCTCGAGCAGTTCACCGAGAAACAGCCGAATCGCGCCGTCGCCCGCGGCTTCCGCCTGCGCCCGGAACAGGTGCGCCTGCGCCAGCCGCGTATCGACGGTCGCCCGGGAAACGATGCCCGCCACGAGCAGCGCCATCCCCGCAATGAACCAGACGACCACCGCGAGGGCGACGCCTCGCTCGCCCCGGCGGGCAACGGGCCTCACCGCGCGACCTCCATGATCAGATCCGGCCAGTAGCGCCCCTGCACCTGCAGACGAAGCCTGACCCAGCCGGGTGGCCCGCGCTGGTCCCAGGCAGTCTGCCAGGGCCCTCCGGCCTCGCGCCGGTAAGCGACCTCGAAGCGCTCCACGCCTGACACCAACGTGCGCGACGCCGCTTTATTCCAGCCCTCGAGCGGCGCCTCGCTCGTGTCTTCCCGCCAGCGAAGCTCGAGGTTGCTTCCCGCCTTGCCCAGGCGCACGAGGTACTGGCCGCCGTAGGCCTCGCCGAAGAGCACCACCGCCTTCCAGACGATGGCGCCCTCCGGCGTGACTTCGAAGACCGCCCGGTCCCGCATGCCACCGCCGAGGCTGAGCCCGCCGGTGGAGCTTCCCTTGACCGTCGATGCCAGGCTGTTGCGAAGAAAACCGCTCACGGTACGCAGATCGACGAGGCGATCCACGCGGGTATCGAGTGTGACCTGGGTCTTGCCGAGCGTGCGCAGGCCCGAGACCGTCGCCAGCATGATCAGGGAGAGCACGGCGAGGGCGACCACCGCCTCGACCAGCGTGAAGCCCTGGCGGTAGCGCGCACTCACGGTGCGCGCGCGTCCGGGCGCTGGCCCGCCACCACCGAAACCAGGCGCACACGGCGACGCCGCTGTCCGTCGGCCCAGCTCACCGCGACGTCGAGTTCCTGCAGGAGCCCCGGGGCGAGCCGTGAATCCCTGGCGCGCGGCAGCGGGTTCGCGTCCACGGTCCAGGCAAAACCGCCGGCGGTCTCACCGCGACGCCGAAGCCCCGTCTCCGGCACGATTGAGTGGTCGGCGACCAGCGAGCGCGCCAGTTCCACTGCGTAGGCGTAGCGCTCGTCCGTGCGAACATTGCGGGTCGCTGCGCTGCTCGCCTGGTACAGGGCACCGAGCGCCAGCCCCAGGATGGCCATCGCCACGACCATTTCCAGCAGGGAGAAGCCGCGCTGGGCGCTGCGCTCGGGAGGCGTCTTCACAGGGAAGAGTCACCGACCGCCTGGGTCACACGGCCGGTCAGCCAGTCCACGCCGATCGCGACCGTCGCCGAGCCCGGGTTGATGATGTCGACACCGCCACCGCTGGTGCCACCCTCGGGGTAGAAGCGGATGACGCCGGCGCGCTCGCGGTTGACTTCGGCTGCACCGTGCACGGTAACCCGGAGGGTGCCGGGGAGGCGCCGCTCGGTCCGGCCCAGCATGAAGCGGCGCTCCTCCGGCCAGACCAGCACGTCCCGGGCCTCACCGCTGGTGATCGCCTGCTGCCGCGCGGTCGCAAACAGCGTGACCACGTCGCGCACCGCCTCGCGGGTGCGCATGCCGTCGTAGAAGCGAAAGCCCGCGGGCACGGCCACGGCGAGGACGAGCCCGGCAATGGCCAGGGCCACCAGCAGCTCGATGAGGGTGAAGCCCCGCATGCGCAGGGCGGGCCCCCTATTGCCAATTGCCGACGTCGGCATCCTCGCCATCGCCGCCGGGGGCGCCGTTCTGGCCGTAGGTGTAAATGTCCACCTCGCCGCGCTCGCCCGGGTACTTGTAGTGATAGTCCTGGCGCCAGGGGTCCTGGGGTACGTCGGACTTGAGGTAGGGGCCGTTCCAGCCGGCGGCGCTGGCCGGCTTCTCGACCAATGCGTCCAGGCCTTCCCGGGTACTGGGATAGTGCCCGACATCGAGCTTGTACATTTCCAGCGCCTGCTCGAGATCGCGGATCTGGATGCGGGCGGTCTTGGTCTTCGCACCGCCGAGCTGGTTCAGCACCTGCGGCCCCACGAGGCTGATGAGCAGGCCGAGGATGGCCAGTACCACCAGCAGTTCCATGAGGGTGAAGCCGCGGGCGCGGCGCGTGCCGCCCCGGCGGCGAAAGGCCTGGTTCATAGTGTGTTCCTTCGCTGAAGAATGACTGACAAATAGCATGGCGTTCCCGGGCTAGAGCGCGAGATTGTTGACCGAGAGAATGCCCATGAGGATGGCGATAATGATAACCGCAATCACGAACCCCATGAACAGGATCAGTACCGGCTCGAGCAGCGTGAGCGCCCGCTTGACGCTGGCCTCCACGTGATCGTCGAAAACCCGCGCCAGCTCGAGCATCATGGCATCGAGGCGCCCGGATTCTTCACCCACCCGCGCCATCTGGATCACCAGTGGGGTGAACAGTGCGCTCTCCTCGAGGGAGACCGAAACCCGCTTGCCCGACTTCACGGCCGGGGGCAGCGCGCGCAGGGCGTCGCGAACGACCCGGTTGTCGACCGTATCGATGGCGATGCCCAAGCTCTGCAGCAGCGGCACACCACTGCCGAGCAGCGTGCCCAGGGTGCGCGCGAACTTGGCCACCTCGAACTCGAACAGGATGCCGCCGAAGAGCGGCACGCCGAGCAGCCGGCGGTGCAGGGCCTCCTCGCCTTCCGGGGTCTTCAGCCAGCGCCAGGCGGCGAAGCCGCCGCCGCCGAGGAGAAGCAGGAGCAGCCAGCCCCAAGCGGCGACAAAGTCGGCGAGGCCGAGCACGGCCCGGGTGAGCGCCGGCAGCGCCTCGCCCATGTCCTCGAAGAGGGTCTCGAACTGCGGCACGACGAAGACCAGCATGACGGCAATGGACAGCGTGGCCACCACCAGCAGGATCGCCGGGTAGATGAGAGCCGAGACCACGCTGTCGCGGTTACGCCGGGCGTTCTCCAGCGTCTCGACCAGCCGGTCCAGCACCAGGGACAGCTCGCCGCTCGCTTCCCCGGAGCGCACCATGTTGATGTAGAAGTTGCCGAAGACATCGGCGTGCGGTGCCAGCGCCGCAGACAGCGACTTGCCGCCCTTGACGTCCTTGAGCAGCAGCTCGAGCAGGCCGCGGACCCCCGGCGAGGACGCCATCTCCAGCAGCACCTTCAGCGCCCGGTCCAGGGGCAGACCGGCACGCAGCAGCGTGGCCAGCTCGCTGGTCATCGCCAGCACTTCCTTGCGCCCGGGGGGGTTCCCGGCCCGCGCGCTGCCCGGCGCGGCGGCCCCGGGTTCGAGCTTGAGGAGCGTGAGGCCGCGCTCGCGCAGCTGCCGCGTGGCGAGCTCCGGCGCATCCGCCTCGATCGTGCCCTCTGCCGCCCGGCCGTCGCGCCCGAGGGCCCTGTAGTAGAACTGGGCCATCGGTCGCTCAGGCGGTCGCAGGCTGTTGCAGCGCCGCCGGGCCCGGCTCGGCCATGCTGTCGCTGCTCTGGTCCTGGGTCACCCGCATCACCTCCTCCAGCGAGGTCTGCCCGGCCACCACCTTGCGCAGCCCGTCTTCGTAGAGGGTGATCATGCCCTGGCGCCGGGCCGCGGCGTGCAGGGTCGTGGCATCGGCACCGCCCATGATCACCTCGTGCAGCCGGTCGTCGAGGAGGAAGAGCTCGTGGATCGCGGTGCGGCCGATGTAGCCCGTGTCGCGGCAGTGCTCGCAACCCCGGGCCTGGTAGACCGTGCGCTGCCCGTCGCGAAGGAAGCGCCGCAGCCCGTAGCGCTCGATCGCCGCGTCAGCCAGCTCGAACGGCACGCGGCAGCTCGAGCACAGGGTGCGCACGAGGCGCTGGGCCAGGACGCCATTCACCGAAGAGGTGATCAGGTAACGCTCGACACCCATGTCCTCGAGGCGGGTGATGGCGCCGGCGGCCGTATTCGTGTGCAGCGTAGACAGCACCAGGTGCCCGGTCAGCGCCGACTGCACGCCGATCTGAGCCGTTTCCGTGTCGCGCATCTCGCCGATCATGATGATGTCCGGGTCCTGGCGGAGGATCGAGCGCAGCGCCCGCGCAAAGGTGAGGTCGATCTGCGACTGCACCTGGATCTGGTTGACGCCGTCGAGCTGGTACTCGACCGGGTCCTCCACGGTGATGATCTTCAGCTGCTCCGCGTCGAGGGAGGCCAGGGACGCGTAGAGAGTGGTTGTCTTGCCGGAGCCGGTGGGGCCGGTAACCAGGAGCACCCCATGGGGGCGCGCGAGGAGCGACTGGTAGCGCTCCAGCGTGTCCGCGGAAAAGCCCATGTCGGGCAGGCTGAGGCGGATACTCTCGCGGTCCAGCACCCGCATGACGATGCTCTCGCCATGCACCGTGGGAATGGTCGACACGCGCAGGTCCAGCTCGTGCCCCTTGACCCGCTTCATGATGCGGCCATCCTGGGGCAGGCGGCGCTCGGCGATGTTCATGTGCGCCATGAGCTTGATGCGCGAGGCGATCGCCGGGGCGAGGCTCGCCGGCGGCGGGTCCGCCATGTCCTGGAGGACACCGTCCACCCGGTAGCGCAGGTGCAGGCCGTCCTCGAAGGGCTCGATATGGATATCGGAAGCACCGAGGTCCAGGGCCCGGTGCATGAGCTGGTCCACGAGGCGGATCACCGGCGCTTCACTGGCCAGGTCGCGCAGGTGCTCGATGAATTCGTCGTCGCTCTGCCCGGCGAAGCTGTCGAGGCCCCCGGGCTCCTCCTCGTCGGGCTCGTCGCTGCGCAGGTAGCGCTCCAGGGCCCGGGAGACATCGGAGTCCAGCCCCAGCGCCAGCTGCACCGGGCCGTCGAGCGCCATGGCCAGCGCGCGGGCGATAAACGGGTCCTGCGGCACCGCCGCGGCAAAGCGCACACTGTCACCTTCGCGGGCGACGGGCACGATCCCGTTACTGGCCAGGAAGTCCGCGGACAGGCCAGCAACGCGCAGGGGCTCTTCCGGGTAGTCGCCGGCGGCCAGCAAAGGCACGTCGAGCTGTTCGGCGAGCGCCTGGGCGCAGTCGAGCTCCGACACCAGGCCGAGCTTGACCAGGACGCGGCCGAGGAGGTCGCCCATCTCGGCCTGCGCCAGCAGCGCGCGCTCGATATCGCGCTCCGATACCTTGCCGCGCTCGATGAGGATTTCGCCGATCTTCTTCATGGCACCAACATGACGCTAGCTGTGGCTGTCGCCATGGCAGAGAGGCTCCTCCGTGCCCTGGCGCGTGCCGACGGGTGTACTGGCCGCTCTACCCTCGTTGCTAGCAACTCTTGTTGCTACCTGCTGTTGACGGGCGAGGCGGGCAAAACGTTCCCGCGAGTCTAGCACAGGGGCCTGCCCGGCCCCGCGGGGCCGGGCGCAGGGCGCTGCCCTCAGCCGGGGAACTCGTAGTCCTTGAAGCGATCGCGCAGGTCGACCTTCTGGATCTTGCCGGTGGCCCCGTGGGGCAGCTCGTCCACGAACTCCACGGCGTCGGGGATCCACCACTTGGCGATGCGGCCCTCGAACCAGCCGAGCATCTCCTCGGCGGTGAGATCCTCGCCCCCCGCCGCCTTGACCACGATCAGCAGTGGGCGCTCGCTCCACTTGGGGTGGTAGCGTCCGATCACCGCTGCCTCTGCGACCTTCGGGTGGTCCGTGGCCGCGTTCTCGACATCGATGGACGAGATCCACTCACCACCGGACTTGATCACGTCCTTGGTGCGGTCGGTGATCGCCATGTAGCCCTCGGGGTCGATGGTGGCCACATCGCCGGTCTCGAACCAGCCGGCCTCGGCGTGCGCATCGGTGCCCTCGAGCTTGAAATAGCTCGAGCAGATCCAGGGGCCGCGCACCTTCAGCGAGCCGTAGGCCTCGCCGTCCCAGGGCAGTGCCTTGCCGTCGTCGTCGACGATCTTCATCTCGACGCCGAAGATCGGCCGCCCGGCTTTCTGCCGGAGCCTCGCGAAGGTCTCCGGGTCGTAGCGGTCGCGCGCCTCCCAGGAGGCGTTGGCACTGCCCAGGGGGCTCATCTCGGTCATGCCCCAGCCGACGCGGGTTTCCACGCCGTGGCGCTCGAAGGCCTCCATGATGGAGAGCGGGCAGGCCGCGCCACCGACGATCACCTGCTTGAGAGAATCGATGGTCTTGCCGCTCTCGCGCAGGTAGGCGAGGAGATTGAGCCAGACCGTGGGCACCCCGGCGGAGCGGGTGACCTGCTCCTCGTTCATGAGCGTGGTCAGCGTCTCGCCGTCGCCCATCTTGCTGCCCGGGAAGACGATCTTCGCGCCCACCATGGGGGCGGCGTAGGGCAGGCCCCAGGCGTTGACGTGGAACATGGGGACGATCGGCAGCACCGTGTCATTGCGCGAGAGGCCGAGGGCGTCGGGCATGAGGGTGGCGTAGGCGTGGAGCAGCGTCGAGCGGTGCGAATAGAGGACACCCTTGGGGTTGCCGGTGGTACCGGAGGTATAACAGAGCGCGCAGGCCTGCTGCTCATCGAGCGCGGGCCAGTCGAACTCGTCGGAGTGGCCGTGCACCAGGCGCTCGTAGCAGATGGCGCCCGGCAGCGAGGTCTCCGGCATGTGCGCCTCGTCCGTGAGCACGACCCAGTGCTCGACGCCCGGGCACTTGTCGGCCACGGCCTCGACCAGGGGCAGGAAATCAGCCTCGACGAAAACGGCACGGTCCTCGGCGTGGTTGATGATAAAGACGATCTGTTCCGGGAAGAGGCGCGGGTTGATCGTGTGGCAGACGTAGCCGCTGCAGGCGGCGGCGTAGTAGGTCTCGAAGTGCCGGTAGTCATTCCAGGCCAGGGTGGCAATGCGGTCGCCGCCGGCCAGGCCCCAGTCCGCGATCGCATTGGCGAGCTGGCGGGTGCGGCGGAAGGCGTCGCGGTAGCGGTAGCGGTGCCGCGGGTTGTCGCGGGTGACCGAGACGATCTCGCTGTCGCCGTTGACGCGGTCGGCATGGTGCATGATCGAGGTGATCGTCAGCGGCACGTCCATCATCAATCCGTTCATGCTGTTCTCCTTAGTGATTAGTGACGGAAGGGTGAATTCACGGTTGCCCTGCCTCGCCGGCCGGCAGGAGCCGCCAGCGCTCGGCATCGTCCGCGCGGGCCGCGCGTCCCTCCTGCTCCAGTTTTATCAGGTGCGCGGCCATCGACAACTTCGCCCAGCGGTGCAGCGCCGGGTCGACGTCATCGTAGACCACTTTCACCAGCGTATCCGGGTCCGCCTCGCCGAGGCGCTCGAGGCCGCCGACGACCTTCGCCTCGCGCAGCAGCCGGTGGCGCACCAGCCGGTCCACCTCGCGGCGGCTGTCCTCGATCAATGCGCCGTGGCCCGGCGCGATCACCCGCACCGGGTAGTCGAGGAGCAGCCTGAGCGAGCGGATGTAGGCCGCCATGTCGCCTCCGGGCGGAATGATCACCACCGTGGAGCCCTGCATGATGTGATCGCCGGCGAAGAGCATGCCCTCGTCCTCCAGCAGCAGGCAGAAATGATTGCTCACGTGCCCCGGCGTATGCAGCGCCAGCAGCGAGAGCTCCCCGGTGCCCAGCCGCTGCTCATGGGCGAGCTCGACATCCGGCCGGAAGCTCTCGTCCTGGTGATCGTCGCCGTCGGGCTGCGCACCGTGCACCTCGGCCCCGGTCGCCTCGGCCACGGCCTGCCAGGCCGGCGAATGGTCCGGGTGCGTGTGCGTGCAGACGATGTAGCGGATCGGCCCCTCGGCTGCGGCGAGGATCGCGTCCACGTGGGCCGGCAGCGCCGGGCCCGGGTCGACGACCACCACCGCCTCTCGACCGAGCAGGTAGGTGTTCGTCCCCGGGCCGGTCATGGGCCCCGGGTTCGGCGCGACCAGGCGGGTAACCAGCGGCGACAGTCGCTCCGGCTGTCCGGGCACCAGGGCCATCTCAGGCTCCCAGCAGCCCGCGGATCGGCTGCACCGGGTCGACCTCGGCATCGTAGTCCACGCCCGGCACCTCGAAACCGAAGAGGCGCAGGAACTCCTGCCGGTAGCCGGCGAAATCCGACAGCTCGTCCAGGGTGTCGCTGTCGATACGCGCCCACAGGTCCGCCACCTCGGCCTGCACGGCCGGGTCGAGTTCCAGCCGGTCGGCGCGCAGCCGGCCCTCGTCGTCCAGGAACGGCTCGTCACCGTAGAGCGACTCGCTGAACAGGCGGTAAATCTGCTCGATGCAGCCCTCGTGCGTGCCGCGGGCCTTCATGACCCGGAACAGGATCGCCAGGTAGATCGGCATGGCCGGGATCGCCGCGCTGGCCTGCGTCACCACCGCTTTGAGCACGGAAACGCGGGCGTCGCCGCCACGGGACGCGAGGCGCTCGCGAAGGGCCAGCACGCGCCGGTCCAGGTCCTGCTTGGCGGCGCCGATGGTGCCGTGCCAGTAGATGTCCCAGGTGATCTGCTCACCGATGTAGGTGTAGGCCGTGGTCCTGCAGCCATCGGCCAGCACGCCGGCCTCGTCGAGGGCCTCGATCCAGAACTGCCAGTCCTCGCCGCCCATGACCGCGACGGTATTGTCGATTTCTTCCTGCGTGGCAGCCTCGAGGTGGAAGTCCTGGATCTCGCCCTTGTCGGTGTTGATGCCCTTCTGCGTGGTGTCCTTGCCGATGGGCTTCAGCGTGGAGGCGTGCAGCTCACCGGTAACCGGGTGCTTGCGGCGCGGCGCGGCCAGGCTGTAGACGACGAGATCGACGCTGCCGAGGTGCTCGCGGATCGCCGCGATGGCCTGCTCCTTGAGCCCGCTGGAGAAGGCATCGCCGTTGATGCTCCAGGCGCCGAGGCCCGCGGCCTCCGCCTCGGCGTGGAAGGCCGCTGAGTTGTACCAGCCCGCCGAGCCGGGCTTGCGCTCCGTACCCGCCTTCTCGAAGAAGATACCGAGCGTGTCCGCGCCGGAGCCGAAGGCGGCCGTGACCCGGGAGGCGAGGCCGTAGCCGGTCGAGGCGCCGATGACCAGGACCCGCTTCGGGCCCTTCTCCAGCTGGGGCCGGGCCCGGACATACTCGACCTGGGCGCGCACGTTGGCGGCGCAGCCGGCGGGGTGGGTCGTGGTGCAGAGAAAGCCCCGGACCTTCGGCTTGATGATCATGGGATGCCCCCTTCTTTGCTGTATGGCTTGCTGCCTGGCTCGCTGTATGGCTCGCGTCGCGGCTTGCACCGTCGCCGCCGCATCAAAAACGGCGAGAGTCTAGCACGGCGGGCCCTAGCGGTGGTCGGGCAGGTTGGTGATCCAGACCGTCTGGTAGGGGGCGAGGACCATCTGTTCCCCGCGGGACTGGAAGGGCCGGCCGGAGAGGAGGTCCTGCCAGGCGTCGGTGTCGATGAGATTGATATCGGCGAGGTTGAGCGTCTGCTCCAGCGCGCTCACGTTGCTGATGCAGAAAATACTCTGCCGCCGGTCCGCGCTCTGGCGCCAGAAGCCGAACAGCTGGGCGCCGAGGTGGAGCGTGAACTGGGTGGCATTCGGGTGGAAGGCCGACTGGCGCTGCCGGATCTCCAGCAGGTCCATCAATGCACGGTAGACCACGCCGTGCTCGCTCGCGGGGTCGGCGAGCGCCTCCTCCAGCGCGGCGAGGTTCCACTGGTGCCGGTTGATGGACCGCGGGTGACCGGTCTCCTCGACGCGTTCGTGGTCGTTGTGCGTGGCGAGCAGGCTGTGGATGTAGATCCCGGGTATACCCTCGAGACCGAGCATGATCGCGTGGGCGCAGAGAAAGCGCGGGATGTTGTGCTCATCGGGTCCTTCCACGGTGCCCTGCAGCGCGTCGAAGAGCGCGATGTTGATCTCGTAGGGCTTGCTCTCGCCGTCGGCCAGCCGGCGGTAGGACACGTGGCCGCCGAAGCGGCGCATGGTCCCGATGAGCGCCTGCAGTTCCTCCTCGGAAAGCAGCCCCTCGGCGGGCCGCAGGCCGATACCGTCGTGGGACGCAATGAAGTTGAAGTAGGCCGTGCCGTGCTGCGGCGGCGGCATGCTCATCATCCACTGCTTGAGGTAGGTGCAGTCCCCGGTGACCAGCGTGTTCAGCAGCAGCGGCGGCAGGGAAAAATTGTAGACACAGTGCGCTTCGTTGCCATTGCCGAAATAGGAGAGGTTCTCCTGGTTCGGGATATTGGTCTCGGTGATGAGCATCGCATCCGGGCGCGCGTGGGACACGAGGGTGCGCAACAGGCGCACGACTTCGTGGGTCTCGTCGAGGTTCAGGCAGCTCGTGCCCGGCACCTTCCAGAGAAAGGCGATGGCATCGAGGCGGAAGATGCGCACGCCGTTGTCGAGGTAGTGGCGCACGATGCGCACCATCTCGGCGAGCACCCGCGGGTTGCGGAAGTCCAGGTCCACCTGGTCGGGGCTGAAGGTGCACCATACCTGCCGCGGGCCGTCCACGGCCTCGACCTCACGCAGTAGCGGCGTGGTCCGCGGGCGCACCACCCCACTCAGGTCGGTGCCCGGGTCCGCGGTCACGAAAAAACTGCGGCCCGGATCCCGGTTCGCGAGGAAGTTGCGGAACCACTCGCCCTCGGCCGAGCAGTGGTTGATGACCAGGTCCGCCATGAGGTCGTACTTGTCGGCGATGGCCTGGATGTCCTCCCAGTCGCCCAGCGCCTCGTTCACGCGCAGGTAGTCGAGCACCGCGAAGCCGTCATCGGAGCTGTAGGGGTAGAAAGGCAGTATGTGGACGCCGGACACGCGCCCCTGCAGGTAGCGGTCGAGGAAATGCTTGAGGGTGCGCAGAGGCGCCTCGTCCGGGGCGAGAATGGAACCGCCATAGCTGAGCACGAGCGCATCACCCTGGTCCCACTGGTTGACGTGCACCGGCGGTGCCGGCACGTCGGCCGCGAGGCGCATGATGGCCAGCAGTTCCTGCGCGAGCGCCGAGCAGTCGGGGGCCGGCTCGACCTCCCGGTAGATGAAGGCGAGGTGCTGGGCGACGCGCTCGCTGAGCATCAGCGCCTGATCCAGGCTGCCGGACCGCATGTCAATCGTTCGCTACCTCCTGGTGATCAAGCTCCACCGCCTCGCTCAGCCGGTCGAGGATATCGGGCATGGCACTGGTCACCCGGGACCAGCTCGGGATGAAGGGCCGCTCCTTCGGTCGTGCCAGGAAAGCCTCGCCGGCCTTCATGATGTTGTCGGCGAACAGCTCCACGGCCTTCTCTTCCCGGTGGATGTCGAAGTCCAGGCCGTTCATGAGCGCATCGGTGTTGTAGGTCTCCACGAAGTCGAGAGCAATGCGGTAGTAGGTGGCCTTCACGGAGCGGAAGGTCTCCGGGCTCAGGATCACGCCGCGCGTGGCCAGCTTGCGGAACAGCGCCTTGCAGATATCGATGGACATGCGCGAGAGACCGTCGCGGTCGTTGTTCGCGGACAGGGCCTGGTGCTTGTGATCGTAGCTGTCGGCGATATCCACCTGGCAGAGACGGTTGTTGGCGTAGTTGCGGTACATCTCGGACAGCACGCCGATCTCCAGGCCCCAGTCGCTGGGAATGCGCAGGTCCCGCAGCACGTCCCGGCGAAAGGAGAACTCGCCGGCGAGCGGATAGCGAAAACTGTCCATGTACTCGAGGTACTCGACCTCGCCCACGGTCTTCTTGAGGGCCCGGAGCAGCGGCGTGACCAGCAGCCGGCTGACGCGCCCGTTGATGCGCCCCCCCGCGACCCGGGCGTAGAAGCCCTTGCAGAACTCGTAGTTGAACTGCGGGTGCGCCACCGGGTAGATGAGCCGCGCGAGCAGATCGCGATCGTAGGTGGTGATGTCGCAGTCGTGGAGGGCGATGGACTCGGCCCTGGCCGTCGCGAGGATGTAGCCCATGCAGTACCAGACGTTGCGCCCCTTGCCCATCTCCCGGGGCGCCAGATCGAGCGCACGGAGCTCTTCGTCCAGGGCCATGAGCCGCGGCCCGTCGTGCCAGAGAATCCGATGCTCCTGCGGCAGGCAGGAAAAGAACCGGTGCGCGTGACGGAACTGCTCCGCGTCGGCCCGGTCCAGGCCGATCACCACCTGGCTCAGGTAGGGCACGGCGGACAGATGCTCGACGATACCCGGCAGCGCCTCCCCTTCCAGTTCCGAGAACAGCGACGGCAGGAGCAGGCCCAGGGGGCGCTTGCGCGAGAAGGCCAGCAGTTCCGCCTCCAGCTCCGCGACCGGGCGCCGGGAGAGGTTGTGCAGGGTGGTAATGATGCCGTTCTGGTAGAAGTCGCCCATGGGGTCGCTAGCTGTCCTGTGTTACCAAACCGTTCTCACACAGCCACTGCGTGACGCCCTCGGCCCAGCCGGCGGGACCCACGGCGTCGCTGCACAGGACGCCGTCACCACGCCGGACGGGCGGCAGGGGTCGATCCGGTGCTCGCACCAGGAGCGCCGTACCGGCGCTCTCCAGCATCGGCACGTCGTTGGCACCGTCGCCGGCGGCGAGATCCTTAATATGTCGGATGCCGCGGGCCATGGCAAATTGCGCCCGCAACCAGCGCAGGGCCTCACCCTTGTCCGCCGCCCCGCCGAGACTGTAGAAACGGCCGCCGCGGCTGACCCGGGCACCGCCCGCGGCGCAGGCCGCGAGGAAGGCCTCCAGCGCCGTCTCGTCGCCTCGCCACTGGACCGGTTCGCTGTATTCGCGGGCGTTGGCCCGCGCCGCCTGGGCCGGCGGCAGGCCGGTCATGGCGGCAATGCCGGCCTCGCCGGCGCGGGCGAAGTACTCGAACTGGCCGGGGAAGTCCTTCTCGAGGCGTTCGAGCAGTGCTATCCACCGCGCCCGGGGCGCGGCCAGCTCGCGGACCCAGTAGCCGTCGCGCGCGACCGTGTCCGCAGGCTGCACCGGAAAGTAGCCCTCCGGGATGAACACCGCAGCACCGTTCTCCACGACGAAGGGGTGCGTATTGCCCAGGCGCCGGCGCAGCGCGATCAGCTCGGCGCGGGTCTTGCTCGAGACGAGTACCAGCGGGATATGCAGCGCATCCAGCAGGTCGATGGCCGGTTGCGCGGCCGCATGGCTGTAGCTGTGGTGGTCCAGGAGCGTGCCGTCGAGGTCCGAGAAGACCAGGAAAGCACTGCCGGCGGCGCGTTCGCCACCGGCGCCGGCTTCCGCGCGACCGGAGGTACGCCCGGGGGCGCTACGGGAAGCGCCATCGGAAGCGCTGAAGGGAACAGTATTCATGGTCGGTTACAGGCCCTTGGCGTTGACGATCTGTCGATCATTGTCGAGGGCGTAGATGACATCCATATGGTCGGGGAGCTCGGCGAGGCAGTATCGGGTCAGGCGTTCGAAGTACTGCACGAAACGGGCCACGTCTTCATCGCTCATGACCGCCGCAGCGGCACCCGCCCGGGCACGGAGCTTGTGTTCCTGCTCCAGGCGCCAGCGATATACGCAGTCGAAGGACGGGGCATGCAGCATCACCCAGTAGTCCACGTCCCCGTAGAGAGGCAGGAAGGCATCGCGCAGCGCCGCGTTGACGTAGTGGCGCCAGCGACCGTCCCGATCCTCGGTCGCCTCCAGCGCATTCACGGGCGCCTTCAGCGCTTCCGCGGGCTGGGGTCGGGCACCGAGACACCAGCCCTCGAGCAGGATCACGGCGACCGGGGCCTCAATGCACTCCCAGCGCGCGGCCGGCGCGCGGTCATCGTTCGCCTTGTCGAAACGCGGCACGTGAACCACCGTGGTGCCACCCTGCCCCACGAGGTGGCTCAGTGTTGCGCGAAGGAGATCGATATCGTGGGTACCCGGGACACCGCGGGTCGCGAGCAGGGGATGGACCGTAGCCGCGAGCGCCGCACGTTCGGCCCGGGTGAGATAGAAGTCGTCGAGGGACAAGGCAAGGGCGGACAAGCCGTACTCCTCGCGCAGGGCCTGCACCAGCCAGGCGCAGCAGGTGCTCTTGCCGGAGCCCTGGCTGCCGTTGACGCCGACGAGGAGCGGCCGGCGGCGCTCGCGATGCAAGCCGGCCAGTTGCTCAGCGAGCGGGGCGAAATACTGGCCCGCCAGGTCGGCGTAGGACGGGGGAAGACGCTCTGCGGCGAGCCAGGCGCGCTCCCAGGCCCCCTGCGGTCGATCTGTGACTGTCACGGTTCCGCGGCTCCGCTGCCGGCTCCCCGCTTATGCTACCGCGTCTTGCAGCCGGGCGCGTTCCCGGGGGCAGCTTGCGGGGGCGCTACAGCAACAAGCGCCGGATATCGCCCAGCAGACCGAGCAGCGTAGCCATGAAACGCCCGGCGTCGCCGCCGTTGATGACCCGGTGATCGTAGGACAGGCCCAGGGGCAGCAGGGTGCGCGGCTGGAAGGCGCTGCCATCCCAGACCGGCTGCACGCCCGCCCGGCCGACGCCGAGGATACCCACTTCCGGCGTGTTGATGATCGGGGTGAAGCCGCGGCCACCGATGCTGCCGAGGCTCGACACCGTGAAACAGCCGCCCTGCATGTCGGCCGGCTTGAGCTTGCGGTCCCGGGCCGCGCCGGCCATGGCGATGACTTCCTCGGCCAGTTCCCAGAGCGATTTGCCATCGACATCGCGGATCACCGGCACCATCAGCCCCGCCGGCGTGTCCACCGCCATGCCGATGTGCACATAGTCCTTGAAGGTCAGCGCATTGCCGCCGTCAGCGAGGGAAGCATTGAATGTCGGGTGGGCGCGGAGCGCCGTCGCACAGGCCTTGAGCAGGAAAGGCAGCGGTGTGAGCCGCGTGCCCCGCTCCGCCGCCTCCTCCTTCAGGGAGCGGCGGAAGGCTTCGAGCTCGGTGATGTCCGCATCGTCGAACTGGGTGACATGCGGCACGTTGAGCCAGCTGCGCTGCATGTTCGCGGCGGTGAGCTTGTCGAGCTTGCTGCGCTGCTCCGCCGAGACCGGGCCGAAGGCGGCGAAATCCACCTCGGGCACGGCCGGCACCCCCGCGCCCGCCGCCGGTGCAGGCCCCTCCTTCAGGGCTTTCTGCACGTAGCCCTGGAGATCCTCCTTGAGGATGCGGCCCCGCGGGCCGCTGCCGCTCACCTGGCCGAGCTCGATACCGAACTCCCGGGCCAGCTTGCGCACGGCCGGACCCGCGTAGACATCACGCTCCGGCGGCGCAATGGTTGCCGCGGGCGACGGCGTCGGCGCGACGGGCTCCTGGGTCGCGGGCCCCGAGTCCTCGACCTTCGAGGTCGCGGCGGGCTCGGGCCTGTCCTTGTTCCGCTCGGGCACCTGCTCCTGCTCCGCCGGCTTCTCCGCCGCCGGCGCGGCTTCGGCCGTCGCGGCAGGCGTCGCGCTGCGAAGCCTCAGCAGCAGGTCACCTTCCCTGACCGTCGCCCCGGCCTCGACGAGGAGTTCGACGACCTCGCCCGCCGCCGGGGCGGGCACCTCCATCGAGGCCTTGTCGGACTCGAGGACTACGAGGCTGTCGCCCTCCTCGACCGAGTCGCCCACGGCCACAGCCACCTCGACGAGGTCGACCGGGTCTTCCGTGCCGATATCCGGGACCGGTATGTCCATGAGGGTCCCGCCGGCGTCACCGCCGGGTGCAGCGTCTGCCCCGGGCGCCGTGCTCTCGCTCCCGGGCTCATTGCCACCTGCTTCGCCGGCCGCGGGGGCATCGCTTTCTGCCTCGCCCGGCACGGCACTATCCGCGTCATCTGCGCCGTTGCCGCCCTCTCCATCACCGGCATCGCCAGCTCCCGCACCCGCAGTCTCGACCCACGCGATCGGGTCGCCTTCGGCCAGTTGATCGCCCTCCTTGACCAGCAGCTCCGCGAGCGTACCCGCGACCGTGGAAGGTATCTCCATGGAGGCCTTGTCCGACTCCAGGACAATGAGCCCCTGCTCCACCTCGATGCTGTCACCGGGCCCAACCAGCAGTTCCACGACCTCCGCGGCCTCGGCGCCGCCGATATCGGGAACGAGTACCTGTTCTTTCGCCACCTGACGCTCCTGGTTCTGGCTGGCCCTCAGGCCAGCATGGGATCGATCTTGTCCGGGTCGATACCGAGATCGCGCCGCGCCTCGGCAACCTTCGCGGGCTCGATCGCGCCTTCCGCAGCGAGCGCGCCCAGGGCCGTGAAGGCAATGAACTCCCGGCTCACCTCGAAGAACTGCCGCAACTTCGCCCGCGTGTCGCTGCGGCCGAAGCCGTCGGTACCGAGCACCGTGTAGGGGCAGGGCATATAGGCGCGCAGCTGTTCACCATAGGACGTGATGTAATCGGTCGCGAGGACCGCCGGCCCGTCTGCTCCCTCCAGGAGCTGCGTGAGGTAGGGCACGCGCGGCTCCTGCTCCGGATTCAGCCGGTTCCAGCGACGGCAGGCGCGCCCGTCGCGGGCCAGCTCGTTAACGCTGGTGACGCTCCAGATATCGGCGGCCACATCATAGTCACTGGCGAGAAGCTCGGCCGCGGCCTCCACTTCCCGCAGGATCGCGCCCGCCCCCAGGAGCTGCACCCGGGGGCCCTCTTCCCGCGGAGAGCGGCGCAGCCGGTACATGCCGCGGATGATGCCCTCTTCCGCGCCGGCCGGCATCTCCGGGTGCGGGTAGTTCTCGTTCATGGTGGTGATGTAGTAGAAGCGGTTCTCCCGCTCGAGGTACATGCGCCGCAGGCCATCCTGGATGATTACGGCGAGCTCGTAACTGTAGGTGGGGTCGTAGCTCACGCAGTTGGGGATGGTCTGCGCCTGCAGGTGACTGTGCCCGTCCTGGTGCTGCAGGCCTTCGCCGTTCAGCGTCGTGCGGCCGGAGGTGGCCCCGATGAGGAAACCCCGCGCCTGGCTGTCGCCGGCCGCCCAGGCGAGGTCGCCGATGCGCTGGAAGCCGAACATGGAGTAGAACACGTAGAACGGCACCATCGGGTAGTCGCTGGTGCTGTAGGACGTGGCCGCGGCGAGCCAGGATGAGAAGGCGCCGGCCTCGTTGATGCCCTCCTCGAGGATCTGGCCCTTGATGTCCTCCTTGTAGAACATGATCTGCCCCGCATCGTGGGGCGTGTAGCGCTGGCCCACGGAGGAGTAGATCCCGAGCTGCCGGAACATGCCCTCCATGCCGAAGGTGCGGGCCTCGTCGGGCACGATCGGCACCACGCGCTCGCCGAGGGCCTTGTCCTTGGCGAGGGAGGAAAGAATGCGCACGAAGGCCATGGTGGTGGAAATCCGGCGCTCGCCGCTGCCCTTGAGCTGGGACTTGAAGGCGTCGAGGTCCGGCACGTCGAGGGCCCGCTCGCCGCGCCGGCGGGACGGCACGAAACCGCCGAGGGCTTCGCGGCGCTCGAGCATGTAGCGCATTTCCGGGCTGTCCGGCGCGGGCCGGTAGTAGGGCACATTGGCCAGCTCGCTGTCGCTGATGGGTATGCCGAAACGGTCCCGGAAGGCCTTCAGGCTGTCGAGGTCCAGCTTCTTCAGCGAGTGGGTCTCGTTGTTCGCCTCGCCGGCCTCGCCGGTGCCATAGCCTTTCACGGTCATCGCCAGGATCACCGTGGGCTTCTCCTGCTGGGCGACGGCGTGGGCGTAGGCGGCGTAGATCTTGTACGGGTCGTGGCCGCCCCGGTTGAGATACATGATGTCCTCGTCGGAGAGATCCTTGACCAGCTCCAGCAGCTCCGGGTACTTGCCGAAGAAGTGCTCCCGGGTATAGGCGCCGCCGTTGTACTTGTAGTTCTGCAGTTCGCCGTCGCAGACCTCGTCCATGCGCTTCTGCAAGAGGCCGGTCTCGTCGCGCTCCAGCAGCGGATCCCACTTGCGGCCCCAGACCACCTTGACCACGTCCCAGCCGGCGCCGCGGAAAACACCCTCCAGCTCCTGGATGATCTTGCCGTTGCCGCGCACCGGGCCATCGAGGCGCTGCAGGTTGCAGTTGACGACAAAAATCAGGTTGCCGAGGCGCTCGCGCCCCGCCAGAGAAATGGCGCCCAGGGACTCGGGCTCATCGCATTCGCCGTCGCCGAGGTAGCACCAGACGTTGCGGTCACCGTGGTCGAGCAGCCCCCGGTCCTGCTGGTACTGGAGCAGCCGCGCCTGGTAGATCGCCTGGATCGGGCCGAGGCCCATGGAGACCGTGGGGAACTGCCAGTAATCGGGCATGAGCCAGGGGTGGGGGTAGGAGGACAGGCCGTGGCCGTCCACCTCCCGGCGGAAGTTGTCCAGCTGCTCCTCGGTGAGCCGTCCCTCGAGGTAGGAGCGGGCGTACATGCCGGGGGCGCTGTGGCCCTGGTAGAAAACCAGGTCACCCGGGTGGTCGCCGTCGGCACCGCGGAAGAAGTAGTTGCAGCCCACATCGTAGAGCGTCGCACTCGACGAGAAGCTGGAGATGTGGCCACCGAGGCCCTCATCGTTGTCGTTGGCCCGCATGACCATGGCCAGGGCATTCCAGCGCACGAGGGAGCGGATCCGCCGCTCCATGAACAGGTCCCCCGGCATCTGCTTCTGGTCGGCCGGCGCGATGGTGTTGCGGAAGGGCGTGGTGATGGCCGTCGGCAGCGGGATGCCATCGGCCATGGCCCGCTTCGACAGCTCGTTCATGAGGTAGGTGGCGCGCTCCTCCCCCCGGTACTTCACCACCTCGTCGAAGCTGTCTATCCATTCGCGGGTTTCGACGGGGTCAATGTCATCGATCATGGCTGGGGAGGCTCCTGGCATTGCACTGACAATGACTGCAGCATCATTAGGTTCCTAAAAAGAACCATTGGCGATGCGCCTCGGCGCACTGCCGGCGCGGAAAAACCCCGCGCGCTGCAAAGACGCGATTATGCTACAGGAAACCCGCGCCTGAAGGAAATAACAATTCCCAATTAGAACTAATAGGCCTGGTCGACCACCCAGGTCGCGTGCCCCGCCTTGATCGCCGTCGCGCTCCGGACCCGGCGGCCGGCGGTGTCGGGGACGGTCTCGCTGGCGCCGGGTGCGATCACCTGCAGCGAGTGCGGGGCCTCCCGGAACACCTCGCGGAAATAGGCCGCCCATTCGTCCCGGTCGAAGTCGTTGACCGCAGCGGCCAGCTGCCGACGCCCGTCGAAGGCGTACTGGCGCTTGGCGATGGACTGCCAGTAGAACTCCGCCCGCTCGAAGAGGTTCTTGTCAGGCTGCTCGATCTCCGCCACCAGGGCTTCCCGGTGGCGCTGGAAGCGAGAGTCGTCCAGGGACGGCAGCACCCCGTCGAGAAAGGTTTCCATGGCGCCCGTGACGTGCGCGGCATCATGGCTCGGGGACTGCACCAGCAGCACGAGGCCGGGGATATCGAACTGCGGCCACGAGAACGCGCTGACCACGTAGCCGAGCTGCTGCTCCGTGCGCAGCTCCTGGAAGAACCCGGATTTCATCACCTGCGCTGCCAGGGCGGTGCCGGCGCGGTCGCGCCAGCTGTCGCCGCCCCCCTGCAGGTACCAGGCGACCACCGCGTCATCGTGCGGCACGTCGGTGACATACTGCAGGGTCTCACCGGCAGCGAGGCGCAGCACCTCGAGCGGCGGCAGCGCGGGGGCATCCGCGTCCGGCAGCAGCTCGCCCAGGGCCCCGGCGAGGTCCGCCACCGCTGACTGCGGGTGGTTGCCGTAGAGCAGGGCCTCCGCACTGGCGCTGTCCCAGAAGGCACCGGCGTAGGCTTCCATGGCGGCGCGATCGAGCCCCTCCAGCGCCTCGATCAGCGCCGCCTCGCCGTAGTCACCGTAGAGCAGCGCCTCCCGCAGGTCGTCGATCACCTGCGATGCCGGGCGCTTGGCGACGGCATTCTCGAGGCCGCGAACGAGGTCTGCCCGGATGTTCTCGAAGCGGGAGGGATCGAAGGACGGCTCCCGGAGGGTGTCGAGCAGCCGCTCCAGCAGGACCTGCTGCTTGTCGCTATAACCACTGATGCGCAGGCTCACGCCCCGGGCGTGCTTGTAGAGGCTGAAGTCGAGCCCCGCGAGCCGCGCCGGGTAGGTGAACGGATTGACCGCGTCCGTGAGCAGGTTGGTGTAGAGGAGCGCCGCCGCGACATTGCGGGCATCCCCGACGGCGAACGGGGAACGGAAGTTCACGTACATCGCCCCGCGGGGTACGCGAAACGCCTCCGCCTGGCGGAACCAGATGCGCGTGCGCGCCGTATCGAGGGCAATCGTCGGCGTCTCGGGGTTGTCCGCCGACAGCGGCACCAGCGAGAGGTCCTCGGCAATGAAGGCGTTCGGCGCCGGCAGGTGCAGGCTGTCCGCCGGCGCCGGCGCCCAGCGGGACGCCAGCGCCGGCCCCTGCTCCACGCCGTAGGGCACCTCGTAGTAGGGTGACTCGCGATCCACCGGTACGCCCGGGGCCGTGAGCACGACCTGCGCCGACTCCGGCCGCATGCGCTCCAGGGCCTCCGCGATGAGACCCGGCGCGAAGCGCTCCATGAGGTACGGGCCCCGGAGGACATCCTCGGGCGCGTAATCGTGCATGCCGCTGGCCAGGGCGCTGACGTAGCCGATCGGTTCGCCGTGCTCCCGGAAGCGGAAGTCGATCGCCGCGAGTTCCGACTGCTCTTCGTAGAGCCAGCGCTGGGGCCCCTCCGCGCGAAGCATGTCGAGGTAGCTGAACAGGAGCGCCAGTACGCGCTCGTGCTCCTCGACACCCCGCTCGGTGAGAGAGACCGTGACACTGAACAGGGAGCCGCCGCGCCAGGACAGGCCCTCGCCGGCCGCCAGGCCCTCCGCCAGGCCCTCACGCTTCAGGGCCAGCAGGAGGCTGCCCTCCCCCTCGTGACCGATGAGGTTGCCCAGGTAGGCCATGGGTTTGGCCCGGTACTCGGCGCGGTAATCGGGCACCTGGAAGTTGACCTGCAGCTGCCGGAGCGTCGCCTGCGGCTGCACCGTGACCTTCATGGGCAGGGTTTCGGGGGCGAAGAGCGGCACGTCCAGCGGCTCCGGCTCGTAGTCGTGGTTGGGCACCTGCGCAAAGAGCGGCGCCACCAGCGCCTCGAGCTCGTCGAGGGGCTCCGCACCGAGCACGACGAGGCGCATCGCATTGGCGGAGTAGTGCTTGCGGTAGAAGGCGAGGAGATCATCCCTCACCGGCGCACCGGGTCGGTCTGCCAGCGACGCGAGGCTGCCGACGGTGAACTGGCTGTAGGGGTGGGCCGGGTTCATGACCGCCTGCAGCACGTCGAGACCGCGCCGCGGGTCGCTCTTCAGGCCCATCTGGTACTCGGCCTGCACGGCATTCTTCTCCCGGTCCACGTAGCCCGCGTCGAAGCGCGGCGCGATGAAGAACTGGGCGAAGCGATCGAGGCCCTCCTCGAAAAAGGGCGCATTGATATCGAAGAAGTAGTTCGTGTGCTCGAAGCTCGTATAGGCGTTGCGGGAGCCACCGTGCTCCGTGATGTACTGCTCGTACTCGGCGGCATCCGGGTACTTGTCGGTGCCCAGGAAAAGCATGTGCTCGAGGAAATGAGCTAGCCCCCCGCGCCCCGGCGGGTTGTCGCCGCTGCCGACCATCACGTCCAGGGATGCCGCTGCCTTCTGCGTATCCGGGTCCGAGATGAGCAGCGCCCGCAGCCCGTTGTCCAGCGTGACCAGGCGATAGGCGTAGTCATCGGCCGGGCTCTGAGCCGGCTGCACATGCTCACGGACAGGGCTTGCAGCACAGGCCGCAAGCAATAGGGACAGCAGCAGAACGAGAAGCGCCGGAGGACACGGCGCAGGTCGCAGGGGCATGAATCAGTCTCCTTGTATGGCTTCCGGTTCCACTTCCCGGGTGGGCCAGGCGTTGATGACCGCCTTGATCAGCGTGGCCAGGGGGATGGCAAAGAAGACCCCCCAGAGGCCCCAGATACCGCCAAAGAACAGCACGGCAATGATGATGGCCACGGGATGCAGGTTGACCGCCTCGGAAAAGAGCAGCGGGACCAGCACATTGCCATCGAGGATCTGGATGACGATATAGACCGCCATCACCACGTAGAATTCCCCGCCGAGCCCCCACTGGAAGAAGGCGACCATGAGGATCGGGATGGTGACCAGGAAAGCGCCGATGTAGGGAATGATCACGGACAGCCCCACGAGCAGCGCGAGCAGGGCCGCGTAATTCAGCCCGAGCCAGGTGAAGGCGACGTAGCTGGCGGCCCCGACGATGATGATCTCCACTATCTTGCCGCGCGCATAGTTCGAGAACTGGACGTTCATCTCCGCCCAGATCCGGGTAAGCAGCGGTCGCCGCCGGGGCAGGAAGCTGGTCAGCCAGTTCGTGATCTGCTGCCGGTCCTTGAGCAGGAAGAACACCATGATCGGGATGAGTACCAGGTAGACCGTCACGGTCAGGAACCCGGGTATGCCCGCCAGGGTGCGGGTCACCAGCCGCTGGCCGAAGCCGGCAACCTCCACCTGCGCCGCGGCCACTACCTGGTTGAGCTGTTCCTGGCTGAACAGCTCCGGGTATTGGGCGGGCAGTACCGCCAGCAGCTGGCGCCCCTGTTCGAGCATGCGCGGCACCTCACCGGCGAGGGCCACGAGCTGGCGCCAGACCAGCGGCAGCAGGCCGAGAATCACGCCGAAAAAAGCACCGATGAATATGATGAAGGCCAGGGTAAACCCCAGCCACTGCGGCAGGCCGGAGCGCTGCAGCACGTTGGCGACGCCCTGCACGAGATAGGCGAGGACGACGGCGGCGAGCACCGGCGCCATGATATCGCCGATGGTGACGAGCAGTACCGTACCGAGGAGCAGCAGCAGGAGGAGCAGGATCGACTCCTCCTCCTGCAGGTAGCGCCGGTACCACTTCTTGAAGACTTCCATCATGGGAAAGCCGACTCCCTCAGCACACCGCGGGGCCGCCCCGCCGAACCCGTTTATCATGCCCGAGCCCGCGGTGGGATGTATACGCTGGTGGCACGGTGTGGGTCAGCAAGGGCCGGGGGCACCGGCTCCGCGCGCCTCGCGCTGGCCATCCAGGCGCGACGCGCACGTCATGCCTTGCGCAGGAGGTACCGGTAGACGCCGTCCCGCTCTTCGCTGAGGAGGAGCTCGTGACCGCTCTGCTCGCAGAAAACCGCGAAGTCTCTTACGGAGCCGCTGTCCGTCGCGAGCACTGCCAGCGCCTGCCCCGGGGCGAGCGCGTTCAGGGCGCGCTTGGCCTTCAGCAATGGCATGGGACAGCGCAGGCCGCGCGCGTCAACCTCGCTGTCGGCGCTCTCGAGCATGGGGTGATGTCCTCCGGTCACCGCGGTGAACTTTTGCCCGCGGCGGTCGCCTAAGTCTGCGCACGGGCCCATCACCGATACGGACTGAGCCCGCTCGCGTAGAATACGTCAAGCCGCCCGCGCAGACCATGGGCGCCCGGACACCAGGTTGATTTTCATGCCCCGCCGCCCCCGCCAAGCAATGACCGCAGCCCTGCTCGCGCTGGTGCTCGCGGCCGTGCCCGTGGCGGCCGTCGAGGACCTGAAGCTGCCCAACCTGGGGGAATCCAGCACCAGCCTCTTCTCGGCGGAGTACGAGTACCAGCTGGGCCGGGCCTGGCTGCGGATCTTCCGCGGTCAGGTGCCGACGGTGAACGACCCCCTGCTCTTCGACTACCTGGAAGGACTGATCTTCCGCCTGGTGAATCACAGCCAGCTCAAGGACCGGCGGGTCGATCTCGTGATCGTGGACAACCCCACGATCAACGCCTTTGCCGTGCCCGGCGGGGTCATCGGCGTGCACAATGGCCTTCTTCTCTACGCCCAGAGCGAAGACGAACTGGCCACCGTCCTCGCCCACGAGATCGCCCACTTGAGCCAGCGGCACTTCTCCCGGCGCGTGGAGTTCGCAAAGAAGCAGCAACCGCTGACCCTGGCGACCATGCTGGCCAGCTTCGTGCTGATGGCAGCAGCCGGGGGCGATGCGGGACTCGCTGCGCTCAGCGCCGCCCAGGCCGCCGCCCAGGACTCCGCGCTGCGCTACAGCCGCGGCAACGAGGCCGAGGCGGACCGGGTGGGCATGCAGACCCTGGTTGCTGCCGGCATGGACCCGCACGCCGCACCGGCAATGTTCGAGCGCATGCTGCAGGCATCCCGCTACGCGACAGGAAACCGCATTCCGGAATTCCTGCGCACGCACCCGCTGTCCGAGAGCCGCATCGCCGACACCCGCAACCGCGCCCGCCAGTACCCGAAACAGATCCGTACCACCGACCTCACCTACCGGCTGATGCGGGCCCGGGTGATCAACCAGCTGGCGGAGACCCCGGAAGAAGCCATCCGCAAGTTCCGCAGCGAGCTGGATGGGTCACCGCGCTCGCAGACCGCCGCGCGCTACGGCCTCGTCCTCGCCCTGACCGACGCCGGGCGCGCCGACGAGGCCGCCCTGGAGCTCGATACGATCTGGGCCGCGGACCGCGAACGGCTGGAGTACCTCCTGGCCGACGCGGAAATCGACCTCGCCCGCAATCAGCCGGAAAAAGCGGTGAAGAAGCTCTCGGAACGCCTGTTGCTGTCGCCGGGCAATCACCCGCTGGTCATGACCTATGCCCGGGCCCTGCTCAAGAACGAGCAGCCCCATATCGCGGAGCAGGTGCTGGTAGAGCAGAGCAAGCAGCGCCCCGACGACCCCTACCTGTGGTACCTGCTGGCGGAAGTGCAGGGACTGGCCGGCAACATCGTCGGCCTGCACCAGTCCCGGGCCGAGTACTTCATCCTCAACGGCGTGCTCGACGAGGCCGAGAAGCAGCTGCGCTACGCCCTGCGCAGCGTGAAGTCCGACTACACCACCAGCGCCCGCATCAACGAGCGCCTCAAGGATGTAGTCGAGATGAAGGAGCAGCTTGAGTCCTAGCCCCCTCGGGTAATTCAGTCCCCGGACCGGCGTAGCGCCGCGGAGAAATCGAGCATCCGCCGCAGCGGGCGCATGGCGCGCTCACCGATTGCAGGGACCACGTGAATCTCGTTGTCGTCGCGCTCGAAGACCGTGGCAAGCTTGGTCAGCTCGTTCATGGCCATCCAGGGACAGTGCGCGCAGCTGCGGCAGGTAGCGCCCTTGCCGGCCGTCGGCGCAATGATGAACTCCTTGTCCGGGGCCTTCTGCTGGAGCTTGTAGAAGATGCCCTGGTCCGTCGCGACGATGAAGCGCTTGTTCGGCATTTCGCTGGCGGCGTTGATGATCTGTGTGGTGGAGCCGACGCGATCGGCCATCTCCACGACGGCCGCCGGCGACTCCGGGTGCACCAGCACGGCCGCATCCGGGTAGACCTTCTTGAGGTCCGCCAGGCCCCGGGCCTTGAACTCCTCGTGCACGATGCAGGCGCCATCCCACATGAGAAGGTCGGCGCCGGTCTCGCGCCGCACGTAATCGCCGAGATGCTTGTCCGGCGCCCAGAGGATCTTCTTCCCCTCATCGGCGAGGTGCTCCGCGACGTTGAGGGCGATGCTGGAGGTGACGACCCAGTCGGCGCGCGCCTTCACCGCAGCGGAAGTATTCGCGTACACGACCACCTCGCGGTCCGGGTGGGCATCGCAGAAGGCCGAAAACTCGTCCGCCGGACAGCCTAGATCGAGGGAGCAGGTTGCCTCGAGGGTGGGCATGAGCACCCGCTTGTCCGGGGTGAGGATCTTGGCGGTCTCCCCCATGAAGCGGACACCGCAGACCACGAGCGTGCTCGCGGGGTGGTCGTGACCGAAGCGGGCCATCTCCAGCGAATCGGACACGCAGCCGCCGGTCTCTTCCGCGAGGGCCTGGATTTTCGGTGACGTGTAATAGTGTGCGACTATCACCGCATTATGCCGCGCCAGGTCGGCCTTGATGCGGTCGATGAGGCCCGACTCTTCCTCGGGGCTCAACTCCTCGGCCTCGGCACGGTCGAGATGCTGCTGCACCTGGATGCGGATCGCTTCCAGCTTTTCGGATGCAAGGCTCATGGGGACATGCCAGTCGTTCGATGGAACCCTCTATTTTATCACACCCGCGACCCGCTTCCCCACGGGGCCGCGGGCCTGCGCTAGGCAAGGGCAGCCATCGGTGATAGCCTCCCCTGAACGTCTGTCACACGCGCACGACATGACCTCGCAGCCGCAAGCGAAAGTGACGCCGGCCACGGCGCAGCCGAAGGCCAAGATTCTCGTCAGCGATGACGACATGAACGTGCGCCTGCTGACCCGCCAGTGCCTCGAGGCCGAGGGCATGACGGTCGTCGAGGCCGCCGATGGCCAGCAAGCGCTGGAGGCCTTCCTCCGCGAACGCCCCGACCTGATCTTCCTCGACGTCGAGATGCCGGGGCTGTCGGGCCTGGAGGTCTGCCGGCGCATCCGCGAGATGCCCCAGGGTGAGAACATTCCCATCATGATCGTCACCGGCTCCGATGACCGCAAGTCGATCGACGAGGGCTTCGAGGCCGGCGCCACCCAGTACAAGACCAAGCCGGTCAACTGGTCCCTCCTGGGCCGCGACGTCCAGTACATGCTGCGGGCGAGCAATGCCTTCAACAGCCTCAAGCGCCAGGAAGACCGGCTGCGCTACCTCGCCTACTACGACCCGCTCACGAACCTGCCCAACCGGCGCAGCTTCAACGAGCAACTCACGCGGATCCTCAAGCGCGCCCAGCGGCTCAACCACAGTGCCGCGCTTCTTTTTATCGACCTCGACAACTTCAAGCGCATCAACGACTCCATCGGCCACGGCCGCGGGGACCGGCTCCTGGTCGAAATCGCCAAGCGCCTGGCCGGGGAACTGCGCGAAGACGACGCCATCAATTATTTTTCGGACAGCAGCGCCGACGACGTGGACCCGCGCGACCGCAACACGGAGATCGCCCGCCTGGGCGGTGACGAGTTCACCGTGGTTCTGTCCGACGTCCGGGATATGCGCGATGTCGAAGGTGTTGCCCAACGGGTCATCCAGACGCTGTCGGAGCCGATTTCGCTTCACTCCCACAACCCGGTGGTGACACCGAGCATCGGCATTGCCATGTATCCCCAGGATGGCCTGGACGCTGACAGCCTGGTGCGTAATGCGGATACCGCCATGTACGCGGCAAAGGCGGACGGCCGCGCCTGCTTCCGCTTCTACAACGAAGAGATGAATGCGCGGTCCGTCGAGCAGCTCAAGCTTGAAGAAGACCTGCGCGAGGCCATGCGCGAGGGACAGCTCGAACTACGGTACCAGCCGCAGGTGGACACGCTGACCGGACGGGTAGTGAGCCTCGAGGCCCTGGTGCGCTGGAAGCATCCCATCCGGGGCCTGATTTCACCGGGCGACTTCATCCCCGTTGCAGAGCGGACGGGGCAGATCATCGAGCTGGGCGAATGGGTACTTTCCGAGGTGGCCCGGCACTGCACCTACTGGGAGACGCTCGGCCTCGACGACTTCCGGGTCTGCGTGAACATCTCGCCACTGCAGTTCAACCAGCCTAACCTCGTGGAGCGGGTGCGCCATTTCCTGGACCACTCGGGGATCGACCCGGCGCGGCTTGAACTCGAGCTGACCGAAAGCGCCATCATGACCGACGCCAAGACCAACATCGACAAGCTGCGCCAGCTCAACGAACTCGGGCTGGATCTCGCGGTGGACGACTTCGGTACCGGGTACTCCTCGCTCAGCTACCTCAAGCGCTTTCCCATCAATACGTTGAAGATCGACCAGAGCTTCGTGGCCGACATGTCGAGCCAGGACGGCGTTGCGATCGTCGACGCCATCATCGTCCTGGCCAAGACCCTCAACCTGCGCTCCATTGCCGAGGGTATCGAGACACGCGACCAGCTTCGCCACCTCGCCGCGCAGCACTGTGACCTGATGCAGGGCTTCTTCTTCGCACGCCCGCTTTACCCCGAGGACGTACCCGACGCCCTGCGCACCGATTACGCCCGGGATATCGCCGACGCATTGAGAGATTGATCACCACGCATGAGCGGTAGGACCAGGGGGCTGCTGCAGGCCATCATCGCCCCGGCGCTGTGCATCCTGGCCACCGCGGCAAACGCCAAGCCAACTTCCGTCATGCTGCAGGGTAACTCCGCGGCAGCGCTTCGCGAACTGGTGGAAGCCGCCGGCGGCGAGGTGACTCACTTCCTGCCCATCATCGACGCGGTCGGTGCACAGCTGACGGCGGCCCAGGTGGACAAGCTTCGTGGCCGGCCAGGCATCCACCGCATCATCGACGACCTCGACCGGCAGGAGCCCGAGCCGGGCCCCCCCCCCTGCCGGCTAGGTGGCGCGCTTGAGCTCGCCGTCGACGGGACCTCCGTGCAGTGGCATCTCTACAACAAGGGGGAGGATGAAGCAGAGTTGACGGGTGTCGAGGTCAGCTGGCCCGTCGAGCTGGGTCAGCTTACGCAGGCGAGCTTCGCCGGCGGAGCACTCGTTGCCGAGGCTGCGGCCATGGGTGGAGCCACCGCCCTTCGACCCGCTGCCAGGACGACACTCCCTGGCGATGAGCACGGCACGCTGGCGCTCGAGTTCTCCCACCCCTGGCCCGTGGGAGAGCTCTTCCAGCGCGAGCTCGAGCTATCCGCCACCTACGATGGTGACTGCGAGGTGGAACTGATACCCGGCTACGATGACAACGACGGTGATAGCTACTATAGCACGGTCGCCGGCGCGGACCTGCTCCACCGCCACGGGATCACCGGGGCCGGCGTCACCGTGGCCGTGCTGGATTCCGGCCTCTGGGACGACCCCAGGCTCACCCATGACACACAGGGTGAGCCCCGCGTCCTCGCCAGCTACGACGCCATTGCCGGTGAGGAGGTCACTGTCGCTTTCGACGAGAGTGGCCATGGCAGCCACATGACCAGCATTCTCGCGCAGAGCCGTGCCATAACCCGGCCCGGCGCGGCACCCGGCGCCTGGCGCGGCGCGGCTCCCGATGCGCGGCTCGTCGTAGTGAAGGCCTTCAGCCGCGAGGGCCAGGGAGACCTTCTGGATATCGTCCGCGGCGTGCAGTGGATCGTGGACCACCGGGAACGCTACGGTATCCGGGTGATCAACCTTTCCTTCGCCGCCAAGCCCCGATGGCCCTACTGGCAGGACCCCATCAACCAGGCGCTCATGCGTGCCTGGGATGCCGGCATCGTCGCGGTTGCAGCAGCGGGCAACGAAGGACCGGACGCCATGACCATCGGCTCTCCCGGCAACCTGCCCTACCTGATCACCGTCGGAGCGATCACCGACAGCTGGACCGTTGACGACCGCAACGACGATTACCTGCCCGACTTCTCCTCGCGGGGGCCCACGCCGAGCGCACACATCAAGCCCGACCTCGTGGCTCCGGGCGGGCATATGGCAGGTCTCACCAGGCCGGGATCCACACTGACCGAAGAGTTTCCCGAGTACCAACTGGTGAACGGCGACTTTGTGATGACCGGCACCTCCCAGGCCGCCGCGCTCGTATCGGGCCTCGTGGCCCTCCTGCTGCAGGTAGAGCCGGAGCTCACCGCGGACGACGTGAAGTGCAAGCTACTGTCGTCGGCCGACCCCGCCATCAACGTAGATGGCCTCCTCAGCTACTCGCCCTTCGAGCAGGGAGCCGGCGCTGTCAGCATCCAGCGTGCCCTGACTCTCGGGGAAACGGGTTGCGGCAACCGGGGCCTCGACCTGCAAGCCGACATGGCTGGTGAGAGCCACTTCGAGGGCCCGGCCATCCTGGCTGCGGACGGATCCCCCACCCTCCCGGGCCTCGATCGCATGGTCGGTTCCGAGCCGCCGGAGAAGGGCCCCAGCGACGATCGCCGCTGGGGCATCAAGGCTCACATTGAGCGGCCGCGAACCCAGGCCGATAAAGCCGACCTCCCCCCGGACCCGCAAATGCCTTTCAATTGGCACGGCCTCTACCTAGAGGAGAAGGCCCGGGTAGAGCAGCTTTCCCGGCCAACCGAGTAGCCAAGAACACGTCTCGAGCCACTCGGCTCCCGGCCACCAGCCAATCTCGCTGAATCGCCTGCCACTTCCCGGCGCTGCAAGCCTGACCCGGGCAAGGCCCCTCGGTGATCCCCTACCCCAAAGGGGGTACCCCCCCGTCTTCATCAAATCTGACCCCCCTTCTAAGGTGTTCACAAATGCAAGAAGAATGATCTTTAAAGGATTAACTCAAGCACCAGTAGCACGGCACGGTCGGCACTGGTAAA
>CAYTJQ010000015.1:56609-60121 GCA_964438205.1 uncultured Alteromonadaceae bacterium
ATCTTTAAAGGATTAACTCAAGCACCAGTAGCACGGCACGGTCGGCACTGGTAAAGAAAATTTTGTTGAAGAGATAGGTATAGGACTATGACCCGTACGAGATGGATCAGAAGTGTCGGACTCGCCGCTGCAGCCGGTGCAGCTCTCGTCAACAGTGCTATCGCGGAGACGCACGACAGTCATGCTGGAGCGGTTCGGGCTGCAATCGCATCGAGCCAAGACTACACCGCTGCAAAACACGAGGCATACAAGTGGAACCAGGCCGAGACTGCAGC
The DNA here is from genome assembly GCA_964438205.1 of uncultured Alteromonadaceae bacterium. Classification (GTDB taxonomy): domain Bacteria; phylum Pseudomonadota; class Gammaproteobacteria; order Pseudomonadales; family Halieaceae; genus Pseudohaliea. Next base: position 56,885 of record CAYTJQ010000015.1, read on the forward strand.
TGTCGCATTGAACTCAACAACCAAAGTAGATAAGAATGGCGGATTCGCTTGGTCAAATGAAGGGCCGGCGGCAGACCCGCAAAAGTCAGGGTCAGTTGCGAGTTATGCAGACGGACAGGGTGAATCCGCCAGCTCAACTGGATATCGCTGGGGAATTCGTAGCGATGTCGATCAGGCTGGTTACCGCTGGGGCATCCGCTCAGACGCCGACCAGGCTGGTTACCGCTGGGGCATCCGCTCAGACGCCGACCAGACTGGTTACCGCTGGGGCATCCGCTCAGACGCCGACCAGGCTGGCTACCGCTGGGGCATCCGCGCAGACGCCGATCAGGCTGGCTACCGCTGGGGCATCCGCTCAGACGCCGACCAGGCTGGCTACCGCTGGGGTATCCGCTCAGACGCCGACCAGGCTGGCTACCGCTGGGGTATCCGTTAGGCTCCTGTGAACCGAAGGGCGCACCGCAAGTAAAGAATGTGTTAGTTTGCGAAATTAAGTAGTAAGGGGGCTAAAGCCCCCTTTTTTTGGCTGCTGCATCTTTTCAGCAAGGCGTACCCTGAATCTCCGTGTGTTGTTATGCTTCGAATTGTCGACGCACGGACAGAAAGCGTGATTGCACTATCAAAGCAACTACTCCTTCACCTGCTTTTTGCCTTTGCAGTGCCTTTGGCAAGTGCTGCAAACTTCACTTTCAGTCGATCCGACGCGTCACGCGAGCTTTCTCAGCAAACCGTACGCGGAATATTTGAGGACTCTGCGGGCTTCCTGTGGCTCCTGACTCAAGAGGGGTTGAACAGGTACGACGGTAACGAAGTAATCAGGTTCCGCGCATCCAACCGCGTCGTCGGCGATCTCTCTCACCAGTCAATTACGGCAATGGCGGAAGGTCCCAACGGCGATCTTTGGATTGCAACAGCTGGTGGCGGCCTAAACCGACTTGACACCGCAACGTACCGCTTCAGCGCGATCACCTCGAATGATGACGTTCTAGGCGCGCACCGGCCGCTTTCAAATGCTGTCATGTCACTCTTTGAAGACGAGCGCGGCAAGCTCTGGCTAGGGTACGGCGAAGGGGCAGGGGTGTCACGCTTCGACTTTGAAACTAATGAGTTTCACCATGTCCGGAAGGGTTTCTCGAACCCCTCAGCAGCAGTGCGAAGTATTAACCAGGGACCAGAAGGGCGGATTTGGCTTGCAGTTGAAAACGAGGGACTCTTCTACGTTGACCAAGCTGACTCAGAAATGAAAGAAGTCGAGATTCATTCGAGCAGCACAGAAGAAAGCAAAGTCACTGACGTAGTTCATGTCGAACTCGATGAGGAAGGCTTCTTATGGCTCGCAACTTTATCGCACGGGGTAATAAAGTTCGATCCGGCCACACTAGATTACAGCTTTACGACTTCAAATATTCTGGGTGATGCAACTCAACCCTTGGAGACCTACGCAACAGCCCTAGACCAAAAAAACAGACTATGGATAGGGGCGTCTGATGGGCTATACATTCTCTCTAGGAGTAAGCAAAGACTTGAGCGACTAAGCACAGATAACTCCGGCCTCCCGGATGATCAAGTATTTTCGATTTTCCACAGTGCACAAGGGTTAGTTTGGGTAGGCACCTACAGCGGATTAGCGAAAGGCACGCCATCTATATTCGCTACAGTTAGCAGTAGAGAGGGGCTCCCAAGCGACTCAACAAATGCCTTCGCGCAAACCTCTGACGGAACGATATGGATCGCTACAGACGGTGGGGTAGCGGCAATGCCACCTTTTACGTCATCGGCCTCAAGCCCACCAGCTACAACTCCCGCCTCCTTCGATCTACCTGCATCGAGAATCATGAGCCTCATGGCTGACGGCGACAATCTCTGGGCAGGTACTATCAATGACGGACTGTTCTTTATCAACCGCCAGAAGAAGACAATCAAACATTACAAGCGATTAATTACGCAGCCCAACAGTCTGAGCGCTGATGGAGTCACATCAATTCTACGCCTTGACGCCAAATCTATACTTATTGGAACGTACGGTGGCGGGCTGAACAAACTAGACTTGGACTCCGATATTTTTACACACTATCGACGCGATGACGCAGACCAGGAAAGCATTAGTTCAAATAGGGTAATTGCACTTCTAAGAGACTCAGCCGGGGAATTCTGGGTCGGAACTGAAAACGGATTGAACAAGTTCAATCCAGATAAAGGGTCGTTTCGCAGATTCAATTTCAGCTACGATCGCGCAACATCTCTGTCTAGTGATATGGCATGGGCTCTGCATGAAGATAAGAACCGAAACCTATGGATTGGCACGCAAAGCGGTGGCCTAAACAAATGGTCGGCAAGCGACCGGGCTGTGCTGCGCGAGAACTTCACGCAATATTCGGAAAACGTTGGTCTTCCGAGCGCCGATATTTATACTATCACTTCCGATGAAGAGGGCAATATTTGGACCTCACATAACCGGGGAATCAGCAAACTAAACCCGAACACGCTCGAAAGCAGAAACTTTGATCAAACAGATGGCCTGCAGGGCCCCGAGTTTAATCATGCGGCTGTATTTAAAGATAGTGAAGATAATCTCTATTTTGGTGGTCCGTTCGGCTTCAACATCGTAGACCCAGCCTCTGCAAGACAGCGAGACTGGAACCCGCCAATACGAATAACTTCGATAAGGGTCCTGAATGAGCAAAAGTACTTCGACCGGCCCTACCAAGATGTCAACGAGCTAGCACTACCCTACAACTACGGCTTCACAACACTTACATTTTCCTCACTTGATTACAAGAATCCCTCACAGAATAGATATAGGTACAAGGTCGCAGGGCTAAGCGAGGACTGGATCAATCTTGGTACAAACAGGCAAGTTTCGCTTTCTGGCCTCCCGCCGGGTGACTATAGCTTAATAGTTGAGGGCACAAACTCCGACGGCCGATGGAGTGATAAACGTCGTGAGCTATCGATTCAGGTTTCCCCGCCATTCTGGCTTACGACTTGGGCATACACTGGATATGGAACTGCCGTTTTCATGGCAACACTTCTGCTATGGCGAGCACAATACAGAAACAGATTAGCAGCCGAGAATCGGAGAAAAGAGCTTGAACTCATGGTGCGCGAAAGAACAGCGGACCTGCAAGAAGCACGAATTGCTGCAGAGAATGCCACAAAAGCGAAATCTGAGTTTTTAGCTGCAATGAGTCATGAGATTCGCACCCCAATGCACGGCATGATTGGTATGACTGATCT
>CAYTJQ010000016.1:0-13060 GCA_964438205.1 uncultured Alteromonadaceae bacterium
GTGAACATCGTGCGCAAGCCGGAGCAGGAAGCGCTGCTGCGCGACCTGGGTGCCGCGCACGTGGTCAATTCCACGGTCGACAGCTTCGGCGACGACCTTACCGCCGCGCTGCGGGAGACCGGTGCGACCCTCGCTTTCGACGCGATCGGCGGCGGCCGCCTGGCCGGCACGATCCTCGGCTGCATGGAAGCCGTGGCCGTGGAACAGATGGACGCCTACAGCCGCTACGGCTCCGACGTGTTCAAGCAGGTCTACATCTACGGCGCGCTCGACTTCGCGCCGACCACCATCAGCCGCAACTTCGGCTTCAGCTGGGCCGTGGGCGGCTGGCTGCTGCCGAACTTCCTGCAGCGGGCCGGGGGCGAGCGCATGCAGCGCATGCAGCGCCGGGTTGCCGATGAGCTGACCAGCACCTTTGCCAGCCACTACACGGCGCGCGTATCCCTCGCGGAGGCGCTGACCCTCGAGGCGCTGTCCGTCTATGGCCGCCAGGCCACCGGCCAGAAATTCCTGGTCACGCCGCAGGCCTGATGCGCCTCGCGGCTGCCCTGGTCCTCGTGCTCGCCCTCGCCGGCGGGCTGGCGGCCGCCGGCTCCTGGCAGGGGGCCACCGCCTTCGGCCTGCCGGTCTTCGCGCTCTGCGCGGGGGCGGCGCTCGCCATCCAGTGGCTGGTGTTCCTGCCGTCCTTCCTCGCCCGCACGGAACACTTCTACGACCTGACCGGGAGCAGCACCTACGTGCTGCTGACCATCGCCGCCTACCTCGCGGGGCCCGGCGGCCCGGCGCGCCTGCTGCTCGCGGGCATGGTGCTGCTCTGGGCGCTGCGCCTCGGCGTTTTCCTGTTCCGGCGCGTGCGCCAGGACGGTGGCGACGGCCGCTTCGACCGCATCAAGCACAGTGCGCCGCGCTTCTTCTTCACCTGGACGCTGCAGGGCCTGTGGGTCCTGGTGACCGCCGGCGCCGCCTGGGCTGCGCTGGGCAGTGCAGCGCCCGGCGATCTCGGTCCCCTGGGACTGCTCGGTGTCGCGCTGTGGCTGGCCGGGTTCGTAGTGGAAACCGCGGCCGATGCCCAGAAGCGCGCCTTCCGTCGCCGGGCCGGCGCCGGCGCCTTCATCGACGACGGCCTGTGGCGCTATTCCCGCCACCCGAACTACGCCGGTGAGATACTCCTCTGGTTCGGCGTGGCGGTGGCGTCGCTGCCGCTCCTTTCCGGCTGGCAGCTGGCCACGCTCGTTTCGCCGCTGTTCGTCTACCTCCTGCTGACCCGGCTGAGCGGGATACCGCTGCTCGAGCGCCGTGGACGGGAGCGCTGGGGGGGCGACCCGGCCTACGAGCAGTACCTCGAGCGCACGCCCGTGCTCTTTCCCTGGTCGCGTCGCGGTCCTTCGCCCGGGGCCGGCAGTCAGCGACCCTAGCGCTTGCGGTAGGGAATGTCGCAGTAGGTGATGCCGCGGCGCGGGCGGGCGTCCTGGCTGTCCAGGTAGAGGCGCAGGGAGTTCATGGACAGGTCGATGTTGCCGGTGGGCCCGAGGTAGCAGTGTTCCAGCGGCAACCGGCCGTCTTCGTCGCCCAGGTCGAAGGGGTAGTAGGGGATGAGCATCGAGCTCCCTTCACGGAAGGCGACCCGGGCCGACGCAACGTCGGTGATCACCGGTGACACGATGCGCCATTCCTGTTCTTCCTCGAAGGCCGGGTGCTTGAGCACCGCGGCAATGCGCAGGAGATCGCCCTCGATGCGCTGGAACAGGGGTAACCAGCGGTTCTCGCCGAGCTCCTCGCCCTCGGCCTCGTCCTCCACCTCGAAGGCCGCGCCCAGTTCCTCCACCGCGTCGATGATGTGACCGATGAGCCGCTCCTGTTCGCTCGGCGCGTAGATGCAGCGTCCCACCTGGAAGTCCCGGGCCTCGGCACAGGCGAGGATATGCGCCGGGGCCATGCCCAGGCTGACCCCCTTGCCGTGGACGCTGTAGCCGCGCCACTGGCTCAGCAGGTTGCCGTTCGCCCGGAAAGAGGCGCCGAAGAGCATCGGGCCGCTGACCACCCGGTGCGAGAGCCACTCGAGGAAGGCATTGAGCAGGGCGGGGTTGTCCACGCCGGCGAGAATGCGCCGGGTGACCTGCCGGCCGAGCAGGTCGAGCGTGTGTCGCAGCTCCGTGGAATCATTCATGTAGCGGATGTCGCTGGCGCGCAGCTCGGCGCTGCCGACGATGCCGAGGACGCCGGTCAGGGAGGTGTAGTGGTAAAGGGTCTCGCGGGGCGGCGTGGCGAAGAGCTGGCGGGTCAGGACATCGAACATGGCCCCATTATCGGTGTCCCGGTACGGCGACGGCAATGCAATGCAGTCGCCGGCTCAGCTGCCGAGCTGTTCGCGCTGCCGGGCGGCCTCCGCCTCGCTGTCGATCCACGCCAGCCACTGGGCCGCGTAGCGGGCGGCGTCCCGGTGCCGCGCGGCTTCGGTGAAATAGTCGCGGGCACTGCGGAATCGCTCGCGCCGCGCCGCGGCCATGCCGCGCACGAGCCACGCCTGGCCCTCCTCGCGCAGTCCGCCGCGCTCGATGGCGAGCCCGGCCGCTTCTTCCGCCGCGGCCCAGGCGTTCGCGTCCATGTGCAGCCGGGCCAGGCGCAGGTAGAGCTCGCCGTCGTCGGCCAGCTCCGCGGCAGCGGCCAGGGGCTCGATGGCGCGCTCCGTTTCGGCCGCGAGATACCAGGCCTGGGACAGCGTCTCGAGATTGCGCTGGTCGGCCGCCACGCGGCCGTCGTCGAGGGCCGCCTCGAGCAGACGCGCCGCCTCCCAGGGCAGGCCCTCGGCGAGGAACAGGTTGGCCAGCATCACCAGCCGCGTTTCCTGGGACAGGCGGCCGTCGTCGCGCAGCGCCTCCACCAGCGCCAGCTGCCGGCCGCTGTCGTCGAGCTGGCCGTGGAGCGCAGCCAGGTTGAGCAGATACTGCTCCCGCGGGTAGAGCGTTACCAGGCGCGCCATGGTATCGCGCATGGCGGGGTAGTCCTCCCGCTCGTAGTGCACGGAAGCCAGCATGGACAGCCACTGCTCCGGTGGATCGGAACCGTCGACGCCGGCCTCGGCGATGGCGCTCTGCAGCGGTTCGAGGGCATCGGCGAAGCGCGCCTGCCCGATCAGGGCTGCGGCGAGTAGCACCCGGTGCCGCGGCAGGTCCTGCTCCGGCAGGGCCAGCAGGCGGCGCAGGTAGCCCTCGGCGCCGCGATTATCATCCTGCACAAGGCTGACCTGGCCCAGGGTCACCAGCAGCATGGCTTGCATGGACCCGGGGAGCCCATCCAGGGCGAGGGCGCGCTCGTAGGTTGCCTGGGCGCCGGGGAGGTCGTCCGCCTCGTAGAGACAGTAACCGAGCAGGTTGAGCGTGTGTGCGGTCTCATAGGCGGACAGCTTGCGCCGCTCGAGGAGCGCCTCGAGCAGGGTGCGGGCCGCCGTGTTGTCTCCGGCATCGAGCGCGGCCTGCGCCTCGTTCAGCGCCTCGAACACCTTCTCGCTCATGCCGACCACCGCCTCGCCGGCGGCCTGCGCCACGCCGGCCAGCCCCAGCAGCAGTCCCAGCGTCGCCAGCCACTGCTTCATCGTCCGCCTCCCGCCTCGCCCGGCTGTTTCTCGTAATAGAACATGTTGTAGACATCGGTGACCTCGACCGGCGTCCCGTCGATCACCCGCGGCTTGTACTTGAAGCGCAGTGCAGCCTCGATGGAGGGTCGCCGGAACAGCGGGTCGTCGCAGTACTCCTCGACCACCGAGACATCGCGCACCGTGCCGCTGGTGGTGACCGTGTAGCTGACGAGGCACTGCCCGGTGATACCGCGCTCGAGCGCCCGCCGCGGGTACACGGGTGCGACCTTGACGATCGGCAGGTATTCACCGTCGCCGCCGAGGCCCAGTCCGCCGCGGCCGATGTCGAGGCCGCCGAGCGGTGCGCTCGGGGCGCTGACTGCGAGGACCTCGCCACCGGCGTTGCTGCTGGCCTCCATGGGCGGCACTTCCGGCGCTTCCTGCGGCTCCGGCCGGTCCGGGCGCCGGTCCTTGCGCGCGGTCGTTTCGTTCCGCTTCAGGCGCACGAAATCCAGCATCTGCACCCGCTCCGAATCGTTCAGCCGCAGCTCGCTCGAGTGGGTCAGGAAATACATGAACCAGGCCAGGAGCAGGGCGACCACCGCGGCCGCAAGAAGCGCGAGTGCGGGCAGCAGCGGCCGCAGCAGGGCGGACCGGCGAGGGCGCCCGTCGATGGCCGGTTCAGCCCGCATCGGCGGCGAGGGCGATGTTGTAGACGCCGGCCCGGCGGGAGGCGTCCATGACCCGTACCAGCGTGTCGTTGCGCGATTCCCGGTCGGCCTGGATGACCACCGTTCCCTTGGGATTCTCCGCGTGGAGCCGCTCGATGATCGAGCGTACCGAGCGCAGGTCGACGGGGCGACGGTTAATCCAGACCTGGTCCGTGGCATCGATGGCGACCAGGATGCTTGCCTTCTCCTGCACGACGGCGGTGGCCGCCTCCGGCTTGTCGACGTCGATCCCCGCCTCCTTGATGAAGGTGGCGGTGACGATGAAGAAGATGAGCATGATGAAGACCACGTCCAGCATGGGCGTGATGTCGACGCCGCTCTCGTCGCTGTCGTCGGTAATGGCGGAAAAGTAGTCACGCATGGTCGCGATCCTCGAACTGGGTGAAGCGGGCCGCCAGGCCCTGGCGCACCGCGGCGGCGCGGCGCTCGGAGACGCTGTGGGCAAGGAGTCCGACGATGGCCACGACCATGCCCGCCAGGGTCGACACCGTAGCCTTGGAGACACCGGCCGCCATGGAGCGCGGGTTGTTCGAGCCGGTGGCGGCAAGGGCATCGAACACCTCGAGCATGCCGATCACCGTGCCGAGGAGGCCGAGGAGCGGGCAGACCTTGATCAGTGTCGCGATCAGCGAGAAGTTGCGCCCCAGCCGCGATCCCAGGTAACCGGTGACCGCCTTGCGGTCCTGCTCCGCGAACCAGCTGGTGCGTTCCCGGCGATTGCGCCAGTGCCGCTCGGCGCGCTCGAGGTCCCGCGGAAACTCCGCGAGCAGGTAGTAAAGGCGCTCGAACAGCAGCACCCACATGGTGAAGGCGATGACCAGGATCAGCCCGAGTACGGGGCCGCCCAGCTCGAGCAGGTCAGCGAGCCAGGGCAGCCAGCGCTCGACGAGCAGGCTCATGCCGCAACCGCCTCCCGGCGCGCCTCGGCCCTCGCCGCCACCAGTGCGATCGCACGCTGCTTGAGCAGTTCCGTCAGACCCTGGGCGCGGCCCTGCACGAGGTTGTGCAGCAGCAGCATGGGGATAGCGACACACAGTCCGAGGACCGTGGTGATCAGGGCCTGCGAGATGCCGCCGGCCATGAGTCGCGGGTCGCCGGCACCGAACAGGGTGATCGCCTGGAAGGTCACGATCATGCCGGTCACGGTCCCGAGGAGGCCCATGAGCGGTGCCACGGCGGCGATGATCTTCAGCAGCGGCAGGAAGCGGTTCAGCCGCGGGACCTCCGCCAGCACCGCCTCGCCGAGGCGGAGCTCCAGCGTTTCCACGTCCGGGGCGTCCTCTTCCCGGGCGGCGAGGATGATGCGCCCGACGGGATTGTCCGGCCGCGGCGTGGCCGTATCGCGAAGCTGCCGGTGTACGACCCGGGTCTCGTTCCAGAGCAGGAGCAGGCGGGTGAGGGCCAGCAGGACGCCGGCGCAGCCGAGGGCGATGATCGCGTAGCCGATGTAGCCGCCCTGGGCGATGCGCTCGAAGAGGTCCGGCGCCTGCGTAAGGATGGCGAGAAGCTGGCCCCGGGTCGGGTCGATCGCCACGGCGACGGGCTTGTCGCCACCTTTTTCCAGCGCCTCGAGGCCCGCGGTGTAGCGCTCCGCGGGCTGCCGGGAGAAGGCCACCAGGCGGCCCGTCTCCGGGATGAACTGCAGGTAGTCGCCATCGGCGACGGCATTGAACAGGCCGACGCGGGTGACCGGCAGGGTGCGCTCGGCCCCCTCGGCCGTGATCACCGGGTGCGCTGCGGTCGTGACCTTGCCGGAGGCGGTCATCTCCCGCTGCAGCTCGAACCAGAGCCGCTCGATCTCGGCGATGGCGGGCAGACGGTTGGCCTGGCCCATGCGGCCCGCAAAATCGACCAGGAAGTCGCCCCGGTCCGGGTGCTCGAGGCGGGTGAGGGAGACGTGGAACTGTCCCTGGGCGTCTGATGCGACCTGCTGGAGGACGCCGAACAGTTCCTTCAGCGAGCCCATGCGTTCGCGCAGCCGCTCCTCCAGCTCGCCGATCGCCTGGTCGTTTTCCTCGTAGCGCGTTTCCATGGTGGCGCTTCGCGCCTCGAGCTCCGCGCGGCGGTCCCGGACGTCGGCGAGGAGCTGCTCGCGCTCGGCCTGCTCGGCGCGGAAGCGCGCGATCCGTTCCCGGTCTTCGGCGCGGTCGCCGACACGGCCCTCGCGGACGGCCTCCAGGAGGGAATCCAGCGTCAGCGGGGCGGCGCTCTGCGCGTCCTCCGCGCGGGCGGTTCCGGTCAGGAGCAGGGTCGGCAGCAGCAGGGCCGCCAGCAGGCACTTCAGGGTATTCATGGACGCTCGACCTCGCTCGGTACCAGGGGAATGCTCACCAGCTCCGGGGCGATCTCCTGCCGCGCCACCCGGAGCCCCTGCTCCACGAGGCGACGGTAGGGCGAATTCGGCAGCGACGCCCACTGCCCCTGCTCAGTGTTCCAGTAGCCCAGGCGGCCATCGCCGATGGTGCGGTAGTAAAGGCCCACGCGACCGATGCGCAACATGTCCGCGTCGACGCTCCCGCCCCCGGGATCGATCTTCGCCTTGTAGGCCTCGATGGTGCGACCGAAGTCGCTCTCGACCTGGTAGGCCTCGAAAACCCGGCGCGCTTTCTCCGCCGTGGTCACGTCCGAGCGCGCAAGCATGGCGCGCAGGCGGCCCACGCGGGCTTCCCGCTCCGGCAGCAGGAAGGGCACGTCGAGGCGGATGAAGCGCTCCAGGCTGTCCAGCATCCGCGCAAGGAGCGGCAGGATCTGCCGCTCGATAACGGCCACGTCACCAATGGATTGCTCGAGGGCCGCGATTTCCTCGTCCTGGGCCGTCAACTGCTGGTCGAGCATGGCCACGTAGTCCTCGAGCCCGCGAACGATACGCAGCTCGCCTCGATAGTCCTCGAGAAGCCGGCGGTTCTCCGCACTCAGCGCATCCACGGTCGCCTGGCTCTCGCGGCGCTCCTCGCTGCGGGCGAGCCCCTCGTTCTCGATCTGCTCTAGGCCCTCCTGGGCCAGCAGGGGCGGCGCAGCGCTGGCGCCCAGGGCGGCGAGGAGCGACAGGGCGAGTCGGGCTTTACGTGTCATGGGCTTTCCCGGTTTGGATGGAGCGTTTGATGAGGCCTCCAAGGAAAAAGGAGTTCTGTTACAGGAATGTGTCAAAAGGAAGGCGGCGACCGTTTCGGGGGCTCGAAGCGGTCGCCTTGTTGACCTCGGTCAACCGTGCCCGGCGGCTGTCACGGGCCTGTCACTCCGCTGTCATGAACGACAGCGACACTGCCCGAACCGCTCATGCCGGGAAGCTCCCATGCCAGTCGAACCCGTCGCCGCCGCCGCCGAAGAGGCCGGGGCGGTGAAACACCCCTCTCCCGTCAGGCTCTGGGCCGGCGTCGCATTCTTCATCTACCTGCTGCTGGTGGGCGTCAGCACCATCGGCACCGGCTTCAAGTGGGTCTCCGGCGGGGCCGACGGCGCCGCCGCGATCTTTGCCTTCGCCAGCAACCCGGTGGTCGGTGTCATCCTCGGTACCCTGGCGACGGCGCTGGTGCAGTCCTCGAGCACGGTCACCTCGGTGATCGTCGGGCTGGTCGCCGGCGGCGTGCCCGTGTCCATTGCCGTGCCCATGATCATGGGCGCGAACATGGGCACGACCATTACCAACACCATCGTCAGCCTTGGCAATCTGCGCCAGCGCGGCGCCTTCCGCGCGTCCTTCGAGGCGGCGACGGTGCACGACTTCTTCAACCTCTACAGCATCGTCGTGTTCCTGCCGATCGAGATCCTGTTCCACCCACTGGAGCGCATGGGCAAGGTGCTTGCCGCCACACTCAGCGGTGGGCCGGAGGCAGCCGTCGGTGGCTTCAACCTCGTCGGCGCTGCGACCGATCCCCTGGGTCACGGCCTGCGCGGCCTGCTCGACGGCCTGCTGCCGCAGACACCGGCGGCCCTGCTGACCATTACCGTGGGCGTCGCCTGCATCATCACCGCAGTGCTCTGCCTGGGCGGCCTGCTGCGGGCCGCGATGACCGGACGGGCGAAGGGAATCATCGACACGGCGATCGGCCGCGGGCCCCTGACCGGGATCGCGTCCGGGACCCTGGTCACGGTCCTGGTGCAGTCCTCGTCCACGACCACGAGCCTGGTGGTGCCGCTGGCGGGCGCGGGGGTGCTCTCGACGCGGCAGATCTACCCGTTCACTCTCGGTGCGAACATCGGCACCTGTGTCACGGCGCTGCTGGCGGCGATGGCGATCACCGGGCCGAACCAGGAGCTGGCGCTGCAGATAGCGCTCGTGCACCTGTGCTACAACGTCTTCGGTGTGCTCGCCTTCACGTTGGTGCCGGTATTGCGCGACCTGCCGATTCACTCCAGCACCTGGCTGGGCCGGCGGGTCGAAGGGCACCGGGGCTGGGCCCTCGGCTATATCGGCGGCCTGTTCTTCGTGCTTCCCGGGGTGGTGTTCGGGGCGGAATACCTGTTCGAGCGGCGCCAGCCGAACCTGCCGGTGGAGGTCTGTGAGCGGGAGGACGTCGCCTGCCTGCAGGCCGAAGTGGAGGCCGTGGACCTGCGCCTCGAGTAGACGGGCTCAGCGGTTGACGCGGGGCACGGCCGCCAGGAGTTCCTGCGTGTAGGGATGCGCCGGCGCGGTGAGTACCTGTTGCGTGGGGCCCGTTTCCACGAGCAGGCCGGCGCGCATCACGCCGACGCGATGGGCGAGGCCGGGCACGATGGACAGGTCGTGGGTGATGAAGAGCATCGCCACCCCGTCCTCGCGCTGCAGCTCGGCGAGGAGCGCTAGCACGTCCGCCCGGATTGATACGTCGAGGGCGCTGGTGGGTTCGTCGCAGATGATGAGCTCCGGGTACACGGCGAGGGCGCGGGCGATGGCAACGCGCTGGAGCTGCCCGCCGGAGAGTTCGTGCGGGTAGCGGCGCGCGCAGTCCGCGGGCAACCGGACCCGTTCGAGCAGTGCCGCCACCCGCGCCTTGCGGCGGTTGTCCGAGGTCTCCACGCCGAGGCTGAGCATGCCCTCGGCGATGATGGTGCCGATCGCCATGCGCGGGTTCATGGAGCTGTACGGGTTCTGGAAGATCACCTGGATGCGGCGGCGGAAGCCCTGCCGTGCGCCGCGGTCCAGGCGGTCAATGCGCGTGCCGTCGAAGTGGATCTCACCGCCGCTCGTGGCCTCGAGACCGAGGATGGCCCGGCCGAGGGTCGATTTTCCGCTGCCCGACTCGCCCACGAGGGCGAAGGTCTCGCCGCGGGCGAGGGTGAGGGAGACGCCATCCACGGCACGGGTGGCGTCCTGCACCCGGCGCAGGAGACCACCGCGCAGCGGGAAGTGCACCTTCAGCTCGCGCACGGCGAGGAGCGGTGCCGCCGGTACCGGCGGCAGGAAAACGTCCTGCCCCGGCAGGGCGTCGATGAGGCGCTGGCTGTAGGCCTCCTTCGGCGCGGCGAAAAAGTTGGCCACGCTGGCTTCCTCGATGATCCGCCCGCGGTACATGACGCCGACCCGGTCAGCGGTCTGTCGCACGACACCCATGTCGTGGGTAATCAGGAGCACCGCGAGGCGACGCGAGCGGGTGAGCTCGCGGATCAGCTCGAGTACCTGTTTCTGGATGGTCACGTCGAGGGCCGTGGTCGGCTCGTCGGCGATGAGCACTTCCGGTTCGCAGGCAAGCGCCATGGCAATCATGATGCGCTGCTGCTGGCCCCCGGAGAGCTGGTGCGGGTAGAAACCCAGGCGCTGGCGCGGGTCCGGGATGCCCACCTCCTCGAGCAGCGACGCAACACGGTCGCGCAGGGCGGCGCCGCGCAGGGATGTGTGCAGGCGCAGTGTCTCCGCCACCTGCCGGAACACGGTCTGCACCGGGTTGAGGGCGCTCATGGGGTTCTGGAAGATCATCGCCATGCGCCGGCCGCGGACCGTCTGCATGCGCGCCTCGGGCAGTGCGAACAGGTCAGTGTCGCCCATGCGGGCGCGACCACCGCCGATGCGCAGCGCGTTGGGCAGCAGGCGCATCGCGGCGAGCGACGTGATGGACTTGCCGCTGCCGGATTCTCCCACGAGCGCGAAGATTTCCCCGGCACGCAGCTGGATGGCAACGTCCTTGACCAGCGCCTGGGTGGTCTCCGCCAGTTCGACGGAAAGCCCCTCCAGGGTCAGCGTATTGGCCTCAGTGCTCATGCGGCCTCCGGTCCGAGCCGCGTGCGCGGGTCAAAGGCGTCGCGAACGAGATCGGCGAACAGGTTGGCGGACAGCACCAGCAGGAACATGAACAGGAAGGCGCCGCTCAGGGTCCACCAGATTGCCGGCTCCCGGGACAGCTCGGAGCGCGCACCGTTGATCATGTTGCCCCAGCTGCCCATGCTCGGGTCCACGCCGACGCCGATGTAGGACAGCACGGCCTCCGCCAGCACCAAGGCGCTGAAATCCAGTACGAAAGTGATCAGGATGATGTGCACCGTGTTCGGCAGGATGTGCCGCGCGAGGATGCGCCCGTGGCTCACACCGAAGGCATGGGCGGCCTGCACGTAGCCGAGCTGGCTGATCTTCAGCGTCTCGGCCCGGATCAGCCGGCACAGGGTGGACCAGCTGGTCACGCCGAGGATGAAGCACAGAGCGATGAACTTGGCATCGGCCTTCTCCAGCCCGGTGGGGAAGGCGTCGGGGTTCAGGTTGATGTAGACCTGGAACAGCAGCACGGCCGCGGCGATGAGCAGGATGCCCGGGATGGAACTGAGCGTGGTGTAGAGGTACTGCACGACATCGTCCACCCAGCCCTTGAAGTAGCCGGCGCTGACGCCGAGGGTGACCGCGATGGGCAGCATCACCAGCGTGGACAGGGCCCCGATGAGCACCCCGGTGCGGATGCCCTTGACGGACTGGTAGAGCACGTCCGTGCCGCCGAGGTCGGTGCCGAGCACATGGTAGTGACGGCTGATGCTCACCAGCCAGACCGCGAGGCACGCGAGTGCGCCCTGCACCCACCAGGAGCTTGCCCAGGGCAGGGGGCTGCGCCGCAGCAGCCACCACTGAGGCAGGATGAGCAGTGCGGCGAAGGCGAGACCCCAGGCCAGGGCGACGGCACTGCGCCGGGCCACATCGGCCCACTTGTCCGCCGGGTCCTCGAGGTGCACGCCCGCGTGGCGCAGCGGCGGGAAGTCGCGCACCGTATTGCCGGCGTCGTCCTTCAGCGTCTGTTTTTCGAAGGAGCGCAGGGCGAAGGGCGCCGAGTAGGTGCGTTCGAAACGCTCGCCCATGCCGGCAGTCAGCGTGTCCAGCACGCTGCTGACCTGGTTGTCATAGAACACCTCGTCCGTGGTGACGCCCTCCGGCGGCGGCAGGGCGCGCCGGAAGTGCAGCGAGTCGAGGAGGGCGACGCCGACATAGGCGACGATGACCGTGAAGGCGGCCATGCCGAGGCGGGAGGCGAACACCTGGTGCCAGCGCTCCCGGGCCTGCGGGTCGCGGCGCAGCCGCCAGAAGAACAGTACCAGGGCGGCGACGAGGAGGAAGATCAGGGCGTCGGACCAGAGGATGACGGGCTTCATGGTTACTCACAGCTCCTAGGACAGGCGGACCCGGGGGTCGGCCCAGGTGTAGGAGATGTCGGTGAGGATCAGGCCGACGATGTAGAGGATGGAGCCGATGAACACCATGCTGCGAACGATGGCGAAGTCCTGCGAGTTGATGGCGTCGAGCATATAGGAGCCGAGCCCCGGAATGCCGAAGAAGGACTCGATGAGCAGGCTGCCCATGAACAGCATCGGCACGAGCACGACCACCCCGGTGAGGATGGGGATGAGGGCATTCGGCAGGATGTGCCGGAAAAGCACCGCGAGCTCGCTGCAGCCCTTGGCCCGGGCTGTGCGCACGTAGTCCTGGTTGGCCTCTTCGAGGAATAGCGTGCGGTACCAGCGCGCACCAGCGCCGATGCCCGCGACCACGCCGACGAGGACCGGTAGCAGCAGGAATTTCCATACCTGGCCGTCCGCGTGGAAGCCGCTGATGGGAACGAGGTGCCAGGTCTTGGCGACCAGGTACTGGCCGCCGATGATGTAGAACAGGTAAGAGATGGACATGAGCGCCACGAACACGATCACCGCGCCCCGGTCGAGGCGGGTCGCGTGGAACATCACCACCATCAGGGCCACGCAGATGTTCACGCCGATGCCAATGATGAAGGTGGGCAGGGCGACCGCGAGGCTAGGCCCCATGCGCCGGCGCACGTCCGTGCTGATGTCACGGCCGCTTTCCGAGCGGCCGAAGTCGAAGGCGAAGAGGCGCACCGACTTGGCAAAGAAGATGGTTTCCGTCAGCGCGTCGAGGCCGCCGGCGGCCTCGTTGTAGAACAGCGGCTTGTCGTAGCCGTTTTTCGCCTTCCAGTTCTCGATCGCCTCCGGCGTCACGTACTTGGCCCCGAGCTGCGAGACGGCCATGTCGTCCGGGGAGTTGACCACGAAGAACAGCACGAAGGTGAGCAGGTTCACGCCGATGAGAATGGGGATGGCGTAGAGCAGGCGTCGGACGATGTAGGCAAACACGGAAGGTCCTCTTCTAGCGCGCCGTTGCCCGCTGCCGCCGCCGGTAGGCGATGACACCGGGCAGCAGCAGGGCGATGATGACCGCGCTGCCGGCGTAGAGCGGCCAGGTCACGGGCTGGTTCCACTCGCGTCGCTTCGCGGCCCGCAGCTCGGGATCGATGCGCAGGTACTTCAATGTGTTCTTGGAGATGCCGTGGCGCTTCGTGTTGTGCACCCAGGC
>CAYTJQ010000016.1:13160-43553 GCA_964438205.1 uncultured Alteromonadaceae bacterium
CGGGTGCGGTTCCAGTCCGCCGGGCGGAACTCCACCTGCACCCCGATGCGGGAGAAGGCCCGGTCGATCCAGTTCATGCTCGTCGTGGAGATGGCCTGGCTCTGCACGTCGATGAAGATCTTCAGGGGCTCGCCGGTGCGCGCATCGCGGCCGTTGGGGTAGCCGGCCTCGACCATCAGCCGGCGCGCGGTCTCGATGGGCTTGCGCCGGGCCTCGCCGTCCACCCAGTCATGGGTGTAGGGGTTGATGCCCTCGGGCCCTGTCTTGTGCCCGGGAATGCCGGGTGGTATCGGCGTGTGCGCGACGATGCCGTTGCCCTTGTAGAAGATGTCCAGGTATTCCTCGACGTCGAAGGCGATCTGCAGCGCCCGGCGCAGCTTGCGTCGCTCCTCCGTGTAGCCGCCGAGCACCGGGTCACGCATGTTGAAGCCGTAGTAGTAGAGCCCGGGCTTGACGTCCGGGGACAGGGTGATGCCGTGGTCGGCGAGGTCGTCGGCGAGCTCGAGGCCCTCGGGGCCGACGACGAAGGCGCGATCGAAGACGCTGTTGGTGTTGCCGTGCACCTCGCCGGAGCGGTCGTAGTAACCCTGCAGAAACTTGGTCCAGAGGGGCAGCACCGCTTTCTCGAGGCGGAACTCGGCGCGGTCGATGAAGGGGATGGCCTTGCCGGCATCGTCGAGCAGTCCCTTCTCCCGGTCACCGGGGGCGCCCTCGCCCGGGTACTCGTCGCCGTGGTAGTTCGGGTTGCGCTCGAGGATGATCTCGCTATTGGGATCGTTCTTTACCATCATGAACGGTCCGGAGCCGACGGGCCACCAGTCGAGGGTGAGGTTGCTCTCGGCGAAGCCCGGGTTGTGGAAGAAACGGTCGACTTCCGCCGGTATCGGCGAGAAGAAGTGCATCGCCAACCAGTACACGAACTGCGGATAGCGACCGTTGATGGTGATCGTGTAGTTGCGCTCATCGAGGACCTCCACACCCTCGAGGTCGAAGTCGCGCAGGTCCAGCCAGCCTTCCCGGGGCGCGTCCCCGAGTTCGGCAGTCAGCGCCTCCATGCCGACGATGTAGCGCCCGATGAAGCCCATCATCGGCGATCCGGCCTCCGGGTCGGCGAGGCGCTTGATGGCGTAGGCGTAGTCCTCGGCGCGCACCGGCCGTGAGTCAGTGTGCGCGAAGTCGCCGATCTGCCGGTAGCGGCGACCCTCGGCCGGGTCGTCGAAGCGGTAACGCGGTGCGCCGTCTTCCGTGAGCGCGAAGGCGGGGTGCGGCTGGTAGCGGGCGTCCGTGCGCACGGTGAGGTGGTAACGGGTGTAGACGGCATCACCGGCCCGCCCGGCCGGCAGCGGGTCGCCGCCGGCGTCGAGATAGGTGACCGCGGGCATGGCCTCGACGCCGAGGGGCTCGAGCTCGTAAGGCCGCTTGAGAAAATGATAGCCCAGCGGCGGCTCGTACACCTGCATCAGAAAGAGCGCTTCGTCCGTGGCGTAGGAGATCGCCGGGTCGAGGTGCTTTGGCGGTGCCGGCGACATGACCGAGTAGTAGGTGAGCTTGTCCCCGTCGGGGGGCGGGTGCGGGTTGTTCCAGGGCCCGTCGCCGCAAGCGGCGAGCAGCAGGCAGGCAAAGAGGATGAGGACGCGCCGGCTGCGAGCAGGGCGCTGGTCGGGGTTGTCGGGCGCTGGCACGGCGTCCCACTCGTGTCGGAAAGGGCGGAGCATAGCAAAATCCCGGCGCCAGGCTACCCCGCCCGCGCAGGGAGCTGGGGTCGTCGGCCACGTGCCGCTATCATGCCGGCCGGGAGTGCAAGCCGGTCAGAGATGAAGGAAGGGACCATGCAAGCGACAGCGGTGCAGCGGGAGGGCCCCCTGCCTGTCGACGCGATTCTCGACGACCTCGCCCGCGCCCTCGACACCCGTGGCGAGGCGCTCCTGCAGGCGGAGCCGGGGGCAGGCAAGACGACTCGCGTTCCCCTGCACCTGCTCGGCGCACCGTGGCTCGCCGGCCGTCGCATCCTGCTGGTGGAGCCGCGCCGCCTGGCGGCGCGCAGTGCGGCGGCTTACCTCGCCGGGAGCCTCGGGGAGGCGCCCGGCGAGCGGGTGGGCTACCGCGTCCGCGGCGACAGTCGGTGCGGGACGCGGACGCGCCTCGAGGTCGTGACCGACGGTGTCTTCCTCCGCCTGCTGCAGGCGGACCCGGCGCTGGAGGGTGTAGGGCTGGTGATCCTCGACGAGTTCCACGAGCGCAGCCTCGGTGCGGACCTCGCGCTGGCGCTGCTGTTACAGGCGCGTTCACTACTGCGCGACGAGGACCCGCTGCGCCTGCTTCTCATGTCCGCTACGCTCGACGGCCTGTCCGCATCGGAGCTCCTGCCCGATGCCCCGCTGCTGCACAGCATCGGCCGGGCGCATCCCGTGGATATTCGCTACGGTCCGCCCGCCAGCCCGGGAGAACTGCCCGTCGAGGCACTCGTCGAGGCAGTGGGACAGGCGCAGGCAGACGGCAACGGCGACACCCTCGTCTTCCTGCCCGGGCAGGCGGAGATCCGCCGCGTCGCCGCGGCACTCGCTCCCGGGGCAGTGCCCGTGCTACCGCTCCACGGCGGCCTTTCGCTCCCCCGGCAGCAGGCCGTGCTGGCGCCGCCACCGGCCGGGCAGCGGCGCATCATTCTCGCCACGGACATCGCAGAAACCAGCCTCACCCTCCCCGCGGTGGACGCGGTGGTTGACAGCGGGCTGTGCCGGGAGCCGCGCTACGATCGCGCGAGCGGCATGGGGCGCCTGCTGACCCGCCGCGTCTCCCGGGCCAGTGCGGAGCAGCGTGCGGGCCGGGCCGGGCGCCTGGGGCCGGGTCGCTGCTACCGGCTCTGGAGCCGGGAGCAGCACCACCGCCTCGAGGCACAGCGGCCGCCGCCGATCCGCCACGCCGACCTCGCGACGCTCGCTCTCGAGCTGTTCGGCTGGGGTGCGGCGGACCCCGGTGAACTGAGCTGGCTCGAGGCACCGCCCGCGCCGGCCTTCGCTTCGGCCTGTGAGCTCCTCGAACGCTGCGGTGCCCTTGCCGTTGTGGGCGGGCGCCGCGGCCTGACCGCTCACGGCCGACGCATGCTCGCGCTGCCCGTGCATCCGCGCCTGGCGCACATGCTCCTCGCTGCCGCGCCGGGCCCCGAGCAGGCGCTGGCCTGTGAGCTCGCTGCGCTCCTCGAGGAGCGGCCGCCGGCGGGGGCCGACGAGGACCTCTGCGCCCTGCTCGACGCGCTCGCCGCCGACCGCGACAGAACCGGAGACCGGGCCTGGCGCCATGCGGTGCGCCGGGAGGCGCGCCGGTTGAGAACGCTGCTCGGGGTCGAGGTTGCCGCTGCCGGCGACCCGGCGCCGCTCCTCGCCCGGGCCTACCCGGAGCGTGTGGGCCGCCGCGTTGCGCGCGATCGCCTGGCGACCTACCAGCTCGCCAACGGGCGCCGCGCGTTGCTGCCCGCTGCCTCGCCCCTCGCCGCGGCGCCCTGGCTCGCGGTTGCGGCCGCCAGCGGTGGGGACCGGGAAGCGGCGGACCGCATTCGCCTCGCCGTGCCCCTCGACCCGGCTGCCTTCGACAGTGAGCTCGCCGAACTGGTGGCGCAGAGGGAGGTCGTGCGCTGGGACCCGGCGCAGGAGCGGGCCGTAGCCCGCCGGGAGCGCAAGCTCGGCGCGCTGCTGCTGGCTAGCGAGGCGCTGCCGGCGCCGGACCCGGCCCGGGCACTGCCGCTGCTGCTGGCGCGGGTTCGGGAGCTCGGTATCGAGGCCCTGGGCCTCGACCGCAGCGGCGAGCAGTGGCGGGCCCGCGTTGCCTTCCTCCGCGACCTGGCGCCCGATAGTTGGCCGGACCTCTCGGATGTGACCCTGCTCGCGACCCTGGAGGAATGGCTCGGCCCCTGGCTCGGGGCGGCGCGCGGTCTCGATGACCTCCGGGCCGTGGATATCCGCGCCTGCCTCGCCGGGCTGCTGCCGGGCGACGGGGCGATGCGGCTCGATCGCGACGCGCCGGCCGCCATTACCGTGCCCTCCGGCCGCGCCGTGCGCCTCGATTACACGCGGGGGCCGGTGCCGGTGCTCGCGGTGAAGCTGCAGGAGCTGTTCGGCTGTGCCGAGACGCCGACCGTGGCCGGAGGACGGGTCCCGGTGCTCGTTCACTTGTTGTCCCCGGCGGGTCGGCCGCTGCAGGTCACGGCAGATCTCGCCTCGTTCTGGCGGGACGGTTACCCGGCAGTAAGGCGCGAGCAGCGCGGCCGCTACCCGAAACACCCCTGGCCGGAGGACCCGCTGGCTGCCGAGCCCACCGCAGCGACGCGCCGCGGGCGCTAGCGCTGTCCGCGACGGGTGGCGGGTCCGCGACTCAGCCGAGCGCGAAGCGCTCGCGCAGGAAACGCGCGATACCGTCCTCGTCGTGGTGGCCGATCACGGCGCTGGCCGCCGCCAGCACCTCGGGCTTGGCGTTAGCCGGTGCATAGGCCTCGTCGGCGGCGGCGAACATGCTCAGGTCGTTGTCGCTGTCGCCAAAGCAGATCACCCGCTCGAGGCCCAGCTCCTGCTTCAGGCAGCTCACCGCATCGCCCTTGGTGCCGGCGTGGTGGTGGATGTCCACCCAGCACAGGTCGCGGTCCTCGATCGCGTTGCCCATATACGCCACGAGCCCCGCTTCGTCGGCCACTGCGTCGACCACCGCGCGGATGCCGCGCTCCGGCCCCAGGGCGCTGACGTTGGCGATGTCTGCATCGGCGGGCAGTTCGCCGAGGGGCCGCACGGGGAGGTCCCGGTCGCCGCGAAACATGTCCGCGAGCCGCTCTTCGGCACGCGTCTGCAGCGGTGCGTGATACACCGCGTGGCGCTCACCGGGCTCGATGGTGAAGAGAAAGGGCGTGATCGACTGGCCGATGAAGGCCTCAAGGACGTGCCGGATCTCGTCCTGGGTGAGCAGATGGCTGTGGCTGTAGCGCCCCAGGTCCGGGTTGTAGATCACTACCCCGTTCTTGAAGGCCTGCGGCAGGAGGAAGCCGTGCCCCGCGAGGAGGTCGCGGGCGCCGTGGAGCGTGCGCCCGGTGGCCACCGTGTAGGCGATGCCCGCGCGGGAAAGGAGCTGCAGCGTCTCCCGCGTGTAGCCGGAGATCGCCGATTCCCGGTTGAGGAGGGTGCCGTCGAGGTCGAAGACGATCAGTTCCATGCCGGCTGTGCCTCAGTGGACCTGGGCGCTGGCGAGGTCGTTCACCAGGGAGGCGCGCACGGCGTCGTCGACCGGGCTGCCCTCGATCGGGTAGGCCGGGTGGTCGATGCCGGCGCTGATCGGCTCGCCGCTCTGCGCCGCCGCGATCATCGCCGGTGCCAACTCGAAGCGCAGGAAGTGCACGGACGAGGTCTTGTCGGCGTTGTCCCGCGCCAGGTCCTCGTCGGCGATCGGGTAGACCCGCTCGCCGTCGCCCACCTGCAGCCAGACCTTGTCCTCGATGCCGATCATCTCGCCGAGGCGCAGTGAGCGTTCGACCGGGTCCTCGTACTCGATCATGAAGGTCGCCTTCCAGTTGTGCCCGTCCGGGATCAGCGGGTTGTAGGCCTCCAGTTCCTCGAGGATGCCCTCGGCCTCGAAGACCTTCTCGATGCGCAGCATCTCCTGGATCTGGTACTTGATGGTCAGCGCGTCCTCGAAGTACAGCCGCGCGTGCTCGCCGAGGGCGACCTGGCGGGTCTTCTTGTGCGCCATGACCCTGGCGCGGAAGGCCGGGCGCTCCTCCGAGTACTGCTCGAGGGACCAGAGGTCGTCGCGGGTCAGGTGCGTGGTCATTGCAGCCTCCAGGGAATCGGGTATCGAGTTTACCGTCGCTGTCACAGTCCGTAGGCCATGCGCAGCAGCGTCATGGGATGGGTGGCCCGGTCGACCTTCGCCGACAGGTGGGCCACCTGGGTGCCCGCCATGGGGCAGTCGCTGGTCACGTGGTCCGGTTCCTGCTCGTCGATCTTGCGTACCAGCGGCCGGGCGATCTTCAGCGACTTCGCGCGTGTCTCGCTCTTCACGGCGTAGGTGCCGTCGTGGCCGGAGCAGCGCTCGTGCGCGGTGATTTGCGTACCCGGCACGAGGCCGAGCACGTCGCGGGTCTTGAGGCCGATATTCTGCACCCGCTGGTGGCAGGCGACCTGGTAGGCGACCCTGCCGATGGCGTTGGGGAAATCCGTTTCCAGGGCGCCGCCCTTGTGGCGCAGCCACAGGTACTCGAAGGGGTCGTAGAAGGCCTCCTTCACCTTCTGCACCAGCGGGTCGTCCGGGTACATCAGCGGCAGCTCCTGCTTGTACATGAGCACGCAGGAGGGGATCGGCGCCGTCAGGTCATAGCCCTGGTCGACGAGCGCCGCGAGCACGGGGATGTTCGCCTCCTTGAGCCTGTCCACGGCGTCGAGGTCGCCGAGCTCGAGCTTGGGCATGCCGCAGCACTTCTCTTTCGGCACCACGTCGATGGCAATGCCGTTGTGCTGAAAAACCCTGATGAAGTCCTCGCCGACCTCCGGCGTATTGGCATTGCCGTAGCAGGTGGCGTAGAGCGCGACCCTGCCCCGGGTCTCGCCGACCGGCGCCGGCTCGATGTCCCGGTACAGGCGCTTCGCGCGCTTGCGCAGCGTGTCGCGGTGAAAGGACGGCAGCGGCGCCTCGTGGTGAATACCCAGGGTGGAGTCGAGGGCCTTGCGGAAGCCGCTGCTGCCGTTCAGCGCGTTCACGGTGACATCCACCAGCGGGATCGTGCCGGCGGCGAACACCCGGTCCGTACTGGTCAGTACCCGGTCGCGAAGCCGCGCCCCTTCCTCGCGGAATTTCACGGCCTTCGCGCGCAGCATGAGGTGCGGAAAATCCACGTTCCACTCGTGCGGCGGCACGTAGGGGCACTTGGTCATGTAGCAGAGATCGCAGAGATAGCACTGGTCCACGACCTTGTTGTAGTCGGCCTTGTCGACGCCGTCGACTTCCAGGGTGTCCGACTCGTCGACGAGGTCGAAGAGCGTGGGGAAGGCGTCGCAGAGGCTCACGCAGCGACGGCACCCGTGGCAGATATCGTAGACCCGCTCGAGTTCGTCGTTCAGCCGCTCGCGGTCCCAGAACGCCTCGGTCTTCCAGGCGACCGGGTGGCGGGTCGGTGCTTCCAGGCTGCCTTCACGCATGGGGCTTGTCCTCCCTTCGTTCCCGTTCCGGGACAGACGTAACGACGCGGGGCCGCACAGCGCGGCCCCGCAGGGGTCGGGCCCGCCGGGGCGGGCCGCGCAGCGGTCAGGCGTCGAGGTTGTCGAGGGCCTTCTGGAAGCGGTTCGCGTGGCTGCGCTCCGCCTTGGCCAGCGTTTCCATCCAGTCGGCGATCTCGTCGAAGCCCTCATCGCGGGCCGTCTTTGCCATGCCCGGGTACATGTCGGTGTACTCGTGGGTCTCGCCGGCGATCGCGGCCTTCAGGTTCTCGGCAGTGGCGCCGATGGGCAGGCCCGTGGCCGGGTCGCCGACTTCCTCGAGGTACTCGAGGTGCCCGTGGGCATGGCCGGTCTCGCCTTCAGCGGTCGAGCGGAAGACGGCGGCCACGTCGTTGTAGCCCTCCACATCGGCCTTGGCGGCGAAGTAGAGGTAGCGGCGGTTGGCCTGGGACTCGCCCGCAAAGGCGTCCTTCAGGTTCTGTTCCGTTTTGCTTCCCTTGAGCGACATAGGGCATCTCCTTGGGTTGACCGGTTCTCGGTTTGTGCGCGGGTGCTGGTGCCACCCTCCGGCGGCAGCCTACCCAAGCTAATGGAGGAAGGGGGTTCTGGCAATTGAAAAAAATTGCTGGGAGTATTCGGTGGAATCGATTGCATTTGCGAGTGTTTCCATGCGCCGCCAACCGACCCTGAAACAGCTCCGCTACCTCTGTGCCGTCGCCGAACACGGCCACTTCGGCCACGCAGCCCGCGCCTGCCATGTCTCCCAATCCACGCTCAGTGCGGGCATTGCCGAGCTCGAGGACACGCTGGGTGCGCCGCTGGTGGAGCGAAGCAATCGCCAGGTGCTGCTCACCGTCCTCGGCGAGGACGTAGTCGCCCGGGCCAACAACGTGCTGCTGGCGGTGGAGGACATCGTCGCCTCCTGCCGCGCCACGGCGGAGCCCTTCGCCGGCGCCATGCGCCTCGGCGTCATCCCGACGATCGCCCCGTTCATCCTGCCCGCGCTGCTCCGGGAACTGCGCGAGACCTACCCGGAGTTCCGCCTGTTCATCCGCGAGGACCTGTCCGAGCACCTGGTCGAGGCCCTCAACCGCGGCGAGCTCGACGTCCTGCTCCTGGCACTGCCATTCCCGGCGCACGGGGTCGAGGAGCGGTCCCTCTTCGCCGACGAGTTCCTCCTCGCCTGCCCGGCGTCGCACCCGCTGGCGGAGGCAAGGCCGCTGAAGACGGGGGCACTGCGCGGCGCGGACCTGCTCCTGCTCGAGGACGGCCACTGCCTCCGCGAGCACGCCCTGGAGGCCTGCAAGCTGCGCGACGCCGAGGTGAGCGTTCCCTACCAGGCGACGAGCCTGAACACGATCGTGCAGATGGTCGCGAACGGCATCGGCGTGACGCTGCTGCCGCGCATGGCCCTGGAGGCCAACCTGCTCGCGAGTACGGATATCGTCGTGCGCGCCTTCGACGAACCCGCGGTGGAACGGCAGATCGGCCTCCTCTGGCGACGCAAGTCGCCCCGGCAGGCGGAGTTCCGCCTGCTCGGTGACTTCATCGCCGCGACGCGGGTGCGCTGACCGGGAAACATCGACCGGGAAGCGCGGACTAAGCATCGACAGCCCAGCGTCATGCCCCGGACTCGTCCCGGAAATCCGAGTGGAACGTTCGTCGCGGTTCAGTCCTGCTCGTCGAAGAGGCCGGCGCCGCAGTACTTGCAGTGGCGCGCGTCCGGCTCGTGCCCCGCGCGGGCGCACTGGGGACAGTTGACGGTCAGCTTGCGGGCCGCACCGGTCACGAGCTTGGAGGTGAAGATGCCGGTGGGCACGGCGATGATCGCGTAGCCGACCAGCATGCCCACGGCCGACACGAAGCGTCCCAGGGGGGTCACCGGGACCACGTCCCCGTAGCCAACGGTGCTGATGGTCACGATGGCCCAGTAGATGCTTACGGGGATGTTCTCGAAGCCGTTATCCGGACCCTCGATCACGTAGAGAAGGCAGCCGAAGATCACCATGGTGGTGACGACCATGGCGAAGAATACGAAGATCATCCGCGCCGACTGGCGCAGCGCCCCGGCGACCTGGTTGGCCTCGTTGAGATAGGCGAACAGGCGCAGGACCCGGAAGACCCGCAGCACCCGCAGCAGGCGGATGATGAGCAGCGGGGCCGTCTGCGGCAGGAGCAGGGCGAGGTAGGTCGGCAGGATCGACAGCAGGTCGATGATGCCGTAGGCGCTGAACAGGTAGGCCCGGCGGTTTTGCGCAATCCAGATGCGCAACAGGTATTCCGCGGTGAACAGCAGCGTGAAGCCCCACTCGATATCGTGGAACAGGTCACCGTAGCGGGCGTGGTAGGCCGGCATGGAGTCGAGGATGATCACCGTGACGCTGACCAGGATCACCGTGATCAGCGCGATATCGAACCACCTCCCCGCCGGGGTCTCGGTGCCGAAGATAATCGTGTAGAGCCGCTTCTGCAGCGGGCTTTGCTCGCGCACGCTCATGGGCGCAGCACCGCTTCCAGGGCCGGGAGCAGGGTATCGACGATGCGCGGTTGCGCGGCGGCGGTGGGATGGATGCCGTCCGCCTGCATGAGGGTCGGGTCCGTCGCTATCGCCTCGAGGGGGAAGGGGCCCAGGCTGGCGCCGGTTTCTTCGGCGACGAGCGGAAAGCTGTCGCGGAAGGCGCCCGCGTAGCGGGGCCCGTAGTTCGGTGGTATCTCCATGGGGAGCAGGAGTACGCGGGCGCCGCTCGCCTGGGCGGCCTCGGCCATCGCAGCCAGGTTTTGCCGCAGCTGCGCCACCGGGTAGCCGCGCAGACCGTCGTTGCCACCGAGCTCGATGACCACCGCATCGGGGTCGTGGGCCTCGAGCAGCGCCGGCAGGCGCCGGCGACCACCGGCACTGGTCTCGCCACTGATGCTCGCGTTGATGACGTCGACGGCCAGGCCGCGGCCGTCGAGAGCGGTCTCGGCCAGGGCGACCCAGCCGTCTTCGAGCGACAGCCCGTAAGCGGCGCTGATACTATCGCCCAGCACGAGCAGTCGCCGCTCGTCACTGGTGCTTCCAGCGCCGTCGACGGCCGCGGCGCCCGACGCGCCCGCCAGCAGCAGCAATCCGGCGGCGGCCAGCCGGCGTAAACGGCGGAACAAGGAGAGACAGATGATCACGGCGCGAGCGCTTCGCAAGCGGGTCCCTGTGGCGGGCGGGGAACTCGAGATACTGAAAGGCATTGACCTCGAAATCAAGTCGGGCGAGACGGTGGCCATCATCGGCGCCTCCGGCTCCGGCAAGTCCACACTGCTCGGGCTACTCGCGGGCCTCGACCTCGCCAGCGAGGGCAGTGTCGAGATCGGCGACGTCTCTCTCGGGCGCCTCGATGAGGACGGGCGCGCGCTGCTGCGAGCCCGCGAAATCGGCTTCGTCTTCCAGTCCTTCCAACTGCTGCCCGCGCTCACCGCGCTGGAAAACGTCATGCTGCCCCTCGAACTGCGGGGTGACGGCGAGGCGGTGGAGCGGGCAGGTCGCTACCTGGAGCGCGTTGGCCTCGGCGAACGGGCGCGGCACTATCCGCGGCAGCTGTCCGGTGGCGAACAGCAGCGGGTGGCCATCGCCCGTGCCTTCGCCGCGGAACCGCGCATCCTCTTCGCCGACGAGCCGACCGGCAACCTGGATACCGCCACCGGCGAGCGCATCGTCGAATTGCTTTTTGCCCTCAACCGCGAGGAGGGCACGACCCTCGTTCTCGTTACCCACGACGAGGGGCTGGCGGCGCGCTGCGAGCGTCGGCTGCGCATGACCGCCGGGGAGCTGGAGGAAGCGTGAAGCGGCCCGTGCTCCCCGGGGGCAGCGCACTTCGACTCCTCGCTCGCGACTGGCGCGGCGGCGAGCTTGGCGTGCTGCTCGCGGCCCTCGTGATTGCGGTGGCTGTGGTCACCGGCATCAGCGCCTTTACCGCGCGCCTGCAGGGTGCGCTCGCCCAGGAGAGTCACCGCTTTCTCGCCGCGGACCTCGTCGTCGAAGCCAGCCAGCCGTTACCCGCGATCTGGCTCGAGGAGGCGGCGGGGCGCGGGTTGCGCAGCGCCCGGGTGCTGACCTTCACCAGCATGGTGAGTGCCGGCGACGAGGCGATGGCCCTCGGGGCAGTCAAGGCCGTCTCCGGGGCCTACCCGCTACGCGGCGAACTCACGGCGAGCAGCGAGCCCTTCGGCACTGCTGCTGTGCGTGCGCTAGGGCCCGAGCCCGGGACCCTGTGGCTGGATTCGCGACTCTTCGCCCTGCTCGGGATCGAGCCAGGCGCCAGCGTCGAGGTCGGTGAGGCGCGCTTCACGGTCACCGCGGCGGTGCGCACGGAGCCGGATCGCGGCGCGAGCTTTCTCGGCCTCGGCCCGCGGGTCCTGCTGCACGTCGACGACATCCCCGCCACGAAGGTCGTGCAGCCCGGCAGCCGGGTCCGCTACCGGCAGCTCTACGCCGGCGACCCCGCCACCGTGGCCGCATTTCGCGACTGGCTCGACGGGGAGCTGGCGCCGGGGCAGCGCCTGCTCTCGGTGGAGGAGGGGCAGCCCGGGGTCGCCTCCGCCCTGGACCGGGCCGAGCGCTTCCTGCTGCTGGCCGGCAGCCTCGGTGTGCTCCTGGCAGCCGTGGCCATCGCCCTTGCAGCCCGGCGCTTCTGCGCCCGGCACGCGGACTACGTGGCGATCATGAAGAGCCTCGGTGCGACCAGCGGCTACGTGGGGCGCCTCTACGGCGGCAGTTTCGCGCTCCTGGGCCTGGCCGCCACCGCGGCCGGCTGCCTCGCCGGCCTGCTGCTGCAGGGCCTTGCCTTCGACCTGCTGGCGGCGCGGCTGCCCTTCGACCCGGGCCCCGCCGGCTGGCGCCCCTGGTTTGTCGGGGGCGTGACGGCCCTGGTCTGCCTCGGCTGCTTCGCCTGGCCGCCGCTCTGGCGCCTCGCCGGGGCGAGCCCGCTGCGGGTGCTGCGCCGGGACCTGCCTCTCGACTCGGGCCGCGGCCTGCTCGACTACGGCCTCGGCCTCGCTGCCGTGAGCGGCCTCATGGCCTGGTACTCGCAGGACCTGGCGCTCACCGGCGCCGTCCTGGCGGGCCTCGCGCTGACCGTGGCCGCGGGCGGTGCGGCGGCGGCCCTGCTCCTGCGCGGCGGTCGCCTGGCGGGCATGCGCGCGGGGAGCATCTGGCGGCTCGCGCTCGCCAGCCTGCAGCGCCGGGGGGCCGGCAATGCCCTGCAGGTCGTCATGTTCGCGATTGCCATCATGCTCCTGCTCCTCCTGACCCTGGTACGCAGCTCGCTCATCGACAGCTGGCGGGCACAGCTGCCACCGGAGGCGCCGGACCACTTCATTCTCAATATCGCACCGGAAGAGGTGGCCGCCGTGGAGCAGCGGCTGCGCGCCGACGGCATTGCCGCCGAGGGGCTCTACCCGATGATCCGCGGCCGGGTGATGGCGGTGAACGGTGAACCGCTGCCCACCGACGAGGACGGCGACGGGCCGCGGCAGCGCGAGGCCAACTTCACCTGGTCGGCTACGCCGCCGCCGGGGAACGAGCTCCTCGCGGGCAGCTGGTGGGACGCGGACAGCGACGCGGCCGTGGTGTCGCTGGAGGAGGATTTTGCCGAGCGTCTCGGCGCCGGGATCGGCGACCGCCTCGAGCTGCGCATCGGCGCCCGCGCTCTCACGGTCACCGTCACCAGCCTGCGTGCCGTGGACTGGGAGAGTATGCGGCCGAACTTCTTCATGATCTTCCCGCCACGGCTGCTGGCCGATTACCCGGCGACGTTCATGACCAGCTTCCACCTCGGCAGCGACAAGGCCTTCCTCAACCGGCTCCTGCGCGAGTTTCCAACGGTCAGCGTGATCGAAATGGACATGGTGCTGTCCCAACTGCGCAGTATCGTCGGCCAGGTCAGCGCCGCCATCGAGCTGGTACTGGCCATCATCCTCCTCGCCGGTGCACTGGTCCTTGTCGCCGGGGTACAGGCAAGCGTCGACAGCCGCGTGCAGGAGAGCGCGCTGCTGCGCTCCCTGGGCGCACGGCGGGGCCTGGTACTCGGCGGCCTGGCCATCGAGTTCGCGGCCCTCGGGCTTTTTGCCGGGATCCTCGCCACGCTCGGCGCGGAGCTCTCCGCCTGGGTGCTGCAGACGCGGGTGCTGGAGATGGCCTATCGGCCCACGCCCTGGCTCTGGCCCCTGGGCCTGGCCGGCTCGGCCGCGCTCATCGCTGCCCTTGGCGTCTGGGGCTGCCGCCGTGTCGTGAATACCCCGCCGCTGGCGGTGCTGCGTGAGGAGGCCGGGTGAAGCGGCCGCACCGGCAATGTGCGATGAGCCCGACGTAGGGTATCGAGCTAGCGCGCGATGATGCCGTTCAGGAAGCTGTCGACGCCGAGGTCTACCTGCCGGTGCAGGTCCACGTGGCGCTCGAAGAGCGCGGGGGCGTCGACGCGGAGGGTGGCCATGCCGTGGATGCTGGCCCAGGCGACGTTGGCGAGGTAGCGGACCTCGTCGCTGCCGCGGAAGCGGCCCTGCTCGATACCGCGCTGGAGGATCTGCTGTACCATGGCGAAGGTTTCCCGGCTGATATCGCGCAGCGCGGGAAACTTCTCCGGGGGCTGCAGCAGCGGGCCGAACATGAGCTTGAACAGTGCGGGGTTGTCGGCCGCGTAGTTGACGTAGGCGTGGGCAAACGCCGCGAGCTGCTCCGGCGGTTCGGCGCCGGCGGCCTCGCCGGCACGACGCAGCGTGTCGAGGAGGTCGCGGTAGCCGCGGACTGCCATGGCGGCGAGCAGCGCCTCCTTGTCGGCGAAGTGGCGGTAGGGCGCGGTCTGGGAGACACCGATGCGGCGGGCGAGGGCGCGCAGGCTGAGGCTCTCTGCATCACCCTCGGCCAGCTCCGCGATGGCTGTATCGAGCAGCTCGGCGCGCAGGTTGCCGTGGTGGTAGCTGCGCGCGCGTGCCGGGTCCCGGTCCCTGGCCATCGGCCTCGTTGCCTCAGGGCAGCAGATGCCTGACCGCGTCGCGCTCCTCGGTGAGCTCCTGCTCCGTTGCCGCCATGCGGCCCCGGCTGAACTCGCCGATGTCGAGCCCCTGGACAATCTCCCACTGCCCGTCCCTGCAGCGGCAGGGGAACGAGTAGATCAGACCTTCCGTGATGCCGTAGGAGCCATCGCTCGGGATGCCCATGGAGACCCAATCGTCGGCCGGCGTGCCCAGGGCCCAGTCGCGCATGTGGTCGATGGCCGCGTTCGCCGCCGAGGCGGCGGAAGACGCGCCGCGGGCCTTGATGATGGCCGCGCCGCGCTGCTGCACCGTCGGGATGAAGGTTTCCTCGTACCAGCCCTGGTCGACGAGCTCCATGGCCGGGGTGCCGGCGACCTCGGTGTTGAAGAGGTCCGGGTACTGGGTGGCGGAGTGGTTGCCCCAGACGGTCATGTGGCGGACGTCCGTCACCGCCTTGCCGGTCTTCTGCGCGAGCTGCGTCTTGGCGCGGTTGTGGTCCAGGCGCATCATCGCCGTGAAGTTGCGCGGGTCCAGCTCCGGCGCATTGCGCTGGGCGATGAGTGCGTTGGTGTTGGCCGGGTTGCCGACCACCAGCACCTTCACGTCGCGGCTTGCGTGGTCATTGAGGGCCTTGCCCTGCGTGGAGAAGATCGCGGCGTTGGCTTCCAGGAGGTCCTTGCGCTCCATGCCCGGACCCCGCGGGCGGGCACCGACCAGCAGTGCGTAGTCGCAGTCCTTGAAGCCCGTGTTCGGGTCGTCCGTGCAGACGATCCCGGCAAGGAGCGGGAAGGCACAGTCATCGAGTTCCATGCGCACGCCTTCGAGGGCCTCGAGGGCGGGGGTGATGTCCAGCAGCTGCAGGATCACGGGCTGGTCGTCGCCGAGCATGGCGCCGGAGGCGATACGGAACAGCAGGGCGTAGCCGATCTGGCCGGCCGCGCCGGTCACGGTGACTCGAACAGGTGCTTTCATGAGGCTTCCTTTTTTGTCTGCGTGCGTTGACTGCGTGGTGTCGGGTGTCCAGCGGGGCAGATATTGTCTGCGCAGCGCCGGGGAAAAAGCAAGTTGCCGGCCCCCGGGGCAGTGGACGCTGCGCCGGCCGCTGCGCTAGCATTGCGGCCCGGCCGCACCCGACGGACGTCTCCCGTGCCCGAACTGTCCCGCAAGGAAAAAACCGAGTTCAACAAGCTGCAGAAGCGCCTGCGGCGCAACGTTGCCAACGCCATCGTGGACTTTCACATGATCGGCGAGGGGGATCGCGTCATGGTGTGCCTCTCCGGCGGCAAGGATTCCTACGGCATGCTGGACATCCTGCTGTCCCTCAGGCAGAGCGCGCCGATCGACTTCGAGCTCATCGCCGTCAACCTCGACCAGAAGCAGCCCGGGTTCCCGGAACACGTCCTGCCGGCCTACCTCGAGGGCCTTGGCGTTCCCTACCATATCGTCGAGAAGGACACCTACAGCATCGTCAAGGACGTGATCCCGGAGGGCAAGACAACCTGCGGTCTCTGTTCGCGGCTGCGCCGGGGCACGCTGTACGGTTTTGCGGAGGAAATCGGCGCTACCCGCATCGCCCTCGGTCATCACCGCGACGACATCGTCGAGACGCTCTTCCTCAACATGTTCTTCGGCGGTACGCTGAAGGCCATGCCGCCCAAGCTGCTGAGCGACGACGGCCGCCACGTGGTCATCCGGCCGCTGGCCTACTGCAAGGAAAAGGACCTCGCGGCCTACGCGGCCGTCAAAGCCTTCCCGATCATTCCCTGCAATCTCTGCGGTTCCCAGGACAACCTGCAGCGGGTCCAGGTCAAGGCCATGCTCGCCGACTGGGAGAAGCGCTACCCGGGCCGCACGGAAACCATCTTCCGCAGTATCGCGAACGTCGTACCGTCACAGCTCGCCGACCGCGCTCTGTTCGATTTTGCGGGGCTCGCGCAGCAGTCGCCGGAGCCCGCGCAGGCGCTGCGCATCCGCGCGGTCAACCTGTAAGTGACTGATGCCGAGCCGCTCCTGCGTGCGAGCGGGCTGGCCCTCGAGCGGGGCGGCAGACGGCTCTTCAGCGGCCTCTCGGTCACGGTCAGGCCCGGCCAGCTGGTGCAGGTCGAGGGCGCCAACGGTGCCGGCAAGACCAGCCTCTTGCGCATCCTCGCCGGGCTGTCCCGGCACGGCTTCGAGGGCCGGGTGACGCGATCCGTACCGATCCTCTTCCTCGGTCACCATCCGGCGGTCAAGGGTCTGCTCACGCCGCGGGAAAACCTGCGCTGGCATCCCGCCGGCGAGGGCAGCCACGACGATGCGGCCATCGAGGCGGCGCTCGCTTCGGTCGGGCTCTACGGCTACGAGGACGTTCCCGCGCACAGCCTGTCCGCCGGCCAGCACCGGCGGGTGAACCTGGCGCGTCTGTACCTGTCCACCAGCCCGCTGTGGCTGCTCGACGAACCGTTCACCGCTATCGACCGGGACGGCGTGGCCGCGCTGCAGGCGCTCTTCGTCAGCCACGCCGAGCGGGGCGGGGCGGTGCTGTTCACGTCGCACCAGCCGCTCGCCGTCCGCTACCGCGTGGACGCCGTCGTGCTGAGCGCGGAGCTCGCCGCATGAGCGGCGCCCCGGGCGCCCTCGCCTTCGCGGGGCGGCTGCTGCGGCGGCAGCTCACGCTGGCGCTGCGCCGCCCGGTGGCCGTGTTCAACCCGCTGCTGTTCTTTGCCATGGTCGTCGCGCTGTTTCCCCTGGGTCTCGGGCCGGCGCCGGACCGGCTGGCGGACTTCGCGCCGGGGATCCTCTGGATCATTGCGCTGCTGGCCAACCTGCTCAGCGCCGAGGGCCTCTTCCGCTCCGATTTCGAGGACGGCAGCCTGGAGCAGCTGCTGCTGTCGCCGCAGCCGCTGT
Organism: uncultured Alteromonadaceae bacterium; assembly: GCA_964438205.1. Classification (GTDB taxonomy): domain Bacteria; phylum Pseudomonadota; class Gammaproteobacteria; order Pseudomonadales; family Halieaceae; genus Pseudohaliea. Next base: position 30,239 of record CAYTJQ010000016.1, read on the forward strand.
ACCTGTCCGTTCTCGCCTATGTACTTGCTCACTGGCTGCTTACGGGCGTCCTGCTGGCCGCCATTGCGCCGCTCTTTGCGGTCATGCTGAACCTCCCGGCGGCGGCGTTGCCCGTGCTGGTGGCGAGTCTGCTGCTCGGCAGCGGGGTGCTGAGCTTCGTCGGCAGTATCGGTGCGGCGCTGACCGTCGGCCTGCGCCGCGGCGGCATGCTCATCGCGCTCCTCGTGCTGCCGTTCTACATGCCGGTACTGATCTTCGGCGCCGGTGCCGTGGAGGCCGGACTCGCGGGGCTACCCGTGGGGCCGTTCCTGGCGATCCTCGGCGCGCTGTTCAGTCTCGCCGCGGCCCTGGGGCCCTTCGCCATCGGCGCGGGCTTGCGTATCAGCGTCGATGCCTGAGTCTCCGTACACGGGCGCGGCGAATTGCTTTGTTGTTGGTCAGTGCACCGCTGTATAATGCGCGCCGCCATGTGGTCCTTCTTCCATAAACTCGGGTCTCCCCCCTGGCTTTATCGCATCGCGGGGACCCTCCTGCGCTGGCTTCTGCCCCTGTCGCTGCTGGCCCTCACCACCGGCCTCGTGTGGGGGCTGTTGTTCACGGCGCCCGATTTCCGCCAGGGCAACAGCTATCGCATCATCTATATCCACGTGCCCGCGGCCGTGGTGGCCCTGGCCGGCTACTATGTCATGGCGCTGGCGGGGGGCGTCAGCCTCATCTGGAAGATGAAGATGGCAGACATCGCCATGAAAGCCACCGCGCCCGTGGGGGCGGCGCTCACCTTCATCGCCCTGGTCACCGGCGCCATCTGGGGCAAGCCGACCTGGGGCACCTGGTGGGTCTGGGATGCGCGCATCACCTCCATGCTCATCCTCCTGTTCCTCTACCTCGGGGTCATCGCCCTTTACGAGGCCTATGACAACAAGGCGGCCGCAAGCCGCGCCTGCGCCGTGCTCAGCCTCGTTGGTACGGTGAATATCCCGATCATCTACAAGTCCGTGGACTGGTGGTACAGCCTGCACCAGCCCGCATCGATCAAGTTCACCGGCGGCTCCAGCATCGACCCGAGCATGCTCTACCCGCTGCTGCTGTCCATCGCCGCCTTCTACGGGCTCTTTACCTGCGCGCTGCTCGGCAACATGCGGGCCGAGATCCTCGCCCGGGAGACGCGCACCGGGTGGGTGCGCCGGCTCGTCGGCGGAGGGGCCTGATGTATTTCGACAGCCTGGAGGCGCTGCTGGCGATGGATGGGCACGGCCCCTATGTCTGGGCCGCCTACGGCATCACCCTGCTGGTGCTCGCGCTCGTACTGAGCGCCCCCGGCCGCCGCCGCCGGCGCCTGCTCCGCGAGGTCCGCGGCGAGCTGCGGCGCGAGGCCAACCACGGTTCCAAGGAGGCAGCACATGCACCCGGTTCGTAAACAGCGGCTGATCATCGTTCTCTGCGTGGTGGCCTTCTCCTCGCTCGCCACCGGCCTCGCCGTGTACGCCCTTCGCGGCAATATCAACCTGTTTTATCCGCCGGCGGAGGTTGCCGCCGGCCTGGCCCCGGAGGGCACGCCGATACGGGTTGGGGGCATGGTGGTCGAGGGCTCGGTGCAGCGCAGCGCGGACAGCCTGGCCGTGCGCTTCGCGGTGACCGACTACCAGGCCACGGTCCCTGTCATTTTCGAGGGGATTCTCCCGGACCTGTTCGACGAGGGGCAGGGCGCCGTCGCCGCCGGGGTGCTCGGTGCCGATGGCGTGCTCGTCGCCAGTGAAGTCCTCGCCAAGCACGATGAAAACTACATGCCGCCGGAGGTGGCCGACGCCCTCGAAAAGGCCGGCCGCAGCGCGGAGGGGCAGCCGCTATGATTCCCGAGCTCGGTCACTTCGCCCTGATCCTGGCGCTCTGCCTGGCCGTTACCCTGACCGTGGTGCCGCTCTGGGGTGCCTGGCGGCGCAACCTGGGCGCGATGGCGCTCGCGCCTTCCCTGGCGGTGGGGGTGCTGGTGTTCTGTGTCATTGCCTTCGGCTGCCTCGCAACGGCCTTCCTGCAGGACGACTTTTCCGTGCGCGTGGTGGCAGCGAACAGCAACAGCCTGCTGCCGCCGGTCTACAAGTTCTCCGCCCTCTGGGGCAACCACGAGGGGTCGCTGCTGCTCTGGGTGACGATCCTCGCCGGCTGGATGGCCGCCGTGGCTGCCTTCAGCCGGCAGCTGCCCACCGTCGTGCTGGCAAGGGTGCTTGCGGTCATGGGTTTCATTTCCGTCGGCTTCCTGTCCTTTTCCCTGTTCACATCGAACCCCTTCGAGCGGCTGCTGCCCAGCACGCCTGCGGACGGCAATGACCTCAACCCGCTGCTGCAGGACCCGGGCCTGATCATTCACCCACCGCTCCTCTACATGGGTTACGTCGGCTTCAGCGTCGCCTTCGCCTTTGCCATCGCGGCACTCCTCGGCGGGCGCCTGGACGCCGCGTGGGCGCGCTGGTCCCGGCCCTGGACAAATGTCGCCTGGGCGTTCCTCTCTGCCGGCATCATGCTCGGCAGCTGGTGGGCCTACTACGAGCTTGGCTGGGGTGGCTGGTGGTTCTGGGACCCGGTGGAAAATGCCTCTTTCATGCCCTGGCTGGCCGGTACGGCGCTGCTGCACTCGCTGGCGGTGACCGAGAAGCGGGGCCTGTTCAAGAGCTGGACCGTGCTGCTGGCCATCTTCGCGTTCTCCCTCAGCCTGCTCGGCACCTTCCTCGTGCGCTCGGGCGTGCTTACCTCCGTGCACGCCTTCGCCACGGACCCGGCGCGGGGACTGTTTATCCTCATCTTCCTGGCCATCGTGGTTGGAGGCTCCCTGGGTCTCTATGCCATGCGAGCCCCCACGGTGACCAGCCGCATCCGCTTCGCCTGGCTGTCCCGGGAGACGCTGCTCCTGGTCAACAACCTCGTGTTCACCGTGGCCACGCTTTCAGTGCTCTTCGGCACCCTTTTCCCGCTGGTGATGGATGCCTTCGAACTGGGCAAGTACTCCGTGGGTCCGCCGTACTTCAATGCGGTGTTCGTGCCGCTGATGGCCCTGCTCATGCCGGTCATGGGCATCGGCCCGCTGTCGCGCTGGAAGCAGGACAGCACCGCGCGCTGGAAGAAAGAGCTGCTCCTGCCCGGCCTTGCGGCCATCGCCTGCGGTTTCCTGCTGCCCCTGTTCGGTGAGGGCTATAACCTCTGGGTCGCCCTGGCCGTGACGCTGGCGGCCTGGCTCGTTCTCGGCCTCGCCCGGGACCTCCACAACCGCGTGCGCGCTGCGCCGAGCATCGGCCGCGGGCTGCGCCGGCTGCCCGCGAGCTACTGGGGCATGCAGCTGGCCCACCTCGGCTTCGCCGCGAGCGTCCTTGGCGCCGTCGCCGTCACCCAGTACAGCATCGAGCACGACCTCAAGATGGCGCCGGGGGATAGCGAGACCCTCGCCGGCTACCGCTTTACCTTCACCGAACTCGCCCGCGTCGAGGGCCCCAACTACCTCGCCGACGAGGCGCGCTTTGCCGTGACCCGGGACGGCAGCCCGGTGGCCCGGCTGGCGGCGCAGAAGCGCCGCTACCTCGCCAGCGGGTCGGTCATGACGGAGGCCGCCATCGACGCCGGCCTGTTCCGCGACCTCTATGTCGCCATGGGGGAGCCGGTGGGCACCAGCGGGGCCTGGGCCATCCGCCTGCACTACAAGCCGATGGTGCGCTGGCTCTGGCTCGGCGCCCTGCTGATGGCAATCGGCGGCCTGACCACCGTCGCCGATCGTCGCTACCGCCGGCACCGCGCTGCGGAGCGCGCGCCGGCTCCCGGGGAGGTAGCCCGTGGCGCCCCGGCTTAAGCTCTTCATTCCGCTGGCGCTCTTCGGCGTCCTCGCACTGCTGCTCGCCCGGGGTTTGCAGCTCGACCCGAAGGAGCTCCCCTCGGCACTGATCGACCGGCCCCTGCCGAGCTTTGCCCTGCCATCCCTCGAAGGCGGCGAGACGCTGACCAACGCGGCGGTTACCGGCGAGGTCGCCCTGTTCAACGTCTGGGCGACCTGGTGTATCACCTGCCGGACCGAGCACCCCTACCTCGAGAGGCTGGCCAACGCCGGCGTGCCGATCTACGGCATCAACTACAAGGATGACAGTGCCGCTGCCCGGCGCTGGCTCGCCGAGCTCGGCAACCCCTACCGGGCCAATATCGTCGATGCGGAGGGCACGCTCGGGCTCGATCTCGGTGTCTACGGTGCGCCCGAGACCTACCTCGTGGACGCCGACGGCGTGGTCCGCTACCGCCACGTGGGCGAAGTCAACGACCGCATCTGGGAAAACACCCTGGGGCCGCTCTACCGCGAGCTCCGCGGCGCTGGGAGTGGCTCCTGATGCGCCTGGGCCTAGCTTTCCTGCTTGCGCTATTCGCCCTGCCGGCGGCTGCGGTGATCGAGACCTACGAGTTCAGCTCGCCGGAGCTGGAGGCGCGCTACCGGGAGCTCAGCCAGGAGCTGCGCTGCCCGAAGTGCCAGAATCAGAATATCGCCGACTCCAACGCGCCGATCTCCGAGGACCTGCGACGGCTGCTCTACCGGCAGCTCGAGGCGGGAGCCAGCGACGAGGAGATTCTCGAGGACATGGTGCGCCGCTACGGCGAGTTCGTGCGCTACCGACCGGACTTCGACCGCAACACGGCGCTGCTCTGGCTGGCGCCGGTGCTGTTCCTCGCCGTCGGTGCCGGGCTTGCGGTCCTGGTCCTGCGCCGGGCACGCCAGGGCGGAGCGCCGGCGCTCGACAGCGAGGAGCGGGCCCGCCTCGAGACGCTGCTCGCCGAGGAGGATCGCGTCGAATGACCATCTTCTTCGTTGCCTGCGCCGCGCTCCTTGCGCTGGCGGCCCTGTTCATCGTGCGCCCCGGTGCCCGCTCCCGGGCGCGGGCGGAGGATGCCGCCAACCTCGACTGGTTCCGGCTGCGCCGGGAGGAGCTCGCCGAGAGCGGCGAAGCCGACCTCCTCGAGGATGCGCGGCTACGGGTGCTGGAAGACGGTGTCGAGGACCCGGCGCCGGCCTCGGCGATCGCCGAACGCCGCTTCCGCGCGGTGTGGTTCCTGCCCCCGCTGGTGCTGGTGGCGGCGGGGTGGCTCTACTGGCAGCTGGGCGCCATGCCGGATGTCACCCTTGCTCAGCGTCTCGATGCGCTAGGGGAGGACACGCCAGCGGCGGACATCGACGCCCTCATGAGCGATATCGGTGCCCGGGTGGGGCAGCGCCCCGAGAACCTGGGCTATCGCGCGCTGCTCGGCCGCTACCACATGGCGCGCGGCAACTATGCGTTGGCTGCGGACGCCTATACGGACCTCGCCAGCCGCGCGCCCGGTGACGCGCAGGCGCTCGCCCTGGCGGCCCAGGCGCGCTTCCTGGCGGCCGATCGCCAGCTTTCACCGGAGGCGCAGCGCCTCGCGGAGCAGGCGCTCGCCACGGACCCGCGGCAGCGCACGGCCCTGGGGCTTCTCGGCATGGCGTCTTTCGAGAACGGCCGCTACCGCGCCGCGATCGAGTACTGGGAGCGTCTCGCCGCCCAGGAGCCGCCGGATTCGCCCAGCGCCCAGATGCTCGCGGACGTGATCGCCAGCGCCCGGGCGCGCCTCGCGGGAAGCAGTGGCGACAGCGCCGGGGAGCCGGCCGGGGAGACCGCCGCTGCGGGCCCGGGCATCGTGGTCACGGTCAACGCGCCCGCGGACGGCGACCTCGACGGCAGCGAGACGGTATTCGTTCTGGCCCGCCAGGAAGATGCGTCCAGCCGCATGCCGATCGCGGTCCAGCGCTTCTCCGCCGCTGAGCTGCCGCGTACGCTGCGCCTGGACGACCGCAACAGCATGGCCGGTCAGAAGCTGTCGACGGCGGGCGCCGTGCGGGTCTACGTACAGGTCTCCCCGGGCGGCCAGCCGGGCCTTGCCAATGCGGTCCTCGCGGGCAGTGCCGGACCGGTCACGGCGGCGGCGGACGACAGTGCCTCGGTGGAGGTTTCCCTGGCCCCAACGGCCGGTTGAGGGGTAGCCCGGGCCGGGCATAGTGTTGTCCGTGGAAAGCAGATACACTACATCTTGTGGGCCTCCGGGTGCCCGCGGTGTTCTTTTTTCGCGGAAAATCAAGGGAAAGCGTAAGAAAAACATAATGACGCTGACGAAAGTTCCAGTAAATACTCCAATCAGCCCGCCTCGTGACACCGCCGCGCCATGCGCCTGAAGTCCATCAAGCTGGCGGGCTTCAAGTCCTTCGTCGACCCGACCACGGTGACCTTCCCCTCCAACATGGCCGCCGTGGTGGGCCCGAACGGCTGCGGCAAGTCAAACATCATCGATGCCGTACGCTGGGTGATGGGCGAGAGTTCCGCGAAGAACCTGCGCGGCGAGTCCATGGCCGATGTCATCTTCAACGGCTCGGTGAATCGCCAGCCGGTGGGCCAGGCCTCCATCGAGCTGGTCTTCGACAACAGCGACGGCAGCGTCGGCGGCGAGTACGCGAGCTACGCCGAGCTGTCCACCCGCCGCCTGGTCACCCGCGAGGGCCAGTCAGAGTACTTCCTGAACGGCGCCCGCTGCCGCCGCCGCGATATTACCGACATCTTTCTCGGCACGGGGCTCGGGCCGCGCAGTTACGCCATCATCGAGCAGGGCATGATCTCCCGGCTCATCGAGTCCCGCCCCGAGGAGCTGCGCATCTTCATCGAGGAGGCGGCGGGGATCTCCAAGTACAAGGAGCGGCGCAAGGAAACGGAATCGCGCATGCGCCGAACGCTCGAGAACCTCGAGCGCCTCACGGACCTCCGCGACGAACTCGAGCGGCAGCTGCAGCACCTGCAGCGGCAGGCGCAGGCGGCCGAGAAATACAGCGCCCTCAAGGAAGAGGAGCGCACGCTGAAGGCGCAGCTGCTCGCCCTGGAGTGGAAGGAACTCGACAGCGAGACCGCGGCCAGTGCGCACCGGGTCGGCGAACTCGAGGTGTCCCTGGAGGCCGTGCTCGCGGAGCACCAGCAGGTGGACACCCGCATCGAGCAGCAGCGCGTCGAGCAGACCGAGCGCAGCGATGTGTTCAACGAGGTGCAGGGCCGCTACTACACGCTCGGCGCGGAGGTCTCGCGCATCGAGCAGAGCATCCAGCACCAGAAGGAGCGTTCCCGGCAGCTGCGCGACGATCTCGCGCAGACCCGGAGCAACCTCGACGAGGCGGAGCGCCACCTGCGGGAGGACCGCGAGCGGCTGGCAGCCTGGAATGAGGAACTCGCCGGCCTCGCGCCGGAGAGCGAGGTGCTCGACGCCGCCGCCGAGGAGGCCGCGACCGCGCTGGCCGCGGCCGAGGAGGCGATGCAGGGCTGGCAGCAGCGCTGGGACGAATTCAACCACCGTGCCGCGGAGCCGCGCCAGCAGGCCGAGGTGCAGCAGTCCCGGATCCAGCACCTCGAGCATGCGCTCAAGCGCCTGCAGGCGCGCATGGAACAGCTCGCCGGCGAGCAACGGAAGCTCGCGCCCGCGGACGGCGAGGAAGACCCGGCCCCGCTGCGCGAGGCGCTGGCGCAGGCGGAGCTGGCTCTTGCCGGCTTTGAAGAGCAGGGCGAGGTCCTGGCGGGTGATCTCGCCGCCAGCCGGGAACAGGGCACGCGACTCGCTAGCGAGCTCGACGCGGCGCGCTCGGAGCTCGCCCAGCTGCGCGGTCGCCAGGCGTCCCTCGAGGCCCTGCAGCAGGCGGCGGCCGAGGATGCCGCGGGCGGTGCCGATGCCTGGCTGGACGGTAACGGCCTCGCGGCGGCGCCGCGGCTGCTCTCCCAGCTCAATGTCGCCGCACCCTGGCAGCGCGCGGTGGAAACGGTGCTCGGCGATTACCTGCACGCGGTCTGTGTCGACGACCTCGACAGCCTCGGCCAGCGCCTGGACGCCCTCGCGGCCGGACACCTGACACTCGTGGCCAGCGGCCCCGGGTCTCCGGCGCCGGCGGGGACCCTGGCTGCCGAGGTAACCTGCGGCGGCCGGGTGACCGGGCTGCTGGCGGCCGTCCGCACCGCCGCCGACGCGGTCGAGGCGATGGCACTGCGCGGCCAGCTCGCCGGCCATGAATCCGTGATCACGCCCGAGGGCCTGTGGCTCGGACCGAACTGGCTGTCGCTGCGCCGGGGCGACGCGGAAGCCGGTGGCGTCATCCGGCGCCAGCAGGAGCTCGAGGCGCTGACTGCGGCGGTGGATTCCACCGCTGAGCGGGTGCGCGCCCTGGCGGAGGCCCAGGCCGCAGAGGCCGGGCGCCTGAGTGAACTGGAGAACGCGCGCCAGGCGCTGCAGCGCGAGCAGCAGGCGGCCAGCCGCCGCCAGGCCGATGCGGCCGCACAGCTCAAGGCCCAGGAAGCCCGGGTCGAGCAGCTCGAGGCCCGCCGTGCGGCCCTGGCGCGGGATGCGGAGGACGCGCGGGCACAGTTCGAGGGCGAGCAGGCGTCGATCGCGGAGGCGCGGCAGGTGCTCGCGGAGGCGATCGAGTGCATGGAGTCCGACGCCGGCGAGCGCGAGACGCTGCTTTCGGAGCGGGACCGGCTGCGCGGAGAGCTGGACAGCTGCCGGCAGGCGGCGCGCCAGGCCCGCGATGGCGCCCACCAGGCCGCCATGCGCCTGCGCTCGCTGCAGACCCAGATCGAGACGATCCGCAGCTCCATCGACCGCACCGAGGCGCAGGTCGCGCAGCTCAGCGAGCGCCAGGCAGGCCTGTCCCGTGGCCTCGAGGAATCGAGTACGCCGGTGGCCGGGCTCGAGGCCGAGCTCGAGACGCAGCTCGAGCTGCGCGCTGCCGCGGAGGCCGAGCTGACCGAGGCGCGCCAGCGCGTAGCCGAGGCGGAGCACGCCTTGCGCAGCGACGAACAGGCCCGCGCCGCCATCGAGCAGCGGGTCGCCACCGCCCGGGCAGAGCTCGAGCAGTGCCGCCTCGGCCGGCAGACACTGCAGGTGCAGCGGGAGAACGTCGGCCGGCAGCTGAAAGAGCTGTCGCAGGACCTCGAGGGGGTACTTGAAGGCCTGCCGGAGGGGGCCACCCGCGACGGCTGGCAGCAGCAGCTGGAGCGAGTCGCGACGCGCATCGCCCGCCTGGGCCCGATCAACCTGGCGGCCATCGACGAGTACAGCCAGCAGTCGGAGCGCAAGCAGTACCTCGATGCCCAGAACGAGGACCTCGAGAGCGCCCTGGCGACCCTCGAGGCGGCCATCCGCAAGATCGACCGGGAGACACGCAGCCGCTTCCAGGCGACCTTCGACAGGGTCAACAGCGGCCTGCAGGAGCTCTTTCCGCGGGTCTTCGGCGGCGGCAGCGCCTACCTCGAGATGACCGGTGACGACCTGCTGGACACGGGGATCTCGATCATGGCGAGACCGCCCGGCAAGAAGAACAGCACGATTCACCTGCTCTCCGGCGGTGAAAAGGCGCTGACGGCCATCGCCCTCGTGTTCTCGATCTTCCAGCTGAATCCGGCGCCCTTCTGCATGCTCGACGAGGTGGATGCGCCGCTGGATGATGCCAACGTGGGACGCTATGCTCGCATGGTGAAGGAGATGTCCGAGAAAGTGCAGTTCATCTTCATCACCCACAACAAGATCACCATGGAATTGGCCGACCAGTTGCTCGGGGTCACCATGCACGAGCCCGGGGTGTCTCGCCTCGTGGCCGTGGATGTGGAGGAAGCGGCGGAACTGGCGGCAAGCTGACGGCGAACTGGGCGCTGGAGCATGGAGCTGACGATACGCGACTGGATGGTCATCATCGGCGTGCTGCTGATCGCGGCAGTGCTGGTCGACGCCTGGCGGCGGGTGCGCGCGGAGCGCCAGGCCGAGGTGCGCGTCAAGCTTCGCCGGGTCGGCGAGGGCGACGACGAGGCTCAGGAGCACCCGAGCGTCGTCCAGGAACTGCCCAACGGTGGGGCGCGGGTCATCCGACGCGAGGACCTCGTGCGCGCCGCCCGGGAACACGACGAGGCCGTGCAGGCGGCGGCCACGGCCGGCGCGGCAGCGGGCGGACCGGAACGCAGCAAGCCGGGTCCCCAGGCGGCCGCCGACGCCGGCAGCGCCAGCTCGCCGCCGCGGCCCGCACGCAAGGCCGCTCGCCGTGCGCCGGCCGACGACGGCCTCGTCAGCGGGGTGAGCACGAGCGATCGGGAAGAGCCCGGTAACCTCGACTGGCTCGAGGACCTGCCGGCGGATGACGAGCCCGAGCCGCGGCCGGAGGGCAGCGCCGGCCGCCTGCCCCGCGGCGAGGACCCGGAGGTCTTCATTCTCCACGTCATCGCGCAGGATCCGGCCGGTTTCCGCGGCGACGATATACTGCAGATACTCCTCGCCTGTGACCTGCGTTTCGGCGACATGGACTTCTTCCACCGCCACGAGCAGGCCGCCGGCCGCGGGGCTATCCAGTTCAGCGTCGCCAACATGATGCAGCCCGGTGTGTTCGACATCGATCGCATGAGCGAGCTGTCCACCCCCGGTCTGCTGTTCTTCGTCACGCTCCCGGGCCCCGACGACATGATGAAGGCCTTCGACTACATGCTCGAAACCGCCCAGGCCGTGGCCCGGAACCTCGGCGGCGACGTGCTCGACGAGTCGCGCAGCGCGCTTACCCGCCAGTCCCTGGAGCACAGCCGCCAGAAGATCCGCGATCTCGAGAGGCGTCTCCTCGCCGGAAGCCGCTGAACACCGTGACGGAAGCTGGTCCCGAGGCACGCGCTGCGGCACTGCGCGACAGGCTGGAGCGCTGGAACTACGAGTACCACGTGCTCGACCGGCCGACCGTTCCCGACGCCGAATACGACCGCGCCATGCGCGAGCTGCAGGCCCTCGAGGCGGCTCACCCGTCCCTCGCACGGCCCGATTCGCCCACCCGACGGGTCGGCGGGGCACCCCTCGATGCCTTCGAAAGCGTGCGTCACGAACAGCCGATGCTTTCCCTCGACAACGCCTTCAGCGACGAGGAGTTCGAGCAGTTCCACCGGCGCGTGCTCGACCGTCTCGGGGACCCGGACGCCGCGCTCGAGTTCGCCTGCGAGCCGAAGCTCGATGGCGTGGCCGTGAGCCTGCTTTACCGCCACGGCGCGCTCGAGCGGGCCGCCACCCGCGGTGACGGCACCACCGGCGAGAAGATCACTGAGAATGTCGCCACCATCCGCTCCGTGCCCCTGCGCCTGCGCGGTGAGGGCTACCCGGCGGAGCTCGAGGTGCGCGGCGAGGTCTACCTGCTGCACGAGGGTTTCGCGCAGCTGAACCGCGAGGCCGCCGAGCGTGGCGAGAAAGGTTTCGTGAACCCGCGCAACGCCGCGGCGGGAAGCCTGCGCCAGCTCGACTCCCGCGTCACCGCCCGCCGGCCGCTGCAGCTCTGCTGCTACGGCGTGGGCCAGGTGAGCGGTGGCACGCTGCCGGACACGCACTGGGCAATCATGGAGCGCCTGCACGGCTGGGGCCTGCGCATCAACCGTGAGTCTGCGCTGGTGACCGGCATCGACGGCTGCTTCGACTACTACCGCCGCCTCGAGGCGCGGCGCGGCGAGCTGCCCTACGATATCGACGGCATCGTCTACAAGATCAACGACCTCGCCCTGCGCGAGCGCCTGGGTTTCGTCTCCCGGGCCCCGCGCTGGGCCATCGCCCGCAAGTTTCCCGCCCAGGAAGAGCTCACGCAGCTGCACGCGGTCGAGTTCCAGGTGGGGCGTACCGGGGCCATCACGCCGGTGGCGCGGCTGGAACCGGTGTTCGTCGGCGGCGTGACCGTCAGCAATGCCACGCTGCACAACCTCGACGAGATCGAGCGCCTCGGCGTCATGGTCGGTGACACGGTGATCGTCCGCCGTGCCGGTGACGTGATTCCCCAGGTGGTCTCCGTGGTGGCGGACCGGCGACCGCAGGATGCGACGCCGGTCGTAGCGCCGACGGCCTGCCCGGTGTGCGGTTCCGCCGTGGAGCGGGAGGAGGGCGGCGCCGTGCTGCGCTGCCTCGGCGGCCTGGTCTGCGCAGCCCAGCGCATGGCCGCCCTGCGTCACTTCGCCTCGCGCCGGGCCATGGACATCGATGGCCTGGGCGACAAGCTCGTGGAGCAGCTGGTCGAGCAGGGCCTCGTGGAGACGGTCGCCGATCTCTACGCATTGCGCCGGGACGACCTGCTGGGCCTCGAGCGCATGGGCGAGAAAAGTGCCGACAAGCTGCTCGCGGCGCTGGAGGCAAGCAAGGCGACGACGTTGCCGCGTTTCCTTTTCGCGCTCGGCATCCGCGAGGTGGGCGAGGCCACGGCGCGGTCCCTCGCCAGCCATTTCGGCAGCTACGAGGCGCTGGCGGCGGCCCCCGAGGAAAGCCTGCTCACCGTCGAGGATGTCGGGCCGGTGGTCGCCGATCACCTGCGCCAGTTCTTCGACGACCCGGCGACCCAGGCCGTGGTAAGGGCGCTTCGCGACGCCGGCGTGCACTGGCCCGAGGCGGAGGCGGCCGCGGCCGATGCGCCGCTGGCGGGGCAGACCTGGGTGGTCACCGGCAAACTCGAGAGCATGACCCGGGACGAGGCCAGTGCCGCGCTGCAGGCGCTCGGGGCCCGCGTGGCCGGCAGTGTCTCCGCGAAGACCCGCACCCTGGTTGCCGGCCCGGGCGCGGGTAGCAAGCTGGCGAAGGCGGAAGCGCTGGAGGTGCCGGTGATCGACGAGGCGGCGTTCCTCGCCTTTCTCGACGAGCACGGGGTGCGGCCGTGAGACGCCTGCTGCTGGCGGCCCTGTGCCTGCTGCTCGCCGCTTGCGCCACGGCACCGCCGAGGGACCTCGACAACCTGTGCGAGATTTTCCGCGACAAGAACGGCTGGTACGACGATGCCCGCGACGCGAGCGAGCGCTGGGGCAGCCCGGTACCGGTGCTGATGGCGATCATGCACCAGGAGTCGCGCTTCGTCGCCAGGGCCAAGCCGCCGCGCAAGAAAATCTTCGGTTTCATCCCCGGGCCGCGCCCCTCCGATTCCTACGGCTACAGCCAGGCGCTGAAATCCACCTGGCGCGCCTACGAGCGGAGTGCCGGGAACTACGGCGCGGACCGCGACGATTTCGGCGACGCCATCGATTTCATCGGCTGGTACAACCACCAGTCCAACCGGCGCAACGGGATCCGTCCGGACGACGCCTACCGGCTCTACCTCGCCTACCACGAGGGCCACGGCGGCTTTGCCCGGGGCAGCTTCTCGGGTAAGGACTGGCTGCTCTCAGTGGCCCGCAAGGTCGAGCGCCGGTCCTCGCTCTACGCCGGGCAGCTGGCGGCCTGCCGAGAGGAGCTGGAGGACGACGGCTGGTTCTTCGGCTGGTTTTGA
>CAYTJQ010000016.1:43653-60086 GCA_964438205.1 uncultured Alteromonadaceae bacterium
CGACCGGTGTCGCGCTCGACGGGTGTCGCCCCTCGACTGTGACGGCTCTGTTGCAAAATGGGCCTTATCTGTCATGGTATTGTCACAGTGCGGCGGCAGACTCCCGGACAAATTCCCATGCAGGCTACCGTGCCATGAGTGAACGCACCGTCCTGGTGGTCGACGACGAGTTCGCAATCCGCGACATGCTGCGCATGGCGCTGGAAATCGTCGATTACCGCTGCCTGGAGGCCGACAATATCCAGGACGCCCACGCCACGATCGTCGACCAGCGACCGGACATTGTCCTGCTCGACTGGATGCTCCCGGGAGGCAGCGGCATCGAGCTTCTGCGCCGCCTGAAGCGCGACGAGGCGACACGCGAGATACCGGTCATCATGCTGACCGCAAAGACAGCGGAGGACAACGTTATCCAGGGCCTCGACGTCGGTGCCGACGACTACATCACCAAGCCCTTTGCGCCGCGGGAACTCATCGCACGCATCAAGGCGCTGCTGCGCCGTGCCGGCGGGGCAGAAGCCAACGACCGCATGCAGGTCTCCGAACTGGTGCTCGACAGCAAGAGCCGGCGCGTCTTCCTCGCCGACGAGCCGCTGGACATGGGGCCGACCGAGTTCAACCTGCTGCAGTTCTTCATGGCCCACCCGGAGCGAGCCTACACGCGCAACCAGCTCCTCGACCAGGTCTGGGGCGCCAACGTCTACGTCGAGGAACGCACCGTCGACGTCCACATCCGCCGCCTGCGCAAAGCGCTGTCGGCCGGCGCGAGCGACTACAGCGGCCTGATCCAGACCGTGCGCGGCACGGGCTATCGCTTCTCCGCGCGGGGGGCTCCCACCGGGTGAACCTGGCGGGTAGCTGGCGTGGGGAATTGCGCAAGCTGCTGCTGGTGCTGGCCGCGTCGGCGCTTGCCGGCTGGCTGTTCGGCTACCCCCTGGCCATGCTCACCCTCGGCCTCGGCGCGATCAGCGGTGTCTGGCTTTACCAGATCTGGCGCATGCGCCGCTGGCTCGAGAACCCGGAACAGACGCCGCCGGAGAGCTTCGGCATCTGGGGCGTGGTCTACGATACGATCTACCGCCTGCAGCGGGAGAACCGCGAGGCGCGCAGCCGGTTGCAGTCGACCGTCGATTACCTGCAGAGCTCCTTCGCGTCGATGCGTGACGGGGTGGTCATCCTCACCCAGGCCGGCGCCATCGAGTGGTGTAACGAGGCCGCCCGCAAGCTGCTCGGCCTCGAGTATCCCCGCGACCGGGGGCAGCTGATCCTCAACCTGGTCCGCCTGCCCGAGTTCCACGGGTACTTCATCACCGGCGACTTTTCCCAGCCGCTGCAGGTGGCCCTCAAGGGTGGCGCACCGCGCTTCCTGCAGATGGAGATCACGACCTTTGCCGACGGCGACTTCCTGCTGTTCGTGCGCGATGTGACCCGCATGCTCCAGCTGGAACAGCAGCGGCGGGATTTCGTCGGCAACGTTTCCCACGAGCTGCGCACGCCGCTCACGGTCTTCAAGGGCTACCTGGAAACGCTGATGGCCGCCGGTGATCGCCTCGACCCGCGCTTCCACAAGCCGCTGGAGCAGATGGAGCTCCAGGCCCGGCGCATGGAAAACCTTCTCGACGACCTGCTCTGGCTCTCGCGGATCGAGAGTGTGCGCAGCGAGAAGAAGACCGAGCGTGTGGACATCGCGGGGCTGGTCGAGGAGCTGCGCGACGAACTCGCGCACTCGCACCCGGAGCGCGTCGTCGCCCTGCGCCTGGACACGCGCGACGGGGTCGCCGGCGACTACCGTGAGCTGCACAGCGCCATTTCGAACCTGGTGCTCAACGCCATCAAGTACAGCCCGGAGGACCGGCCCGTGCTGGTGCACTGGCGCCGGGAGGGCGACGAGCTGTTGCTTTCGGTGGTGGACGAGGGGCCGGGCATCGAGGAGCAGCACCTGCCGCGACTCACGGAGCGCTTCTACCGCGTCGACGAGAGCCGCTCCAGCGCTACGGGCGGTACCGGCCTGGGCCTCGCCATCGTCAAGCACGTGGCCGCCTCGCACCGCGCGGAGCTGCGCATCGACAGCGAGCCGGGGGAGGGCAGTACCTTTACCCTGGCCTTCGCCGTCTGAGCATGCGGGCGCACAGGGCCTGGGGCCGCGCATGGCTGCTGCTGGCCCTGGTGGCCTTGCCGGCGCTGGCGGATCGCACCCTGCCGCCCTACGAACCCGCCTCGGGCCTGGTCGGGAGCCTGGGCAGCGCCGGTTCTGACACGCTCGGCAACCTCATGTCGCTGTGGGCGCGCGCCTTCAGTGGCTACCACCCGGCCGTCGCCGTGGAGGTGCAGGCCGCCGGGTCGGCGACGGCGCCACCGGCGCTGGCGGAGGGCACGGCGGAACTCGGCCCCATGAGCCGTGCCATGTCCGCGCGCGAGGTGGATGCTTTCCGCGACCGTTTCGGCTATCCGCCCACGGCCGTGCCGGTCGCGGTGGACGCGGTGGCGGTCTTCGTACACCAGGACAACCCGCTCCGCGCGCTGTCCCTCGCGGAACTCGATGCGATCTATTCCATCACCCGGCGCTGCGGTGCCGCGCGGCGCTTCACCCACTGGGGGGACCTGGGCCTCGGCGGCAGCTGGCGCCGCCGCCCCATTGTGGCCTACGGGCGCAACACCGCATCGGGCACCCACAGCTACTTCCGCAGCGAGGTACTCTGCAAGGGGGACTTCCATCCGCTGGTCAATGAGCTGCCCGGCTCGGCCTCCGTGGTACAGGCCGTGGGGGCCTCCCCCGGCGCGCTGGGCTACTCCAGCCTCGGTTATCAGAGTGCCGGCGTGCGCCCGCTCGCGATCAGCGACGGCACCGGGCCGGCCGTCGCGCCGACGGCGGAAAATGCCGGCAGCGGCCGCTACCCGCTCGCCCGCTACCTCTACACCTACGTGAACCGGCCACCGGGGCGGCCCCTGCCGGCGCTGGAGCGCGAGTTTTTCCGCTTCGTCTACTCCCGGGAGGGGCAGCGCCTGGTGCTGCAGGACGGCTACGTGCCGCTGCCGGCGGCGCTGATCGCCGAGCAGCGCGAGGCCCTGGGCCTGTGAGCCGCCTGGCCGACACCCGCGTCGGTCGCCGGCGGCGCTGGATCGACCGCGCAACCCGCGCCCTCGTTGGCGCGGCCGGCGTGGGCGTGCTGGCTACAATCCTGCTGATGTTGCTCTACCTGTTCTGGGAGGTCATGCCCCTGCTGCAGCCGGCGTCCATCAGCTACAGCCACAGCGAAGTTGCGGCAGACGGCGCGCTGCTGCCGGGCGGCCAGGGCCCGGACCCGGCGCCGTCTTCGTTCCTTGCAGAGCTCGAGGCGGCCGGGTTGCTGGCCGGACCTCCTGGCCCCAGTGTGCGACTCGCCGGCGGGCGCGCGGTGCTGGTTGCCACCGGCAAGGGTGAACTGGTCGAGTTCGGGCGTACCAGTGCCGGCCCCGGCAAGCCCTGGGCGCGCTTCCGCCGCCTCGACATGGAAGGACTCCCCGTGCGCTGGCTGGTTGCGGAGCCGCGACGCGCGGTGGTCTACGCACTGGCAGCAGACGGCCGGCTGCAGGCCTGGCACAGCTCGGCGGAGCGGCGCCTCTTCGATACGCGGCTGCCGCGGGCCGCCGGTGCCGAGGCCGTGGCGGTCGCCGCCGACGGCACGGCTTTCGCCGTCCGGGTCGGCGAGACGGTACACCGCTACCGCGTGCGCAACCCGCACCCGGAGGTCTCCGGCACCTCCCTCTGGGCCGCCGCCTGGCACCCGGACTACCCGGCCCCGGCGCGGGTCTGGCAGTCGTCCCCGGCGGGTGCGGACGATGAGCCGAAGCTGAACCTCGCGCCCCTGGCCCTCGGCACTTTCAAGGCGGCCCTCTACAGCATGCTCTTCGCCGCGCCGCTCGGCGTGCTCGCCGCGGTGTACACGGCCTACTTCATGGCCCGGCCGCTGCGGCGCGTGGTCAAGCCGGGGATCGAGCTCATGGAAGCCGTGCCCACGGTCGTGCTCGGCTTCATCGCCGGGCTCTGGCTGGCGCCGCGCGTCGAGCAGTCCCTCGCGGGTATCCTCGTTGCGCCCCTCGTCCTGGTGGCAGGCGTGGTCGCGGTCGGTGCGCTCTGGTCGTCGCTGCCCGGTCGCTGGCGCCGCAGCGTGCCCCTCGGCTTCCGGCCCCTGCTCATGCTCCCGGTCGTGGCGCTGCTTTCCTGGCTGAGCATTGCTGCGAGCCCGCTGATCGAGGCGGCCTGCTTCGGCGGTGATATCAGCGGCTGGCTGGAACGGGAGTTCGGCATTGCCTACCAGCAGCGCAACGCGCTCGTCGTCGGCATGGCCATGGGTTTTGCCGTCCTGCCAACGGTGTTCTCCATCACCGAGGACGCCATTTTTTCCGTGCCGCGGAGTCTTTCCGACGGCAGCCTCGCGCTCGGGGCGACCCGCTGGCAGACGTTGACCGGGGTGGTCCTGCCCACGGCCAGCCCGGGCATCTTCTCGGCGCTGATGATCGGCCTCGGCCGGGCGATCGGCGAGACCATGATCGTGCTCATGGCAACCGGTAACACGCCGATCCTCGACCTGGATCCCTTCACCGGGTTGCGCAGCCTGAGCGCGAACATCGCGATGGAGGCGCCCGAGTCCATCGTCGGCAGTACGCACTTCCGCGTACTGTTCCTGGCGGCGCTGCTCCTGTTCGCATTCACCTTCGTCATCAACACGCTGGCGGAACTGGTACGGCAGCGGTTGCGCTACCGCTATGCAGCAGGCTGAGCCGTGATTGCCCGCGGTCGCTCGCTCCGTGCGCGCCTTGGCGCCGGCCTGCGCCGCCAGGGGGGTGATGCGCTGGAGTGGCTGGCCGCCGGCGCGGCCGCACTGGCGCTCGTCGCCGTGCTCGCCCTGGTGGCGCTGCTCACGGTCCGGGGCCTGGGTCATTTCTGGCCAAGCCCGCTCCACGCGCTGGACGTTCGCGAAGGTGGCGGGGCGACCGAGTCGCTCCTCGGTCATGTGGTTGCCCGGCGGATGGTCCCCACGCTGCAGCTCCGGGAGGCCGGTCTGGCGCCGGGGCCGGGACCCGAGCAGCGCGAGCGGTTGCTTCTGCACCTGGGCAATCGCGACCTCGGTGCGGCCGAGTTTCGCTGGGTGCTGGCCTCGGACATCCTCGAAGCGCGCACGCCGGCGGCGGCCACGGTCCTCGAACGCAGCGAGTGGGGCCCGCTCTTCGGTTACCCGCTGGCGCTGCGCGACGACGGCACGATCCTGGTCGCGGGCGACGGCCCCGCGCTGCGCACGGCACTGGCGGAGGCGCTGGCGGCAACAACGCAGGCGCGGGAAGCCCTGCGTGCGCTGGAGCAGGGACCGCTCGCGGCAGCGAGCGCGGCGCTCGCCCGGCTGCGTTCCACCGGCGACCCGCGGCTCCCGGCGGCGCGGGAATGGCTGGCGGCCGTCGAGGGCGAGCGGCGCTCCCTGCGCACTGCGGTCGAGCGCTACACCCTGCGGCTGGCGCTCGCCGGCGGCCAGCGCGTTGAGCAACCGCTGGCGACGGTGCTGCGGGCCTACCAGCCGAACGCGCTGTCGCTGCCGGCCCGCCTCGGGCTCTACTTCGGCCAGCTCTGGGATTTCGTGAGCGGCGCCCCGCGGGAAGGCAACACGGACGGGGGCGTATTCCCGGCGATCTTCGGTACCGTCGCCCTTGTGCTGCTCACGGCGGTCCTCGTGACGCCCCTCGGTGTGCTCGCCGCCGTCTACCTCCACGAGTACGCCCGGCAGGGGCCCCTGACGCGCCTGGTGCGTATCGCGGTGAACAACCTCGCCGGCGTGCCGTCCCTGGTGTTCGGCGTGTTCGGCCTCGGCTTCTTCGTTTATGTGCTCGGCGGCGAGATCGATGCGCTGTTCTTCGACGAACGGCTGCCCAGCCCGACCTTCGGCAGCCCCGGGCTGCTCTGGGCATCGCTCACCCTCGCCCTGCTGACCCTGCCGGTGGTCATCGTGGCCACGGAGGAGGGGCTCGCGCGGATCCCGCGCTCGCTGCGCGAGGGCAGCCTCGCCCTCGGCGCGACCCGGGCGGAGACGCTCTGGCGCGTGGTCCTGCCCATGGCGACCCCGGCCATGATGACCGGCCTTGTCCTCGCCGTGGCCCGGGCGGCCGGGGAGGTCGCGCCGCTGATGCTGGTCGGGGTCGTGAAGCTCGCGCCGACGCTGCCCGTCAGCGACGAGTTTCCCTACCTGCATCTCGAACAGAAGTTCATGAACCTCGGCT
The DNA here is from genome assembly GCA_964438205.1 of uncultured Alteromonadaceae bacterium. Taxonomy (GTDB): domain Bacteria; phylum Pseudomonadota; class Gammaproteobacteria; order Pseudomonadales; family Halieaceae; genus Pseudohaliea. Next base: position 49,900 of record CAYTJQ010000016.1, read on the forward strand.
TTCATATCTATGACATCGGCTTCCACAGCCCGGACCCGGATGCCACCGGTTCCCTTGTCTACGCGACGGCGTTCCTGCTGGTGGCCCTCATCCTCGTGTTGAATCTCGCGGCGGTGATCCTGCGCAACCGGCTGCGCGAGCGATACAAGTCCCTGGACACCTGATAGGCTCCCAGCCCATGGCAGAACACTCGATCAACGTCCAGGCCCTGCGCCGCGCACCCGCACCCCGCATGTCCACAGAAGGTGCGGCGCTGGTTGCCGAGAGCCTGTCCCTGCACTATGACGGCAGCGCGGCGCCGGCCCTGGACCGCATCGACCTCGCCATCCCCCGGCAGCGTGTCACCGCCTTCATCGGGCCGAGCGGATGCGGCAAGTCCAGCCTGCTGCGCTGCTTCAACCGCATGAACGACCTCATCGAGGGCTGCCGCATCAGCGGCAGCATCCGCCTCGACGGCGAGGATATCCACGACCCGGCGGTGGACGTGGCCAGCCTGCGCCGGCGGGTGGGCATGGTCTTCCAGGCACCTAATCCGTTCCCGAAGACCGTGTTCGAGAACGTGGCCTACGGGCTGCGCATCCAGGGCATCAACCGGAAGCGGGTCCTTGACGAGAGCGTGGAAAAGGCGCTTCGCGCTGCGGCGCTCTGGGACGAGGTCAAGGACCGGCTCGATGACAGCGCGCTCGCCCTCTCCGGCGGGCAGCAGCAGCGCCTGGTGATCGCCCGCACCATCGCGGTGGAGCCGGAGGTGCTGCTGCTGGATGAGCCGGCTTCCTCCCTCGATCCGATCTCCACGCTGCGGATCGAGGAGCTCATCTACGAGCTGAAGACCCGCTACACCATCGTCATCGTCACCCACAACATGCAGCAGGCAGCCCGCGTATCCGACTTGACCGCCTTCATGTACATGGGGCGATTGGTGGAATTCGGGGAAACCGATACACTCTTCACGAACCCCGAGCAGCGCCAGACGGAAGACTACATTACCGGCCGCTACGGTTGACCGGATAGCAGGAGGCCCCTTGCAGAGCGATAGCCACAGGCAGCACATATCCGGCCAGTTCAATGCCGAGCTGGAGGCCGTCCGTAACCACCTGCTCGAGATGGGTGGCCGGGTCGAGGCAGCGGTGGCGCGGGCGGTCGAGACCCTGCTCGCCCGCGACAGCGGCGGGGCCGAGGCGGTGATCGCCGCGGACGAGGAGGTCAACGCCATGGAGGTGCGCATCGACGAGGAATGCTCGCGCATCCTCGCCCGGCGCCAGCCGGCGGCCAGTGACCTGCGCCTGGTCATCGCCGTGGCCAAGGTGACCACGGACCTGGAGCGGGTCGGCGACGAGGCGACCAAGATCGCCCGCCAGGCGATCACGCTCTCCGAGCAGGCCCCGGCGCGCAGTAGTTCGCCGGAGGTGCGGCGCATCGGTAAGCACGTCGGCGCCATGCTGCGCAGCGCCCTCGACGCCTTCGCCCGCCAGGACGTGGCCATGGCCGTCAACGTCGTCGTCGATGACGAGGGGGTCGACTCCGAGTACCACTCGGCCGTGCGCAGCCTCGTGACTTTCATGATGGAGGACCCGCGCAACATCGGTCCGATCCTCAACGAGCTCTGGGCGCTGCGGGCGCTTGAGCGCATCGGCGACCACGCCGCCAATATCGCCGAGCAGGTGATCTACCTCGCCCGCGGCCTCGACGTCAGGCACATGGAGCCGGCGGAGCTGCGCGCCTACATGCAGGAGGAGGCGGGGCAGCCGTCACCGGGGGACGCCGCCCCGTGAGCCGTTTCTGGAGCGAGGCCGTGCGCGGCCTCAGCCCCTACGTGCCCGGTGAGCAGCCGCGGCATCCCCGCCTGGTCAAGCTGAATACCAACGAGAGCCCCTACGGCCCCTCGCCGCGGGTGTTAGAGGCCCTTGCGGCCATCGACGACGACAGCCTGCGCCGCTATCCGGACCCGGACGCAATAGCCCTGCGGGGCTGTATCGCCGCGCAGTTCGGCCTCGCCGCAGAGCAGGTCTTCGTGGGCAACGGTTCCGACGAGGTCCTCGCCCACGCCTTCCTCGGGCTCCTCAAGCACCGGCGGCCCCTCGCGTTTCCCGAGATCAGCTACAGCTTCTACCCGGTATGGTGCGGCCTCTACGGTATCGAGGCGGTGCGCGTACCGCTGGACCCGGCACTTGCCATCGATGTCGACGCCTTTCCGGCGGACAGCGGCGGGATCATCCTGCCCAACCCGAATGCGCCGACCGGGCGGCTGCTCGGGCTTGCGGAGATCGAGCGGCTGGTGGCTGGTCATGCCGACTGCGTGGTCGTTGTCGACGAGGCCTACATCGACTTCGGCGGCCGCAGCGCGGCAGCGCTGGTCGGGCGCTACCCGAACCTGCTGGTGGTGCAGACCCTGTCGAAATCCCGGGCGCTCGCGGGCCTGCGCGTGGGCTTTGCCCTCGGCGACCCGGCGCTCATCGAGGGCCTGGCCCGGGTCAAGGACTCCTTCAATTCCTACCCGCTGGATGTCATCGCCCAGCGCGCGGCGACCGCGGCCATCGAGGACCGGGTGTGGTTCGAGGACAGCTGCCGCCGCGTGGTCGCGACCCGCGAGCGTGTGTGCGGTGCGCTCGAGGGCCTGGGCTTCTCGGTGCTTCCTTCTGCCGCCAACTTCGTTTTTGCGCGCCCGCCGGGCGGCGCCGCGGCAGCGCTGTTCAGCGCCTTGCGCGAGGAGGGTATCATCGTGCGCCATTTCGACCGGCCGCGGATCAGCGAGTACCTGCGCATCAGCATCGGTACCGACGAGGAGATGGATCGCCTGCTCGCGGCCGCGGAGGCCTGGTGTTCGGCCGTCGGGGACGGCGGCAGGGGGAACGGCTAACGCCGGCGCAGGACCACGCTGCCGATGCTGTAGCCGGCGCCGAAGGAGCAGAGGACGCCGGTGTCGCCGGCGCTGAAGTCATCGCGGTGCTTGTGGAAGGCGATGACCGAGCCGGCAGAGCTCGTGTTTGCATACTCGTCGAGGATCGTCGGCGCTTCGTCCGGGGACGGGTCGCGGCCGAGGACCCGCCGGGCGATCAGCTGGTTCATGCTCAGGTTGGCCTGGTGGAGCCACAGCCGCTTCAGCGCCGTGGCAGGCACGCCCAGCCGTTCAAGCTGCCCGGATATCTGCGTCGCGACCGCGGGGCAGACCTCCTTGAACACCTTGCGCCCTTCCTGCACGAAGAGCTTGTCCGGCTGGCCGATACCCCCCGGGGCGGCCCGGTTCAGGAAGCCGAAGTTGTTGCGGATGTTGTTGGAGAAAAGCGTCTGCAGGCAGCTGTCAACGACCTCGTACTGCTCGGCACTCGTGGCCAGCTCCGCCCGCTGCAGTATCACGGCCGTACACACGTCGCCGAAGATGAAGTGCGAGTCGCGGTCGCGGAAGTTCAGGTGGCCGGTGCAGATTTCCGGGTTGACCATGAGCACGGCGCGGGCGCTGCCCATGGCAATCGTGTCCCGGGCCTGCTGGATGCCGAAAGTCGCCGAGGAGCAGGCCACGTTCATGTCGAAGCCCCAGCCGCTGATGCCCAGCGCATCCTGCACCTCCACGGCGATGGCGGGATAGGGTCGCTGCATGTTCGAGGCCGCCACGAGCACGGCGTCGAGGTCCTGCGGCCCGATGCCGGCCGCTTCCATCGCTTCCCGGGCCGCGGCGACGGCCATCTCGCACATGACCGAGGGCTGGTCGTCGGGACGCTCCGGGATGTCCGGGACCATGCGCGCCGGGTCGAGGATGCCCGACTTGTTCACCACGTAGCGCGAACGGATGCCCGACGCCTTGACGATGAACTCGACGGAGCTGTGGGCCTGGGCGGCGAGGTCGCCGCGACCGATGGCGTCCGCGTGTTCGCGGTTGTAGCTGTCGGCCCAGGCATTGAAGGAGGCCACCAGCTCTTCGTTGCTGATGGCCTCCGGCGGGGTGTAGAGCCCAGTGCCGCTGATGACTACCCGATGCATGGACGCGCGCCTTTCAGCGCTGGTCCAGGGGCAGGTAGTCCCGTTGCGCGTAACCGGTGTAGAGCTGGCGCGGGCGGCCGATGCGGTAGCTGCCGGAAATCATCTCGTTCCAGTGGGCGATCCAGCCCACCGTACGGCCGACCGCGAAGATCACCGTGAACATGCTGGTGGGAATGCCCAGGGCCTTGAGAATGATGCCGGAGTAGAAGTCGACGTTGGGGTAGAGCTTTTTCTCGATGAAATACTCGTCGGAGAGGGCGATCTCCTCCAGGCGCTTGGCGATCGCCAGGAGCGGGTCGTTTTCCATACCGAGCTCGGCCAGGACCTCGTCCGCGGCCTGCTTCATGACCTTCGCCCGCGGGTCGAAGTTCTTGTAAACGCGGTGGCCGAAGCCCATCAGGCGGAACGGGTCGTTCTTGTCCTTGGCGCGGGCAACGAACTCGTCGATGCGGGACACATCGCCGATCTCCTCGAGCATGTTCAGCACGGCCTCGTTGGCACCGCCGTGAGAGGGACCCCAGAGCGCGGCGATACCAGAGGCGATGCAGGCGAAGGGGTTGGCGCCGGAGGAACCTGCGAGGCGCACGGTCGAGGTAGAGGCGTTCTGCTCATGGTCAGCATGCAGCAGGAAGATCCGGTCCATGGCCTTGGCCAGCACCGGCGAGATCCGGCTCGGCTCGCAGGGCGTGCCGAACATCATGTGCAGGAAGTTCTCGGCGTAGCCCATGCTGTTGTCGGGATACATGAAGGGCTGGCCGATGGAGAACTTGTAGCTCATGGCGGCGAGCGTCGGCATTTTCGCGATCAGGCGGAAGGCCGCGACCTGCCGGTGATGCTCGTCGGAAATATCGAGGGAATCGTGGTAGAAGGCGGAGAGAGCGCCGACCACGCCACACATGATCGCCATCGGGTGGGCGTCGCGGCGGAAGCCGTTGTAGAAAGTGCGGATCTGTTCGTGGACCATGGTGTGGTTGTGCACGGTCCGCACGAACTGCTCTTTCTGCGCCCGGTCCGGCAGCTCGCCGTAGAGAAGCAGGTAGCAGGTCTCGAGATAGTCGGAGTGCTCCGCGAGCTGGTCGATGGGATAGCCGCGGTGCAGGAGAACGCCCTTAGCGCCGTCGATGTAGGTAATCTGGGACTCGCAGGCGGCGGTCGAAACAAACCCCGGATCGTAGGTGAACATGCCGTTGGCGGTGAGCGCGCCCACGTCGACCACGCGCGGACCGATGGTGCCCTCGTGCACCGGGAGCTCGATCGCTCCGTCAATGCCGTCTACCGTCAGGGTTGCTTTCAAGTCGCTCATAGAGGGTCCCGGTGCGCTGGTCAGTGGGGGCCCAACTATAGAGAGTAAGCCGATTTTGTCAACGCAGGGCGGGGTAATGCGGCGGCCCCGGTGAGCACGGGAAAGCCTTGCTTTCCGGGGCCCCGGCGCGTTTCCTCGACCTTGGATCGGCGGCGGGGCTCCCCGCCCCGCCAATTGTTTTTCCCGGGCCTACCCAATATACTTCGCCCGCATTTTGCAAGGCCCGGCGGTGCTGCCGCCGGTCGCCCACCCAGCCCGGACAAAAACGGAAAAGCACTGTGAAGGATACCCGCCCCGTCAATCTCGACATCGGCACCATGCGCCTGCCCATTACGGCCTGGGCCTCCATCAGCCACCGCATATCCGGGGTGGTGCTCTTCGTGGCCAGCATCGGTATGCTCTGGGCCCTCGATACGAGCCTGTCGAGCGCCGCAGGGTTCGCGCGCCTCGGCGAGCTTCTTTCCAGCCTTCCGGCCAGGGCGATGCTCTGGGTCGTGGGCACGGCGCTCATCTACCACAGTCTCGCCGGCATCAGGCACCTGGTCATGGACTTCGGCATCGGCGAGAGCATGGAGGGCGGCATCCTCGGCTCGCGCCTGGTGATCGGCCTCGCCGTCGTGCTTTCGATTCTCCTGGGGGTGTCGCTATGGTAACGGCAGTCACGAGTCTCGGCCGCTCGGGCCTGTCCGACTGGCTCCTGCAGCGGGTGAGCGCCGTGGTGCTCCTCGCCTGGTTCCTGGTCATCGGTTGGATCGTTGCCACGGGTATCGACTATGCCGGCTGGCAGGCGCTCTTCGCTACCGCCTGGATGCGGATCTTCACCCTTCTCGCGGTGCTTTCCCTGGCCGCCCATGCCTGGATCGGCATGTGGTCCGTGCTGACGGACTACCTCACCGAGCGGCTCATGGGCACCAGGGGCAACGTGCTGCGCATCGGCCTTCAGCTGTGCATCAGCCTGCTGCTGTTCATCTATGTGATCTGGGGCATCCAGATTCTCTGGGGTAACTAGGAATGCGTACCATCTCTTTCGACGGGGTCATCGTCGGTGGCGGCGGCGCCGGCATGCGTGCGGCGCTGCAGCTGGCCCAGTCGGGCTACAAGACGGCCGTGATCTCCAAGGTCTTCCCGACGCGCTCGCACACGGTCTCGGCCCAGGGCGGGATTACCTGCGCCATTGCCAGCGCCGACCCGGATGACGACTGGCGCTGGCACATGTATGACACGGTCAAGGGCTCCGACTACATCGGTGACCAGGACGCCATCGAGTACATGACCAGCGTGGGTCCCGAGGCGATCTTCGAGCTGGAGCACATGGGTCTGCCGTTCTCGCGCACGGAAGAGGGCCGTATCTACCAGCGCCCCTTCGGCGGCCAGTCCAAGAACTTCGGTGAGGGCGGCCAGGCCGCGCGCACCTGCGCCGCGGCGGACCGCACCGGGCACGCGCTGCTGCACACGCTCTACCAGGGGAACATGAAGAACCAGACGACGTTCCTCAACGAGTGGTTCGCCGTCGACCTGGTCAAGAACCAGGACGGCGCCGTGGTCGGCGTTATCGCCATCTGCATCGAGACCGGTGAAACGGTTTTCGTCAAGTCGAAGGCGACGGTCTTCGCCACGGGCGGGGCAGGGCGGATCTATGCCTCCACGACCAACGCGCACATCAACACCGGTGACGGCGTGGGCATGGCCCTGCGCGCCGGCTTCCCCGTGCAGGACATGGAGATGTGGCAGTTCCACCCCACGGGCATCTACGGCGCCGGTACGCTGGTGACCGAGGGCTGCCGGGGTGAAGGCGGCTACCTCATCAACAAGGACGGCGAGCGCTTCATGGAGCGCTATGCGCCGAACGCCAAGGACCTGGCCGGCCGCGACGTGGTCGCCCGGTCCATGGTGCTCGAGATCCTCGAGGGTCGCGGCTGCGGCCCCGAGGGCGACCACGTCTACCTGAAGCTCGACCACCTGGGCGAGGAAGTGCTCGAAAGCCGCCTCCCGGGCATCTGCGAGCTGTCGCGCACCTTCGCCCACGCTGACCCGGTGAAGGAGCCGATCCCGGTCGTGCCCACCTGCCACTACATGATGGGCGGCATTCCGACCAACGTCCACGGCCAGGCGCTCACCATCGACGCCGACGGCAACGACCAGGTCGTTCCCGGGCTCTATGCCTGCGGCGAGGTGGCCTGCGTTTCCGTCCACGGCGCCAACCGTCTCGGCGGCAACTCGCTGCTGGACCTCGTGGTCTTCGGCCGCGCCTCCGGCCTGTTCATCGAGAGTGCCCTGCGCGAGGGCATCGATCTGCGCGAGCCGTCGAGTGACGACATCGACGAGGCCGCCCGCGGGCTGCGCCGGATCAACGACTCCAGCAGCGGCGAAAAGGCGGCGGACCTGCGCAAGGAGCTGCAGAACGTCATGCAGAATCATTTTGGTGTGTTCCGCAAGGGTGACTTCATGCGCGAGGGCATCGAGAAGCTGGCGGGCCTGCGCGAGCGCATCGCCAACGTCCACCTCGAGGACAAGACCCGGGCCTTCAACACCGCTCGCCTGGAAGCCCTCGAGCTGCAGAACCTGTTCGAGGTGGCGGAGGCTACGGCCGTCGCCGCCGAACAGCGCACGGAGAGCCGCGGTGCCCACGCCCGCGAGGACTTCCAGGAGCGCGATGACGAGAACTGGCTGTGCCACTCCCTCTACTTCCCCGGGGAGCGGCGGGTCGGCAAGCGCGCGGTCAACTTCACGCCGCGTACCGTCGACACCTTCCAGCCGAAAGTGCGGACCTACTGAGAGGCAGACCGATGTTGCAAGTCAGTATCTATCGCTACAACCCGGAGACGGACGCCGAGCCGCGCATGGAGGAGTTCCAGGTGGACACCGGCGGCAAGGACGTCATGGTCCTGGACGTGCTGGAGCAGATCAAGGCGGAGCAGGACAGTTCCGTGACCTACCGGCGCTCCTGCCGTGAGGGGGTCTGTGGCTCCGACGGCCTGAATATGAACGGCAAGAACGGTCTCGCCTGCATCACGCCGCTCTCGGAGACGGTAAAGGGCAACAAGCTGGTCGTCCGGCCGCTGCCGGGGCTGCCGGTTATCCGCGACCTCGTGGTCGACATGAGCCTGTTCTACCAGCAGTACGAGAAAGTACAGCCCTACCTGCAGAACAATACGCCGGCGCCGGCCATCGAGCGGCTGCAGTCGCCGGAAGACCGGGACAAGCTGGACGGCCTCTACGAGTGCATCCTCTGCGCCTGCTGCTCCACGGCCTGTCCGTCCTTCTGGTGGAACCCGGACCGCTTCATCGGCCCCGCGGGCCTGCTGCAGGCCTACCGCTTCCTCGCCGACAGCCGGGACACGGCCACGGAGGAGCGCCTGGCGAAACTGGACGACCCGTTCAGCGTGTTCCGCTGCCACGGGATCCAGAACTGCGTTAACGTCTGTCCCAAGGGTCTTAACCCCACCCGGGCCATCGGGCATATCCGCAACATGCTGCTGTCGCGCGCCGCCTGAGGCGCGCTTTCTCTTCTAACCTTCCGACGAAACTGGCATACTACGCGCGCTATTGCGGGCGCGCCGGCACCCGCCTCCACAATTGTCGGCGGTGACCGTTCGGAAGGACATCATGCAGCAGCCCACCATGGAGCTCCTCTGGCGTAGCTCCCACATCGCCGGCGGCAACGCTAGCTACGTCGAAGACCTGTACGAATCCTATCTCCGCGATCCGAACTCGGTGCCCGAGCAGTGGCGCGACTATTTCGACAAGCTCCCCCTGGTCGAGAGCCAGGTGGCGCACCTGAAGGACATTCCCCACTCCACGGTCCGCGACCGCTTCGCCCGCATCAGCAAGATGCGCGTGCGCACGGAGGCAACGGTCGCCCACGACGCCCAGGCCACGGAGTACGAACGCAAGCAGGTGCGGGTGGTCCAGCTCATCTCGGCCTACCGGCAGCGCGGGCACCAGAAGGCGAGGCTCGACCCGTTGGGCCTTGCCGAGCGCGAGCACGTGGCCGATCTCGAGCTCTCCTTCCACGAGTTGTCCGAGGCCGACCGCGACACGGCCTTCCAGGTGGGCAGCCTTCACATCGGCCGCGAGAATGCCACCCTCGGCGAGATCGTCGACGCTCTCGAACGGACCTACTGCCACCATATCGGCGCCGAGTTCATGCATATCGTGGATACGGAGCAGCGCCACTGGATCATGACCCGCATGGAGTCGGTCCGCTCCGCGCCGGACTACGGCCCGGACGTGCGCCGCCAGCTCCTGCGCCGGTTGATCAAGGCCGACGGCCTCGAGCGCTCCCTCGCTTCCAAGTACCCGGGCACCAAGCGCTTCGGCCTCGAAGGCGGAGAGAGTCTCATCCCCATGCTGGCCGAGATGGTACAGCGCATCGGCTCCTACGGCGCCAAGGAGATCGTCATCGGCATGGCCCACCGCGGCCGGCTGAACGTCCTCGTCAACATCCTCGGCAAGAAGACCTCGGAGTTGTTCGCCGAGTTCGAGGGCCGCGCCCAGTACGACAAGTCCGGCGACGTGAAGTACCACCAGGGCTTCTCCTCCAACGTGATGACCCCGGGCGGTGAGCTCCACCTCGCGCTCGCCTTCAACCCCTCGCACCTCGAGATCGTGGCGCCGGTGGTCGAGGGCTCCGTGCGCGCCCGCCAGGACCGCCGCGATGACCCGGTCGGCGACACCGTCGCCCCGATCGTCGTGCACGGCGACGCGGCCTTCGCCGGCCAGGGCGTGGTCATGGAAACCTTCCAGATGTCGCAGACCCGCGGCTATCGCACCGGGGGCACGGTGCACATCGTCCTCAACAACCAGGTCGGCTTCACGACCAGCAAGCGGGAAGATGCGCGTTCGACCGAGTACTGCACGGATGTCGCCAAGATGGTCCAGGCGCCGATCTTCCACGTCAACGGCGACG
>CAYTJQ010000017.1:0-59518 GCA_964438205.1 uncultured Alteromonadaceae bacterium
ACAAGTGGGGCCTCCGCTCCGGCGCCGACCAGGCCGGCTATAAGTGGGGCCTCCGCTCCAGCGCCGACCAGGCCGGCTATAAGTGGGGCCTCCGGTAAGATCTCGGGTAAAGCGCCACAACGACGCCGCAATCCTTCCAGATCTTTGAAGACCAGCGCCTTTGGCGCTGGTCTTGGTCTATCACGACCCTTACGAATCGATCTGCTAGACTCGCCTAAATAATCGGCGTGCTAGTGCGATGCTTCAGCGATCAATATCCAGCAGGGCAACCCTGCTACTAACCACACTACTTTCTCCGGTCTTCGCTCAAGGGGCAGAAGAGCCACCCACTCAATACCAATTCCAGCTCGCAGAGATTTCAGACGATCTAACGCAGAGTTCCGTAATAGACGTCCTTCAGTCCAAGTCGGGCGAACTGTGGATTGCAACGCAGGAAGGCTTGAATCGTTACAACGGCCACACGCTGATCACCCACCGCAATTCACCCTCTGAGCAAGGAACTATATCCTCCGACGCCATCACGAGCATAACCGAGTCATTAGATGGCAGCGTCTGGATCGCCACAATAAATGGCGGCCTTAATCGCTTTGATCCGACGACACGCAAGTTTGAAAGCTTCTTTGCATCATCTGCATCCAATAGCCCAGTCTCGAATGATATCTACTCAGTCTACGCGGACTCGCGAGGAGGCATCTGGATCGGTTATGAGGGCGCGATAAGCCACCTCGACCCAAAAACAATGTCATACCGACACCTTGTGTATGAACAGGATCTTGGAAGGTCATTAGGACTTGTCACCAGCTTTGCGGAGAATGATGTAGGCGATATCTGGGTCTCAACCACCGAGGCCGGATTACTTCAAATCGATACGCGGCTAGAAATCAAACGGCGGCACTTACTCGACAGCTCTAGCGCATCACCCTCTAGTTTTACTCAACCTACGCAGCTAGCTTTCAAAGGTAATGAGCTGTGGGTGGGGACACTCACTAACGGACTGTTCATGCTGGAAACCGACAGTGGGAAGGCCACACAATACACAAGTTCGACTGGTCCGACACGGCTACCATCAGACACGATTTACGATCTCTACTTCGACGACCAGTCGAACCTTTGGATTGGCACAAACTCCGGCCTCGCCATACTCGACAAGAGTCGAACTGAGATTCAACTGTACAGCAATGAAGATAGTGCTTTACCAGCTGCTCGAATAACTTCTATAGCCCAATCACGAGACGGTACCTACTGGATAGGGACATTCTTCGGTCTGACTAAAGCTCGAAGGTCTTACTTTACAAAGTACACAGAAGAGGATTTTGGACTGTCGAATGCTTCTGTGAACGCTTTCGCCATGAGCGGGGACGGCAGTATTTGGGTAGGTACTGATGACGGTCTGAATCAGCTTAGTCCAGAGAGCGATGAATTCACTTGGTACAACACCTATACAACCCCAGCGCTCTCTGACGACGCGGTAATGTCTCTACTCGGCGAGCAAAGTACTCTCTGGATTGGGACCTACTCCGGAGGCCTAAACAAGTACGACCTAGAGACAAATAGAATTACAACTGTGCGAGCCTCCAACGACGCGGACAGAATGCTTGCTGCGGACGGCATCACCTCACTACTCCGGACCTCGACCGGCCACCTAATCGTGGGGACCTATCAAGGAGGACTTTCAGTTATTGAACCGGGAGAGAAGGACGCAACCGTCTATCTACATAATCCGACGGACAGCCAGTCACTGAGCAGCAACAATGTTCTTGCACTTCTAGAAGACTCATGGGGGAGAGTTTGGGTCGGCACAGAAAACGGCCTCAACCTTTTCAGCCTCAAGTCTCGGCAGTTTAAGAGATACTACGCGGAGAAAGGCAACCCAAACAGCTTGTCCAGCAATATGGTGTGGAGTCTACACGAGGATCGTAGCGGCAACATCTGGCTGGGCACCAATGGAGGCGGGTTAAACCTATGGCGAAGGAACGAGATCGAGTCAAGCAACCCTAAGTTAGAGCACTTCTCCGAGAACATATCACTCCCAAGCAGTTCTATTTTCGGAATAGAAGAAGATGAGAGCGGCAGTCTCTGGTTGAGCCACAACAAGGGAGTGACACGCTTCAATCCATCAACACTTGAGGTACGCCATTTCCGAGAGGTTGATGGCCTGCAGGACTCAGAGTTCAACATGGGCGCGTCATTCAGCGACGGGCAAGGCCGCATCTTTTTCGGCGGGCCAAGAGGTTACAACAAAATCCTTCCCGCCACCGTGCCCGCGCAGGCACCGACACCCCAGATCTCCATTGCTGAAATACGAATAATGAACCAGCCTGCAGCCCTCAATAAGCCATATAACGAAGCCACACACTTGCACCTCGACTATACAGACAGAATGTTCACAGTCGATTTCTTTGCGGCGGACTTCTCATCACCCGACAGCATTCGTTACGCGTACAAGCTAGAGGGAATATCGCCAGATTGGGTGATCTCAAGGGATGCGAGGAAAGCATCGTTTACGACACTACCTGCAGGGAAATATCGTCTCAAGCTAGCTGCCGCCAATGCTGCTGGCACATGGAACTGGGACGCCAAACACATTGATATAACCGTTGCGCCTCCACCCTGGTTGAGCAGATCCGCCTACGTTTTCTATGCGATACTTGTAACGGCGACAGCGCTAGCCGCTATCGCCTCAGTCACATCACGCGCTAGACGAGCGGAAGCTCGGCGACTTGAGCTTGAAGCCAAGGTGCGAGAGCGCACTCATGAGTTAGAGAAGGCAACGGAGATTGCCGAGCAGGCCAACAAAGCAAAATCACAGTTTTTGGCCACCATGACTCATGAAATCCGGACTCCCATGCATGGGATTATTGGAATGTCCGAGCTCCTGCTCAGCTCTAAACTCACACCTTCCCAGCGCCGATTTGCTGAAACGGCAAAGCAAAGTGGAGAATCCCTTCTTCAACTGATAAACGACATTCTTGACCATTCTAAGCTGGAGGCCGAGAAAACCGAAATAGAGAATACCAGCTTTGATCTTGTCGCCCTGGTAGATGATGTATGTCGACTGCAGTCCGAAGTCGCTTATAGAAAGGGCATCCATGTCTATAATATATGCGATGAATCCGCCCCTAGGTTCTTCATCGGCGACCCTACTCGAATTCGACAAATTGTTACGAATCTTGTGGGTAATGCGATCAAGTTTACAGAGCAAGGATCTGTTCGAGTCAGACAAATGATACAAGAGCCGGATCCCGGCCAATCTCAGTGCAAAGTTACAATCGCTGTTGAAGACGACGGGGTTGGTATGGACGAAGAGACTCAAGAGAAGATCTTTGAATCTTATACTCAGGCCGATGCGAGTACTACAAGGCGCTTTGGTGGGTCTGGTTTAGGCCTAACTATTTCAAGAAAGTATGCGCACCTCATGGGGGGGGAGATATGCGTCTCGTCCGTCATTAATGTCGGCTCCACCATCTCTCTCGTCGTCCCGCTTAAGGCCGACACGCAAATCATACCCACCCACTCAAAGATGGATAAATCCATTCACTGCACGATAATCGCAGAGGACTCACTCACGGGCAGAATGCTAGATTCACACCTACGCTCTCTTTCTGTAAAAAAAATAAGGCATGCTACCAGTCCTGTAGAGGCTGAAAACACTGCAATCGAGTCTCAGCCCTCGCTGCGGCGTATCGCTTTTGCCCCAATGGTATACGGGCGGAGTAGTAACAGCTTAAACAATTTCAACAATGGTAAAGCTTTCGAAACCATAGTATTCTATAGCTTCTCTGCCAGCGAAGTTGCGTTAGCATTGGACGAGGGGATGCATGCCCTCCATCTCCCGATAGTCAGCAAGGAACTTGAAATCGCTCTAGTCAGCAGCGGCGTCACCACACTTGAAGAGGGCGCAAGCCACGATAACTTATTAGGCCTGTTGGCCAGCTCTGATCGCCCAACGAGGGCCCACGTGCTCGTTGCGGAAGATATGCCGGTCAACCAAATGATCATCGGCGAGTTTCTCCATGCGGCTTCATGCTCTTTTGACATAGCAAACAATGGCAAACAAGCCGTAGATCTATTCTCAAAGAAGAGATATGACCTGGTACTGATGGACTGTCAGATGCCGATCATGGATGGCTACGCCGCAACCAGAGAAATCCGATTGGCACAAAGTGGGAAACGACACACGCCAGTCATCGCGCTAACAGCGGGCGGCAGCGAAGAGGACTTAGCTGAGTGCGCGAAGGCGGGCATAGACAAAGTTCTCCAGAAGCCATTCAAACAGGCCGACATCACCGCAGTGCTTGATGAGTTTACTCATCCTAGTTGTGGGGAAATACTACTCTCTCCCAATTGCAACAACGAGGCCAAAGCACACCAAAGTGGAGGCTCGACTGCAGAGGTGGACGAAGATGTCATCAATGGCTTGCGCCGCCTTGCGGCGCAGACATCAAATCACGAGTTGATTAAGCGCCTGCTCGAGGGCTACAGCGACCAGATGAATAGCAAGCTTAAAGAACTGGGAGAAGAAGAACATCCGATCAATGTCGAGCGTGTTGCCGGTATCGCCCACGCCATGAAGTCAATGAGTGCGAACATGGGTGCGGCACTTGTTAAAGAGGAGGCGTTGATGCTTGAGAAAGAGGCAAAGGAAAATTGCATCACAGACTTTGAGGCACATCGAAAACGGATAGAACGCGCGTTTACATCTTTCATGCATTTTGCGAGAGAAATGCCGCATCAGTAGGGCGCAGCAAAAGACTTCGTGCTCATTTAACCATGAAGAATCTGTTGACCTTGCTTGTTATTCTCTTGTCAATTGCGAGCGCCCAAGTCCATCCCGCAACTCCTACGCCGACAAATTTTCTGAATACCACTCCGACCGTTTTGGGGGAGGTGTCAGGGACAACTTTCACCGAAATCGTGCTGCGCCCGAATCGTGATGTATGGGCAGCAAGTCTTGATGCAATCATACGATACGACGGGCACGGGGTAGAGAGCTATAAGTTGCCCGGGGTAAGTACTGCAGGGCTTCCCGTCGCAAGAATAGCGGAACTATTCTTGGGTCCAGCGCAACGTATCTGGGTTGTAGGATTCGACGGTGGACTCTTTAAATTCAACCCTGATGCTGGTCAGTTTCGACTGGCCGGCTCCGTTGATGTACACGCATCCAGGCTGGTCGAGGCTGAACACGATGGGGAGACTGGATTATGGCTTGGTTTCTCTGACGGCAGCTGTGTCGCTTTTGACATCGAGATGGAGACCGCCCATCAGCGATGCCAGGGTATGGACGGAGCCATCATAGACTTTGCCTTTGATTCGGCGTCGGTACTAATCCTGTCCGAAGACGGCACGGTCCTCCGTCTCAACGCCAACCGTAGTTTAGATTCTGATAGAGCCATAAATCAGTGCTCCTTGACAGGTACTAGGTTCACTGAGATTTTGGCGTTCAATAAAGAATTCGTTCTGCTTGGAACGCACGGAGGCGGGCTGTTTAAGTGCCCCCTCAAAAAAGACGGCAACGCTATGCACGCCTTGGAGCCTGTTAATGCAGTTTCCAGAAAATCGACAATTCACCAGATTACGGTGGCGAAAGATAATGGAAGAGTCTTCGTTGCCACAGATTCCGGCTTAGATGTTCTTGACGGAGAATCCCTGAGACTGCTGTACAGCTCAAGATATGCTAGCGATCTGGTAAACACCGAGTTTACGGCGCTGGCCTTACAGGGTAGCGACACGATCTGGGTCTCTAGCTTTGCCGGCATCTATAGGCTACATGCCTCTGATACCGTAGTCACAAAGGATCTACCTGGCAATCCGACCCCCTCCATCGTGGGCTTCTCTAGACTTGGAGAACGCTTAGTGATTGCAGATTACGCTGGTCTTTATTTTGCTGACCAGAGAGAATTGGGGGTGACAGAAAAAAGCAATATACAACATATTTGTGACGTCTCTGGCGGTATCACCGCGGTAACGACTTGGAGGAATCAAATAGTCTACGGATTGCGGAGTGGTGGCGTCTTTAAGCTACCGCACGGACCCGCACCACGAACGTGCGGAACGGCAGGGCTTATCGACAGTATTGGCCCGATAAGCACCGTGATACCCGCACGTGATACCTTACTCATTGGCACATTCGGTAACGGTGCGTATAGATTTGATACAGAGACGGGTCTTCAACAGATTGAGGTGACAAAGCGAAGTCACCTTGCACGGAGGAGGGTACTACACATTGAACAGATCAGTAGCTTAGGCTTTCTGCTGCTGACAGAAGGTGGTATTCTCGTAGCACCCATTAAGCCAAGTTCACAGGCTCCTTTACTTGAGATTGCAAACCTTCTTGAGGGTACGATTCCATGGGCGGCCTCTACATTCGAAGACCATTTATGGCTTGCTACTCCCACAAATGGCGTCTACGCAGTTTCCCTTGAGGGATTTCCTTCTCGAAAACCAAGAATCGCTATACACCATGAACTGCCCGGAGAGATCATTCAGGCCGTTGAGGCAGTTTCTAGCAAGGAGGCGCTTGTATCGTCAAAGACAAGTATATTTAGGCTATCTATAAACGGTAGTGTAGAGCACGCGTTTAATGCGGCGGGAAATACCGCAGTAAGGTTCGACTTTGGAGCATCCTTCAGGGACCAGTCAGGTGTTCTTTTTGGCGGGACGGGAGGATACGCAAATATTACATCAAAAAATATTCGGCCTCAAAGGGAGGCGCCCCAACTTCGTATTACCTCGTACGCTATTGACGATAAAGAGTTCCCGCTATATCGACCTTTGAAACATTCAGACAAAGTGTTGATAAGTGCAGACAAACAACGCCTTACTCTCAATATCGGTTCGCTCGCACCGTGGGCGGCGTACGACTTTGAGCTGCGGTATCGGCTTGAAGGGTTTGACTCAGAATGGAGCCACGGCAAACTAAGGAATGAAGTCACGTATACCAACCTGCCGCCAGGACTTTATGAATTTAAATCTCAGGCAAGAATTAAGGGAGGAATGTGGAACTCAGCGGCACTGTCTCTAACGGTAGAAGTACTCCCGCCTTGGTGGCGTTCGATTGGGGCCTTGCTTTTTTACACGATTGCAACGGGAGCACTGCTTACGATTGCCAAGCACTATTATGGCACGATCCTCGTCTCCCGCCGCGCCACGCAACTCGCACGTGAAATGACCGCTACCGCGGAGCAGGCGATCGAAGACATGCAGGACGAGGTCGAAACGCAGGCACGGTTACTTGAGAGCGTTACCAGGAGGAATGTGGCGACGCTTTCCTGGATCGGTGAAGTGGTGGGTCGACAGGCCGATACGCTGCCCGACGCATTATCCTCGGAGATGGCGAAGGTCTCCCTTGAGCGCATAGACGCGTTCGTTTGCCTGGAGCATACCCTGAGGTACCGCGATGACCGAGTTCTGGCCGACCTGCGCAGTTTCACAGACGAGTGCAGCGCCATGTTGTTGGCCAGTCGCAGCCAGGGCAGCACGATTACGCTGATCAACGAGGTCAGCGATACACTGATTGACGCGGAGCACGCTGCCCGGCTCGCAACGGTGATCTACGAGTTGCTCGCAAATGCGCTGGACCACGCCTTTGCCGGTCGGGAGTACGGCAACTTTCTCCGTGTCGCCCTCGAACTCACGCCCGAGCCGCGTATAGAAGCCGTCACCACAAGCGTCACTGTCGAGGACAACGGTATCGGCCTGCCCGAGGGTGTGTCGCTGGAGGCATACGAAACGTCCGGCTTTTCATTGATCCGTGAGGTGACTGCTTATTACGGCGGGAGACTCGTCCAGAAGACCACTAGTGGCGGCACCTCACTGCGGGTCGACCTACCGCTCCCGGAGGATGCAGTAGTCTGACGTCTGTCAGCGACCGCTGAACTCCGGAGGCCGCTTTTCCTGCTGGGCTGCAAAGCCCTCGGCGAGATCTTCGGACGCCTCGCAGAGTGCCGCGAGGCGCGTTGCTTCTTCCCGATCAAGCGTGCCCGCAGCGACGCTGCCGATAATCTGCTTCATGGCACGCACGGAGAGCGGCGCCAGCCCCGCCAGCTGGGCGGCGTAGCTCGCGACGGTCTGCTCCAGTTGCGCAGGCATGACAAGATGATCGAGAAACCCGACGCGCAACATCTCGTCGGCGTTCAGGGTTTCCGAGGCAACGAGAATGCGCTTGGCCACGCCGGGGCCGAGGCGTTGCACGAACCGCTCGATGCCACGGACCGGGTAACAGAGGCCGATCGATGCCGCCGGCACGCGCATGCGGGTGCCTTCGACGCCGATGCGAAAATCGCAGCTGAGCGCCAGTTCGACGCCGCCACCGAAAACATTGCCACTGATCGCACACACCGTGGGTATCGCCAGGGAAGCGACGGCGTCCGTCATGTCCTGGTAGTCGTCGCCACGGAGTTCGCCAGCGTTGAGTTCCTGCAGCGATGCCCCTGCGCAAAAGGTCTTATCCCCTTTACCGGTGAGGACCAGCACACGCACGCTGTCGCTCGCCGCTACCTCCGCGACGGCCGAGCGGAGGGCGTCGAGCTCCTTCCGCCCCAGCGCGTTGTGCTTCTCGGGGTTGTTGAGGGTCAGGCGCGCTACATGCCTTTCTATGCTGAACGTGACCGTCTCTGACATATCCCCTCCTCGCCGGGCGTTGGTATTCTGGCACATGGATCCCGGGGCCGCCACGCAGGAGAAGCCAAGTGCCCGTTACGCACAGTACGGAGAAGGTGCGCTGCCCCTGGTGCGGCGGATACGCCGATTACCGGGCCTACCACGACGAAGAATGGGGCGTGCCCGTTGCCGATGAGGGGCGGCTCTTCGAGTTCCTGATCCTCGAAGGGGCGCAGGCAGGCCTGTCCTGGTTGACCATCCTGCGCAAGCGGGAGGGTTACCGCCGTGTCTTCGACGGGTTCGACTGGGAGCGGCTGGCCCGCTGGACCGCGGCGGACCTCGCATCTGCCGGCGCGACCACCGACATCGTTCGCAACCGCCTCAAGATCAAGGCCGTAGTGACTAACGCCCGCGCCGCCATCGCGCTGGCGGAGCACGGGCCCGGGCTATCGCATTTCCTCTGGGACCTGGTCGATGGTCGGCCGGTGCAAAACCGCTGGCAACGGCACGAAGACGTTCCCGCGGAAACGCCCTTGTCACGGCAGCTTAGCCGAGAGCTCAAGCGTCGTGGTTTCACCTTCGTCGGCCCCACCATCTGCTACGCGTTCATGCAGGCGGTCGGGATGGTCAACGACCACCTCGTCGACTGCTTCCGGCACGAGGAATGTCGCCGGCTGGGCGCCAGGTTCAGCGGGCCGGGCCGTCGGCGCTCCTAGACAGGAACAAATAAAATACTTAAAGTTGGAAAATCCAACTATTAAGTCAAGCCACTGCGGGAGCAGCGCCGGCGCAGCATGAGTAGCAGCGAGTCATCCACCGCCCGCGCCCAGCCCTTCAACCGGCAGGCGCAGCACGACGCCAAGCGCACCGCGATCCTCTCCGAAGCAGCCCGCCTCTTCAACGGTAAGGGCTCCCGGGCGACGACGCTGCAGGATATTGCCGCGAGCCTTGGCCTCACCAAGACGAGCCTCTACTACTACGTCCGCACGAAGGAAGCGCTGATCTACCAATGCTACCTGGCCACGCTGCAGCGCCAGCACCAGGTCCTCGATGAACTGGAGGCGCGAACCCGGGCGCCTGTCGAACGAATCGTGGGCTTTTTCAAGCGTCAGTTCTACCAGTGGCAGGATGCCCGTAGCGGCCGGGACGTGCACCTCGCCGCACTCCTCGAGATCGCATCTCTCAATGAAGCGCACCGGGTCGCGGTCGAGCACGCCTACATCCACCTTTTCAAGCGCCTGCGCGGCTACCTGCGGGACGGCATGACCGACGGTTCGTTGCGCAGCGGCGACAGCACCTCCATGACCCGCGCCATCATCGGCTCGCTGGACTGGGTGTTTCACTGGCTGCACAGTGTCCCGGAAGGTAGCGTCAGCGCAGCGGCGGAGCAGGCCGCGGACCTCCTCCTGCACGGGCTTCATGCCGGTCCGGGGTGCTACCACAGCGCTATCGGGCCTGCCGACGTCGACAGCAGTGTCACTACCAGCGGGTTCGACCGCGATGAACAGAACCGCCTGAAGCAGGAAGCGTTCTACAAGGCAGGCACCTGGCTGTTCAACAAGAAGGGGTTCAATGGCGCCTCCCTCGACGAAATCGCGGAGTACCTGCATGTTTCCAAGGGCGCCTTCTACTACCACATCCGCAATAAGGAAGACCTGCTTTACAACTGCTACAACCACTCCCTCTCGATCGTAGAGCGTGTCTACCGGGAGGCCGAGAGCGCGGGCAGCACGGGCATCGAGAAGATCGACTATGCGAGCCGGCGCACGTTTCTCATACAAAACTCGGACCTCGGCCCCCTCATCCGCTACAACACGATCACCGCCCTGCCTACGGCCCGGCGCCTGGAGGTCCTTGCCCGCACGGACGCGGCGAATAACCATTTCCTCGATTTTCTTGCCCAGGGGGTCAGGGACGGCAGCATCCGGGCCGTAGACCCCCTGGTTGCGAGGAACCTCCTCGCCGGAGCCATCAACGCCTCCATGGATATCTCGCTGTGGCGTCGTGTCGACAATATCGATGACGCGGCGAGAGACTATTTCGACGTCTTCTTCAACGGCCTCCTGCCGCGCGATCCCGCGCCGACAACGGACTGACTATGGACCACGGCCCCATCGAACGGCTTCTCGAATACCTGGAAGTACAGCGGGTGGACCGCTACCTGTTCACCGGGCAGAGCCCTGCCCGGCCACGTCGCATCTTCGGCGGCCAGGTGCTCGCGCAATCGCTGAATGCAGCGCTGCGCTCGGTGGACGAGGCCCTCGAGGCGCACAGCATGCACGCGTACTTCCTGCGCCCCGGCGATCCCTCACGGCAGATCGTGTTCGAGGTGGACCCGATCCGCGACGGGCGCAGCTTCGCGACGCGCCGGGTGGTCGCCAAGCAGGATGGACGGGCCATTTTCAATACGGCCATCTCCTTCCAGCGCAGCGAGGCAGGCCTCGAGCACCAGGCCAGCCCGGTGACGGTATCGCCGCCGGAGGAACTGGAATCGGACTACGATTTCTGGACGCGGAAACACGAGGAGAACCCGGACCGCTACCCGGCCCCACTGGCCCAGGCCATCGAGCGACGGGTGGTGAACCGGCGGGATTACGACAACCCGCAGCCGCAGGAACCGGTGCAGCACAGCTGGTTCCGCGCCAATGGTGAGGTGGGCAACGACCCGAGGCGGCACCAGGTACTGCTCGCCTTCATGTCGGACTTCGCTCTCCTGGGCGCTTCGCTTTTACCGCACCCCTACACGGCCCAGAGCCCGGGGATGCAGGTGGCGAGCCTGGACCACGCGCTCTGGTTCCACCGGCCGGCGCGCACCGACGAGTATCTTCTCTATGCCATGGACAGCCCGAACGCCAGCGGCGGACGCGGTTTCTGCCGCGGGCAGTTTTTCACCCGCGACGGGCAACTGGTCGCCTCTACCGCCCAGGAGGCGCTCATCCGGCGGCGCGAGGAATCGGCGGGCTAGTAGCCTCGGCCGGGACACTAATTGACGACGGTTTCGAGCTCGGCGCCCAGGCGCACGACCTGCAGGCTACCACCCGGCAGAATCGCGATCTCATGCACGGAGCCGTTGTCCGGCCAGAAAGCCAGCACCTCGTCCTGCCCAAGCGCATAGCCGACCACGGTATTGATCACCAGGAAGTGCGTAAAGATGGCCGCCGGGCGGTCGAGCGCGGAGAGTCCATCGAACAGACCCTGCCGCCAGGCCAGCACTTCTGCGTGATGGCACGAGGACCAGCGCTCGCGGAGGAAAGCCCGCAGCCAATCACGGCGTTCCGCCAGGGGTACCGGAGCCGGTATCTCCCGGAAGGGCGGCGCCAGGCTGACCTCGCGGCGTAAGCGCGCGGCAAAGGGCGCCGCGGTTTCCCGCGCTCGTGCCTTGGGACTTGAGAGAATAGCGCAGTCCTGCGGTATACGCCGGGCCACTAACTCCTCCGCAGCCTGTTCCGCCTGCTGACGCCCCAGGGCGGACAGCCCCGGGTCTTCCTCTTCTCCCCAGTGCGCGGTAGCTTCGCCATGACGCACCAGGAAGCAGCGCGTGCCCGCCGTCATCAGCGGTAGGTCACCAGGTCCTCGTCACGCTGCCGGCCGAGAACACGCAGGAACGAGCAGTCGTTGAAATAGGACAGCGAGACCCGCTCGGAGCTGTAGAAAAGCTGTGTCACGGAGCAGTTGAAGACGGGCTCGTAGAACTTGTAGGCATGGCTGCCATCGAGACCCAGCACCCCGGCAACGATGGTGGCAATCGTGCCGCCGGAGGTGAACACGGCGACGGTCTTACCCGCCCCTTCCCGCACCATCAGGTCCCTCATGGCAGCCCTTACGCCGCCCGAGTAGTCGGCCCAGCTCTGGATCTGCGGTACAGCACAGGCGTCGGAGACCCAGTAGTTGAACACCGCGTCGATGACCTTCTGGTAATCCTTGGAGGACTTGAGGCCACGGTTTACCACGGCCTGCAGCCCCTCGTTGCCCCTGAGCACGATGGGCAGCAGGTGCTCGAGGTGCTCGTCGTTACGCACCTCGTCAAAGCGCGCATCCTCCGTCACCGCCACCTCCCGGGGCTGCGCCGCCAGCACGCGCTGCGCCGTGTGCCGCTGGCGTTCCAGGCTGCCGCAGTAGGCACTGTCCAGGACGATGCCGTGGTCGCGGAAGTACTCGCCCACCCGCTCGGCCTGGCGAACACCGAGCTCCGAGAGCCGGTCGTAGTCATCCGTGCCGAAGGACGCCTGTCCATGGCGCACCAGGTAGATCGTCGCCATCAGCCGGCCCTTTTCAGTTCGCTTTTTTCCCGCGGGAAGCTCAGACGCCGCCGGTACGGGTAGAAGGTAGTGATCACGCCCTCGTGGATCTGGCGCTGCAGCCGCCACCAGAACTCCACGTCGTAGAGATCGCTGTGGCGCGCGTCGAAAGCTTTCCGGGCGCGCTGGTTGCCGGAGAAAAAGAGCCGGAATTCTTCCGGGAATACGTCGTTGGGACCCACGGAATACCAGGGTTGCCCGGACAGCTCCTCTTCCTCCGTGCGCGGCTCCGGTATGCGGCGGAAATTGCATTCCGTGAGCGGCATGATCTCGTCGTAGTCGTAGAAGACCACGCGACCATGGCGGGTCACGCCGAAGTTCTTCAGCAGCATGTCGCCCGGAAAGATATTCGCCGCGGCAAGCTGCTTGATGGCGTTGCCGTATTCGTCCATCACGTCGTCTACCTGCTCGTCCGTCGCGTGCTGCAGGTAGAGATTCAGCGGATCCATGCGCCGCTCCACGTAGACGTGATTGAGGATGAGTGCACGGCCGCGCTCCTCGATCTGCGACGGTGCCTCCCGGTAGAGCTCGTCCATGAGTTCGTCGGAGAACTGGTCCCGGGCGAACACGAGCTTGCGGAACTCCTGCGTATCGGCCATCCGCCCGGCCCGGTCCCAGCGCTTTACCAGCTGGTACTTGTGCATGACCTCTTCCCGGGTCACCTCCTTCGGCGCCGTGAATCGGTCCTTGATCACCTTGAACACATATTCGTAGGACGGCATGGTGAAAACGAGCATCACCATGCCCTTGATCCCCGGGGCGATGGAGAACTTGTCCGACGTGTTCTGCATGTGCCGCACGGCCGTGCGATGGTAAACGGTCTTGCCGTGCTTGTAGTGTCCGATGGCGCTGTAGACTTCCGAGATCGGCTTGGCCGGCATGAGCTGCTTCAGGAAAAGCACGTACTGGGAAGGGATCGACGCATCGACCATGAAATAGCTGCGGGTGAAACTGAAGATCACGCTGACCCGGTCCGCACCAAAGAGCACCGTGTCGACATACACCGCGCCGCGTTCGTTGTGGCGCACGGGCAGGGCGAAGGGCATCTGCTCGTCGCCGGCGAAGATGCGCCCGACGATGTAGGCACTCTTGTTGCGGAAGAAGTGATGCTCCAGCACCTCCAGGCGCAGCGGTCCGGCCTGGAGATCAATGCGGGGCGGTACCAGTACCTCGTCGATCACATCGACGATGAAGCCGACATCCCGGTCCCGGTCCTCCCAGGGCACATTGAAGCAGTAGTCGTCGAGGAGCCGCGTGAAAACGGCGCGGAAGCTGTCCTTCACCGGGTAGCGGCGCAGCACCTTGCTCATGTCCGAAGGCGGCATGTCGCCCTGCGGTGAGAACACGAACGCGTAATCATCGCGGATTTCCGCGTGGTCCAGCACCTTGCAGAACACGGAATTGAAGAAGGTCTCGGCGATCTCGAAGTTGCTGTGATCGCGGATCAGTTCCGCATAGACGGGCTTGGCCTGGCGCCAGAAATCCAGGTTCCCGAGCTGGTCGCCGGCGACCAGCTTCACGTAGTCGAGCACAGCGCCGACTTTCGTCTTGTACAGATCGATGCGATCCCGGGAACCCTGCTGTACACCGTGCCAGTCCGCGTTTTCGAAGCGGGTCCGGGCGGCGAGAGTGATGTTCTGGAAATCGGCGAAGTAGGACTCGAAACCGTTGAGGATGATGCGCGCGAAGCGCTCCTTGCGTTCCATGGCGTTTCCGGGCGCTGGCAGTGGCCTCAGATTGTAGGGTTGCCAAAGCGGCGGCGCAATTTGCGCATGCCACCGAGCCAGCGATCGTAGTCCTGCGCCTTGCGCTGCCGGTACGCCTCGACCTGCGGGTGCGGCAGGATCAGGAAGCGCTCGTCCGCCAGCCCCGCCAGCACCGCCTCTGCCACCTGTGCAGGGGAGATGACGCCGTCGACACCGGCAGTGCCCCCGCCTTCCACGGAAGCGATCATCTGCGTCTCCACCGCCTGCGGGCACAGGCAGGAGACCTTGATGCCGTCATCGCCGTGGGTGATCGCCAGCGCCTCGGCGAAGCCGATCGCCGCGTGCTTGGTCGTCGAGTAGGCCGCGTCGCCCACCTGGTTGAGGAGGCCGGCGGCGGATGCCGTGTTGAGGAAGTAGCCCTCGCCGCGCTCTAGCATTCCGGGCAGGCAGGCCCGCGCTGCGTAGACATGCGCCATCACGTGGATCTCCCACATGGCCTGCCAGGTCGCGTTCGGCGCGGACGTGGCGTACCAGGGCTCGCCGTCACCGGCGATGATGCCCGCGTTGCTGCAGAAAAGGTCGATGCGTCCATGCCGCCCTTCCACGTCCGCGACGAGCGCCTTGACGGCGCCCTCGTCGCGCACGTCGAGGCCATGGCCCTCGCCGCCGATCGCGGCTGCCACGGCTTCAGCCGCGGCCGCGTCGAGGTCCGCGGCGATGACCGCCCCGGCGCCAGCGCTTGCGAAAGCCTCACAGAGCGCTTTGCCGATGCCGTTACCGCCGCCGGTGACGACGACGATCCGGTCCTTGATGTCCATGGCGCCCCCGCGCGGCCCTAGGCCGCGTTCCTGCCGTAGCTCAGGGCGTTGAAGCGGCCCTGGTGGTAGTCCCCGTTGCCGAAGATGGCGTTGATCATCATCAGCCGCTTGGCGTAATGGCCGATATCCAGCTCGTCGGTGATGCCCATGCCACCGTGAAGCTGGATGGCTTCACCGTAGATGTGCTTGCCGGCCCTGTCGACCATGACCTTCAGCGCGTGAATGTCCCGGGCGGGGTCCTCGTCCTCCTTCTCCAGCGCGCAGACGGCGCGGTACAGCAGCGACTTCGTCTGCTCGTAGGACATGAAGGTGTCGACCATGCGGTGTTGCAGCGCCTGGAAGCTGCCGATCGGTACCCCGAACTGCTCGCGGGTACGGGTGTAGTCGAGGGTCTTCGCGTTCAGCTGGCCCATGATGCCAAGCGCCTCGGCGCCAAGGGCCACGCAGGCTTCGAAGATGACGGCCTGCATAAGGGGCAGGCCTTCGTCCACGGTGCCGACAACATGGCTCGCGCCCACGGTCACGTCGCGCAGCACGACGTTGGCAACGCGCTGACCGTCCATGAGCCGGTAGTCGACGAGTTCCACGCCCGGCGCGTTGGCCGGTACCAGGAACAGGGTGATGCCGTGATCGTCGGTCTGCTCACCGGCAGTGCGCGCCGAGACGATCAGGGTGTCGGCATTGGCACCATTGAACACGACGACCTTCTCGCCGTGAAGCAGGTAGTCTTCGCCCTGGCGCGTGGCGGCGGTCCTGACGTCGGCCAGCTCGAAGCGGCTCTGGCGCTCAAGGTAGGCGAAGGCACCGAGGCAGCTGCCCTCGATGATGCGCGGAATGAAGTCGGACTGCTGAGCCTCGCTGCCGCCGTGGTCAAGAAGGCCGCCGAACAGCACCACGGTCGCCAGGTAGGGTTCAACGACCAGGCCCTTGCCAAACTCCTCCATCATGACCATGAGGTCCACGGCACCGCCGCCGAAGCCGCCGAACTCCTCGGCAAAGGGCACGGACAGCCAGCCGAGCTCGGCGAAGGTATCCCAGTTCTCCTTGCTCATGCCCGCATCCGAGGCGACGATCTTGCGGCGCGTATCGAAGCTGTAGTCGTCCTGGATGAAGCGCGCCACGCTATCGCGCAGCATGACCTGCTCGTCGGAAAAATCGAAATTCATGTCGCTAACCTCGCGGCGGCTGTCAAAGGCCCAGAACGGCCTTGGCGATGATGTTCTTCTGCACTTCGTTCGAACCGCCGTAGATGGTGGCGGCGCGGCCGTACATGAAGGCCTGGCGGGCGTCGCTGCCGAAGCTGTGGCCGAGCACCTCGGGGGAAAGCGCCGTGGGCAGCACGCCCTGGTAGTAACCGGCCAGTTCCATGCGCAGTTCCTGGATCGCCTGCTGGATTTCCGTGCCCTTGATCTTCAGCAGCGAGGACTCCGCGCCCGGTGCACCGCCGGCGGCCACGGAGGCGAGCACACGCAGCTCCGTGTACTCGAGCGCCATCAGCTCGATCTCGATGTCCGACAGGCGTCGCTGGAACAGTGGGTCGTCGATGAGAAAGCGGCCGCCGTTCTGTTCCTGCGCGGCGAAATCGCGCACCTCGGCCAGCGCGCGCTTGGAATCGGCGACCCCGGCGATGGAGGTGCGCTCGTGGGCGAGCAGCGCCTTGGCGTAGGTCCAGCCCTTGTCTTCCTCGCCGATCAGGTTGGCGACGGGTACACGGACGTTGTTGAACTCCACCTCGTTCAGGCTGTGATGGTTGTCGATGGAGACGATCGGGTTCACCTTGATGCCCGGCGAATGCATGTCGATGAGCAGGAACGAGATGCCGTTCTGCTTCTTGCCCTCGCTGCTCGTGCGGACGAGACAGAAGATCCAGTCTGCGTACTGCGCGTAGGTGGTCCAGATCTTTGCTCCATTGACCACATACTCGTCACCGTCGCGTTCTGCGCGGGTTTTCAGGGAGGCGAGATCGGAACCGGCGCCCGGCTCCGAGTAGCCCTGGCACCACCAGTCCTCGCTGCGCAGGATGCGGGGCAGGAAGCGCTCCTTCTGGTCGTCGTTGCCGAAGGTGTAGATCACCGGGCCGACCATCTTCAGGCCGAAGGGCACCACATCGCGGACCCCGCAGGCGGCGCGCTCGGTCTCGTAGATGAAGTTCTGCGTGGGCGTCCACTCCGCGCCGCCGTAGGCCTTCGGCCAGTTCGGGGCAATCCAGCCCTTCTCGTAGAGGCGGCGCTGCCAGTCGATGACGGCCTCCCGGAACGTGGCCTTGTCGGCGAGACGGGCCTGCAGATCGTCATCGTAGGCCTCTGCGAAAAAGGCACGTACCTCATCGCGGAAAGCGAGGTCTTCGGGGGAAAAGCTGGTATCCACAGTCGTTCTCCTTGATTACCCGAAATGTGGGGTTACCCGGAATCCGGATTCCCCGAAATTTGACTTTCGAGTATGTTTTTCCTCGGCCGGGTACTCTAGCGGGTGTGGCGGAGTGAAACAAGCGCCTCCTGGTGACACTCTCGGGCTGCGACCGGCCGGGATCGCCCTCGCTCAGCACGCGGGGGGGCTCTCCCCCGCAGGGCAGCGGGCCCTGCGGGAGCGTCGTTCGGCAGTGCGCGCCGATCAGTAAAGGAGGCTGTAGAGCTTGCGCTGGAACTCGGCAGCGAGTGGGTCGCCCTTGCCGAGGGACGCGATGGTGTCCAGGTAGGCTTTCTTCGTGGCGCCGTCGTTGTGGTCCAGCTGCCGCTGAAGGATGAAGAACAGCGACTCGAGCCCCTCGCGGAACTGCCCGCTGTCGGTGTAGTGCAAGGCCAGCTGCGCGCGCAGGTCGAGGTTGTCCGGGTCGGCCTCGAGCTGCTCTTCCAGGGCCGTCACCTCCGGCGACTTCGCCGACTCGCGGCGAATTGCCAGCTGAGCCCGGCACTGCTCGTACGCGGCGTCCTGGTCGACCATCTTCACCGCATCGAGCACCTGCTCGGCCTCATCGAGGCGATACCCCTCGATCAGCGCATGGGCGTAGACCATGGCGACCTGGTGCTCGCGGCCGGACTCCTCGTAAACCGGCCGCAGCAACGCGATGGCACCGCTGGCGTCCCCTGCCTGGAGCTTCTCCGCCGCCTCGGCCAGTACACCCTCGAAGGGGGACGGCAGGTATTTCTGCAGCAGCTCGCGCACCGCCGCTTCCGGCTGGGCACCGGCAAACCCGTCCACGGGCTGGCCGCGCTGCATCACCAGTACCGTCGGCAGGCTGCGCACGCCGAACTGCTGCGCGATCATCTGCTGGCTGTCCGCATTCACCCGGGCCAGCAGGAAGGCGCCCCGGTATTCGTCCGCGAGGCGCTCCAGCACCGGCATGAGTGTCTTGCAGGGCTCGCACCAGTCCGCCCAGAAGTCGATGACCACGGGCCGCTTATGCGACTCGTCGATGAGGTAATGGGCGGCGTTGCTCTCGTCGATATCGACGACGTTGCCGCCTGCCACCGGTGCCTGGTCGATCACGCTGATTCCTCCTTCGGCCGCAGGCCGAGCACGTCCTGCATGTCATAGAGGCCCGGGGGCTGCGCCGCCAGCCAGGCGGCGGCGCGCAGGGCGCCTCGGGCGAAGGCCAGCCGGCTGCTGGCCTTGTGGGTAATCTCGATCCGCTCACCGTCGCCGGCGAAAAGCACCGTGTGGTCGCCGACGATATCGCCGCCGCGGATGGTGCTGAAACCGATGCTTCCGACCCGGCGGGCGCCGGTCTGACCCTCCCGGTGGTACACCGCGTCCTCGCGCAGGTCGCGGCCGAGGGCGGCGGCGGCTTCCTGGCCGAGGCTGAGGGCCGTCCCGGAGGGCGCATCCACCTTGTGCCGGTGGTGCGCCTCGATCACCTCCACGTCGACCTCGTCGCCGAGGACACGGGCAGCCTCCGCCACGAGGCGGAAGCACAGGTTCACACCGGTACTGAAGTTGGCGGCCTTGCAGATGGGGATGTCGGTGGCCGCGGCGTCGATCTCCGCCAGCTCGTCCGGGCTGAAGCCCGTGGTGCCGATGACCAGGGCCCTGCCCAGGGCCCGGCAGGCCGCGACGTTGGCGAGCGTCGCCGCTACGGAGCTGAAATCCACGAGTACATCGACGGCCTCGAGCGCGCCAGCGACATCGCTGCCCAGCAGGATGCCGTTGGCGCCGGTACCTGCGAGGTCACCGGCATCGGCGCCGAGCAGGCTGCTCCCCGGGCGCTCCAGCGCCGCGGCAAGGCCCATGCTGTCGCCGGCCTGGCAGAGAGCCTGCACCAGGGTCTGTCCCATACGCCCGCCAGCGCCGGTAATGCCGATACGCAGGCTCATGGCTTCATGTCGTCAAAGAACCGCTTGACGCCCTCGAAGAAGCTCGTCTGCCGCGGCGACTGGGCGTTGCCGCCCTCCCCCAGGCTCTCCTCGAACTTGCGCAGGAGTTCTTTCTGCTCCTTGTTGAGGTTCACCGGTGTCTCCACCACGGCGCGGCAGAGAAGGTCACCCACGCCGCCACCCCGCACCGGCTGCACGCCCTTGCCGCGCAGGCGGAAGAGCTTGCCGGTCTGTGTCTCCGGCGGGATCTTGAGCTTGACGCGCCCGTCGAGCGTCGGCACCTCCAGTTCGCCGCCGAGGGCGGCGTCCACGAAGGTGATGGGAATCTCGCAGTACAGGTTCTTGCCATCGCGTTCGAAGATCGGGTGCTGCTTGACGGAGATCTGCACGAACAGGTCCCCGGCCGGCCCGCCCTCGGGCCCGGCCTCGCCTTCGCTCGCGAGGCGGATGCGGTCGCCGGTATCCACGCCCGGCGGCACCTTCACGGACAGTGTCTTGGTCCTCTCGACCCGGCCCTGGCCCCGGCAGCTGGTGCACGGGTCGGAGATGAGCGTGCCGCGGCCGCGGCAGGTGGGGCAGGTCTGCTGCACCTGGAAAAAGCCCTGCTGCATGCGCACCTGGCCGATGCCGCCGCAGGTGCCGCAGGTCGTCGGCGAACTGCCCTTCTTGGCGCCGCTGCCGTTACAAGTACTGCAGGAGACGAGCGTCGGCACGCGGATTTCCACCGTGGTGCCGCGCACGGCCTGCTCGAGGGTGATATCCAGGGTATAGCGCAGGTCGGCGCCGCGCTGCGGCCCGCCGCGGGCGCGACCGCCGCCGCCGAAAATGTCGCCGAAGACATCGCCGAAGATGTCGCTGAAGCTGCCGCCGCCGAAGCCGCCGGCACCGCCGCCCATGGACTGGTCGACACCCGCGTGGCCGAACTGGTCGTAGGCCGCGCGCTTCTCGCTGTCCGTGAGGACGTCGTAGGCCTCGGTGGCTTCCTTGAACTTGTCGTCCGCGTCCGGATCGTCGGGATTGCGATCCGGGTGATACTTCATGGCCACCCGGCGGTAGGCCTTCTTGATGTCCTTTTCATCGGCGCCGCGGCTGACGCCGAGCACCTCGTAGTAATCCCGCTTTGCCATAGCCCGTCCCGCAAATGCCCCTCCCTCGGAAAAGACGACGCGGGATAACGAGTCCCGCGCCAGGAGGGGGCGTCACGCGGGGCCCGCGCAGGACCCCGCAAAAAGCGCCAGTTTACTTCTTGTCGTCGTCGACTTCCTCAAACTCCGCGTCGACGGCGTCGTCACCGCTGGCGGCACCGTCACCGCCGTCGGCATCGCCCCTGGCACCGGCCGCGCCTGCGGCACTCTCGGCCTGGGCGGTGTACATCTTCTGCGCCACGGGGCCCGTCGCCTCGGTGAGCTTGTTCGCCGCCGCGTCGATGGCGCCCTTGTCGTCGCCCTTCACGGCCTCCTCGGCTTCCGCGATGGCGGCCTCGATGGCGGCCTTCTCGTCCGCCGTGGCATGGTCACCGCCCTCCTCCAGCGTCTTGCGGGCCGCGTGGATGAGGCCTTCGGTGCTGTTGCGCGCCGTGATCAGTTCCTCGAACTGCTTGTCGGCCTCGGCGTTGGCCTCGGCATCGGCGACCATCTTCTCGATCTCGTCCTCGGAGAGCCCGCCGGACGCGGTGATGCGGATCGACTGCTCCTTGCCGGTGGCCTTGTCCTTGGCGGAGACATTGAGGATGCCGTTGGCGTCGAGGTCGAAGGTGACCTCGATCTGCGGCATGCCCCGCGGCGCCGGGGGGATGTCCGCGAGGTCGAAGCGCCCCAGGGACTTGTTCTGCGCAGCCTGCTTGCGCTCGCCCTGCACCACGTGGATCGTCACGGCCGTCTGGTTGTCTTCCGCCGTGGAGAACACCTGCGACTTCTTGGTCGGGATCGTCGTGTTCTTCTCGATCAGCGGCGTGGCCACACCGCCCATGGTCTCGATGCCCAGGGTCAGCGGCGTCACGTCCAGCAGCAGCACGTCCTTCACGTCGCCGGAGAGGACCGCGCCCTGGATGGCCGCGCCCATGGCAACCGCCTCGTCCGGGTTCACGTCCCGGCGCGGGTCCTTGCCGAAATACTCGGCGACCTGCTTCTGCACCAGCGGCATGCGCGTCTGGCCACCCACGAGGATGACGTCGTTGATCTCGCTCGGTGACAGGCCGGCGTCCTTCAGGGCGATCTTCACCGGCTCCATGGAGCGGGTAACGAGGTCCTCCACCAGGGACTCGAGCTTGGAGCGTGACAGCTTCACCACCAGGTGCTTCGGCCCGGAGGCGTCGGCGGTAATGTAGGGGAGATTCACCTCCGTCTGCTGCGAGCTGGACAGCTCGATCTTCGCCTTCTCGGCCGCTTCCTTCAGGCGCTGCAGGGCCAGCGGGTCATTGTGCAGGTCGATGCCGCTTTCCTTCTTGAACTCCGCTGCCAGGTAGTCGATGAGGCGCAGGTCGAAGTCCTCGCCGCCGAGGAAGGTATCGCCGTTGGTGGACAGCACCTCGAACTGGTGCTCACCGTCCACCTCGGCGATCTCGATGATGGAGATATCGAAGGTACCCCCGCCGAGGTCGTAGACGGCGATCGTACGGTCGCCCTGCGCCTTGTCCATGCCGTAGGCGAGTGCAGCGGCCGTCGGCTCGTTGATGATGCGCTTGACCTCGAGGCCGGCGATCTTGCCGGCGTCCTTCGTGGCCTGGCGCTGGGAATCGTTGAAGTAGGCCGGCACGGTGATGACCGCCTCGGTCACGGGTTCGCCGAGGTATTCCTCGGCCGTCTTCTTCATCTTGCGCAGTACCTCGGCAGACACCTGCGGAGGCGCCATCTTCTCGCCCTTGGCCGCTACCCAGGCGTCGCCATTGTCCGCAGCGACGATCTCGTAGGGGACCATCTTGATGTCCTTCTGGACGACATCGTCCTTGAACTTGCGGCCGATGAGGCGCTTCACCGCATAGAGGGTGTTCTTCGGGTTGGTTACGGCCTGGCGCTTGGCGCTCTGCCCTACCAGGATTTCGCCGTCTTCGGTGTAGGCGACGATCGAGGGCGTGGTGCGGTCGCCCTCGGCGTTTTCGATAACCCGGGTCTTGTCACCTTCCATGACAGCCACACAGCTGTTGGTGGTACCCAGGTCGATTCCAATGATCTTGCCCATGTCAAATCTCCTCTCGGGCCGCGCCTGCGACCCGCTGCTTCGCTAACTGGTTTCTATATTGGCCCTGTGCCGAGGAATTCAAGGGCACGGGGACGGGGCCGTTCAGGCCCCGGCATCCCCCGCGGCAGCCTTGCTCACCATCACCATGGCGGGCCTGACGAGGCGACCGTTCAGGGTGTAGCCCTTCTGCATGACCGCGACCACGGTATTCGGCTCGACGTCCGGGTTCTCGACGCTGCTCATGGCCTGGTGGAACTGTGGATCGAAGGGCTCCCCGGCGGGGTCCACGGGCTCGATATTGAACTTGCCCAGGGCGTTGAGGAAGCTTTTCAGGGTCAGCTCGACGCCCTCGGCTATGGGGCGTAGCTGTTCATCGTCGCCCGAGGCGGATTCGAGGGCGCGCTCGAGGTTGTCCACCACCGGCAGAAGCTCGCTGCAGAAGCGTTCCAGCGCGTACTTGCGCGCCCGCTCAACGTCCTGCTCGGCGCGCCGGCGGGTATTCTGCACCTCGGCCTGGGCGCGCAGGACTTGGTCGCGCGCTTCCGCAAGCTCCGCGGCCAGCGCGGCGTCGTCGTCGCCGGCCTCCGCGCTGGCACCATCCTGCCCGTTGTTCACCGCCTCGCTGTCAGCAGCTGCGGCCTCAACGTTCTCTACGGCTTCTGCGGTTTCCGCCGAAGCTTCCTGCCCGGCTTCCTGCTTGGCTTCCTTCCCGGCTTCCTTCCCGGCTTCCTGCGCGGCCTCTTCCGGCGGCACCTGCGGCTCATGCTCCTTGTCGGACACGCGCTCCCTCCCTTGCATCATGGCTTGCGATGGGGGGGTTCATTGGGGCGCAGCCGCGCTTTTCAAGGTCGGGTTTTCAAGGGCGGCACTGAAAGAGCGGCCTGGCCGGGGCAGATCTGTCGCGGGCGGCCGTCCGGGGACGGACCCGGGGCCCGGCGCCCGGGCGGGCCGTACGCCGCAGGAGAGACTCAGCGGGCGAGCGCAGAGGAGAGCATGCGCGAAGTCACATCGACGATCGGGATCACCCGATCGTAAGCCATGCGCGTCGGACCGATGACCCCGAGCACGCCCAGGGGCCGGCGGCCATCGCCATAGGGCGCGGTGATCACGCTGAAGTCGCCGAACACCTCGTAGCCCGCCTCCTCGCCGATAAAGATCTGCACGCCGTCGGCCCGGGTGCAGCGTTCGAGGAGGTGAAGCAGGTCCTTCTTGCGCTCGAAGACTTCGAACAGTTCCCGCAGCTTGTCGACGTCCTCGGCGCTGGCACTGTCCAGCAGGTGGGCTTCCCCGGCCACGAGGCAGTCCTCGTCACGCTCCTCGGGGTCGAGCGCCTGGCTGGCAAGGTCCAGCGTCGCCGTCAGGTAGTCATCGATGCGGCTGCGCGCCTCGCGCATTTCGCCGAGGATCTGCGTTTTCACGCGGTCAAGGGGCTGCCCGCCGAAGCGCTGGTTGACCAGCGCCGCCGCGGCGCGCAGTTCCTCCTCGGAAAAGTCCCGGGCCGTGTGGATGATGCGGTTCTGCACCTCCCGTTCATTGACCACGAGAATGACGAGCACGCGCCGATCGGAGAGCGGGAGAAATTCCACCTGCCGGAGCTGCTGCGTGTCCTGCCGGGGCACCGTGACGATGCCGGCCTGGGAGGTGATCGCCGACAGCAGGGAGGAGGCGCTCTGCACCAGGTCCGTCGAACTCTTGTCCGGGTTCAGGGCGGAGCGGAGGATTTCGACGGAAGCATCGTCGAGGATCTGGACCTCGAGCAGGCTGTCGACAAAGAAGCGGTAGCCAAGGGCTGTGGGCACGCGCCCGGCACTGGTGTGGGGGGAATGCAGGTAGCCGCGCTCCTCCAGGTCGGACATGACATTGCGGATCGTGGCGGCGCTGACCGGCAGCCCCGCCTCTTCCTGCAGCGTGCGCGACCCCACCGGCTGGCCATCGCGAATATGCCGCTGCACCAGCACCTTGAGGAGCGTCCGCGCCCTGTCCGATATTTCCTCGTGCACGGCCATTCCGTGTCGCTTTCGATGCTTGTCTTGTATCACAGCGGGGGGTGCGCGCAAAGCGGCGATCGGCGCCGATGTTTCGCGGGGGCGATGTCTGCGGTATAAGGGCCTGTCACTCTTGAGCGCGCAGCGAATCCATGCTGGTACACCTGGGCATCCGCAACTATACGGTGGTCGAGGCTCTCGAGGTGGAGCTGGGGCCGGGTATGACCGCCATCACCGGGGAGACCGGTGCCGGCAAGTCCATCATGCTCGACGCCCTCGGCCTCTGCCTCGGCGACCGCGCCGACCCCAGGGCCATCCGCCCGGGCTGCGAGCGCGCCGAAGTCACCGCCACCTTCGACCTCGCCGATCTCCCCGCCGCCCGCGCCTGGCTCGCCGAGCGCGAACTGGCCATAGAGGAATGCATTCTTCGCCGGGTCATCGCGGGCGACCGCTCCCGCGCCTGGATCAACGGCAGCCCGGCCACGCTGCAGCAGTGCGCGGAACTCGGGCGACACCTCGCCGACATCCACAGCCAGCACGCCCACCAGTCCCTGCTCCGGCGCGAGGTCCAGCGGGCGCTCCTCGACAGCTATGCGGGCGCAGCCAAGGCCGCAGCGCACGTCGCAGCCCTGGCCCGGGAATGGCAGGAAACCCGCGACGCCCTCGAGGCCCTGCGCGGCGCCGGCGACGAAGGCGAGGCGCGGCGGCAGCTCCTCGAATACCAGGTCCGCGAACTCGAGGAGCTGGCCCTCGGCGAAGACGAGATCGCGGCCCTGGAGGCCGAGGAGAAGCAACTGGCCGGCGCCGAGGACATCCTCGCCAGCGCCGGCGAGGCCCGGGAGCTCTGCGAGCAGCTCGAGGCCACGGCGCAGCGGGCCCGGCGCCTCATCGAGGCCGGCCGGCACCCGGGCGCCGGCCTTGACAATGCCCGGGAGATGCTCGAATCAGCCGCCATCCAGGCGGGCGAGGCGCAAGCGGACCTCGCGCACTACCTCGACAGCATCGAGATCGACCCGGAACGGCTGGCGGCAACCCGGCAGCGCCTTGAGCAGATCTACGCGGTGGCCCGGAAACACCGGGTGCAACCGGAAGCGCTGCGCGAGGAGCACGCCACCCTCGCTGCCGAGCTTGCGCGCCTGAGCGGGGGGGAAGCCGAAGCGGAGGCCCTGGCCGCCCGCCAGCGGGAGCTCGAAAAAGCCTGGGAGGAAGCCGCCGCAGCGCTGACCTCCGCCCGGCGCAAGGCGGCAAAAAAGCTGGTGCGCGAGACCAGCAAGGGCCTCGACAGCCTGTCCATGGGCCAGTGCGGCTTCGAAGTCCGCCTCGCGCCGCGGGAGGCGCGCACACCGCACACGGCGGGGGCGGAAACGGTCGAGCTGCTGATTGCCACCAACCCGGGCGCCGCGCCCCAGCCCCTGGCACGCATCGCCTCCGGTGGCGAACTCTCACGCATCAGCCTCGCCATCCAGGTGGTGACGGCCAGCGCCACCACGGTTCCGACGATGGTCTTCGACGAGGTGGACGTGGGGATCGGCGGCGCCGTTGCGGAGGTCGTCGGCCGCCTCCTGCGGCGCCTGGCCAGCGGAGCCCAGGTGCTGTGCGTGACTCACCTGCCGCAGGTCGCCGCCCAGGCGCACCGGCAGCTCAAGGTCAGCAAGGAAGGCGACCGCAGGTCCGTGCGCACGGCGCTCGCCGTCCTGGACGATAACGGCCGGGTAGAGGAAGTGGCGCGAATGCTCGGCGGCGTAAAAGTGACGGCGCAGACCCTGGCCCACGCGCGGGAGATGCTGGAGGAGGCGGCAGCGGGCTGACGCTGCCGGCGGGGATCAGTCCCCGCCCTGCCCCTTCCTGCGCACGTAGAGGACCAGGGAGTGGTCCACGAGCTCGTAGCCGTGCGCATCGGCGATCTGCCGCTGCCGTTCCTCGATGACCTCGTCGTGGAATTCGATCACATCGTTCGTATCGACGCAGACCATGTGGTCATGGTGCTCGCCCTTGGCCAGCTCGAACACCGAATGGCCGGTCTCGAAGTTGTGCCGGGTCACCAACCCCGCTGACTCGAACTGCGTGAGCACCCGGTAGACCGTGGCCAGGCCGACGTCGTCGCCGGCGTCGAGCAGGGCCCGATACACGTCCTCCGCGCTCATGTGCTGCGAGCGCTCCTCCGCGGCATCGAGAATCTGCAGGATTTTCACGCGCGGCAGCGTGACTTTCAGGCCGGCGTTGCGCAGCTCCTGGTTTTCTTGAGCCATGATCGGGGGTTCTCTGCTTTGACGCGTGCCGGTATGATGCCACCCTTGATTTCCGAGGGAAAGCACCGCCCCATGCGCGTCCTCATCGCCACCCTGCTCCTGCTCTCCGTCAGCGCCTGTGGCTTCGTCGGCTTCCCCGGCGTGTACAAGATCAACATCGAGCAGGGCAACATCATCACCCAGGACATCATCGACCAGCTCGAGCCCGGCATGAGCCGCCGGCAGGTCCGCTTCATCCTGGGCACGCCCCTCGTGGAAGACACCTTCGACCAGGACCGCTGGGACTATCCCTACGAGATCAAGCTCGGTGACGAGATCATCCGCAAGGCCATGGTCACGGTTCACTTCGACGGCGACCGGCTGGTCGACGTGAAGGGGGATTACCTGCCGGCCTGGGCAGCGGGCGCCGCAGAGACAGAGACGGCTGAGACACCCGCCGAGGACGCGAGCTAGGGTTCGCCGCCCCCGTCACCGCCCTTGACACGTTCTTCGCCGGCGCCACCTTCGCCGGCGCCACCTTCGCCGTCGCGACGCGCCCTTGCTTTTTCCGCCCGTGCCTTGCGCGCCGCCTTCGGGTCCGCCTTGAGGGGCCGGTAGATTTCCACCCGGTCTCCGGGCCTGAGCGCCTGCTGGGGCGGCACGGCCTGCCCGAAGATACCGAGACTCGTCCCCGCGTCGATCACCAGCCCGGGGAACTCCTGCTCGATGCCCGACTGCTGCGCGGCCTCCAGGGCCGTCGTACCCGTCGTCACCTCGAGCGGCACGATCAGCTGGCGCTCCGGCAGCGCGTAGGCCACCTCGACGGTAATCAGCTCCCCTTCGCTCGTCCGTACTGCGCTCATCCGTACAGCTGCCTGGCGCGGCGCACGACCGCGTCCACGAGATTGTTGGTCACCCGGTCGAAGATCCGGCCGGCGGCGGCCCCGAGAAGGCTAGAGCGCACGGCGAAGTCGAGTTCCAGGGTCACCTTGCAGGCGGCGTCGCCGAGCGCCTGGAAGTGCCAGCGCCCGGCAAAGCGCTCGAAGGGCCCCTCCTTCAACTCGAGGACGATGCTCTCCGGTGCGAGCAGCCGGTTGCGGGTGGTGAAGCTCTGCGCGATGCCGCCGCGGGACAGGTCGAGGCGCGCCTCCATGCTGGCGTCGTCCTGATGCAGCACCTGCGCGCCCACGCAGCCTTCCAGGTACTGCGGATAGGCCTCCACGTCGTTGACGAGGTCGAACAGCTGGCGCTGGGAGTAGGGCAACAGGGCGCTTCGGTTGATGGCGGGCATGCTGCGGTCCGTGTATTCGGGGCGCCGGTCAGGAGCCCGACACGGCGAGCCAGAACCATACGACAAGCAGCCCCAGCGGGGCAACAAAGCGCAGCTGCAGCAGCCAGGCCCCGAAGAAATGGTCCGACTCGCGGTACAGCACCCGGCGCAGGAGCGCCGGGTCCATGCACCAGCCGACGAAGGTCGCCGCGGCGAGCGCACCGAGGGGAATTAGCCAGGCGGTGGTGGCCTGCTCGAGCAGCGGCAGAAAGCCCGCAAGCGGTGAGCCGGGGGCGAGGGAGAAGGCGACCGCGAGGGCCAGCAGCCAGGCGGCGAGACCCACCGCGAGCGCACCCTGCCAGCGCCGCCAGCGCAGGCGCTGGCAGAGCGTGGCCACGGCCGGCTCCAGGAGCGCAACCGCTGTACCCAGGGCGGCCAGCGCCACGAGCAGGAAGAACAGCATGCCGTAGGCATCGCCCTCGCGCAGGTTGCCGAAGGCATAGGGCAGGCTGACGAAAAGCAGCCCCGGCCCCATGTCGGGTGCAATGTTGTTGGCGAAGACGACGGGGAAGACGGCGACAGCGGCGGCGAGCGCCGCGGCGCTGTCGAACACCGCAACGGCGAGGACGGAGCGGCCGAGGGGCAGCCGCGACGGGGCGTAGCTGCCGTAGCTGATCCCCACGCCCAACCCCACGCCGAGCGTGAACAGGGCCTGGGCGAAGGCCACGAGCAGGGCATCGTCCCGGAAGTCCAGCGGCTGGGTGGAAAAGAGGAAGGCCTGCGCGGCCGCCAGGTCGCCGTGGGCGAGGGCAAAGTCGATGAGGAGCCAGAACAGCGCCATGATCGACGGCACCAGCACCCAGGCCAGGGCCCCGAGGCCGCGGCGCACGCCCGCCGCGGAGACGGCAATCGCCGCCGCCAGAAACAGGGACTGCCAGGCCAGCATGCGCCAGGGGGTGGCGAGCAGGCCGTCGAGGAACGCGCTCACGTCCCGGGGACTGGCCGCGGCGAAAGTACCCCGCCCCAGGTGCCAGGCGTAGCTGAGGGACCAGCCGCCCACCACGGCCCCGTAGCCGAGCACGGCCAGGGCCGTGACCGCAGCGAGCACCCCCCACGCCCCCCAGCCGGCACCCAGCCGCGCCCGTCGCGCCGCGAAAGCCCAGGCCATGGGTGGCGCGGCCCGGCCCAGGCTGCCGATGGCGACCTCGGCGATCACCACGGGCACCGCCATCAGCAGCAGCCCGGCCAGGTAGGCGAGGAGAAACGGCGTGCCCCCGTGGCTGCCCAGCAGGTAGGCAAAGCGCCAGAGATTGCCGAGACCGACAGCCGCTCCCGCCAGGGCGAAGACAAAGGTCGAGCGCGAGTGCCAGGCACCGGGAGGGTTGGGAGACAGCACGGTTGCGGTGGAACTCCTTGTTCGCAGGGTTGAGCAGCAGGGCCGACAGCATCGCTGCCGTGTCAGCGTGCGGCCCCGGCCCGCCGGTGAAAAGGGCAACATTCACGTTCCCCCGCCGGGGACGCTACGTATAATGCCGCCCCATGTCGAAAAAGAAACGAAAAACGCCCGATAACGTTATTGTCCAGAACAAGCGCGCCCGCTTCGATTACGAGCTCCTCGAGACCTTCGAGGCCGGCATCGCCCTCGACGGATGGGAAGTGAAGGCCCTCCGCGCCGGCAAGGCGCAGCTCACCGACTCCTATGTGCTCATGAAGGACGGCGAGGCCTTCCTGCTGGGCTCCCAGATCACGCCGCTGGATACCACCTCGACACACACGGTGGCGGACCCGTCCCGTACGCGCAAGCTGCTGCTGCACAGGAAGGAGCTGGCGAAAATCCTCGCGGCCACGGGACAGAAGGGGCAGACCTGCGTCTGCACGCAGCTCTACTGGAAGAAGCACCTCATCAAGGCGCACATCGCGCTGGCCCGCGGCAAGCAGAGCCACGACAAGCGCGACACGACCAAGGAGCGCGACTGGGACCGGCAGAAGCAGCGCATCCTGCGCGACGCCGTCAAGCAGTAGGCGGCGCCCGGCCTGCGCCGGGCGCCGCCGGCAGGGTCAGGGCAGGGCCGCGATCCAGCCGCTGTTCTCCATCCACTGCTTGCGCAGCGCCGTGAGCAGGCCGGTGCGCTCGTAGGCGCCGAGGTAATTGTCGACGAGGCCGGCGAACTGCGCGTCCCCGGCGCTGACGGCGATACCCAGGGGCTCCACCGTGAGCGGCTCGTCCAGGGTCACCAGGTCGGCATCGGGGTGACGCATGACTGCGAGCAGGCAGGTCGGCATGTCCGCCACCAGCCCGGAGACTTCGCCGGCCTGGATCATGGCCACGGCACTGGCGTAGTCGTCCACCTCCACCAGCTCGGCGTTCGGCGCCGCCTCGCGCACGAAGGTCGCGCTGGTGGAATTGGCCAGCGCCGCCAGCTTGACGTCCTGGCTGGCGAGGTCACCGGTGGCAAAGCGCTCCACCACGTCGCCGCGGGTGAGGATGGACTTGCCGGAGAGCATGTACGGGCCCACGAACGTGGCGTCGACGGCGCGCTCCGGGGTGATCGCCATGCCGGAGATGACCAGGTCGACCTCGCCCTCCGCCAATGCGCCCATGAGTTCACCGAAAGGCATCTTCTCGATCCGCAGGTCAACGCGCATGGCGTTGGCCAGGGCCCTGGCGAGGTCCACGTCGAGGCCCATGAAGTTGCCCTCGCGGTTGATCGCGTTCATGGGCGGCTGGTCGCCGGACATCCCGACGACCAGGGTGCGGCTCTCCAGGATGCGTTCCAGGGCCGCGTCGTCCGCCTGGGCAGCACCGGAACCCAGGGCAAAGGCCAGGCACAGCGCGGCCACGGCCGCGGCGAAGAAAGGACGAATCATTGACTAGCTCCTCGTTGATGGGGGCTTCCCCCGATTACAGCAATGAGTATTAGCAGTGAACTGTGACGCTTTGGCGACGCCACCTCAGGCGGCGCTCTGCAGGGCACCGCGACCGGCGCGGACCAGCCGGCCGGGCCGGGCACCGGTGAGCCGGTCGTCGGCGACCACGGTCTCCCCGGCGACGATGATCGCCCGGTAACCCGCGGCATCCTGCAGCAGCCGCTGACCACCCGCCGGCAGATCCTGCTCCATGCGCGGTGCGAACAGGCGCAGGCGCTGGTAGTCGATGACGTTGATATTGGCCTTGAGGCCCGGCCGCAGCCGGCCGCGGTCCCTGAGCCCCGCGTAATCCGCGATGTCTGCCGTGAGCCGGCGCACGGCATCGGCCAGCGGCAGCCGCGCGCCCCGCTCGCGGTCCCGGGTCCAGTAGCTGAGCAGGTAGGTGGGGAAGCTCGAGTCGCAGATCGTGCCCACGTGCGCACCGCCATCCGACAGGCCCATGATCGACAGCGGGTGCTGCATCATCGTGTGCAGGTTGTCGAAGCTCATCTCGGTGTAGTTGTAGATCGGGAAGTACAGGAGCGCCCGGCCCTCGTCCTCCAGCAGCAGGTCGTAGATCAGCTCGAGGGCGGGGATGCCGCGCTGCTCGGCCATGTGCAGCACGGAAGTCTCGGCGGTCTGCTCGTAATCCGGGTTGTCGCCGAGCAGGAAAGTCTTGCTGGCGACATAGTCGATGGCGGCCATGAGCGCATCGACGATCGGCGGTACCGGCGTGCCGTCCCCCGCGAGCTTCCCGCTTTCCTCGGCGAGGAGCCGGCGCTTGAAGGCGGGGTCGCGCATGCGCGCGACGCGCTCACCCAGCGGCAGCTGGCTGATGGCCTTGTAGCTCGGAAAACCGATAAAGGGGTGGAAGGTGCACTGCAGTCCGGTGATCACGCCGATGCCCCGCGGCGCCACCTGCAACCGGATATCGAGGCCCCTCGCATGAGCCCGCTCAGCGCGCTCGATGATCCGGCGCCACTGGTCGGGGGCGAAGTCCCGCTGCATCAGCGACAGGGAAAAAGGCCGGCCACCGGCGCCGCGGGCAAAGGTCTCGAGGATATCGAACTCGCGGTCGAAGGCGTCTCCCTCGCGTTCGAGATCGAAGTCGTTGACGGCCTGCAGCACGCCGTGGTCGAGGCCCCGGAAGGCGGCGGCGATGCCCGCGAGTTCCTCGGCGGTGGCCTCGGAGGACGGGGTCCACGCCCCGTCCGCGCTGCGGTGCACGTCGGAGCGGCCGGTGGAGAAACCGATGGCGCCGGCCTCCAGGGCTTCCCGCGTCAGCCGGCGCATGGCCTCGATGTCTTCCGGGGTCGCGGCCTCGTTGTAGACCGCCCGCTCGCCCATGACGTAGACGCGCAGCGGGTCGTGGGTGACCTGCACGGCGAAATCGATGGCGTGCGGCTTGCGCTCCAGGGCGTCGAGGTAGTCGGGCAGGCTCTCCCAGTCCCAGCTCATGCCCTCGGTCAGGGCGATGCCGGGAATATCCTCCACCCCCTCCATGAGGCGTACGAGCCTGTCCCGGTCCTCGCGGCGCACCGGGGCGAAGCCGACGCCGCAGCTGCCCATGACCACGGTGCTGACGCCGTGATTGATGCTGGGGCGCAGTTCCGGGTCCCAGGACACCTGGCCGTCGTAATGGGTGTGCAGGTCGATGAAGCCCGGCGTAACGATATGACCGCTTGCGTCCAGCGTTTCCCGTGCGTCGCCGGGGCAGTCGCCCACGGCAACGATGACGCCGTCGCGCACCGCCACATCGGCCCGGCGCGGCGCGCCGCCATCACCGTCGTGGACCGTGCCGCCGGTGATCTTCAGGTCGTAGGCCATGCCCCTGCTCCCGGATCGTTATCGTTATCCCGATCCCGAGTGTAGGAGCGGCGGCCACCAGCGTCCAGCCGGCGGCGGCCGCGCGGCCCTTCTCAGAAGTTGTAGCGAAGCTGGCCGATGATTTCCCGCGGCGTGCCCGGGAAATGGCCGGTGCGGTCGAGGAAACCGCTCACCGCATAGGTCTCGTCGAGCAGGTTGCGGACGTTCAGCTGGAAGGTGATGCGCTCCCAGGTGGTCGTCCAGCTGGCGTCGAAAACCGTGTAGGGCTTGACGCGCTGGCCGCTGAAGCTGAACTGCTCGCTGACGTAATCCGCGCCCAGGGCGACCGCCGAGTTGAGCGATGGAAGGGCATAGCGCGCCCAGATGCCGAACTGGTGTTCCGGCGCATTCACGAAGCGCTGACCGTCACCGAAGGTGTTGCCGATGCTGTCGTTCTCCACGCCCTCCACGACCTGCGTATCGTTCCAGGCGTAATTGGCGGTCATGGTCAGCCGTTCCGTGAGGTCGCCCACGAGCGTGAGTTCCACGCCCTCGCTTTCCACTTCGCCGAGGTTCAGCAGCGCCGGCTCGCCGTCATCCGGACCCACATCCGCGGGGTTCGCCTGTGCCACGTCCTGCTTGGTGATCTGGTAGAGGGCCGCAGTGGTCATGATAGCCCCGCCCGCCCACTCCTGTTTCCAGCCCAGCTCGTGCTGGACCCCGCGCTCCGGATCGAGCGCCGACCCCTCCGAGGAGACGAACTCCTGGCTTCGCAGGGAGGTCGGGTTGAAGCTCTCGGAATAGTTGTAATAGAGGGTTGTACTTCCGATCGGCTGGAAAATGAGGCCGGCGCGTGGTGCGATGTTGTCGTCGGAGAATTCGAAACCGCTGGCCTTGTCGCGATCGCTGAAATCGTCATAGCGCAGGCCCAGGAGCAGATGCCAGCGCTCGCTGAAGGACAGGTAGTCCTGCACGTAGAGACCGTAGCGCTCCGTCTCCGCGCCATCGGTGTTGAGATCCGTCAGACGGTAGTTCGACGGGTCGGTCTCACCATAGTTGGGGTTGAAGACGTTCAGGTTGAGAACGTTATCGCGCTCGAAGCGGGCGCGCAGGTAATCGTACTCCGTCTCCACGTCGAACCAGTCGCCGCCGAACAGGAACTGGTGCTCGATAGCGCCGGTGGTGAACTGCCAGGTGAAGTCCGTGGTCAGGCTGACCTCCTCGTTG
This sequence comes from uncultured Alteromonadaceae bacterium, assembly GCA_964438205.1. Taxonomy (GTDB): domain Bacteria; phylum Pseudomonadota; class Gammaproteobacteria; order Pseudomonadales; family Halieaceae; genus Pseudohaliea. The sequence goes on from CAYTJQ010000017.1 coordinate 34,331, forward strand.
GCCCGGAACTGGTCGCGGAATTCCCGGCTGATCACGCCGTCACTGGCGTTGGCGATACCGTCGCCATTGGCATCCACCCAGCCCCGCGGCTCGTGGTATTCCTGGCCACGCTCGTTGTCGAGATAACGCAACGTGCTGCGAACCGAAAGGCCGCGGCCGAAGTCGTGCTCGAGAATCGCCTGGTAGACCTGAGCCTCGAGGTCCTGGAAATCGCTCGCCTCGTTGGTGTTGAACTCGCGGCTGACGATGAACTCGCCGCTGTCGTCGGCGAGCACTCCGCGCAGCCGGTTGCCGCCGAGATCCTGGTCGATGTAGTCCATCATGGCGGTCAGCCGCGTGTCCGGCGCCAGCTGGAACAGGAGGCCCGCGTTCACCTGCAGGTTGGCCGCGTCGGCGTTGTTGCGGAAGCTGTCCTGCTCCTCGTAGAAAGCGGCGAGCCGGTAGGCGACCCGCTCGCTGAGGCCGCCGCGGGAATCCAGGGCAGCCCCCATGAGGGAGAAGTTGCCCCCGGTTACCATCACTTCGTGTTCCTCTTCGAAGGTCGGCTTCTTGGTGACGTAGTTGATCATGCCGCCCGGCTCGCCGCCGCCGTAGAGCGCCGCCGACGGCCCCTTGAGCACCTCGACACGCTCGATGTTGTAGATCTGCGGCACGCTGAAGCCGGAGAAGGGATCGCCGCGCACGCCGTCGTAGAACACGTTGCTGTCATCGCGGAAACCGCGGAAGGTGACGCCGGAGTAGGAAAACTCGCTGACACCGGCAATCGAGCGGTACAGGTCCGTGATGTCGCGCGCCGCCTGGTCGATGATGAGCTGCTCGGGCAGCACCTGCGCCGACTGCGGCAGATCCATGACATCGAGATCCAGCTTGGAGCCCACCGAGGTGCGCTTCTCGAGGTAGAACGCCTGCGCCCTGCCGGTAACCAGTACCTCTTCCAGCGCCGGTTCCTGGGCGACCGCACCCGCGCTGGCGAGCAGTGCGCCTATTCCCCCGATCCTTCCAACCACCTTGTTCACCACCACGCCTCCTCGTTCTCATTTGCAAATGAGTATGCGTATCATTTACTATGAAATCAAGCAAGAAAGTGAACTAGTTGCTGTCTTCTGCAGTAATGTCGTTGATAGCGCGGTCTATTCGCTGGCGCCTTGTCGGGGTTGCCGAACGCAAGTCAGCCCGCGCCGGGCGCTCAATAGGCGCCGAAGCACCTGAGGAGAAACGCATGGCAGCCGTCGAATCGGCCACAGTGACCTGGGTACACCACTGGAACGATCGCCTGTTCAGTTTCGCGACCGAGCGCAACCCCGCGTTCCGTTTCGAGAACGGCCACTTCACCATGGTCGGTATCGAGGTGGACAACAAGCCGGCCCTGCGCGCCTACAGCATCGCCAGCGCGAATTACGAGGATCACCTCGAGTTCCTCAGCATCAAGGTGCCCGACGGGCTGCTCACCTCGCGGCTGCAGCACATTCGGGCCGGCGACACGGTACTGCTGGGGAAGAAGCCCGTGGGCTCGCTGGTGCTGACCGACCTGCATCCCGGCCGCAACCTTTACCTCTTCGCCACCGGCACCGGCCTCGCCCCCTTCATGGCCATCGTCCGCGACCCCGACGCCTACGCCCGCTATGACCACGTGGTCCTCGTACACGGTGTACGCCAGGTCAGTGACCTCGCCTATCGCGACTACCTCACGAAGGACCTGCCGGAGCATCCCTACCTGGGCGAGGTGGTCCGGGAGAAGTTCCGCTATTACCCGACCGTCACTCGCGAGCCCTTCGAGCACCAGGGCCGGATCACCGACCTCGTCGCCAGCGACCGGCTCACCGCGGACCTGGGCCTGCCGCCGCTCGACCCGGCGAGCGACCGGGCCATGATCTGCGGCAGCATCGCCATGCTCGATGACCTGTCCCGGCTGCTGGACGAGCGCGGTTTCTCGGTTTCCCCCAGCCAGGGCACGGCCGGCGACTACGTCATCGAACGGGCGTTCGTCGGCTAGCTCAAGCCCCTGCCCAGGGACGCTCCCGCAGCTACGAGCTCCGCTCAACCCCCTGTCGGCGTCCTCGCTTCAGTCCACCGCTTCAGACCATGGCTTCAGACCACGGCTTCAGACCACGGCTTCGAAGGTTTCGAGTTCCGGGTGTGCGAGGTAGGTGCCCTTCGGCGCACTCGTCTGCGCGTGCGCCTTGCGGAAGTAATCCGACTCGGTCCAGGCCTCGAAATCTTCCCTGGTCTCCCAGATCGTGTGCGAGGCGTAGAGCACGTGGTCGTCCTTCTCCGGCCCCTTGAGCAGCGCAAAGGTGCGAAAGCCGGGGACCTGCGACAGGTAGGAATCGCGCTGGCGCCAGATGTCCTCGAAAGCCTCCTCGAAGCCGCGGGCGATGCGAAAGCGGTTCATGGCGATAAACATGGTGGTTTTTCCTCGTTCAGTGGATTCAGCAGACTAACGGATCAGGCGATAACAACCAGGCGCTCGAGCGCTGCATGATGCTCGACGTGCACCGGTGTACGGTAGACGGCGCTCAGCCGGTCCGCCGTCATCACGGATTCCGGCGCGCCGGCAGCGACGACCTGGCCGCCGTCGAGCAGCACGATGCGATCGGCGTAGCGCGCGGCGAGATCGAGGTCATGCAAGACGGCAAGAACCCCCAGACCATGGCCGGCAAGGCCGCGCAGCTCTTCGAGCAGGGCGAGGCCGTGGGCGACGTCCAGGTTCGCATTCGGCTCATCGAGCAGGAGCCAGCGCGGCGTCCGGTCCCCGGCGGGCCGCCAGAGCTGGAGCCAGCCGCGGGCAAACTGGGCCCGCTGCTGCTCACCGCTCGACAGGGAATGAAAGGCCCGCTGTGCGAGCGCCCCCAGCTCGCAGGCCTCGAGCACGGCGTCCAGCGCCTGCACCGGCACCGCGTGGCCGAAACGCTCGCCATGCACCCAGCCCATGGCCACGACGTCGCTGACGGTGTAGTCGAAAGCCAGGGCCGGCGGAGGGCCGACGACAGCGCGCAACGCCGCGCGCTCCGCCAACGACAGGCCGTGGAGCGGATGCTCCCCGAGGAAGACCGCGCCCTCATCGGGACGCAGGTCGCCGGCGAGCAGCGCCAGCAGGGTGGACTTGCCGGCGCCATTGGGACCGACGACTACGACCAGCTCCCCGGGCTCGATGACGACGGAGACGGCGGCGAGCAGGGTCGCGGAACCGCGGCGGACGCTGACACCGTGGGCGGCCAGGCTCATCGGCGCAACCTCAGTACCAGCCAGAGGAAGAACGGAGCGCCGATGGCGCTGGTGATCAGGCCCACCGGCATCTCGGCGGGCACGACGAGCGTGCGCGCACCGAGGTCCGCGGTGATGGCCAGCGTCGCGCCGAGCAGCGCCGAGGCGGACAGCACGTAGCGGTGGTGAACCCCGCCGAGGAGCCGGGCGATATGCGGCACCACCAGGCCCAGGAAGCCGATGATCCCCGCCACCGCGACACCGGCGCCGACCGCCACCGCAACGCCGAACACGAGGCGCCGCTTCAGCGCGACGACGCAGACGCCGAGCCGCGCCGCCTCCAGCTCGCCCAGTTGCAGCAGGTCGAGGCGACGTGCCGTGGGCAGCAGCCAGGCCGTGGCCAGGGCGATCAGCGCGATCGCCGGCAGTGCCGTCTCCCACTGCGTACCGCCAAAGCTGCCCAGGCTCCAGAAGGTCAGGGAACGCAGTTCGCCGTCGTTGGCGAGCCAGGTGAACAGGCCGATGCCGACGCCCGCGAGCGCATTCACCGCGATACCCACCAGGAGCAGGGTCGTCACACCGCCGTGCCCCTGGCGGCTGGCGAAGGCGTACAGCGCCCCGGTGACAGCCACCGCACCGACGATGGCGGCCACGGGCAGGCTGTAGGGACTCAGCGCCTCCGGCAGCGCGAGGGCCTCGCCGAAGACGATCATGGCAATGGCGCCGAGCGCCGCGCCGGAGGAGACGCCGATCAGCTGCGGCTCGGCCAGCGGGTTGCGGAAGAGGCCCTGCAGGCACGCGCCCGCCAGGGCAAGGGCGGCACCGACCGTGCCGGCGAGCACCACCCGCGGCAGGCGCAGTTCCAGGAACACCATGCGCTGCAAAGGCGTCACGCCTGAGCGGTCCGTGAGCAGGTCCAGCACCGGTACGGGTACGGCGCCGACACTGAGGGCGAGCGCAGCCGCCGCCAGCAGCAGGCCGGCGAGCGCGAGCAGGCGCGGACCCGGCAGGGCCAGGGAAGGCAGCGAAAAAAGCTGCCGCTGCAGCGGCAGGTCGCTCACGGGCCGCCCCGCAGGCGCTCGCGCAGCTCGGCCGCCGCGGCCACGGTCCGCGGGCCGAAGCCGAGCATGGCCATGCCGTCCATGGCGATGACACGGCGCGCCTGCGCCGCCGGCGTCAACCGCAGTGCCGGGTGTGCGAGCAGTGCATCGAGGCCGCCGGCATCCGCAATGCCCCGCTCCGGCACCACGATGAAGGCCGGCGCCGCCACGGCCAGGGCCTCCTCGGACACCGGCTTCCATCCGTCGAAGCCCTCCAGGGCGTTACGCGCCCCCGCCATGGCCAGGAGGCCGCTGCCGGAGGTGTCGCGCCCGGCCGCCACCGGGGAGCCCCCGCGAAGGCCCAGGAGCACCATGCCCCGGGGCGCGTCGTCCGCTACCGGCGCCGCCTCGACACCGTCGAGCACCTTCTCAATAAGGGCCTCCCCCGCCGCCCCGCGGCCGAGGAGCGCAGCGACGCAGCGGATCTTGGCGGCGATACCCTCGGCGTCGAAGCGCTCGGGAACCACGGCCAGGTCCAGGCCGAGCGCTTCGAGCTGGTCGACCACCGCCGGCGGCCCCATGTCGTGCTCGCCGAGCACGAGCGTCGGCTGCAGGGACAGCAGGCCCTCGGCCGACAGGTTGCGCACGTAGCCGATCTGCGGGTGCTCGCGGGCGGCCGGCGGGAAGGTAGCGGTGCGGTCCACCGCAACGATCCGCGCTTCTTCCTCCAGCGCGTAGAGAATCTCGGCAAGGGACCCGCCGGCCACCGCGATACGGCTCGCGTCGGGCGCGGGCTCACCGCACTCCAGGGCGGCCGCGCCACCCGCTACCAGGCTGGTCGCAAGCAGCGCCAGGGCGCGATGGTAACAGCTGGTCAGAACCCCCATTACCAGTCGGCCCGAAGGGTCACACCCACGTTACGGCCCGGGCGAGTGAAGCGCTCCGGGTTGTCCAGCTCCGCGATACCCGCCGTGTCGGCCCAGCGCAGGTAGGTCTCATCGAGCAAGTTGAAGACCCCGATATCGAGCTGCAGGTTGTCGCGCAGGTCGACGTGGGCGAGCAGGTCCACGACATGAAAGCCGTCGGAGGCCAGTCGCGGCCCGTCGATATCGTCCTCGTCCTTGTCCGCGGAGAAGGTGTAGACCAGTTCCGCCTCCCAGCGGGCCTGCGGCGGCGCCCAGCGCAGGCCGAGCACGGCGTTGAAGGGATCGACGGTATTCACCGGAACGCCATCGTCATCCTCGCCCTCGGCCCAGGCTGCCGCCGCTTCCAGGGAGAGGGCTGCGAGGCCCGGTGCCAGTGCCCCGAGGCCGAGGCGGCCGCGGAATTCAAGCCCCTGGATCTCGACGCTGCCGCGATTGATCGACTGGAAGGTCAGCAGACCGTCGCGCGGGTCGATGCCGCCGGTAGCGAGGAACGCCGGCGCGATGGCATTGGCCTCGATGAAGTTGTCGTATTCCGTGCGAAAGGCGGCGAACTGCGCCTGCCCCCAGCTCCCCTGTAGACGCAGACCGAACTCGATACCCGCACTGGTCTCGCTCTCGAGGTTCGGCGCGGCGATGGACTTGTAGCCACCGAGAAAGTTCGAGAAGCCGACGTTCACATCGTCGTAGGGCGGGGCCCGGAAACCCTCGCTGTAGCGCCCCCAGGCTGAGACGCTGTCGGTAAAGCGATAGAGCGTGCCGAGCTTCAGCGTCAGGTCGGCGTCGTCATAATCTTCCGGCGGAGCCACACCCGGATTGCCGTCGAAGTAGAGTGCGTCAGGGGATACATCGGCTGTGTAATCGTCATAGCGCAGCCCGGGCGTGACCCGCAGGCGGCCGTCGAGCATGACGATCTCGTCCTGTAAGAAGAATGCCCGGTTCTCGACTTCCGTGCTCGGGAAATCCCGCGTCGGCAGGGGGTTGAACTCGAACTGCGGCGCGCCCGTGAGGGCGTCCACCGTACCGCCGTCCCGGAGATTCTCATTGTCCGTGCGGTACCAATCGATGCCCGCGGTGACCGTATGCTGCATCCCCGCGACAGCGAGGGTACGCGTCCCCTGGGCGAAGACCCCCCGGATTTCCTGCTCGAAGGTCGAAAAGCGCTGTCGGTCGAGGGCCCGAAAGCCCGGCGCCGTTTGCTCCTCGAAGGTCGCCTGGAACGTCTCGGAGGACTGCTGATAGACGGTGACACGCGCCGAGTCGACGAGACCCCCCGCGCGATCGTACCGATACTCGAGGCTATAGCGGTCGCGCTCACGCTCGTCCCTCGATACGCGGCTGTCGGTGACCGTACCGCGCACGACGGTGCCGAAGTCCGACAGTAGCGTCGTGTCGACGGTGCTCTCGAAGCGTTCCAGGCCGAGAATGAGCTCATGCCCGCGCGCCGGCATGAAGGCGAGCTTGGTGCCCAGGGCCTCCGTATCGATGGACTGCGGGTCCGCCTCGCTGCGAGCCGGGCCACTGCCGCCGTCGCTGCCTCCGGTCTCCGTCTCGTCGCCGCTGCGGTAGCTATAGTTCACGAGGCCCGCGAAGCGTTGACCGCCGTAGGCGCCGGTCACGGCACCGATATAGCTGTTGTCCTCGCTCGAGTAGCCCGTTTTCAGGCCGAGGTAGGCCGGGTCACCGTCAGCGAGATAGTCCCGCGGTGAGCGCGTGGTGATTGCCACGACCCCGCCCAGGGCGTCGCTACCGTAGAGCGTCGACACCGGGCCCCGGGCGATCTCTACCTGCGACACGGTGTCCACATCGACGAAGTCGCGCCGGGCCGACAGGAAAGGACCGAAGGAGAACTCCTCCGGCATGCGGATGCCATCGACCATGGTCAGGACCCGGTTGCCCCCCACGCCGCGGATGCTGAAGCCCTCCAGGCCGAAGCGGCTGCCGGTGCCGCCAACGCTGACGCCCGGCTCGTAGCGCACGAGATCCTGGATGTCCCTGACGATCTGCCGCTCGATGTCTTCCCGGCCGTAGACCGAGATCGTCGCCTCGACTTCGTCGAGGGTGCGCTCGGTGCGGGTGCCCACGACGGTGACGGTTTCGAGGCCTTGCGCTACGGCGCGCGATGCATCCTCGTTGGCAGCCGCGACAGCCCCGGCGAGGGGCAGCAGCGCGACAGCAAGGAGGGACCGGCGAGGGCGGGTGTGGGGGGTAAGGCAGGGCACAGCGAACCTCCGTTCTCATATGCAAATGCGAATTAGACGCATTTGATTAAAGATTACGGATGTCGGCCTGTCAAGCTACCTGTCCATCGTGCCCTCGGGCCGGGGGCTGCCGATCGTCACGATCGTGGCCCTGGTTCTGGCGGTACAGCAGGCGGAGCCCCTCACCCCCTGGAGTACATCGCCGACCTCGCTGACCCTTGGACTTCGGCGACGTGGGCGGCCTCAATAGCGCACCCCCGGGGGCACGCTGTAGTTCTCCAGCACCTGCACGTAATTGGCGCGGGCGTAGGCCGCCGGATCCGGTGCATGCTGGCAGCTGAGGCTGCCCTTGAGCTGGGCCACGGAGTCGTACTCGCGCTCCTCCAACCAGCGACCCATGGCGTCGAGCATGGCCGCCAGGGCCACGGGCCCCTCGCGCAGCAACACGCTGCACAGGTGGACGACATCGGCGCCCGCGAGCAGGGCCTTCAGCGCATCGTCGGCACAATGGAAGCCACCGGTGACGGCAATCCCGCAGCGCGTGTGTCCGCGCAGCATGGCGGTCCAGCGCACGCGCAGGAGCGCCTCCTCCGCCGTGGACAGGGCGAGACGCGGGACCACCTCGAGGGTCTCGAGATCGATGTCCGGCTGGTAGAAGCGGTTGAACAGGGCCACCCCACGCACACCTTCCCGCTCCAGGCCCTGGACGAGGTCCAGGGGCGCGGTGAACTGCGACGACAGCTTGACGGCGACCGGCAGGTCCACCGCGGCCACCAGGCTGCGGGCGATGGCGAGGTAACGCGACTCCACGCTCGCGGCGGTATCCGACGGATCCCCGGCGAGGTAGTAGATGTTCAGCTCGAGCGCATCGGCCCCCGCCTCCGCGAGGGCCGTGGCATGGCCGAGCCAGCCGCCATCGGTGGTGCCGTTGAGGCTGGCAATGACGGGGATGCCCAGAGATGCCTTGAGCCGTCGGAGCCGCTTGAGGTAGGTCTCCTCGGTGCCCTGGAAACGGGCCGGCAGGGGCCGGAAGCTGTCCGCTTCACTGTGCCCGATGCCCTGGTCGTCCAGGAAGCGCGTGAGCCGCTCCTCCTCGGCGATGATCGTTTCCTCGAACAACGACGGCAGGACGATGGCGGCCGCGCCGGCGTCTTCCAGGCGCCGGGCGCTGTCGAGATCGCCGGTGAGCGGCGACGAGGACGGCACCAGCGGGTTCTTGAGGGGGAGGCCGAGGTAGGCACTGCTCAGGTCTGCCATGTCACTCGCCCTCGCTGCTTTCGATAGAACTGCTTTCGATAGAGCTGCTTTCGATAGAGCTGCTTTGGAAAGCGCTGCCTTTGCCGGCGCTGCTTTCGACCGGACTGCCCTCGACCTGCTTTCTGCGCTGAGCCTTGGCCGCGCTCAGGGTCTCGCCCTCGCTCCAGTCCAGTGCGGCCAGCTGCCGGTAGTGCTCGAAGCGCGTGTCGATATCCCGCTGGGCCCGGGCCGCGAAGGCCTCGGCATCATCCGGGTGGCTGTGCCAGAGCATGCTGAAGCGCGTCTCCGATTCCATGTACTGCCGGTAGGGAACGCTCGGCGCCTTCGAGTCCAGCTGCAGCGGGTTCTGCCCCTTCGCGAGCCGCGCCGGGTTGAAACGGAACAGGGGCCAGTGGCCGCTCTTCACGGCCAGCTCCTGCTGGTGGTGGTTGTTCGACAGGTCGACGCCGTGGGCGATGCAGGGGCTGAACGCGATGATCAGCGACGGCCCCGGGTGTGCCTCGGCCTCGAGGAAGGCCTTCAGGGTCTGCGTATCCTTGGCGCCGTAGGCGATCTGCGCCACGTAGACATCCGGGTACTCCATGGCCAGCAGGGCAAGATCTTTCTTCGCCACGGCCTTGCCGCCGGCGGAGAACTTCGCCACGGCACCCCGCGGCGTCGCCTTGGAGGTCTGGCCGCCGGTGTTGGAGTAGACCTCCGTATCCAGCACGAGGATGTTGATATCCTGCCCCGAGGCGAGGACGTGATCGACACCCCCGAAGCCGATGTCGTAGGCCCAGCCGTCACCGCCGACACACCAGACCGACTTGCGGCAGAGGTTTTCCGACAGCTCCGCCAGGTTCGCCGCGGCCTCGCCGTCGAGCCCCGCCAGGGCCTCGCGCAGGGCGGCGACACGCTGGCGCTGCTCGAAGAGACCCGCCTCGTCGCTCTCGTCCGCGTCGAGGATGGCCTCGACCAGGGCCGGGTCGAGCCGGTCCCGGAGTGCCGCCAGCAGTTCCCGCGCGTGGACGGCCTGCTGGTCGATGGCCATGCGCATGCCGAGGCCGAACTCCGCGTTGTCCTCGAACAGCGAGTTGTTCCAGGCCGGGCCCCGCCCCTCGGCGTTGGCCTTCCACGGCGTGGTCGGCAGGTTGCCGCCGTAGATCGAGGAACAGCCGGTGGCATTGGCGATGACCATGCGGTCGCCGAAAAGCTGGCTCGCGAGCTTGAGGTAAGGCGTCTCGCCGCAGCCCACGCAGGCGCCGGAAAACTCGAACAGGGGCTCGAGCACCATCGCGCCGGGAATCGTCCCCGTCTTCAGCGCCGGCCGCGGGTATTCGGGCAGGCCGGTGAAGAAGCGCCAGTTGTCGCGCTCGGCTTCCCGGAGCGGCGCCTGCGGCGCCATGTTCAGGGCCTTGTGGCTGGCGTTGGACTTGTCCCGGATCGGGCAGATATCCACGCAGAGCGTACAGCCGGTGCAATCCTCCGGTGCCACCTGGTAGCTCATCAGGGTGCCCTCCGGGTAATCCTTGCTCCGGGTGGGCTCGGCCTTGAAGGTCGGCGGCGCATCGCTCATCAGCCCCGCATCGAAGACCTTGGCGCGGATCGCCGCGTGCGGGCAGACCAGCGCGCACTTGCCGCACTGGGTGCAGAGGTCCGCGTCCCACACGGGGATCTCCAGGGCGAGGTTGCGCTTCTCCAGCGCGGCAGTGCCCACCGGGAAGCTGCCATCGTCGGGCATGGCGCTCACGGGAATCAGGTCGCCCTCACCGGCCATGATGCGGCGGGTCACCCGGGCGATGAAGCTGTCGTCCTCCGCCGGTGCTTCCGCGGACCCCGGCGCCGCCGCAGCGCCCACGGGCACCTGGTGCAGCCCGGCCAGGGTGGCATCGATGGCCGCGAAGTTCACCTCGACGATGCGCCGGCCGCGGCGCCCGTAGGTCTTCTCCACCGCGTCCTTGATCGCCGTGATGGCCTCGTCCCGCGGCAGCACGCCGGAAATGGCGAAGAAGCAGGTCTGCATGATCGTGTTGATGCGCTTGCCGAGGCCGCAGTCGGCAGCCACCTGGTAGGCATCGATGCAGTACAGGGACAGCCCCTTTTCGAGAACCTGCCTCTGTACCTCGGCGGGCAGGCTGTCCCAGAAGCGCTCCGGCGGTTCCGGCGAATTCACCAGGAACACGGCCCCCGGCGCGGCGCGGGACAGCAGGTCGACGCTGCCGAGGAAGTTCGGCTGGTGGCAGCCGACGAAGTCGGCGCTGGCGTGCTCTATGAGATAGCTGGAGCGGATCGGCCGGGGCCCGAAGCGCAGGTGCGAGACGGTCGTGGCGCCGGATTTCTTCGAGTCGTAGACGAAATAGCCCTGGGCGTGAAGCGCCGTGGCCTCGCCGATAATCTTGATGCTGTTCTTGTTCGCGCCCACGGTGCCGTCGCTGCCGAGGCCGTAGAAGAGCGCCTGGAAACAGCCATCGTGGGCATCGGTGCGGAAGCTGTCGTCCCAGGGCAGGCTGGTGCCGCTGACATCGTCGTGGATGCCGATGGTGAAGCCGTCGGCCGGCGTCCCTCGCGCGAGTTCGTCGAGCACCGCCTTCACCATGCCGGGGGTGAATTCCTTGGACGACAGGCCGTAGCGGCCCCCGACCACGCGAGGCAGGGCCGGGAAACGCTTATCGCCCATGGCATCGCGGGCCAGCGCCGTGACCACGTCCTTGTACAGCGGCTCACCGTCCGCGCCCGGTTCCTTGGTGCGGTCCAGCACGGCGATGGCCCGGGCCGTGGCCGGCAGCGCCGCCAGCAGGGCCTGCGGGTCAAAGGGCCGGTAGAGGCGCACCTTGAGCACACCCACGGGCTCGCCCTGGCGGACGAGGTAGTCGACGGTCTCCTCGGCAGCCTCGGCGCCGGAGCCCATGAGCACGAGCACCCGCTCCGCCGCCGGGTCGCCGACGTAGTCGAAGAGCCGGTACTGGCGGCCGGTGAGCGCGGCGAAGGCGTCCATGGTTTCCTGCACCAGCCCCGGGAAGGCCCGGTAGTAGGGGTTGACCGTCTCCCGCGCCTGGAAATACACATCGGGGTTCTGCGAGCTGCCGCGCAGCACCGGGTGCTCCGGCGACAGCGCCCGCCGGCGGTGGGCGTGCACGGCGGCCTCGTCAATGAGGGCCCGCACCGTCTCCTGCGACACAGCGGCCAGCTTGGCCACCTCGTGCGAGGTGCGAAAGCCATCGAAGAAGTGCAGCACCGGCACACGGCCGCGCAGCGTCGCCGCCTGGGCGATGAGCGCCATGTCCTGCACTTCCTGCGGGCAGTTCGCGGCCAGCATGGCAAAGCCCGTGCTGCGCGCCGACATCACGTCGCTGTGGTCGCCGAAGATCGACAGCGCCTGGCAGGCCAGGGAGCGCGCGGCGATGTGGAACACCGTCGGCGACAGTTCGCCGGCAATCTTGTACATATTCGGCAGCATCAGGAGCAGGCCCTGGGACGCCGTGAAGGTGGTGGTCAGCGCGCCGACCTGCAACGCGCCGTGGATCGCGCCGGCCGCGCCGGCTTCGCTCTGCATTTCCACCACCCGGGGTACGCTGCCCCAGAGGTTCTGCCGCCCCTGCGCCGACCACTCGTCGGACCACTCGCCCATGGGCGAGGCCGGCGTGATCGGGTAGATGGCGATGACTTCGCTGGTGAGGTGGGCAATACGGGCCGCCGCCTCGTTACCGTCGATCGTCAGGCTGTCCGCGGCGTCCATGGCCGCCTCCCGGGACTGCGAGTGTGGCCTTCTATGCTCCTCCTGCAGCCGGGACCGGGGCATTGACCTCGGTCAGTAATAGGGGCGATCGGCGCTGGTGCCTCAACCTGCCCGGGGGACGAGCGCCAGCTGGCGGGACTGGGCGACGAAGTGCCCTTCCGAGTCCCAGAGTTCGCCATCCTCCTCCATCAGGCCCCCGGCGATGAAGCGGGTGCTGAAGCGGCAGCGCAGCCAGCCTTGCGCAGGGATCGCACGCAGGTGAGCGGTGAGTTCCACCGTGGGCGTCCAGCTCACGGGCAGGTTGGCGTTGAAGATCGTCGGCGGGAAGGCGTCGAGGGCCAGGAGCAGCGCGCAGGCGTCCAGCGGCTCGTCGTCCAGCAGGCGGAACCAGCCGCGGAAGAGCGGACGGCCCGACGGCCTGCCGGCCTTGAAGCCCGCATCCTCGGGATGCAGCCGGAGATCGATGCGGTCCATCATCGCCGGCGGGAAGCCCTCCGGCGCGGCGCGCACCCGCGGGCACTCGTCCGGCGGCGGCAACTCCGGGGGCTGCTCCTCGATGCGGGCGGGCCCCTCGAGGGCACCGAGATCGCCAAAACCGCCGAGCAGGCGCAGGAGCGGTTTCTCGGCGCTGGACAGGGTCGCCGACAACGTCGCGAAGCGGCGCCCTTCCTTGATGGTCTCGCAATCGATGGTCAGCGGCCCCGGACGCCCCGGCGACAGGAAGTGCGCGCTCAGGGTCACCGGGTGCGGACGCCCTGACGCCGCCGCCATTGCCCGCGCCGCGATCGCCAGCAGGTAGCCGCCGTTGGCATTGCCGACGACGTCCCAGCCCTCGCAGAGCGTGGCGCCGTAGCGCGTCCCGGTCATCGCCTCGACGGCGGTGTCGGCGTGGAATCCCATGGGCGTCAATCCTTGGCAGCGCGGGCGGGAGAGCGCAAAGTAGGTTTTTTTGCCGGAGCGGTCAACGCGGGCCGCGAGCGCCTGCCGCGAGTCAAACCCGGCCATTCAAACGGACAGAGCGTCTGCGCAAGCGCACGCAGGGAGGCAGCATGGAGCCCGGGACCATTCTCTCGTTCTGGTTCGAGGAACTCGAGCCGCGCGCGCGGTTCCGCCGTTCCGATGCGGTCGACACCGTGATCCGGGAGCGGTTCCTCGCCACCCACCGGGCGGCGGCCGCCGGCGAGCTCTGGCGCTGGCGTCAGACGCCCGCCGGGCGCTGCGCGGAGATCATCGTGCTCGACCAGTTCTCCCGCAACCTCTTCCGCGACAGCCCCCGGGCCTTTGCCCAGGACGGCATGGCCCTGGCGCTGGCCCAGGAGGCCGTGGCCAGCGGCGACGACCGGCGCATGAATGAGGACCAGCGCTATTTCACCTACATGCCGTACATGCATTCCGAGTCCCTGGCCGTGCACGACGAGGCGCTGCGCCTGTTCACGGCCCTCGGCAACGCCACCGCCCTGCATTACGAGCAGCGGCACCGCGAGGAGATCGAGCGCTTCGGCCGCTACCCGGGGCGCAATGCCGCCCTCGGCCGCGAGCATACGGAGGCCGAGACCGCCTGGCTGGCGGACGGCGGCGGCTTCTGAGCGGATGACCTTGCCGGGCAGGACGACGCCCGGCTTCAGGGTCTATACTCGGGGGCCCTCCCCGCCAACGACAGAGGAGTAATAGCATGGGTCTTCGCATCAATGACACCATCCCCAACCTGGACGTAGAGACTGACCAGGGCAACTTCAGCCTGCACGACTTCGTCGGCGACAGCTGGGCGATCCTGTTCAGCCACCCCAAGGACTTCACCCCCGTGTGCACCACCGAGTTCGGCGCCGTGTCCACGCTCGCGGCCGAGTGGGAGAAGCGCGGCACCAAGGTCATCGGCCTGTCGGTGGACGGCGTCGAGGAGCACAAGCAGTGGAAGGCCGATATCGAGAACTTCTGCGGCGCTCCGGCCGGCTTCCCGATCATCGCCGATGAGAACCTGGAGGTCTCGAAAGCCTTCGACATGCTGCCCGCGGACGCCTACCTCCCGGACGGCCGCACCGCCGCCGACTCGGCCAGCGTGCGCTCGGTCTTCATCATCAGCCCGGACAAGAAGCTCCAGCTGTCGATGACCTATCCCATGAGCGTCGGCCGCAACTTCGCCGAGGTACTGCGCGCCCTCGACGCGCTGCAGGCCACCTGGGGCAACCCCATCGCCACGCCGGCGAACTGGGAGCACGGCCAGGACGTCATCGTCGCGTTGTCCCTCGATGACGACGCCGCCAGGACGAAGTTCGGCGAGATCGAGATCCGCCTGCCCTACCTGCGCACCACCAGGATGCCGGAATAAGGACAGCGCGACCCCGCGCGGGTGCGGCCACCGCGCCGCCCCGACGCCCTCACCCGCGCCCCGGTAACGGGGCGCTCCGCGGAGCAATCCGGAGGCCACCGTGACCCACGCCACCGCAAAGAACAGTCTCAACACCCTGACCGACCTGCAGGTCGGTAACCGCAGCTACGGCTACCACAGCCTGCCCCGCGCGGCCCGGCAGCTCGGCGACCTGGAGCAGCTGCCGTTCTCCCTGAAGGTCCTGCTCGAGAACCTGCTGCGCCACGAGGACGACGAAACCGTCAGCCGCAAGCACCTCGATGCCATGGCGGCATGGCTCGACTACCAGCGCTCGGAAACGGAAATCCAGTTCCGCCCGGCGCGGGTGCTGATGCAGGATTTCACCGGGGTGCCCGCCA
This sequence comes from uncultured Alteromonadaceae bacterium, assembly GCA_964438205.1. Taxonomy (GTDB): domain Bacteria; phylum Pseudomonadota; class Gammaproteobacteria; order Pseudomonadales; family Halieaceae; genus Pseudohaliea. The sequence goes on from CAYTJQ010000017.1 coordinate 49,395, forward strand.
TCGTGGACCTGGCGGCCATGCGCGATGCCCTCGCCACCGCCGGCGGCGACCCGGCGAAGATCAACCCGATCTCCCCGGTGGACCTGGTCATCGACCACTCGGTCATGGTGGACGAGTACGGCTCGGCAACGGCCTTTGCCGACAACGTGGCCATCGAGATGCAGCGCAACCGGGAACGCTACGAGTTCCTGCGCTGGGGCCAGCAGGCCTTCAACAACTTCCGGGTCGTGCCGCCCGGCACGGGCATCTGCCACCAGGTGAACCTCGAGTACCTGGCGCGCACCGTGTGGACTGACGACCGGGACGGCAACCTCATGGCCTTCCCGGACACGCTGGTCGGCACGGACTCCCACACCACCATGATCAATGGCCTCGGCGTCCTCGGCTGGGGCGTGGGCGGCATCGAGGCGGAGGCGGCCATGCTCGGCCAGCCGGTCTCGATGCTGATCCCCGAGGTCGTCGGCTTCCGCATCACCGGGAAGCTGCGCGAGGGGATCACCGCGACGGACCTCGTCCTCACGGTCACCGAGATGCTCCGCAAGCACGGCGTGGTCGGCAAGTTCGTGGAGTTCTTCGGCGACGGCCTCGCCGAGATGCCGGTGGCGGACCGGGCCACCATCGCCAACATGGCCCCGGAGTACGGTGCCACCTGCGGTTTCTTCCCGGTCGACGAGCAGACCCTGGCCTACCTGGAGCTCACCGGCCGCGATGCCGACCAGGTCGCCCTCGTGGAGGCCTACTGCAAGGCGCAGGGGCTGTGGCGCGAGCCGGGGCACGAACCGTCCTACTCCAGCGTCCTGGACCTCGATCTGGGCGACGTGGAAGCGAGCCTGGCAGGTCCCAAGCGCCCCCAGGACCGCGTCGGCCTCGGCCAGGTGCGCAGCACCTTCGAGCTGCTCATGGAGCAGGGCGAGGGCACGACCGCCGCCGACGCCGCCCGCCTCGAGGGCGAGGGCGGCCAGGGGGCCGTAGGCATCGACGCCAGCTACCTGCACGCGAGCAGCCAGCTCTGCGAACTCGGCGGGGAGGCGATGCACCTGAACCCCGGCGCCGTGGTGATCGCGGCGATCACCTCCTGCACCAATACCTCCAACCCCAGCGTGATGATGGCCGCCGGCCTGCTCGCACAGAAAGCGGTCGCGCGCGGGCTTGCGGTCAAGCCCTGGGTGAAAACCTCCCTCGCTCCCGGCTCCCGCGTCGTAACCGAGTATCTCGCCGCCAGCGGCCTCCAGGCAGCGCTGGACCAGCTCGGCTTCAACCTCGTCGGTTACGGCTGCACCACCTGCATCGGCAACTCGGGCCCGCTGCCGGAGCCGATCGAGAAGGCCATTGTCACCGGCGACCTGACGGTCTCTTCCGTGCTGTCGGGCAACCGCAATTTCGAGGGCCGGGTACACCCGCTGGTGAAGGCGAACTGGCTCGCCTCGCCGCCGCTGGTGGTGGCCTACGCGCTGGCCGGCAACGTCCGCCTCGATATCAGCAAGGATCCGATCGCCGAGGACGCCGAGGGCAGGCCCGTGTACCTGGCGGACCTGTGGCCGACGCAGGCGGAGGTCGCCGAGGCCGTGGCCCGGGTGAGCACCGCCATGTTCAGGGAGGAGTACGCCTCGGTCTTCGACGGCGATGCCACCTGGCAGGCCATCAAGGTGCCGGACAGCAAAACCTACCACTGGTCCGACAGCTCGACCTATATCCAGCACCCGCCCTACTTCCAGGGCATGGCACCGGAACCCGAGGCCCTCGCGGACGTCGATGGTGCACGCATTCTCGCCCTGCTCGGCGACAGCGTGACCACGGACCACATCTCGCCGGCCGGCTCCTTCAGCGCCGACAGCCCCGCCGGCCGCTACCTGGTAGAGCGCGGCATCCACAAGCCCGACTTCAATTCCTACGGCTCCCGTCGCGGCAACCACGAGGTGATGATGCGCGGCACCTTCGCCAACGTGCGCATCAGCAACGAGATGCTCGACGGCGTCGAGGGCGGTTACACGCGGCACGTGCCCAGCGGCGAGCAACTGCCGATCTACGATGCGGCCATGCGCTACGCGGAGGAGGGCACACCACTGATCGTGGTGGCCGGGCGCGAGTACGGGACGGGCTCCAGCCGCGACTGGGCGGCCAAGGGCACCCTGCTCCTCGGCGTGCGGGCGGTCATCGCCGAGTCCTTCGAGCGCATCCACCGCTCGAACCTCATCGGCATGGGCGTGCTGCCGCTGCAGTTCGCAGAGGGCGAGAGCCGCAAGACCCTCGACCTCACCGGCGACGAGACCCTGTCGCTACACGGCATCGCCGGCGGCGTCTCACCCGGGCAGGCGATCGCGCTCCAGGTCAGCTACCCGGACGGAAGCACCCGCAGCTGCGAGCTCAAGGCGCGTATCGACACGGCGAACGAGGCCAGCTACTACGCCGGCGGCGGCATCCTGCATTACGTGCTCCGGCAGCTGATGGCCACCTGACCGCTCAGGGTGGCGGGACGGCCTGGGCCGCCAGGTCCGGAATCCGGTCCGCCGCCCAGCTTCCCCGCACTTGCTCCGCACAACCCGCCACCACGCTTTCCTCCACCGTCTCCGGCGCGCCCGGCTCCAGCGGATCGAAGTGAAAGATGTACAGGCGCGAGGCAAACTCTGCGAACGGCAGCGACGATTCCCCGTAGCGCTCGCCGTGGCCGGCCGTGCTGACCACCACCCCGTCGCCCCAGTCCTGGCCGCCGTCGTTGTTCGGGTTGAAGAAGTACACCCGCATCACCTCCTCCTGGTCGAGGGCGACGCGGAGGATCGTGATCGCATGCCAGCCGATGAAGCGCGCGGCACTGTCGGTCACCGCGACGCCCGCCGGCTGCGGATGAATGAGCGGCTGGTTGCCGTTGTAGTAGGGGTGGTAGCAGGCGAAGAAGTGGCGCAGGAAGTCCTCGAGGGCCGCCAGCTTGCCCGTGGCCACATCCACATTGATACGAAAGCCGCGGCCCGCCCACCAGCCGTGGAATTCGGGGTTTACCCAGCAGTGCGGGTCCTCCTGGCGCCCGATGCAGCGCTGCATCATCTGCGCGTAGATCAGGTCCAGGTGCGGCACCACCAGCAGTGACACCGGGTCGAGGTCGAAGCCCAGTACCGGCACCGCCGGCGGCGCGCCCGCACGGGAGGAAATGCCCTCGCCCTCGAAGTGCATGATGATCTCGTCGTCCCGGGCCGCCCAGGCAACCATCTGCAACAGGTAGTCGGGGTCACTGTTTGACCACATCGACAGCGCGCGCGCCGACTGGCAGGTCGGGTTGTTGCCCTGGCCGATGCCCAGGGGCTGGCCGAGCACCGCGAGAACGCCCGCCAGCAGCCGCTGCTCCGGTGGCGGCTGATCGCCGTAAACCTGCAGCAGGCGCTCCCGGGCGGCGGGCGACAGTACCAGCCGCCGCTGGCGCCAGAGCGCCGGCGCGACCGGCGGCTGGTAGAGGATGCCCCGCTCCAGCATCAGCGCCAGGCCGTAGAGTGCCTGGCAGCTCTGCGGATGGATCGCCGCCTCGACCAGCGCGTGTACCAGCCCCTGGTAGCAGAGCAGGCAGTCGCGGCCCGTGCTCGACAGACCGAGCGCGTCGGACAGCAGGGTGCCCTCACCGGTAGCGAGCAGATGCCGGACCGCGACCGCGTGGTAGGGCGAAACCAGGCCCGTGTCGTGCATGGAGCGGGCAAGGCCCATGACCTCGCCCTGCAGCGTGACGGCGTCCATCGCCGCCAGGCGCTCGCCGTAGACGGCGGTACCCGGATCCTCGCTGCAGGCCCGCGTCGGGCCGAAGAGGCTGCTTACGAGCCGCTCTGCACCGCGGCCGCTGCCGCCGAGGTCGATGACCGGGTCCTGCAGGCAGCGGGCGATCTGCGCGACCATCTCCCGGACCGGCTCGACCTGTATGGGTCGCTGCTCGAGGATGCGCCAGATCTCCGCGATGAGTTCGTCGATCACCTGGTCGAAGCCGAGACGGTCGACCACGTAGGCGATGACCTGCCGGGCAATCGCGCCGAGGCGCGCGTCCTGCTGCCGCTCCGCCTCGCCGGCGAGACCGAACAGGATCGACAGGTTCAACGCGACCACCCGCACCAGGTGGCTGTGCGCGGCATCCGGGCTAACCGTCGGCTGCGCATAGCCGCCCTCGACGATGGCCAGGAAGCGCAGTTCGCTGAGCACCTCGATGACCACGGTGGCGGGATCGGGACTGTGCAGCGCCTGCCGCGCCAGCGCGGGGACGAGCTGTTCCGGCTTGTCCCAGTCCGACCCGCGGAAAACACCGGCCGCATCCAGCGCCGCAATGCGCTCGTGCAGCAGGGCGAGCCCGCCCTCCTCCGCCAGCACCTGGCGCGCCGCGTCCAGGACCCGGGGCACCTTCGCCCCGTGGGTCACCCGGCTGGCGCCACGCAATGCCTCGACGGCGCCGTCGAGGCGCCCGGCCCGCAATGCGAGCCGTTCGGGAAGCTCCTGTTCGACGCTAGCTTGCATGACAGCCAACACCCTCAGACATAGAAATCGAGCGCTTCCTGCGCCTTGAGCAGGTCGCGCAGTTCGTAGGGGTCATCGCCCTGGAAGTACACGAGGCCCCAGTGCGTGCCGAAGGCCGTGCGCTTGGTGACGGTCTCCTCGAGCGGCGGCGTCAGCTCGTGCGATTCGAAGTAGGGATGATCCTCCGTTTCCGGGGGCATCTCCAGCCGGCTGACGACCCGCCGCCGGGGGTAGACACCGAAGCAGCCGGCGTAGGTCTTCGCGTCGACCACCGCTTTCGGGAAGAACGCCGCGACCTCCTCCGCCGTCGCCTTTGGATCGAAGGCGAGGATCAGGCCCTGGTAGGCATTGAAGCCATAGGCGCGCTCGAGCAGCTCGAACACCTTGAAGCCCGGCGGCCGGTAGGCGACCTCGCCGAAGTACATGGTGCCGTCGCTGGTCACGAAGTACTCCGGGTGCACGAAGCCGAAGTCGATGTCGAAGGTCTTGATGAGCAGCTCGATCTGCTGGCGGATCTGGTCGCGGTACTGCTCGAGGTCCGGCGTGGCGGGCACGAAGACCGAGTAGCCGAGGGTCACGTACTCCGAGATGTTGAGGAAGGCGATCCTGCCGTCGTGGATCCAGGCCTCCACGGCGAATTCCCAGCCGTCGAGGTGCGACTCCATGAGCACGGGAAACTCCTCCTCCGGGATCGTGTCCACCTCGTCCGGCGTGCGGATCACGCGGTGGCCGAGGCAGCCCGCCTTGTCGAAGGCCTTGAGGTGAATCGGGTCATTCGGGTCCCCGTCGAGCTTGAGCAGCGTCTGGTTCACGCGCTTCAGGAAGCGGATGACGTCGTCCTTGTCATGGGCTTCCTCGAAGATGCCGACGCGGATGCCGCCGAGCTGCGCCCGCCGCTTCATGAGGGCCTTGTCGCGCAGCAGCATGGCCTGGCCGAAGAGCCGCGGCTTGTCGAGGAGCACGGCATTGATCGCACCGGCCCACTCCACCGTTTCCTCGAACAGGGGGATGGCAACGTCGACGCCCATGTCCTTGAGCGTCTGGGCGATTTCCACGGAGCGGTCGTTCAGGCGCTCGAAGTTCCAGGGCAGGTAGGGAATGTCGTGGTTTTCGCAGTACTCTTCTGCCCAGTCCGGGGCGACCACGACGTAGCGGCGGTCGAACTGGTCCGCCGCCTCGATGGCATTCAGGCTCCAGCCCAGCAGGGCGACATAGCCTTTGTCGGGGTCGTAGCTCTCGGGGTTAAAGGTCTGCTTGTCATCGGGCATGGGCCCTCCAGAGTGTGAATGAACCCTCCAGCCTACCGAGCGCGGGCGCAGATGCCAAATCCTGCACGCGGGGGGCGCTGGAAAATGGCCCGGCTTCGACTACGGTTATGAGAGCCACTTTCCGAGGAGCGCCACCATGACGCTGTTGCTCTTTATCATCACTGCTCTCGTTCTCATTTACCGCGCCACGGACGCGGGCCAGGCCCGCATCGCGCTTGTGATCGCCGCCGGGGTCGGCGTGCTGCTGGACGGTATCGGCACCGTCACGCTCGTGCTCGCTGCCATCCTTATCGGTGCCGCGCTCCTGCTCCTGCAGCCCAACCCCCTTCGCGAGCGCTTCCTGAGCCGCCCGCTGCTGGGCCGTATCCGCAGCATGCTGCCGAAGCTCTCGGACACCGAGGCACAGGCGCTGGAATCCGGCTCCGTGGACTGGGACGGGGAACTGTTCTCCGGCAGCCCGGACTGGGACAAGCTGCTCAATGCGCGGCCCGCGCAGCTGAGCGAGGACGAGCAGGCTTTCGTCGACGGCCCCGTGGAGCACCTCTGTGCCATGCTCGATGACTGGGCCATGGTCCACGAGGACTTCGACCTCCCGGCGCCGGTGTGGGAGCAGATCAAGGCGGACGGCTTCCTCGGCCTGATGATTCCAGAGGCCTACGGCGGCAAGGGCTTCTCGCACACGGCCCACTCGGAAACCGTGATGAAGCTGTCCACGCGCAGCGTCTCCGCCGCCGTCACGGTGATGGTGCCCAACTCCCTCGGCCCGGGGGAACTGCTGCTCGAGTACGGCACCGATGAGCAGAAGGACTACTACCTGCCGCGCCTGGCGCGCGGCGACGAGATCCCCTGCTTTGCCCTCACCTCGCCGGTTGCCGGCTCCGACGCGGGCGCCATCCCGGACAAGGGCATCGTCTGCCGCGGCCAGTGGCAGGGCGAGGAGGTGCTCGGCCTCAGCGTCACCTGGAACAAGCGCTACATAACGCTGGCGCCGGTGGCGACGCTGATCGGCCTCGCCATCAAGGTCTACGACCCGGACCGGCTCCTCGGCGGCGACGAGGTCGTGGGCGTGACCTGTGTGCTCGTCCCCCGGGACCTCGACGGGGTGCACGCCGGCGCCCGCCACCTGCCCATGAACACCGTGTTCATGAACGGACCGACCTGGGGCAACGATGTCTTCATCCCGCTGGAGCAGGTCATCGGCGGCCGGGAGGGCGTCGGCAAGGGCTGGACCATGCTCCTCGAGTGCCTGTCCATCGGCCGCTCCATCTCCCTGCCGGCCCTCGGCACCGGCGCCGGCAAGCTGGCGAGCCTCGCTACCGGCGCCTACGCCTACACGCGGGAGCAGTTCGGCCGCTCCATCAGCGAGTTCGAGGGGGTACAGGAGGCGCTGGAGCCACTGGCGGGCCACGCCTACCAGATGAACGCGGCGCGGCTGCTCACCGTCGGCATGCTGGACCGGGGCGTTCGCCCCTCGGTGCCCTCCGCGCTGCTCAAGTACCGCAACACGGACCTCATGCGCGAGGCCATCAACCACGCCATGGACGTGGTCGCCGGCCGCGGCGTGATCACCGGGCCGCGGAACTTCCTCGCCCGCGCCTACCAGGCCGTGCCCATCGCGATCACCGTGGAGGGGGCCAACATCCTGACCCGCAGCCTCATGGTCTTCGGCCAGGGGGCGATCCGCTGCCACCCCTACATCACCCGGGAAATCGAGGCCGCCCGGGACAGCGACAGCGTGCGCGGGGCCCGGGCCTTCGACACGGTCTTCTATGAACACATGGCGCACACGGTGCGCAATGGCCTGCGCGCCCTCCTCCTCGGCTACGCCGGTGGCCGGCTCGAGCGCGTGCCCTTCAAGGCGGACCTCGAGCGCTACTACCGGCAGCTGGCGCGCTTCTCGGCGGCCTTCGCCCTGCTGACCGACGTCACCCTGCTATCCGTGGGCGGCGGCCTGAAGGCCCGCCAGCGCCTGTCCGGGCGCATGGCCGACAGCCTGGTGGCCCTCTACTACGCCTCGGCAGTGATCAAGTTCTGGCACGACCAGGGCTACCCGCCGGAGCAGAAGCCGCTGGTGGAATGGTGCCTGCAACGCAACCTCGCGGACCTGCAGGACGCGCTTCGCGGTGCCGTGGACAACTTCCCCGCGCCGGCCCTCCGCCGCCCGCTGCGCTGGCTGGTGTTCCCCCCGGGGCATACGCGCCTCGCGGGTCCCGACGACACCCTCGGCCGTACCGTCGCTGCCGCCATCGTCGAGGACACACCGCTGCGCGATGCCCTCGCCGCCGGCTGCTATCGCACCGAGAACCCGGACGACTCCCTCGGCCGCGTGCTCAACGCCTATCGCCTCGCCCGGGAAACGGCCCACATCCGCAACCGGCTGCACGTCGCCATCCGCAAGCGCGACGAGGACGAACTCGACGGCATCGCCCTGCTCATGGGTCACCAGCGCGCGGAGCTGGTGAACTGGGCCGTGGGCGAGGGGATCGTCAGCGAGGATGAGCGCGAGCCGCTGCTGGCCGCGCTGACCGCCCTCTACGACGTGCTTCGCGTGGATGCCTTCGACCCGGAGGGCCTGCGCGAGCTCGCACAAGCGGCCAAGGGCAAGCGCCGTGTCGTCGAACGCCCGCCACCGCAGGAGCCGCTCGACGCGCCGGAACCCTACCCGGAGACCGGGAGCTATGCGGTGGAGGAGACAGCCGACGGGGACGACGGACCGGACGCCGCTGCCTGACCCGGTGACGCGCAGCCCAGCCGAGGTCAGTCCTCGCCCGGGTCGCCGTTGGCAGGCGATGCCAGGCGCGTGCCGGGGTTGAACTCGTCGCTGAAAATCTGCCAGAAGGCCACGAAGAGCACGGCAATGAGGGGGCCGACCACGAAGCCGTTGATGCCGACCAGCGCAATGCCGCCGAGGGTGGACAGGAGGACCATCCAGTCCGGGAGCTTGGTGTCCCGGCCGACGAGGATCGGCCGCAGGATATTGTCCGCGAGGCCGATGACCAGCACACCGTAGGCGATGAGCACCGTTGCGGACACGAGTTCACCGATCGCGTAGAGATAGAGCGCGGCGGGCAGCCAGACCACCCCGGCGCCGACGACCGGGATCAGGGAGAGCACGGTCATCACCACCCCCCAGAGGAGCGGGCCGGGCAGGCCGAGGATCCAGAAGATCAGGCCGCCCAGCGCCCCCTGGACGATCGCCACCAGCAGGTTGCCTTTCACCGTGGCCCGGGCCACCTCGGCAAACTTCTGGAGCAGGTGCCGCTCCCGCTCGTCACCGAGTGGCAGGGCATGGATGAGCTTCTCGACCAGGGCCCGGCCATCGCGCAGCAGGAAGAAGGCGACATAGAGCATGAGCGCCAGTTGCAGCATGAAGCCGAAGGCCCCCTGGCCGAAGGCGAGAGCGTTGCGGGCCAGGAACTGGCTGGCAGTCACCGCCGCCTGCGCCGCATTCTCCCGCGCGGTGGTCATGTCGATGTCGAGGCGATCGAGGAGCGCCTGCACCCCCGGGAAAGCCGTCCGGATTTCCTCGAGGTAGACGCCCGGCTTGAGCTGCCCGCCCTCTATCCGCTCGAACAGCGCAAGCCCCTGCTGCAGGAAAGAGACCAGCAGGAACAGTACGGGAATGACCACGAGCACAACGCAGCCGAGGAGCGTCACCAGGGCAATAGTATTGGGCCGCTCGCCCCAGCGCCGCGCCAGCCAGATCTGCACCGGGTGAAACAGCACGGCGATGATGCAGGCCCAGAGCAACGGCGCCAGGAACGGCCAGAGCAGCAGGCCGAAGAGCAGCGTGACCGCCACCAGCATGCTGAGGAAGGCCATGTGTTCGAGCTTCTCGCTCAAGGGGGCTCCGGGAGACGGGTTCCACGAACCGGCATTATGCCGTGCCCGGCGGGCCGCGGGCTACCGCGACCGGGGTGCTGCAAGGGAACTTGTCACCCGGGCACGGGTCGAAGTTGATGACAGCGAAGCATGGCTGATGTGCTATGCTCGCGCTGGAACCTGGGGGCGATACGGATTCGACGGCAGTAACGAACCCTGAGGTGCATGCCGTGATGGCAGCCAATCACGTAAATCCAAAGCTGCAAACCAATAGTTGCCAACGACGACAACTACGAGGTAGCGCTGGCCGCGTAAGCGGTCCATCGTGACCCTCATCTAGTGGCTTCGGCCCTAGCGGTCTTTAGCAAGGTGCCAGTGCCGCGCTACTGACTGTCATAGAGAACTGGATCGCAGCCGGGCTCGCCCCGGGTCAGGCTGTTAAACATAAACGGGGCTCGCCGACCACGTCCTGCCCGTCGGGCTGTGGAAGGTCAAAGTAATAGACGGAATCTAAGCATGTAGAGCCGAAGGCGGAGTACTGGCGGACGCGGGTTC
>CAYTJQ010000018.1:0-59436 GCA_964438205.1 uncultured Alteromonadaceae bacterium
CCGGGCGCGGATCACGTGGGCGGCGGCGCGCAGGTAGGCGACCATGGACCAGAGCGTGAGCACCGCGGCCGTGTACAGGAGCAGGTAGCAGAGGCCCAGCAGCCAGGTGCCGTCGCGCGCCGGGTCGATGGCCAGCAGGCCGATGACCGCCACCATCTGGAAAGCCGTCTTGACCTTGCCGATGTAGGAAACGGCCACCGAAGTCCGCTCCCCGAGTTCGGCCATCCATTCCCGGAGCGCGGAGATCACGATCTCCCGTCCGATGATCACGCAGGCAGCGAGGGTGAACAGCGGCGTGTCATGGCGCTCGACGAGGAGTACCAGGGCCACGGCGACCATCAGCTTGTCAGCCACCGGGTCGAGGAAGGCGCCGAACGGGGTCATCTGGCCCAGGCGCCGGGCCAGGTAGCCGTCGAACCAGTCAGTGACCGCGGCTAGCGTGAAGATGCCCGCCGCGACCAGCAGGTGGCCCTCGAAAGGCAGGTAGAAGACAACGGCGAGGACGGGGATCAATAGGATCCGCAGCAGAGTCAGGGCATTGGGAATATTGATCGGCAAGGCGCTGTCTCGTGGTTCCTGAAGCTGCCGACCTAGTCCGCCGTGCTGTGCAGGTGGTCGTAGATCTGCTGTGCCATGGTAGCACTGATGCCCTGGGTTTTTTTCAATTCGTCGACGCTGGCATTGGCGACGCCTCTCGCGCTGCCGAAATGGCGCAGCAGTTCGCGCCGTCGCCTGGCGCCTACCCCGGGGATAGCCTCCAGCCGCGACCCGCGCCGCGCCTTGTCCCGGCGCGCCCGGTGGCCGCTGATGGCGAAGCGGTGCGCCTCGTCCCGGATCTGCTGGATGAGGTGCAGGGCCGGGCTGTTGGCGGGCAGGTTCTGCTCGATGCCCGAAGCGCCGAGCACCAGCGTTTCAAAGCCCGCCTTGCGCGTCACGCCCTTGGCGACACCGACTACCAGGATTCCGTCCAGCTCGAGCCCGGCCAGCACGTCGAGCGCCTGCTGCACCTGCCCCTTGCCGCCATCGATGAAGAGCACATCGGGCACGGTCCCCTCCCCGGCCTTCAGCCGCTTGAAGCGCCGGCGCAGGGCCTGCTCCATGGCGGCGTAGTCGTCGCCGGCGGTGATGCCGTCGATGTTGAAGCGCCGGTAGTCGGCCTTGCGCGGGCCGTTCTCGTCGAAGACCACGCAGGACGCGACCGTGGCCTCGCCGCTGGAGTGACTGATGTCGAAGCACTCCATGCGCTGCGGGTAGGCCTCCAGCTCCAGCACTTCCTGCAGCGCTTGCAGCCGCTCCTGGGTACTCTCGCGGCCGGCCAGGTGTGCCGCGAGGTTGGTCGCCGCGGTCTGCTCGGCCATCTGCAGCCAGCGCGCCCGGGCCTCGCGCACGCGGTGGCGCAGGCGGACTCGGCGCCCGGCCTGCAGGCTGAAGGCCTCCTCGAGCGTCTGGCTGTCCTCCGGCTCGGCATTGAGCACGATCTCCGGTGGCAGGGCCCGCCCCTCGCTCAGGTAGAACTGAGGCAGGAACGCCCCGAGCAGCCCCTCCGGCGTCTCGGCGAGCTGCGCGGAGGGATAGAAGGTGCGGCTGCCGAGCACGCGGGCACCGCGCACGAACAGCACCTGCACGCAGCTGTGGCCGCCCTCGGTCACCGCCGCCAGCAGGTCGAGGTCGCCACTGCCGCCCTCCACGCCCTGGGTGGCCTGCACGTGCTGGAGCTGGCGCAGCTGGTCGCGGAGCACCGCCGCCTTCTCGTAGGCGAGTTCCGCGGCGGCCTGCTCCATGTCGTCGGCCAGGCGCACCATCAGCTCCTGGTTCTTGCCGTCGAGGAACAGCGCCGTGTTCTCGACCTGCTCGGCGTAAGCGGCTTCGGAGACGAGATCCACGCAGGGCGCCGTGCAGCGGTCGATCTGGTACTGCAGGCAGGGACGGGACCGGTTGCGGAAATAGCTGTCCTCGCACTGGCGCACCTTGAACACCTTCTGTAGGAAGTGCAGGGAGCGGCGCACGGCCCCGGCGCTCGGGTAGGGGCCGAAATAGCGTCCCTTGCGCCGCTTCGGCCCGCGGTGCAGCGCCAGGCGCGGAAAGCGGTCCTCGCTCGACAGGAAAATGTAGGGGTAGGACTTGTCGTCCTTGAGCAGGATATTGAAGGGTGGCCGGTGGCTCTTGATCAGGTTGTGCTCGAGGAGCAGCGCATCGACCTCCGTGGCCGTCACCGTCACCTGGATATCGCTGATGCGCGAGACCAGGGCCACGGTCTTGGCGTTCAGGCCCCGGTTGCGGAAATAGGAGGCGACCCGGCTCTTTAAGTTCCGCGCCTTGCCGACGTAGAGCAGCCCGCCGTCCGCGCCGTACATCTGGTAGACGCCGCAGCGGGAGGTCAGCGTCTTCAGGAAGGCCTCGGCGTCGAAGCGGCTCATGGCGCCGCTCCGTACACGCGCGGCTCGATCTCGAGGTAGCAGCCGAAGGTCCCGGCGACCGAGGCCTGGATACGCTGCGCCAGGGCGAGCAATGCACGGCCGTCACCGCTGCGGTTCACGAGCACCAGCGCGTGCCCCGGGTGCACGGCAACGCCCTCCCCCGCCACGCCGCGCCAGCCGCACTGCTCGATGAGCCAGCCGGCGGCGAGCTTGCGGCCACCGGCGACCGCGAACTGCGGCATGCCGGGGTACTGGTGCGCGAGCCTGTCTGCCGTCGCCGCGTCGACCACCGGGTTCTTGAAGAAGCTGCCGGCATTCGGCGTGGTCGCCGGGTCCGGCAGCCGTGCCCGGCGCAGGGCCACCACTGCGTCGAACACGTCCCGCGGCCCGGGCGCTGTCGGCCGCCCGGCGAGTGCTTCGCGCAGCGAGGGGTAAGCCGTGACCGGGGCGGGCCTCCGCTGCAGGCGGAAATCCACGGCCGTAATGACCACCCTGTCACGCAGCGCGCCCTTGAAGATACTGTCGCGATAAGCGAAGGCGCAATCCGCCTGCGACAGGGTCAGCGTCTCGCCATCGGCGATACGCATCGCGTGAACGGCTTCGACGAAGGGCGCGAGTTCGACGCCGTAGGCACCGATGTTCTGGATCGGCGCCGCGCCCACGGTGCCGGGGATGAGCGCGAGGTTCTCCAGGCCGTGGTAGCCCTGTTCGAGGCACCAGCAGACCAGCGAGTGCCAGTGCTCGCCGGCGGCGACGCGGAGCACCACGCTGTCGCCGTCCTCGGCCAGCACCTCGCGGCCGGTCGCCGTATAGCGCAGCACCAGCGCGTCCACATCCGCGGCGAAGACCACGTTGCTGCCCTCGCCGAGCACAATGACGGGCAGGCCAGCGGCCCGGGCCGCGACGAGTCCTTCGCGGAGTGCGGGCAGGTCGGCGACGTCGCGGCGGGCCGCGGCCTTTGCCGGCAGCCGCAGGGTGGTCAGGGCCGTGAGGTCTTCAGCCGCGCTCGCCACCGGCCAGCTCCGCCAGCAGCGCCTCGCCCGCGCCTTCCACGAGATCGAGGACCTCCTCGAAGCCGCGCTCACCGCCGTAGTACGGATCGGGCACCTCGCGCCGGCCGAGCGCCGGTGCGAGCGCCAGGAACAGGTCCAGCCGGCCGCGGTAGTCCGCCGGCCGCCGGGCCTCCAGGTGGGCGAGGTTGCTCTCGTCCATGGCGAGGATGTAGTCGAAGCGCTCGAAGTCCGCGGCATCGAACTGCCGCGCGCGCAGGGGCTTCAGATCATAGCCGCGCCGGGCCGCGGCCGCGGTCGCCCGCGCATCCGGCGGTTCGCCCACGTGGTAGCCGGCGGTACCGCAGCTGTCGACATGCACCCGCCCGGCGAGCCCCGCCCGGGCCACCTGTGCGCGGAGTACCGCATCCGCCGTGGGAGAGCGGCAGATGTTGCCCAGGCAGACGAAAAGAACGCAGGTCTCGCCGCTCATCCCGCGCGCCCCTTTGCCCAGTATGCGCGCAGCCGCTCGAGGTCCTCGGGCGTGTCGACGCCGCCGGGCACCGGGCGGCAGGCGTCGGCCACGTGAATCGCCTCGCCGTGGTAAAGGGCACGCAGCTGCTCGAGCTGCTCCAGGGCCTCCGCGGGCACCACGGGCCAATCCACGAAACGCCGGAGGAAGCCCGCGCGGTAGGCATAGAGGCCGATGTGCCGACGCCAGGGCGTACCGCCTTCCGCCGCTTTCGCATCGCGGGGATAGGGAATGGGTGCGCGGCTGAAATAGAGGGCGCGGCCGGCGCCGTCGGCGACGACCTTGACCACGTTCGGGTCGTCGAGCTGCTCGCGGCTGCCGAGCGGCTCGCAGAGGGTGGCGACGGAGGCCCAGAGGCGCTGGCGCAGGTTCTCGGCCACCTGGTCGATCACCGCGGGCGGAATGAGCGGCTCGTCGCCCTGCACGTTGACGACAACCGCCTCGTCATCGAGTTCGAGCCCGGTGGCCACCTCGGCGATCCGGTCCGTGCCCGAGGGATGGTCCTCGCGGGTCAGGAGCACGTCGGCGCCCCAGGCGACTGCCGCATCGCGGATGCGCGGGTCATCGGTGGCGATCACCACGCGCCCCGCGCCGCTGGCGCCGGCCCGCTCCCAGACGTGCTGCAGCATCGGCCGGTCGCCGATGCCGGCCAGGGGCTTGCCGGGCAGGCGCGTCGACGCGTAACGCGCCGGGATGACGACGGTGAAGGCCATGGTTCAGACTCCAGCTGAAGGGGTGGCTCCGGCGGCGGCAGAGCCGTGCCGCGACACCCCGAAGTGCCGCATTCTACCGCTTCCGCGCGGCGCTTGATAACGCTAGCCGGCGTCGGGCCCCGGTCGCAGGGTGGCGATGCTGAGGCGGGAAAACCCCATCTGGCCGGCGGCATCCATGGCACGCACCACCGCCGCGTGGCTGGTGTCCGCATCGGCGGAGATGAGCAGCGGCAGGGTCGTATCCCCCTGGGAGTACTCGTAGAGCGCGGCCTGGATGGTGCGCACGCGCCGGTCGACCAGCGCCTCGCCGTTGACCCGGTAGGCGCCCGCTTCGTCCACCAGCAGCTCGATCTGCCGCGGCGCCTGCGTGGCCGGCGCGGCGTCTGCCTCGGGCAGGTCGACGAGGAGCCGCGTCTCCCGGGTGAAGGTGGTGGAGACCATGAAGAAGATGAGCAGCAGGAAGACCACGTCGATGAGCGGCGTGAGATTGAGCCCCGGCTCCTCCCGCCGCCGGCGCCGGAATTTCACGGGGTTTTCTCCCCGCTCTCCCGCGCATGGAGGGCGTCGACGAAGCGGATGGACTCCTGCTCGAGACCGACCACGATCTCGTCCACCCTGCCGGTGAAAAAGCGATGCATGGCCAGCGCGGGGATAGCGACGCTGAGCCCCGCCGCGGTCGTGATCAGGGCTTCGGAGATGCCCCCGGCCAGCGCACTGGCATTACCGGTGCCCTGCACCATGATCTCCGAGAACACCTTGATCATCCCCACCACGGTCCCGAGCAGGCCGAGGAGCGGCGCGATGGCAGCGATGGTGCCGAGCGTGTTCAGGTAGCGCTCGAGCTCGTGCACCACGTGGCCCGCGGCTTCCTCGATGCTGTCCTTCATCACCTCGCGCCCGTGATGGGCGTTGGCGAGGCCCGCTGCGAGAATGCGGCCGAGGGGCGACGACTCGCGCAGCTTGCGCAGCTGCTCGTTGCCCAACCGACCGTTGCGGAGCTTTTCCCACACAGAGACGGAAAGCTGCGGCGGTGCGATGCGGCCCGGGTTCAGGGCGTACAGGCGCTCGATACAGATCGCCAGGGCGACGACCGAGCAGAGCAGGATGACGATCATCAACCAACCGCCGGCTACGACCAGTTCCAGCACGGGCTACTCCTCTACGCCAGGGTTCGCCCGATTATACGCACGGCAGTGGAGCGGCGTCAGTGGCGGCGCGCGACGCCAGTAGCGGGCATGCCGGTCCCGGTAGCGGGACACCGTCACGGTGCCGTCGACAGCAACGCGATAGTGCAGGGCGCCACCGGCGGCGGTGCCGTCGAGCCGGGTGCCGCGTCGGCACAGACGCTGCACGACAGCCGGTGCCGGGTGGCCGAAGGGATTGGCGCGGCCGAAGGTCAGCGCCGCCCAGCGCGGCGCGACGGCGCGCAGGAAAGCCGCGCCGGTGGAACTCGCCGAGCCGTGGTGGGCCACGAGCAGCCAGTCCGCGCGCAGGGTCCCGCGCCAGTAGCGCACGAGGCTGCGTTCCCGCTCGCGGCCGATATCGCCGGTGAGCAGGAAGCGGCGGCCGTTGGCCATGATCAGCAGTACGCAGGAGGCATCGTTGCGCCCGAGGCGCTCGCCGGGCGCGGCGCTGAGGAGACGGAAGACCGTACCGTCCGGCCAGCGCCAGCTCACGCCGGCGCGACAGCGCCGCCCACGCATCACATCGGGCAGCGGCTGGCCGAGCAGCAGCTCGCCCACCGGCAGGGCCGCGAGCAGGGCACCGGTGCCGGCGCTGTGGTCGCGGTCGGGGTGGCTCACCACCAGTGTGTCGATGCGGCGCACACCCGCCTGGCGCAGGTAGGGCAACAGCACGCGACGGGCAGCGTTCGCGCCCGCCGGGTCACCGCCGCCGGTGTCGTAGACCAGCGTCCGCTCCCCGCTGCGATACACCACCGCCGTGCCCTGGCCCACGTCGAGGACGGTCAGCTCCGGCGTCGCGGCCCGGGAGCCGGGGCCGGGCCAGAACAGCGGCAGCAGGCCCAGCACACCGACCGCGCGCAGGACCGGGCGTCGCGCGCCGAAGAGAAGAAAAGTCCCCAGCAGCGCGAGCAGGCTCTCGAGCGCGCCGCCCGCTGTCTCCCGGTAGAGCGCGGCCTCCCGCCCGTCGGCCAGCGCCGCCGCGGTAGCGAGCAGCGGCTCCACGAGCGCGGCGGCGAGCTGCCAGCAGCCGGCGGCCGGGGCGGGCAGCCAGGGCAGGCAGAGCGCGCCGAGGAGCAGCAACGGCACGAGCACCACGCCGACCAGCGGCACCAGCACCAGGTTGGCCGGCGCGGAGACCAGCGAGGCACCGCCGAACCACCAGGCCGTGAGCGGCGCCATGGCCAGGGCCATGAAGCCGTGCACGAGCAGCGCCGTGCGCCAGCGCGGCGCCCCGCGATGCCGGGCCGCAAACCACAGCAGCCACGCGACCGCGAGGAAACTCAGCCAGAAGCTCGAACCCACGGCCGCGAGCGGGTTGCCGGCAAGGACCAGCGCGGCCGCGAGCAGGAGGTTGCGGCCGCTGCGCGCCGGGCGGCCGAGGCACAGCGCCAGGCAGACGCAGAAGAGCATGGCGAGGGCCCGCTGCGTGGGCAGGCTGAAGCCGGCCAGGCCCGCGTACAGCGCCGCCGCAAGCAGGGCGCACGCCGGACGCAGCCAGGTCCAGGCCCCGGGCCAGCCCGCCAGCACCGCGCAGCGCGCCACGAGACCGCCGAGCAGGAGACCCAGGCCGGCCACCAGGGAGACGTGAAGCCCGGAAATCACGACCAGGTGGACCACGCCGAAAGCGCGCAGCAGCGCCCAGTGCTCACTCGACAGCCCGCCCTTGTCACCGACAAGCAACGCCGCCAGCACGCCCGCCGCCGGGCTGTCGCCGACCGCACCGCGCAGTGCGGAAACGAGCCGGGCGCGGACCCGGTGGAAGGGGGCTCTCGCCCCGGCGGGCTCGAGGCGCTCGCCGTCCCCCGCGCTGGCGCTGGCGCTGGCATCGAGGCCGGCGCGGGCGAAAAAATCCTGCCGGTTGAAACCGCCCGGGTTGGCCTCGCCCCAGGGCAGCCGCAGGCGGGCGACGAAATGCCAGCGCTCGCCCGGGGCGAGGCTCTCTTCACCGTACCAGGCCAGCGAAAGCTGTTGCGGCCCGCGGCAGGCCGGATCATCGATGGACTCCACCGCGACAGGGACGCGCTGCTGCCAGCTACCGTCGCGCAACAGGCGCCGCTGCGGCAGCCCCGCGATGGTGCCCGTCAGCCCGCTCGAATGCCCGTCACAGGCCGGAGGCAGGCGCTGGGCGAGCAGGGCCTGACCATGCAGGCACGCCCAGGCCAGGCCCAGGGCAGCGGCGAGGGCGCCGGCGGGGCGACCCCGCCAGGCGAGCAGAAGCAGGCACGGCAACAGCGGCCACAGGGCGCTCGCCGGCAGGGCCGGCAGCCGGGACGCGAGTAGCACCCCGACCGCAAAGGCCGCCAGGCGGCCATCCGAGGGCGTGACCGGCACGGCAGAACGGTGAAGGAAAGGCAGAAAAGGCACAGCCGCCGCAGACCGTTACCGTTAGAATAGCCACTGCACCACAATCACCGGGCCCGCGGCCACGTCCGCAGCAGCCAGGCCGGAAATGCCCAAGAAGACCCTGAAACAGCTTGCCCCCTCCCCTGCCCGGCTCAAACGCTGGGGTGCCCTCGACCGCTTCGGGGAGGCAATCTACAGCGGCAACCTCTGGCACATCAACCGCTACTCGGCCTCCATGGCCTTCTTCGTCGGACCCTTCGTGGCCTTCCTCCCCGTGCCCGGGCAGATGCTTATCGCCGCGCTCGCCGCCATCCGCCTGCGCTGCAATCTGCCCCTCAGCGTCGGCCTGGTCTGGATCACCAACCCGCTCACGGCGCCCGCCATCATCTACCTCGCCTACCGCGTAGGCGCGCTGGCGCTCGGGGTACCGCCGGGCATGCCCGCCTTCAGCCTGAGCTGGAGCTGGCTGTCCAGCGAGCTGGGGACGATCTGGCAGCCGCTCCTGCTCGGCTGCCTGATCCTGGGCCTGTTCTCCGGCAGCCTCGGCTACTTCGTCATCAACAACCTGTGGCGCTGGCGCGTGGGCCTGCAGTGGAAGCGCCGGAAGCTGGCGCGATCGCTCGCTAGTGATCGGCCTGGAGTACCGCGGCGGGCGCCAGGCGGGCAGCGCGAAGGGCGGGATAGCAGGCAGCGCACAGGCACATGAACAGCGCGGCCGCCGCAACCAGCACGAAATCCGAGAGGCGCACATCCGAGGGGATGAACGACACGGGATAGACGTCCGTGGCCAGCAGCCGCAAGCCGACGGCCCGCTCGAGAGCGGCCACTCCCTTCGGCACGCCGAGGCTGGCGAGGAGGCCGAGACCGCTGCCGAAGGTGACCCCCGTGACGCCGATCATCCCCCCCTGCATCAGGAACAGCGCGCCGACCTGTGCCGGCGTCGCGCCGAGGGTGCGCAGGATGGCGATGCTGCCGCGCTTGTCCATGACCACGAGCACCAGCGACGAAACCACGTTGAATGCCGCCACGGCGATGATCGACAGGAGCAGCACCGTAATCAGCCGCCGCGAGAGCTGGATGGCCTCGTAGAGGTTGCCGTGGGTGAGGGTCCAGTCCGTGAGGTAGTAGCCCGGGGGCAGGAGCGGCAGCAGCTCCCGGCGGATCCGCGAGACGTCGAAAAGGTCCGTGGTATGCAGGCGCAGACCACTGGCGCCCCCGTCCAGGCCGGCAAGCGCCGACGCCGCCGCGAGCGGCAGTACCGCGAGGGCCTCGTCCAGCTCCGTGCCCGTATCGATGATCCCGGCCAGCGGGAAAGCGGCGGTCTCCGGCGGGCCCTGGCCGTCGCGGGCCGGCACGAGCAGCGTGACAGAGCTCCCCTGCCCGGCGCCCAGGCGCCGCGCGACGGCGGCACCCAGGTACAGGCCGTCGCCGCGGACCGGTGCACCGCCCGCGCCGAACGCGGCAAACTCGGCCAGGGCCGCCGGTTCCAGGCCGAGGCCGGCCACCGCCTCGACACTGCCACCGGCCAGGGCGAGGCCCTCGAAGGCGGCGAAGGGCGTCGCCTCGGCCACCGTCGGCTGCGCCAGCAGGGTCTCCGCCAGGGCCCGGGGGTCGCGGTCGCCGAGGGCGGCGTGCACGGTAATATGCGGCACGAGCGAGAGAATGCGCTCGCGCATTTCCCGGTCGAAGCCATTCATGACCGAGAGCACGGTCAGCAGCAGCGCGATGGCCAGCACCAGGCCGATCATCGCCAGCGTGGACATGAACACCGAGAGGTGGCCCTGGCGGGCGGCGAAGGTGTGCCGCAGCGCGATGCGGGCCAGCTCAGCGCTGCGCATGGGCCTCCACCAGGTGGCCGGCCTCCAGCACCAGCGTGCGGTGCATGCGCGCCGCAATCGCCGGGTCGTGGGTCACGATGATGAACGCCGCCTGCTCCCGGCCCAGGTCATCGATCAGGGCGAGCACGCGCTCGGCGGAAGCCGGGTCGAGATTGCCGGTCGGCTCGTCCATCAGCACGCAGCCCGGCGAGGCGACCAGCGCCCGGGCGATGGCGACACGCTGGCGCTCCCCCCCGGAGAGCGCACCGGGACGGTGATCGACCCGGGACGCCAGCCCCACGCGCTCGAGCATCGCCCGGGCGCGCCCGAGAGCCTCGGATCGCGCCACGCCGCCGATGAGCAGGGGCATCGCCACGTTCTCCGCGGCATCGAACTCGGCGAGCAGGTGGTGGAACTGGTAGACAAAGCCCAGGTGCCGGTTGCGCCAGCGGCAGCGTGCCTTTTCCGGCAGCCGGTCCAGGGCCTGGCCGGCGACCTCCACGCAGCCGCTGCTCGGCGGGTCGAGTCCCCCGAGCAGGTTGAGGAGCGTGGACTTGCCGCTGCCGCTGGCACCGACGATGGCGAGCCGCTCCCCGGCCGCCAGCGTGAGCTCGACCCCGCGCAGGACCTCCACCTCGCGATTGCCGTCCCGGTAGACCTTGCCGAGGCCGCGGCAGCACAGTACCGGCTCAGCCACGGCGCAGCGCCTCCGCCGGCGCCACCTGCGCGGCGCGCCAGGCCGGGTAAAGCGTCGCCACCAGGCCCAGGGCGAGGGACGCTGCGACCACCGCCGCCACGTCGGACCAGCGCAGTTCTGCCGGCAGGCCGGTGATGAAGTAGACCGCCGGGTCGAAGAGCCGCGCCTGCAGCAGCCGCTCCAGCCCGGCGGCGATGCGGTCGACGGACAGCGCCAGCAGGACACCGAGAGCGGCGCCCACGGCCACCCCGAGGCAGGCGAGCGCGGCCCCGTGGACCACGAAGAGCCGAAGAATCGCGGCCGGGTCCGCACCGAGGGTACGCAGCACGGCGATGTCCTCGCGTTTCTCCGCCACCGACATGACCAGCGTCGCGACAATGTTGAAGGCAGCCACCGCGACCACGCTCAGCAGCAGCAGGCTCACGGTCAGTTTTTCCATGCGCACGGCACGGAACAGCGAGCCCTGGGTGTCACTCCAGGGCACCGGGCGGACGCCGTCCGGCAGCGTCGCGGCCAGGCGCCGGAGGGTCGCCGGTGCTTCGAAGAGGTCGACGGTGCGCAGCTTGAGACCGCTCGGCGCCCCCTCGCCGCCAAGCAGGCGGCTGGCGGTGTCGAGGGACACGTAGGCCAGTTCCGCGTCCTGCTCCGCACCGACCCGGAACAGGCCCACCACCTCCAGCCGGCGGCTCCGGGGGAACAGGCCCAGGGGCGTAGCGGTAAAGCGCGGCAGGGTCACGCGCACCGTATCGCCGATGCCGACGCCGAGCATGCGGGCGAGGGTAGCGCCGAGGACCACGCGGAACGGGGCCTCGTCGAGGCTTTCCAGGCGCCCGGCCACGAGCGTGGCGGGCATGCGCGACACGCCCCCCTCCCGCGCGGTATCGATACCGGTCAACTGCACGCCGCGCTGCCCGCGCCCGGCGCCGAGGAGCGCCTTCTCGCGGATGTAGGGGGCAACGCCCCGCACGGCCGGGTCGCTGGCCACGCGGCTGGCCAGGCGCTCCCAGCCCGCGGCGGCTTGCGGGCTGTCGAATTCGAGGTAGCCGTGGGGAACGAGGGCGAGGATGCGGCCCCGCAGTTCGCCGGCGAAGCCGTTCATGATGGAGAGCACGACGATCAGGCTGGCCACACCGATGACCATGCCGAGCATGGAAACGAGGCTGACGAGGGCGGTGAAGCGGTTGCGCTGGCGACTGAAACTGTAGCGAAGCCCGATGAAGGCGGGATAACCCACCGGCGGTCAGCGCCCCTTGGTATCGCGGGCGGCGGCGTCGTAGAAGGACGCCTCGCCGGCCTCCCCGGCCTCACCTTTTTCCTCGTCGCAGCGGGCGGGGTCACCGCCGCAGATCTCGCAGGACTGGTTGATCCCGACCGCACCGAGGCCGCCGCAGGAGCCCTTGATCGGCTCGCGGCCGGCCAGCACGCCAACGGCCATGGCGGTGACGACAAGGCCCATGATGATTACCGTCAGCACGAAAACGAGCATTGCAGTCTCCTATCCGTGGCCATTACCGTCGGCCAGGTACGGTGCGAAGGCGGGTGAGCTGTATTCCTCGAAGCCCTCGCCCTCGCGCGCGAGCAAATATACCGCAAGGCCCGCCTCGGCGGCCACTGCAAGCGCGGCCTCGCGCCCGAGCACGGTCAGCGCCGTGGCCCAGCCGTCAGCGAGCATGCAGGATTCGGCCACCACCGTAACAGACACCAGATCGTGGGTCACGGGATTGCCGCTGCGCGGGTCGATCATGTGCGAGTAGCGCTCGCCGCCCACGGTAAAAAAGTTGCGGTAATCACCGGATGTGGCAATCGCGCGGTCGCTGAGCTCGATGCCTCGCGCCACGGCGCGGGCGCCGGCCTCCGGCCGCTCCACGGCGACGCGCCAGCGATCCCCGCGCGGGCTCCGGCCCGACACCCGCATCTCACCGCCGATTTCCACCAGGTAGTTCTTAAAGCCCCCGGTTTCAAGGATGCCCGCCACGCGGTCGACCGCGTAACCCTTGGCGATGGAGGAGAAATCGAGCGCGATCGCCGCCCGCTTCTCGAGCCGCCGGTGCTCCCGGTTCCAGGCCAGCTTATCCTGCCCGACGCGGGCGCGCGTTTCCGCCACGGCCGCCGGATCCGGGACGCCCTCCCGCGGCCCCTCGGGCCCGAAGCCCCAGAGATCAACCAGCGGTGCGACGGTCACGTCGTAGGCGCCGCCGCTCGCGGCGCCGATGGCCAGGGCGGCCTCCAGCACCGCGGCAAAGCGTGGCGACACGGTCATGCCCTGCCCCGGCGGCAGGCGGTTGAAACGGCTGATCTCCGAGTCCTCGAGCCAGGTCGACATGCTGTCGTTGACGGCCTCGAGTTCGGCATCGATGGCCGTCTGCAGGGCAGCCTCGGCCGCGGCGCCGCCGGGCACGGTGAGGTGCCAGCTCGTACCCATGGTGCGGCCTTCCAGGCGCAGGACCTGCGGCTCGCCCCCGCAGGCGGCGAGCAGCGCCAGGAGCGCGCCAAAAAAAAACCACCGCGCGGGGCGGTGGTTTCTCGCCCTCGCTGGCAGCATCAGCCGCCGAAGTCGTCGAGCAGGATGTTCTCGGGCTCGACGCCGAGGTCCGTGAGCATCTGGATGCAGGCCGCATTCATCATCGGCGGGCCGCACATGTAGTACTCGCAGTCCTCCGGCGCCGGGTGGTCCTTGAGGTACTCCTCGTAAAGCACATTGTGGATAAAGCCGGTGAGGCCTTCCCAGTTGTCCTCGGGCTGCGGGTCGGACAGGGCCACGTGCCACTCGAAGTTGTCGTTCTCCGCCGCGAGGCCGTCGAAGTCCTCGACGTAGAACATCTCGCGCAGGGAACGGGCACCGTACCAGAACGTGATCTTGCGCTTGCTGTTGAGACGCTTGAGCTGGTCAAAGAGGTGCGAGCGCATGGGTGCCATGCCGGCGCCACCGCCGATGAAGATCATCTCCGCGTCCGTGTCCTTGGCGAAGAACTCACCGAAGGGCCCGTAGACCTTCACCTTGTCGCCGGGCTTCAGGTTGAAGACCCAGGACGACATGATGCCGGGCGGAATACCCTCGCTGCCGGGCGGCGGCGTCGCGATGCGGATGTTGAACTTCACCACGCCCTTCTCTTCCGGATAGTTGGCCATGGAGTAGGCGCGGATCGTGGTCTCGTTGCACTTCGACTCGAGGTTGAAGAAGCCGAAGCGCTCCCAGTCGCCACGGTACTCCTCGTCGATGTCGAAGTCACTGAACTTGACGTGGTGCGGGGGACACTCCAGCTGTACGTAGCCCCCGGCGCGGAAGTCGACGCTCTCGCCCTCCGGCAGCTTCAGGGTCAGCTCCTTGATGAAGGTGGCGACATTCGGGTTGCTCTCGACGGTGCACTCCCACTGCTTGACGCCGAAGACCTCCTCCGGCACCTGGATCTTCATATCCTGCTTGACCGCGGTCTGGCAGGACAGGCGCCAGCCCTCGTTGGCTTCGCGGCGGGTAAAGTGCGACTCCTCGGTGGGCAGCATGGCACCGCCGCCTTCCTTGATGATGCACTTGCACTGTGCACAGGTGCCGCCGCCGCCACAGGCGGAGGCGAGGAACAGGTCGGCATCGGCCAGGGTCTGCAGCAGCTTGCCGCCAGCGGGGACCGTGATGGTCTTCTCGCCGTTGATCTCGATGTTGACGCTGCCGGAGCTCACCAGCCGGGCGCGGGCAAGAAGAATCACCATGACCAGCGCGAGCACGATGGCCGTGAACATGCCGACGCCGTAGACGATAGTCAAATCCATGCTGTCAGATCCCTAAATGTCGATACCGCCAAAGGACATGAAGCCGAGGGACATGAGCCCGACGGTGATGAACGTGATGCCGAGGCCCTGCAGGCCGTCCGGGACATCGCTGTACTTGAGCTTCTCGCGGATACCCGCGAGGGCCACGATGGCCAGGGCCCAGCCGACGCCGGCGCCGGCGCCGAAGACCACGCTCTCGCCGAAATTGTAGTCTCTTTCCACCATGAACAGGGACGCGCCGAGGATGGCGCAGTTCACGGTGATCAGCGGCAGGAACACGCCCAGGGCGTTGTAGAGCGCC
Organism: uncultured Alteromonadaceae bacterium; assembly: GCA_964438205.1. GTDB lineage: Bacteria > Pseudomonadota > Gammaproteobacteria > Pseudomonadales > Halieaceae > Pseudohaliea. The sequence goes on from CAYTJQ010000018.1 coordinate 14,759, forward strand.
GGCACGTACTTGTCGAGAAACATCTCGAGGATCTGCACGATGGCGGCGATGACGCCGATGTAGGACAGCAGCCCGAGGAAGGACAGGTCCATTTCCGGGAGGCCGGCCCAGGCCAGGGCGCCGTCGGCGAGCAGGTAGTTGTAGATGAGGTTGTTCACCGGGACCGTGATGGTGAGCACCACGATCACGGCGATGCCGAGGCCGAGGGCCGCCTGCACCTTCTTGGATACCGCGAGGAAGGTGCACATCCCCAGGAAGAAGGCCAGGGCCATGTTCTCGATGAAAATCGCCCGGATGAAGAGGCTCAGGTAGTATTCCATCACGCGGTCTCCTCAGCGGGCGTATGCGGCGCCAGGCGGAAATCGGGCTCCTCCACCTGCCTGGCGTCCCAGCTGCGCAGGGCCCAGATGAACAGGCCGATGAGGAAGAAGGCGCTCGGCGGCAGCAGCAGCAGGCCGTTCGGCACGTACCAGCCGCCCTCCGTTGCCAGCGGCAGGATCTCGATGCCGTAGAGCTTGCCGGAGCCGAACAGCTCGCGTACCACGGCGACCGCCAGCAGCACCACGGAGTAGCCGAGGCCGTTGCCAACGCCGTCGAAGAAGCTCGGCAGCGGCGGGTTCTTCATGGCGAAAGCTTCCGCCCGGCCCATGACAATGCAGTTGGTGATGATCAGGCCGACGAAGACGGACAGCTGCTTGCTGATGTCGTAGGCCACGGCCTTGAGAATCTCGTCGACCAGGATCACCAGCGAGGCGATGATCGTCATCTGCACGATGATGCGGATGCTGCCCGGGATGTGGTGGCGGATGGCCGCGATGAACAGGTTCGAGAAAGCCGTTACCGCGGTGAGCGCGATACACATCACCACCGTCACCTGCAGCGACGAGGTGACAGCCAGCGCACTGCAGATACCGAGAATCTGCAGGGCGATCGGGTTGTTCCTGAAAATCGGTGTGGTCAGTGCTTCCTTGACGTTTTGCATGTCAGGCGTCTCCCGTCTTCAGGTTGTCGAGGAAGGGCTTGAAGCCCTGCTCGCCCAGCCAGAACTGGACGAGATTGGTCACACCGCGCGCCGTAAGCGTGGCGCCGGAGAGCCCGTCGACGCGCCAGGGCGCGTTCGGGCTCTCCTTGTCGACGGCACCCTTGGCCAGCGCGATGGCGGCCTCGCCGTCGCGGTAGACCTGCTTGCCCGGCCACTGGGACTTCCAGCGCGGGTTGTCCACCTCGCCGCCAAGCCCCGGCGTCTCGCCGTGCTCGTAGAAGCCCAGGCCGGCCACGGTGTTGGCGTCCGACTCCAGCGCGATGAACCCGTAAAGCGTAGACCACAGGCCGTAACCGTGGATCGGCAGGATCACTTTGTCCAGCCCGCCGTCTGCCGCCTGTACCAGGTAGACCTCGGCGTAGTCGGCGCGGCGGCCGATCTTCGCGGGATCGTCCTCGAGGTCCGTGGACAGCTTCGGTGACTTGCTGGCGGCGTGCTGGTCGTAGCCGGCCGGCACGTCCGCGGCGAATTCGCCGGTGCGCAGATCGACGTAGCGGGCGTCGATGCGCTCGAACAGCTCGTCGACGGTCTTGCCCTCTTCCAGCATGCCGGCGGCGGCGAGAATGTTGCGCTTGCGGTCGAGGTCCTTGTTGGCCACCTGCGCCGGCTTCAGCATCACCGCCGCCGTGGAGACCACGATGGAGCAGACGATGCAGAGCGCAAAGGCGACCGTGACGATCTTCTTGATGGAGTCATTGCTAGACACGGGCAAGCCTCCGCTTGATGTTGGCCTGGATGACGAAGTGATCCATGATCGGCGCGAACAGGTTGGCGAACAGAATCGCCAGCATGATGCCCTCCGGGAAGGCCGGGTTGATCACGCGGATCAGCACCGTCATGAAGCCAATCAGCAGCCCGAAGGCCCAGCGGCCGGTATTGGTCATGGCCGCCGAGACCGGGTCCGTTGCCATGAAAAACATGCCGAAGGCGAAGCCGCCGACCACCAGGTGCCAGTACCAGGGCATGGAGAACGCCGGGTTGCTCTCGGAGCCCACCAGGTTCAGGAAGCTCGAGAACAGGAACATGCCCAGGAACACGCCGGCGACGATGCGCCAGGACGCGATCCGCGTGGCCAGCAGCCAGGCGCCGCCGATGAGGATAGCCAGCGTGGAGGTCTCGCCGATGGAGCCGGGAATGGCACCGACGAAGGCCTGCATCCAGCTGTAGCTGTCCTGCAGCCCCGCCATGCCCTGGGAGGCAACCACACCCAGCGGCGTCGCGCCGGTGTAGCCGTCCACGGCCGTCCACACGGCGTCGCCGGAAAGCTGGGCCGGGTAGGCGAAGTAGAGGAAGGCGCGGCCAGTGAGCGCCGGGTTCAGGAAGTTTTTGCCGGTGCCGCCAAAGACTTCCTTGCCGATGACCACGCCGAAGCTGATGCCCATGGCCGCCTGCCAGAGCGGCAGATCCGGCGGGCAGACGAGGGCGAACAGGATCGAGGTGACAAAGAAGCCCTCATTGACCTCGTGGCCGCGCTTGATGGCGAAGAGCACTTCCCAGAAGCCGCCGACCAGGAAAGTGACCGCGTAGATAGGCAGGAAGTACAGCGCGCCGAACAGGAAGCAGTCCCAGACGCTGGTCGGATCGTAGCCGCCGAGGGCACCGATGATCGCACCCCGCCAGCCGTCCACGGTACCGCCGGTCTGGGCGAGGATGTCATTGGCCTGGTAGCCCAGGTTGTACATGCCCCAGAGCATGGCAGGGAAAACGGCCAGCCAGACGCTGATCATGATCCGTTTCAGGTCGATACCGTCGCGCACGTGGGCGGTGGTGCGGGTGACGGAGGGCGGCGAGTAAAGGAAGGTATCCACCGCCTCGAAGAGGGGATAGAACTTCTGCAGGCGCCCGCCCTCCTGGAAGTGGTGCTCGTAGTTGTCGAGGATCTTGCGCAGGCTCACGTCAGCCCTCCTTCTCGATGCGCGTCAGGTTATCCCGAAGGATCGGCCCGTACTCGTACTTACCGGGGCACACGTAGGTGCACAGCGCGACGTCCTCCTCGTCCAGTTCCAGGGCCCCGAGGAGCTGGGCCGTCTCCGTGTCGCCGACGATCAGCGAACGGAGCAGCTGCGTCGGCAGCATATCCATGGGCACCACGGTCTCGTAGCTGCCCACGGGTACCATGGCGCGCTCGCTGCCGTTGGTGGTGGTGGTCATCGGCAGGGGGCGCGTGCCGAGCAGGCTGCTCAGGTAGATACGCAGGTTGGAATGCCGGTTGCGGCCGGGGCTCAGCCAGCCGAGGAACTCGCGGTCCCGTCCCTCGGCGAGCACGGAGACCTGGTTGTGGTAGCGCCCGAGATAGCTTGTCGCACTGCGAAGACGGCGGCCGCCGAGGACGGAACCGGAGATGATGCGGTTGTCGCCGCCCTTCACCTCGCCGGCCAGCAGGGCCTCGAGGTCGGCACCGACCCGGGTGCGCACGAGGCGCGGGTTTTCCACCTGCGGGCCGGCCAGGGCGATCACGCGGTCCGTGTAGAGCCGGCCGTCGAGGAACAGGCGGCCGATAGCGATCACGTCCTGGTAGCCGATGTACCAGGCCATGCGTTCGGCCGTGGCGCCGAGCAGGAAGTGGATATGCGTGCCCGGCAGGCCCGCGGGGTGCGGCCCGTCGAACTCGGCGCGCTCGATGGTCGCAGCAGTGCCGCCGGGAATGTCTGCCCCGGGCGCCGTGCACAGGTAGGTCCTCCCGCCCGTGAGGCCGGCGAGGAGATCGAGACCGAGGCCGAAAGCGTCGGCCTGCTCGGCGATGATGACCGCGGGGTCGGGGGCCAGCGGGTGCGTGTCGATGGCGGTCACGAAGATCGCCGCCGGCTCTGCGTCCACCGCCGGCACCTTGCTGAAGGGCCGGGTGCGCAGGGCCGTCCACAGGCCCGACCTGACCAGCGTCTCGCGCAGAGCGCCGTCGTCGAGGCCGCGGGCCGCGTCGGCACTGTGGGCGCCGAAGTCCACCGCGTCGTCGCCGTCCACCTCGATCACCACCGACTGCAGCACGCGCTTGGCGCCGCGGTTGATGGCGCTGACCGTGCCGGCCGCCGGGGCCGTGTAAGTGACCCCGGGCGTCTTCTTGTCGGTGAACAGGATATCGCCGAGCCTGACCCGGTCCCCCTGGCTCACTTCCATCGTCGGCTTCATGCCGGGGTAGTCGAACCCGACGACGGCGACGGCGCGGGCCGGCGGCGCGTCGTGGATGGCCTGCTGGGGTGCGCCCTGGATAGGGATATCCAGGCCCCTCTTGATTTTGATCATGCAAACAGCCTGCGGTGCAAAAAACCAGTGACGGAGGACGCAAACAAAACCAGAAGGGCGCGCCGGGCGTACCCTACTTGCGGGAGTCCCACCCGCGGAAGGCCGGGAGACAGCAGCGGCGCCGCTTCAGGCGCGCGCATTATAGCGAAAGGTGCAGAGCCTGTGCCACTATCACAGCCACCCGCTTGCGGCGCCAATATACCCCGCGTACGGCCCGCGGCGCAGCAGCGCCGGCGCCTCCGGCGTCACTGTTCCTTCGGGTATACCCGGTAGTCGATGCCGGCCATCTGCTCGAGGATGCGATGCACCTGGCAGCTGTAGCCAAACTCGTTGTCGTACCAGAGATAGACCACGACGTGGCTGCCATTGACGATGCTCGCCTGGGCGTCGTAGACGCACGCGGTGCGCGAGCCGACAAAGTCCGAGGACACCACTTCCGGGGAGTTCGAGTAGTCGATCTGCTTGCGCATCTCCGAGTGCAGCGCCACGCCGCGCATGTACTCGTTCAACTCTTCCACGGTCGTCTCCCGCCCCAGGGTCAGGTTCAGGATTGCCATGGACACGTTCGGCGTCGGCACGCGGATCGCGTTGCCCGTGAGCTTGCCCTGCAGCTGCGGCAGCACCTTGGCGACGGCCTTGGCGGCGCCCGTTTCCGTCAGCACCATGTTCAGCGGCGCGCTGCGGCCCCGCCGGTCCGCCTTGTGGTAGTTGTCGATCAGATTCTGGTCATTGGTGTAGGCGTGCACCGTCTCCACGTGTCCGGTCACGATGCCGAACTTGTCATCGAGGGCTTTCAGCGGCGGCACGATAGCGTTGGTGGTGCAGGAAGCCGCGGAGATGATCCGGTCCGTCGGCTCGATGGCATCGCTGTTGATGCCGGCGACGATGTTCTTGAGATCGCCCTTCCCCGGCGCCGTCAGAATCACCTTGGCCACGCCCTTTGACTTCAGGTGCTGGCCGAGACCCTCCTCGTCGCGCCAGACGCCGGTGTTGTCGACGACGATGGCGTTGTTGATGCCGTAGGCGGTGTAATCGATGCTGTCCGGCGAGTCGGCATAGATCACCTTCACCTCGTTGCCGTTGGCAACGAAGGACTGGCGCTCCTCGTCGACGCGGATGGTGCCGTCGAAGGCGCCGTGGACCGAGTCCCTGCGCAGCAGGCTGGCACGCTTGACCAGGTCGTTCTCCGCCTTGCCCTTGCGCACGACAACGGCGCGCAGGCGCAGGCCGTCACCGCCGTCGGTCTTGTCGATGAGGATGCGCGCCATGAGGCGCCCGATGCGGCCGAAGCCGTAGAGCACCACGTCGACGGGCTCGTCCACGGGCTTTTCGGTGCTGCCGATGAGGTCTGCGACTTCGTCGCGCACGTAGTCCTCGAGGCTGCGGCCCTCGCCGCGATGCTTGTCGAAATAGTCGACGCTGAGGCGCCCCACGTCGATGTGGGCGGGGCCGAGATCCAGCTTGCTGAGGATATCCAGGACCCGGGAGGTCTCGAACTCCGACAGTTCATTGCCCTCGACCTGGCGCACGTAGCGGTGCGCCTTCATGATCTCGAGCACGGAGCGGTTCACCATGGCGCGGCCGTAGATATAGCACTTGACGCTGTGCTCCCGGGCGAGTCGCCCGACGATGGGGATCATGGCCTCGGCGAGCGCCTCGCGCTCTTTCCAGTCGCGGAAGTAATCGTCCGGGCGGGGTCTCTTGCGGTCGTTCACGGCTATGCTCTCCGGGGGGGTCTCGGCGCGAAGCGCGCATTATCTATTTCCGGCACCGGTGCCGCAAGGAAGGCCCGGGGGGGCGTGTGCAGCGTCCCGGCTCGCTGGAGCGGCTGCGGTGAAGCCCTTACAATATGCCGCCCTTTCGGCGCAGCACGTCCCAAGATGTTCAAAGACAAGCTCCTGGCAACGCCCTGGCCCGCCACGGCCGGCTCCCGTACCGCCGCCGGCCCCTTCCCCGGAAGCGCGGGTAGCGCCTGCATCGCCGAGCTTGCCGGTGAAGGACGGCTGCTGCTCGTCATCGCCGAGGACACGCAGGCTGCCCTGGCCCTCGAGCGCGAGCTGCCCTTCTTCGTCGCGCCCGGCACGGAGGTGCTGGCGCTGCCGGACTGGGAGACCCTGCCCTACGATCATTTCTCCCCGCACCAGGACATTGTTTCCGAGCGCCTGCAGACGCTCTACCGCCTGCCGGCCCTGGACGCCGGCATTCTCATCGTCCCGGTGTCGACGCTCATGCACCGGCTGCCGCCGCGGGACTACGTACTCGGCGCCAGTCTCATGCTCGAGACCGGCAGCGCCCTCGACGTCGACCGCTTCCGCCGGCGCCTCGAGCGCAGCGGCTACCGCCACGTGGAAACGGTCTACGAGCACGGCGAGTTCGCGCTCCGCGGCGCCCTCATCGACATCTTTCCCATGGGCTCGCCGCTGCCGTACCGCATCGACCTCCTCGACGACGAGGTCGACACGCTGCGCACCTTCGACCCGGAGACGCAGCGCACGGTGGCGCGCATGGACGCGGTGCGCCTGCTACCGGCACGCGAGTTCCCGCTGACCCGGGATGCCATCGCCCGCTTCCAGCAGCACTGGTACGAGCAGTTCGAGGGCGACCCGGACCAGAGCTCGGTGTTCACGGAAGTGAGTGCCGGCCGCGTTCCCGGCGGCTGCGAGTACTACCTCCCGCTGTTTTTCGACCACTGCGAGACGCTCTTCGAGTACCTGCCCGAGGACGCCGCCGTGATCACCGTGGGCCGTCACTACGAGGCGGCGCAGCGGTTCTGGGATGAGATAGCCGAGCGCTACAGCGAATACGGCATCGACAGCAGGCGGCCCCTGCTCCCACCCGCTGTCGGCTTCCTGCCGGTGGAGGAGCTCTACCGCCAGCTCAAGGGGCATGCGGTGCTCGAGCTGCGCCTTTCCGCTGAGGCCCCGGTCCACGTTCCCAGCGGTGCCCTGGAGCCGCCGCGCAGCGACGGCGCCAGCCGCAGCGAGCTGCCGGCGCGTCTCGCTGCCCTGACCGAAGGCCACGACGCACCGGTGCTGCTCTGTGCGGAATCGGCAGGCCGCCGCGAGGTGCTGCTCGAGGCCCTGGCCGCCGCCGGCATCGAGCCGGAGCCGGTGGACAGCTGGCCCGCCTTCCTGGTGGACCCCGCGCCGCTGGCTATCTCCGTCGCGCCGATCGACCGCGGCCTGTACCTCGGCCCCGGCGCGCCCATGCTCCTGTGCGAGGCCCAGCTTTACGGTACCCGCGTGGCCCAGCGGCGACGGCGCAAGCGCGAGACGGCGGCCGACGCGGATGCGGTCTTCCGCGACCTCAACGAGCTGCGTCCCGGCGCGCCGGTGGTTCACCTCGAGCACGGCGTGGGGCGCTATGTGGGCCTCACCAATCTCGCCGTGGACGGCGCCGATGCGGAATTCCTGACCCTCGAGTACGCGGAGGGCGCGCGCCTCTACGTGCCGGTGGCCGCGCTGCACCTGATCAGCCGCTACGCCGGCAGTGAGCCGGAGCTGGCACCGCTGCACCGGCTGGGCTCGGGGCAGTGGGAGCGTGCGCGCCGCAAGGCGAGCGAGAAAGCCTCGGACGTGGCGGCGCAGCTGCTCGAGGTCTACGCCCGGCGGGAGGCCCGCGCGGGCTTTGCCTTCGAACTGCCGCAGGAAGACTACGCGCGCTTCGCGGCCGCCTTTCCCTTCGAGGAGACCCCGGACCAGGAGGCGGCCATCGCCGCCGTGCTCGACGACATGCAGAGCGAGCGCGTAATGGACCGGCTGGTCTGCGGCGACGTAGGCTTCGGCAAGACCGAGGTCGCCATGCGCGCCGCCTTTGTCGCCGTCGCCAATGGCAAGCAGGTCGCCATGCTGGTGCCCACCACCCTGCTGGCGCAGCAGCATCACAGTTCGCTGTCGGACCGCTTCGCCGACTGGCCCTACCGGGTGGAGGTACTGTCGCGATTCCGCACGGCGGCAGAGGTTCGGCGCATCGGCGAGCGCATGGCCGCCGGCGAGATCGACATCCTCGTCGGCACGCACAAGCTGCTGCAGAGCGATTTCCGCTTCCGGGACCTGGGCCTGCTGATCATCGACGAGGAACACCGTTTCGGGGTCAAGCAGAAGGACGCGATCAAGGCGCTGCGGGCACAGGTGGACATCCTGACGCTCACGGCGACGCCGATCCCGCGCACGCTGAACATGGCCCTGGGCGGCATGCGCGATCTCTCGATCATCGCCACGCCACCCGCGCGGCGCCTGTCCATCAAGACCTTCGTCCGGGAGCACAGCGCCGCCCTGGTGAAAGAGGCCGTGCTTCGCGAGACCCTGCGCGGCGGCCAGGTGTTCTACCTGCACAACGAGGTGCGCACCATCGAGGAGACGGCGCGCAAGCTGCGCGAGCTGCTGCCGGACCTCGCTATCGCGGTCGCTCACGGGCAGCTGCGCGAGACGGAGCTCGAGCGGGTCATGGCGGACTTCTACCACAAGCGCGCCCACGTGCTGGTGTGCACCACCATCGTGGAGACGGGGATCGATATCCCCAACGCCAACACCCTCATCCTCGAGCGCGCGGACCGCTTCGGCCTCGCCCAGCTGCACCAGCTCCGCGGCCGCGTCGGCCGCTCGCACCACCAGGCCTATGCCTACCTGCTCTGTCCCCCGCGCCCGGCGATGACCGCCGATGCCGCCAAGCGCCTCGATGCCATCGAGGCCGCCGGCGACCTCGGGGCCGGCTACCAGCTCGCCACGCACGACCTCGAGATCCGCGGCGCCGGCGAACTACTGGGCGACGAGCAGAGCGGGCAGATCCAGAGCGTCGGCTTCGGCATGTACCTCGACATGCTCCAGCGCGCGGTGGCCGCGCTGCGCCGCGGCGAAATTCCCGACACCGACGCGCCCTTCGCGGCGGGAACGGAGATCAACCTTCACGTGCCGGCGCTCATTCCCGAGGACTACCTGCCGGACACCAATACGCGCCTCGTCCTCTACAAGCGCATCGCCGCCGCCGGCAGCGACGGGGCCCTCCGCGACCTGCAGGTAGAAATGATCGACCGCTTCGGTCTGCTGCCCGAGGCGGTGAAGCGGCTGTTCACCATCGGCCGCCTGCGGGTGGCCGCGGAGCCCCTGGGGATCAGCAACCTTGAGCTGGGTCCGGACGGTGGTACCATCGATTTCCGGGAATCCACTGCCATCGATCCCATGACTCTCGTGACTCTCGTACAGGGCGATCCCGCCGGCTACCAGCTCGCCGGTGCCACGCGCCTCCGCATACGCGCCCGGCTGCCGGAGCCGGCACAGCGCGTCGCCCTGGCGGAGACGCTCATCGACCGCTTTGCCGCCGGCGTCAATGCGCCCGCCGCCTGAGCGCCTGCCGGCCCTCGCCCTGGCGGCCGCGCTCGCGGCGCTGCCTGCCCTGGCCCGGGACGACGCCGAGACGCCCCCCTGGTACCGCGTGGAGCTGCTGGTTTTCCGTTACACGGACCCGGCAGCGCTGGAGGCCGAAGCCTGGCCCGTCTACCCGGAGACGGCCTACCCGGAGCGCTACCGCTTCCTGGTCGAGCGCGCCCTCGCCGACCGGCGCCTCACCGCCCGCCCGGGCGCAGCGAGCCGCATCGACGACCTGGGCCAACAGCGACTGCGCCTCGCGCCGCCGCCCGTCGCCCCCGACCCGAACGGCCCGCCACCGGTGGTGCCGGACCTGCTCACCCTGCTGCCCCTCGAGCCCGATCGGCCAGACGGACACATCGGCGCTGCAGAGCCGCGGGATCCGAACGACCCCGTGGCAGCCCCCGACCCGAACACCCCGGGGACGGCGCCCGACCCGAACGACCCGCCCCCGCTGCCGCCCGCCTTCACCGTCCTTGATGCGCGCGAACTGCCCGCCGGCCGCCTGGCCCGCGACGGTGGGTACGAGGTACTCTGGCACGAGGCCTGGCTGCAGCCGCTGCGCGGCGAGGCCGACGCGGTCCCGCTGCTGCTCGACCGCTCCGGGGACCCGGACCGGGAGCCCTGGCCGCGCCTGCAGGGCAGCGTGCGGCTCTATCTCTCCCGCTACCTGCACCTCGAAACGGCGCTGTGGCTGAACACCGAGGGCAGCTACCTGCCCGAAGGCTGGCAGGCCGATGCACCGCCCCTGGCGCCGCCCTCCCTGGTCGTCGAACCCGCCCCGCTCCCGCAGCGCGACCCGGCGCAGGCGCTGCTGGCCGGCGAGCCCCGGCGCCCCGACGCGCGCCTCGCGGACGGCAGCCTGGCCTGGGACGGGCCGCTGCGGGTACCCGCGGACCCGGTCGCGGAAGAGGCCGAGGCGGCAAAGCGGGTCGCGCAGGACCCGAACGCGCCGCAAGATCCGAACGCACCGCAAGACCCGAACGCCCCCGTCAGCTGGCCCTGGCGCCACAGCATCGTGCTCGAGGCCGAGCGGCGCATGCGCAGCGGCGAAACGCACTACCTCGACCACCCGCTCTTCGGGGTGGTCGTGCGCCTGGAACCGCTGGAGCCGAAGGAACTCGAGGTCCTGGGCGAGGAACTCGCGGACCCGGCCTGGGCCGGGCGCCACGGTCGCGCGGACCGCCCGATCGGACCGGGCGACGGGTCGTCTAGACGCGACGACGCGCCGTAAGAAAGGCCCGCAACAGCGCCGTCACGGCGCCCGCCTCGCGGGCCAGCACCTCGCCCATCGCCGCCAGGGTCAGCGGCTGGTCGTCCAGCCCCGGGGCCGCATTCACCACCATGCAAATCGACGCATAGGGCAGCTCCAGCTCCCGCGCCAGCGCCGCTTCCGGCATCCCTGTCATGCCGACGAGATCACAGCCGTCACCGCGCAGCCGCCGGATCTCCGCTGCCGTTTCCAGCCTCGGGCCCTGCGTGACCCCGAGCACGCCGCCGTCCCTGCAGCCTATCCCCGCCTCCTGCGCCGCCATGAGCAGCGCCCGGCGCAGCGCCGGGTCGTAGGGCTCGGTGAAGTCGCAGTGGCGAACCGGGCGGTCACCGCCCTCGTCCACGGTGTGCTCACGGCCCCAGGTGTAATCGATGAGCTGGTCCGGCAGCACCAGCTGTCCCGGACCGCAGGCCTCGTGTATCCCCCCGACGGCATTGATGGCGACCACGGCGGCGGCGCCGAGCTCGCGCAGTGCCCAGAGGTTGGCGCGGTAGTTGATGCGGTGCGGCGGCAGCGCGCGGGACCTGCCGTGCCGCTGCAGGAAGAGAACCGGCACGCCCTCGATGGTACCGGCCTCGATGGGACCGGACGGTGTCCCGTAGGGGGTTTCGCAGGCCCGTCCTTCGACAGCCTCGAGGCCGGCCAGTGCGTCGATGCCGGTCCCCCCGATGATGGCGACGCTCATCGCGCCGCCCCCGCGAATTTAGACATTTTTAGCATGACACTGCGACAGACCATGATGCTTCTCCTATAAGCAGGCAGCGCCGCCCGCGCGGAGCGGCCGCCAGGTCGTTGATTGCAAACGGGAAAGGGCCGGCCGGGGCGCCCTCTGTACGCGGTGCGGGGCGCGTCGCGGGGCGCGCGCCGTAGATGGACAGCCGCCCGGCACCTGCTAACTTTCTGGCAGGAGGACGATAGCATGACTCTCGAGAGACCGGCCATCGGCCAGTGGTACAAGGAAGCGGAGAGCGCCGCCCTGTTCGAGGTGGTCGCCATCGACGACCACAGCGGCTGCATCGAGGTGCAATATCTCGACGGCGAGATCACCGAGTTCGACACGGAGAGCTGGGGCGAACTGATACTCATCCCCGCGGTAGAGCCGGAGGACTGGCGGGCCCCGTTCGAGCTCAGCGACGAGGACGGCATGGACCCCGACGAGCCGCTGCACCCCGCCTGGGGCAACCCCGTCAACAGCATCGAGCCCGACGGCGCCTGGGAGCTCGAGGACTACTGACCACCGGGCTTTCCGGGCCGGCCTTGCAGGCAGCGCGCTACTGTATATAATTCCAGTGGTGTACGCATGCACAGGACAGCCCCATGGCCAAGCTCACCGCCCGCCAGCAACAGGTCCTCGACCTGATCCGGCGCCACATCGACGATACGGGGTACCCGCCCACCCGCGCGGACATCGCCCGGGAGCTCGGTTTCCGCTCCGCCAACGCCGCGGAGGAACACCTCAAGGCCCTGGCCCGAAAGGGCGCTATCGAGATCATCCCCGGCGCATCAAGGGGCATCCGCCTCCCCGAGGAACGCGGGCTGCCCATCGTCGGCCGCGTTGCCGCCGGCAGCCCGGTGCTCGCCGAGGAACACATCGAGGATTACTGCGAGCTGCCGGCGGACTTCTTTCATCCGGCCGCCGACTACTTCCTGCGCGTGACCGGCGACAGCATGGTCGGCATCGGCATCTGTGACGGCGACCTCCTCGCCGTGCACAGCACGCCGGTGGCCAACGATGGCGATGTTGTCGTCGCGCGCCTCGACGACGAGGTGACGGTCAAGCGCCTGCGTCGGGGGCGGGAGCGGCACCGGCTGCAGCTGCTGCCGGAGAACCCGGCTTACACAGCGATCGAGATCGACCTGCGCGAGCAGGCGTGCGTGATTGAGGGCTTGAGCGTGGGGGTGGTGCGCCGCGGCACCTGAGGCGCCGGGCCCACGGGGCCTGTGCGCGGCAGGAGGCCGCGGCGGTCAGTCAGTGCAGGACCCGCGACGGTTCCTGCTCGACCTCCTCCTCGATTTCGACTTCGGCCTGGTCCGTGAGTTCGGCCGTGGCCTGGATACCGGCCTGAATCATGGCCTTGGCCACCTCCAGGCAGTGGTCCATCACGTACATGCGCGATTCATCGGAAAACTGGATGCGCAGGAGTGGCGGGGCGTCTTCCCCGGCCCGCTGCAACACAACTTCTCCGTTCCCCAGATCGACGATCTCCAGCAGGGCTGTGGACACTCGGCAGACCTCGTTTCCGCAGTGTGTGCCCCGATGGTAACAGTGTCCCGGAGGTGGGCCAACACGCCTCGCGCGCTCGCACCGACCGCCCCGGCGCCCGGCTCAGCTTTCATCCAGCGAGTCGTTCATGCGCGCCAGGGTGTTCGACAGCTCCCGGTGCCAACCCCGCGCCTGCGCCGGGTCCGGCATGCCCTGCTCTGCCGCGAGGAGGTTGCCCGGCACCCGCGACCGCGCCGGCAGCGCCGCCGGCAGCGGCGCGAGCAAGCCGGCGAGCCAGCCCTCCCGCTCGAGCTGCGCGAACTCGCGCAGCTCTGCGGGCAGGGCCTTGCCCGCCGCCGGCTCCGGGAGCCCGTCAGCGCAACGGGGCGGCGGCCCGTCAGCCTCGCCGGTGGGATCGAGCACCGCCAGCAGGTACCAGCCGTAGGCCGAGAGCAGCTGCTCGCGTACGCCCGGCGCGTGCGCTGCATCGAGGATATCGGCCGGCGCCGCGCCCGCCGTACGCTGCGCCTCCCAGCCGTCGATGAGCAGGCGCGCCAGGTACAGGTGGTGATTGGCCCGGCCCCGGGACACGGCGTCAGCGGCTCCCCGCCTTCGCCTTCGCCTTGGCCTTGGCCTTGGCCTTGGCTTTCGCTTTGACCTTCGCCTTGGCCTTGCGCTTCGGTGCGGCCTTCCTGCCGCCCGCCGCGCTGCCCGCCTCGACCTGCCAGCGGCCGTCGCGATAGAGCGCCTTCCAGCCCGTCGCCTTGCCCTCGGCTTCGGTCATCACGTACTGCTCGCGGCTCTTGCGGCTGTAGCGGACCTGGGTGCGGTTGCCGGCGTCGTCCTGCGTGGGGGCCTCGAGGATATAGGCGTACTTCGGGTCGATCTCGCTGCCGTGGGGGATCAGCTCATCGACGAAGGGGGCGCGCGTCTCCCGGTTGCGGGGAAACTGGCTCGCAGCGAGGAACAGGCCCGCGGCGCCATCGCGCAGCACGTAATGATCCTCGACCTTCTCGCAGGCGAGCTCGGGCATGGGCACCGGGTCCATCTTCGGCGGCGCCACCTCGCCGTTGCGCAGCAGCTTGCGCGTGTTCTTGCAGTCCTCGGCGGTACAGCCGAAGTACTTGCCGAAGCGGCCGGTTTTCAGCTGCATCTCGGCGCCGCACTTGTCGCACTCGATCACCGGACCGTCGTAGCCCTTGATCTTGAAGCGGCCCTCTTCCACCTCGAATCCCGGGCAGTCGGGATTGTTGCCGCAGACGTGAAGCTTGCGCTTCTCGTCGATGAGATAGCTGTCCATGGCGGCGTTGCAGAGCCTGCAGCGGTGCTTGCTGCGCAGCAGCCGGGACTCGGCCTCGTCGTCCGCATCCTCGCGGATGGCCTCGTCGCCGGGAATGAGGTTGATGGTGTTCTTGCAGCGCTCCTTCGGCGGCAGCGCGTAACCGGAGCAGCCGAGGAAGACGCCGGTGCTCGCCGTACGGATCTGCATGAGCCGGCCGCACTTGTCGCAGGCGATGTCCGTCATGGTCGGCTCATTGGGCTGCATGCCGGCCGGCTGCGGCTGCTCGGCGCGCTCCAGGCGGGAACGGAAGTCCGCGTAGAAGCGGTCCAGGAGTTCGCGCCAGTCCAGCTCGCCCTCGGCGATCTCGTCGAGGTGCTCTTCCATGGTCGCGGTGAAGTTGTAGTCCAGGAGGTCGCTGAAACTCTCCTGCAGCCGATGGGTAACGATATCGCCCATCTTCTCGGCGTAGAAGCGCTTGTTCTCCAGGCGAACGTAGCCGCGGTCCTGGATCGTGGAGATGATCGAGGCGTAGGTGGAAGGCCGGCCGATGCCGCGCTTCTCCAGCTCACGCACCAGGCTCGCCTCGCCATAGCGCGGCGGCGGCGTCGTGAAATGCTGCGACGGTTCCAGCTTGAGCAGCGCCAGGATGTCGCCCTCGGCGACATCGGGCAGCACCGTATCCTCGCCCTTGCGCCCCGTGGGCGGCAGCACCCGCGTATAGCCGTCGAAGCGGATGATGCGGCCGCGGGCGGCAAGCTCGTAGTCGCCGGCGGCAACGGTGATGGTCGTGGAGGTGTACTCCGCCGCCGTCATCTGGCTGGCCACGAACTGTCGCCAGATCAGCTCGTAGAGGCGCTCGGCATCGCGCTCCATGCCCGCGAGCATGGCCTGGGTGACGTTGACGTCCGACGGGCGGATCGCCTCGTGCGCCTCCTGTGCGCCCTCCTTCGAGGCGTACTCGCGAGCGTTCTCGGGCAGGTAGCGGGCCGGGAAGTGGCTGCCGAGGTAGTCGCGGCAGCTCGCGACCGCCTCCTTGCTCAGGTTGGTGGAGTCCGTCCGCATGTAGGTGATGTAGCCGGCCTCGTAGAGACGCTGGGCCAGGGTCATGGTCTTTTTCACGCTGAAGCCCAGGCGCGTGCTCGCGGACTGCTGCAGCGTGGAGGTGATGAAGGGTGCGGGCGGGTTCGACCGCGTCGGCTTGTCCTCCCGGGCCATGACCCGGTAGCCCGCCTCGGCCAGCGCGTCCCGGGCGGCCATGGCGGCCGCCTCGTTGGTCGGGCGGAACTTCTCGCCCCGGTGCCGGCGCACCTCGAAGCGGGCAGGCTCCTCGTTCCGGGCCTTCAGATCGGCGTGGATCTCCCAGAACTCTTCCGGCACGAAGGCGCGGATCTCGCGCTCGCGCTCGACGATGAGGCGCACGGCGACGGACTGCACGCGACCGGCGGATAGCCCGCGGGCCACCTTGGCCCAGAGCAGCGGCGACACCATGTAGCCCACGACCCGGTCCAGGAAACGGCGGGCCTGCTGCGCGTTCACGCGGTTCGTGTCCAGCTGCGACGGGTGCTCGAAGGCCTCCCGGATGGCATTCTTCGTGATCTCGTTGAAAACCACGCGCTGGTAGCGGTCGTCGTCGCCGCCGATCGCCTCGCGCAGGTGCCAGGCGATCGCCTCCCCCTCGCGGTCGAGGTCGGTGGCGAGGTAGATGGCGTCGCATTTCTCCGCCAGCTTCTTCAGCTCACTGACGACCTTTTCCTTGCCCGGCAGGATCTCGTAGCGCGCCTGCCAGCCGTGCTCCGGGTCAATGCCCATGCGGCGCACGAGCTGCTCCCGGTTCTTCGTCTTTTTATAGGCTTCCTTTTCCTCCGGCGACATCTTCCGGGTGCGCGCCGCCTGCGCCGCGCGCTCCTTGGGGTCGACGGGCTGCTTGCCGCTCCCGGAGGTCGGCAGGTCGCGGATGTGTCCCACGCTGGACTTCACCACGAAATCCGGCCCGAGGTACTTGTTGATGGTCTTGGCCTTCGCAGGCGACTCGACGATAACGAGAGACTTTCCCAT
This sequence comes from uncultured Alteromonadaceae bacterium, assembly GCA_964438205.1. GTDB lineage: Bacteria > Pseudomonadota > Gammaproteobacteria > Pseudomonadales > Halieaceae > Pseudohaliea. The sequence goes on from CAYTJQ010000018.1 coordinate 31,217, forward strand.
GGTGGTCCGGTATTACCTCAGCGTGGGCGGCCGGCCGGTGAGGACGGCGCAAAGGGGGGCATATATAAAGGCCACTGCTTCAGGGGTCAAGGGAAGCCCCCCGCGGCGTTTCGTCCTCCGTGGCCCGCCAGGCGGCGAGCGCGTCGGCGATGGCATCCACCGCCTCGGGCCCCGCGGACTCGTGCCAGTACACCCCGCAGCTGGCCTCGTCGATGCCCACGGCAAGGGCCCAGTCGGGCAGGGAGGCCACCGCGCCCGGGGGCTCGCCCCGGCCGACGCTTGCGCGCCAGCCCCCTCCCTCGCGCCACCAGGTGCGGGGCCGCCGCCCGGCACCCCGGGACGGCGGCAGGCGCAGCCCGTAGTACAGTGCCTGCCGCTCGCTCGCCGGCAGGCGCTCCCGCCGCTGCCGCGGCAGCGGCAGGTCCCGGAACTCGATGTAGAGGCCCGCCAGCGCGGCACGCTCGCGCAGGGCAACCTGCGTGCGCTGCCGCGGCGACGGCCGGAAATGCCAGAGCGGCGCAAGCGCCAGCCCGACGACCAGCAGGATGAGGAGCGTTGCCTTCAAGGGGGATGATTCAGGTCAAGGGCCACGGGGAATCTCTCACTCTCGCATTGCCGGGCGTCCACGGTATGTTATAAATCCGGTCAAGCGCCAGCAGCCCTCGACAGGAGACAACGCCATGGCAAACTACACCCGCATCCTGACGGCAGTGGATCTCAGCGAAGACTCGGACGAAGTGGCCGAGCGGGCCCGCGCCATCGCTACCAACAACGGCGCCGAGCTGCATCTCATCCACGTCATCGAGCCGCTTTCTTTCGCCTACGGCGGCGACATCCCCATGGACTTCTCCGGCATCCAGGACGAGATCCACCAGCAGGCCAGCGCCCAGCTCGAGAAGTTCGGCGAGAAGCACACCATCCCGCAGGCAGCACGCCATGTCGTGCTCGGCCAGCCGGAGGTAGAGATCCACGCCATGGCCGAGGAGCTCGACGCCGACCTCATCGTCGTCGGCAGCCACGGCCGCTACGGCCTCGCCCTGCTCATGGGCTCCACGGCCAACGGCGTGCTCCACGGCGCCTCCTGCGACGTGCTGGCGGTCCGCGTGGGGCGGCGGAAGAAGGACTAGAAAAGGCCTTCCCGGCACAGCGCCCGGTGCAGGTCGTCGCCCGTAAAGGGCCAGCCGAGTTCCTCGCCGCTGGCGAAGCGGAGCACCGGGATCCGCTCCCCGTAGCGCTCGAAGAGCGCCTCGTCCCCGCTGATATCGACCACCTCCCAGGCGAGCCCCGGGGCCGCCGCCCGCGACGCCACGAGCAGTTCCTCCGCGAGCTCGCAGAGGTGGCACGCGGCCGTACTGTAGAGAATGGGCCGGGGCCCGGGCATGTGCATCGGCGCGATTCCGCGGGGGGCCTTCGGCGGCGCAGCATAGCACGGCCCGGCGCGTGAACGACTACCGGGAGAAACGTCGCCACTACCGCAATGTACTGACGGTCTTCGGGCGCAAGCCGGTGCTCGAAGCGCTGGCCGCTCCGGGGCTGGCCTGCGAGCGCCTGCACCTGGCGACGAGCAACCGCCCCGAGCCAACGCTGGAGCGTATCCTCGCCCTCGCCGCCGAACGCGGCCTGGAGACCCGCGAGCACAGCCGCCAGGCCCTGGCCCGCATTTCCCGCAATGGCCGCCAGGACCAGGGCGTTGCCCTCGATATCCGCTGTCCCCGCTTTGCCGAGCTGGAGGAGGGCCTGGCAATGCTGGCCGCGCAGCCATCGGTACGCCTGCTCGCCCTGGACGGGGTCACCAACCCGCAGAACGTGGGAATGGCCATCCGCAGTGCCCGAGCCGGGGGTATCGACGGCATTCTCTATGCCGACCGGGGCAACCCCGCCCTCGGCCCGCTGGTCATCAAGGGCAGCGCCGGCACGCTCTACGGCGCCCCGCTGCTGCGCTGTGCAACCGTCGCCGAGGGCGTCGCAGCCTGCCGGGAGGCCGGCTACACCGTCTACACACTGCAGGCGGACGCTTCCCGGGACCTGTTCAGCGCGACGCTCGCGGCGCGGGCCCTGTTCGTGCTCGGGGGCGAGACCGACGGCGTGTCGCCGGCCGTGGCAGCGCAGGCCGGAGAAGCCCTGGCGGTGCCCATGGCGGCGGGCGTGGAGTCGCTGAACGTGGCCGTGACCGCGGCGCTGGTGGCCTACGCGACGCACCTGGCGCGCGGCGCCGGGGAGCGCTGACTCAGCGCGACAGGAAGCTCATGCCCTCTTCCAGGCCATGCAGCGTGAGCGGGTACATGTGCCCTTCCATGAGCTGGTGCGTCATGGCGATGGACTGGGTGTACTCCCACTCGTCCTCCGGCACCGGGTTGATCCAGATGCACTTCTCGTAGGTCTGCCGCAGCCGGCGCAGCCAGACTTCGCCGGCCTCCTCGTTCCAGTGCTCGACGGAGCCGCCCGGCTGGACGATCTCGTAGGGCGACATGGAGGCGTCGCCGACGATCACCACCTTGTAGTCGTGACCGTACTTGTGAAGGATGTCCAGCAGCGCCGTGCGCTCGTGGTGCCGACGGATGTTGTTCTTCCACACGCTCTCGTAGAGGAAGTTGTGGAAGTAGAAGTTCTCCATGTGCTTGAACTCGGTGCGCGCCGCCGAGAACAGTTCCTCGCAGACCTTCACGTGCGGGTCCATGGAGCCGCCGACGTCGAAGAACAGGAGCACCTTCACCGCGTTGTGCCGCTCCGGCACCATGCGGATGTCGAGGAGTCCGGCGTTGCGCGCCGTGGAACGGATCGTGTCATCGAGGTCCAGCTCCTCGGCGGATCCGGTGCGCGCGAACTTGCGCAGCCGGCGCAGGGCGAGCTTGATGTTGCGCGTGCCGAGCTCGACGGAATCGTCGAGGTTGCGGAAGTCCCGCTTGTCCCAGACTTTCACGGCGCGCCGGTTGCCGCCGTTCGGCCCCACGCGGATGCCCTCCGGGTGGTAACCCTGCTGGCCGAAGGGCGAGGTGCCGCCGGTGCCGATCCACTTGTTGCCGCCCTCGTGGCGCTTTTCCTGCTCCGCCAGGCGCTTCTTGAACTCCTCGATGAGCGTCTCGAGGCCGCCGAGGGACTCGATCTTCGCCTTGTCCTCCTCGGAGAGTTCCTTCATGAACTCGTTGCGCAGCCAGTCGTCCGGGATCATGGCCTCGATGATGTCGTCAAGGCCCTCGAGGTCGCGGAAGTGCGCGCCGAAGGCCTTGTCGAAGCGGTCGAAGTACTTCTCGTCCTTGACCAGGCAGGCGCGGCTGAAATAGTAGAACTGGTCGACGCTGCCCACCACTAGGTGGCGCTTGAGCCCCTCGAGGAGATCGAGAAGCTCCCGCGTGGTCACCGGGATCCCCGCGTCGCGCAGGCCGTGGAAGAAATTGATCAGCATTGCGGCCTAGCGCGATTCCCGCCGGTGCATGAACGCAAGGCGCTCGAGCAGGTGCACGTCCTGCTCGTTCTTGAGCAGCGCGCCGTAAAGGGGCGGAATCGCCTTCGTGTGGTCGCGTTCGCGCAGGATCTCGTCGGGGATGTCGTCGGCCAGCAGCAGCTTGAGCCAGTCGATGAGCTCCGAGGTGGACGGCTTCTTCTTCAGGCCCGGCACGGCGCGGAGGTCGAAGAAGATTTCCATCGCCTCCTGCACCAGCGCCTGGGCGATACCCGGGTAGTGCACGTCGATGATCTGGCGCATCGTGTCCCGGTCAGGGAAGTTGATGAAGTGGAAGAAGCAGCGGCGCAGGAAGGCGTCCGGCAGCTCCTTCTCATTGTTGCTGGTGATGATGATGATCGGCCGGTGCTTTGCCTTTACCGTCTCCCCGGTCTCGTAGACGAAGAACTCCATGCGATCGAGCTCCTGCAGGAGATCGTTCGGGAACTCGATGTCGGCCTTGTCGATCTCGTCGATGAGCAACACCGCCTGCTCCTCGGCGGCGAAGGCGTCCCAGAGCTTGCCGCGCTTGATGTAGTTGGCGATGTCATAGACCTTCTCGTCGCCGAGTTGGGAGTCGCGCAGGCGCGAGACCGCATCGTACTCGTAGAGGCCCTGCTGGGCTTTCGTCGTCGACTTGATGTGCCACTGGATCAGCGGCTTGCCGAGGCCCTGGGCAACCTCCTCGGCGAGCAGGGTCTTGCCGGTGCCGGGCTCGCCCTTGATGAGGAGCGGGCGCTGCAGCTCGACGGCGGCATTCACCGCCATGCGCAGGTCGTCGGTGGCGACGTAGCGATCCGTGCCTTCGAATTTCATCGGCTGTGGTCCTGGTGGGGGAAAGCGATGAAGGGTAACGACAGCCCCCGGGCGAATCAAGCCGAGGCCGCGGCGGCGCTTCGGCGGCGGCGCAGCCAGGCGCCGATGGCGAGCCCCGGCACCTGCGCCACCAGCAGCGCCACCGCGAGCGGCCTCAGGGCGTGCATGGCGGCCTCCGCGCCCTGCGTACCGACCTGGAAGGCGGCCACGACCAGCGCCGGGGCCAGCGTCTCCATGCCCGGCTCCGGGTAGGCCGGCAGGAGCAGCAGCGCGGCGCCGGTGCAGCAGAGCCAGCTGGCCAGCAGCGGCCAGCGCCGCAACCACCAGGCGAGCAGCAGCAGCGCGAGCCCCGCGGCGCCCAGGTAGGTCGCCATGGCCAGCAGGTAGCTACCGTCCGTCAGCATGGGAGCAGTCCTCGTCGACCCAAAGCACGATGTGTTCCTCGTAGTCGTCCTCGGCCACGTTGTCCTCGCTGATCACCCGCCCGCGCACGGACACGCCGGCGCGGTGCACGCTTTCCGGGTCCCCGGTGCGCAGCGGATGCCAGGCCGGCAGGGGCAGGCCGCGGGCGCGCCGCCGGTAGGCACAGCTCGGTGGCAGCCAGTCCCAGGCCGCCGCCCGCACGGCGTCCAGGGTCATGCAGTCGGGCACCTGCGCATGGCGGTGCGCGTAGTCCCTGCAGCGGCAGCGCTCGGCGTCCAGCAGGCGGCAGTGGACACGGGTCACAAACCGCTCACCGCTGTACTCGTCTTCCAGCCGGTGCAGGCAGCAGCGGCCGCAACCGTCGCAGAGCGCCTCCCACTGCGCTGCATCCAGCGCCTCCAGGGGCAGCCGGTCCCACCAGGGCACGGCCGCAGTCACGGGGCAGGCTCCGCTGCCGCGCCAGGCGGCGGCGGCAGCTGCAGGTAGAAGCCCTGCTCGTCGAGCGCGGCGAGCACCGTGGCGGCGTCGGCGCGGGCGAGGCGGCGCTCCGGGGTGAGCACCAGGTTGAGCGCGAGCTCCGGCTTGCCGAACCCGGCGAGCAGCTCCGCGGGCAGTTCCTCGAGGGGACGGTCGCGATCGACGAACAGGTACATGCCCGCCTTCCGGGGGCTGCGGTACACCGCACAGAGGCGCTTCACGGCGCGCCCTCCGCGAGGGCCGCGCGCAGCGGCTCGATCGCCAGCCCCCGGCGCCAGCCCTGCCAGCTCGCCGGCTCGCTGATCGGCAGGCCTCGCGCCTCGCGCAGCAGCAGCTCCAGGTCGCGGCCGGCGAGCAGCATTTCCGGGGCGACGGACGCGGCCTCGGCGAGGGCACGCACGCGGGCCTTCAGCCCCTTGAGCCGCTTGCGTTCCTCGCTGTCCAGCGGCGGCGGCAGCGGTGTGGGCAGCGCCGCCGCCGGCAGGGACCGGGCCTCGGCAATGCAGGCGAGCAGGGCATCGCCGCAGCGCCGGAGCACCGCCGGCGGGATCTCACCGGCCGCGGCCAGCGCCGCGGGGCTCGCCGGCATCGCCCGGGCAATGGCGAGGCATAGCTGGTCATCGAGGATCCAGCTGCGCGGCTTGTCCCGCGTCGCGGCCTCCTCCTCCCGCCAAGCGCAGAGGCGCTCGAGGGCGGCGAGCTGCCGCGGCTCGAGCTTCCAGGCGGATTTCACCCGCAGATGGTAGGCGGGGTTGCGGCTGCCGGCGCCCGCGCAGGCCACCTCGCCCTCCTCGAGGATCCAGGGCAGCTTACCCGCCGCCTCCGCCTCGGTGCGAAGGCGCTCGTACAGCGGCAGCAGGTAGGCCACGTCCAGCGCCGCGTAGCGGCACTGGGACTCGCTGAGCGGTCGGCGCAGCCAGTCGGAGCGGGTCTCCCCCTTGTCGAGGACCGCGCCGAAGGCCTGCTCGACGACGCCGCGGTAGCCGAGGCCGAAACCCCGGTCGAGGAGCCCGGCGGCGCGCTGCGTATCGAAGAGCGGCCGCGGCAGCGCGCCGAGCCAGTGGTCGAAGACCTCGAGGTCCTCGCTGGCCGAGTGCAGGACCTTGGTGGTGGCCGGGTCCTCGAACAGCGCCGCGAGCGGGGCCGTGTCCTCGAGCGCCAGCGGGTCCACGAGCCAGGCGTGGTCCGTGAAGCACAGCTGCAGCAGGGCGGCCTGCGGAAAGAACGTGTTGCGGCGCATGAACTCCGTGTCCACGGCCACGGCCGGGGCACAGCGGTGCTCGCGCAGGAGCGCTTCGAAGGCATCCTGGCCGGCGACGAGCGTCCAGTCCATCAGCGGCTCACCGGCTGGCGCCCGGAGAAGGCGTGCATGAGCGTGCTGCCGTCGACGTATTCGAGTTCGCCACCGAGGGGCACGCCGTGGGCGATGCGGGACATGCGCACGCCGTCGGCCGAGAGCAGGTCCGTAAGGTACCAGGCCGTGGCCTCGCCCTCGGCCGTGGGGTTGGTGGCCAGGATCACCTCCTCGATACCCTGCTCCTGGACCAGGGCCTGGAGCCGGTCCAGGCCGATATCCTCCGGGCCGATGCCGTCGATCGGCGACAGGTGCCCCATGAGTACGAAATAGCGGCCCCGGTAGCCCCCCGCCTGCTCGATGGCGAGTACATCCGCCGGGGTTTCGACCACGCACAGCAGCGTTGCCTCGCGGCGCGGGTCCTCGCAGATCGCACAGACCGGCGTTTCCGTGAGATTGCGGCAGCGCTGGCAGCGGCCCACGCGCTCGGCCGCTTCCCCGAGGGCAACGGCGAGCGCCTGCGCCCCCTCCCGGTCGCGCTCGAGGAGATGCAGCGCCATGCGCTGGGCTGTTTTCGGGCCGACCCCCGGCAGGCAGCGCAGGGCGTCGACGAGGGCCTCGAGGGCGGGGCTGAACACGGCCTCAGAACGGCAGCTTCATACCCGGGGGCAGGTCCATGCCGCCGGTCACTTCGGCCATGGCCTCGCGGTTCGCCGCCTCGACCTTGCGCACCGCATCGTTCACGGCGGCGGCCAGGAGGTCCTCCAGCACTGATTTTTCCTCGCTGAGCACGCTGTCGTCGATGGCGACGCGGCGGACGTCGTGGCGCCCATTCATGACGACCTGCACGAGGCCCGCTGCGGCCTCGCCGGTGACCTCGCGCCCGGCGGCGGCTTCCTGCGCCTCCTGCATGGCCGTCTGCATCTTCTGCGCCTGCTTCATCAGGTCGCCGATTCCACCCTTGAACATCAGTGTTCTCCTGTTGCGGCGGCGTCGCGCGCCACCTCTACCGATTCTTCCTCGAGGGTACCAGCAAAGCGCTCGAGGAGGCTGCCGAGGCGGGGGTCTTCCCGCAGCCGGGCCACAGCGCTGGCATGGGCTTCCCGGCGCAGCCGCGCCTCGCGCTGTGCCGGCGTCTCCGCGGCGAGCTCCCCCGGCTCGATGGCGACGGACCAGCCGTCATCGCCGAGCACGCGGCGCAGGGCCGCGGTGATGCGCTCGCCGTGGCGCGCATTGAACAGGTTGGCCTGCTCCTGATCAAGCACCAGGGAGATCGCACTGCCCGCGCAGGCCCGCCACTCGCAGTTGCGCGCAATGACCCGCGTGCTGCCGGTGAGCTCCAGCTGCTCGACAAGCTGGTGCCAGGGCGGCAGCGATGAGGGCGTGGATGCGGGTGCAGAAGCGGGTGCAGCAGCGGGCTTAGCCGCCGGCGCGCCGGCCTCCGCGGCGGGCGCCGCCGGGGCCCGCCGCCGTTCAGGCTTTTTTCCCGGTCGGCCGACCTCGCCGGCGGCAGCCTGCGGGGCATTGTCCCCGGTCGCGGGGAGCGCCGGGGCCGGACGGAACGCCAGCATGCGCAGCAGTACCATGTCGAAACCCGCGCGCGGGTCCGCGGCCAGCGGCAGATCGCGGCGACCGTTCAGGGCAATCTGGTAGCAGAGCTGCACGTCCTCCGCGGTGAAGCATGCCGCCAGCTCCCGCAGGCGCTCCACGTCGCCCATCTCCGGGTCCAGCGCGCCGGGCACGGCTTGCGCCAGGGCGAGGCGGTGCAGTACGGCGAGCAGCGTCTCCAGGGCGGCGGCGAAGTCGAGGGCCTGCGCCTCCATGGCCGCCGCAACGGCCAGCAGACCCGGCGCGTCGTCGGCGGCGAGGGCATCGAGGAGCTGGAAAATGTGGTCCCGGTCCACGGTACCGAGCATGTCGCGCACCTCGGCCTCCACGAGGCGGCCGCCACCGAAGGCGATGGCCTGGTCCGTGAGGCTCAGCGCATCGCGCATGCTGCCGGCGGCGGCGTGACCGAGGAGCCAGAGTGCCGGCTCCTCGAAAGCGACCCCCTCGGCCCCGAGGATGTGCCGCAGGTGCTCGACCACCTGCCCCGCCGGCATGTTCTTCAGGTTGAATTGCAGGCAGCGGGACAGGACGGTCGCGGGGAGCTTCTGCGGGTCCGTGGTGGCCAGCAGGAACTTCACGTGCGGCGGCGGCTCCTCGAGGGTCTTCAGGAGCGCGTTGAAACTGTGCTGCGAGAGCATGTGCACCTCGTCGATGAGGTACACCTTGTAGCGGCTGCGCGTGGGCGCGTACTGGACGTTCTCGAGCAGCTCGCGGGTGTCGTCCACCCGGGTGCGGGAAGCGGCATCCACCTCGAGCAGGTCAACGCTCCGTCCTTCGGCAATCTCCCGGCAGGCGCTGCATTCACCGCAGGGCCGGGAGCTGACCCCCTGCTCGCAGTTCAGGCACTTGGCGAGAATCCGTGCGACGGTGGTCTTGCCCACGCCGCGGGTGCCGGTGAACAGGTAGGCGTGGTGCAGCTGGTCGCGGTCCAGGGCGTTGGCGAGGGCGCGAAGCACATGCTCCTGGCCCACCATCTCATCGAAGCTGGCCGGGCGCCATTTGCGGGCGAGGACCTGGTAAGACATGCCGGCGCGGGACGCTCCTCCGTGGTCAGGGGCCAAGCATACCCCAGCGGGGACGGCGGCAGAACCGGACCGGCGCGGGGTTGGCAGGGAAGCCAATGGAGGCAGCCCGGACAGCCACACCCCGGCACCCGAATCAGCAGCTACCGTTGCTCCCTTCCGGGCCTGGCGGGGTTCACTGCCTATCGATGCGGGGGGACCGCCCGGACCACCACGACCCCTTGGCGGGGGCGGCCATTGTCCCGGAAAGCGGTCGTCGTCGCAAACGATTCCGCGGATGCGTGACCCTCGATCGGCCTGTGCTAACCTCTGCGCAGAGCGGTGTTCGCGCAGCGGACGCCATCGATAGCACCCGACCACAGCGAGACGCCCGTGACTCGAACGCGCTCGACGACCGCGCTGGGCCCGGCGGCCTTCACGGCCTTTCCGGCCGTCCCTAACCCCCTTTCCATCACCGCAGTGCGGCTGGCTGCGGGCCTCCTGGCCTGCCTCCTCGCCACCGCCACCGCTCTCGCGCAGGAGGCCTCCACCGTCGACCGCGGCAGCCTCGGTACGCTCGAGGCCGCGGTCCGCGAGGACACGGGTCTGACCGACGAGGAGCGCGCCCTGCTGCTGCTCGACCTGCAGCAGGCCACCCAGGACCTCAACCAGGCAGAAAGCTACCGCCAGGAGGCGGAGGGCTACCGCCAGGCGATGGAGAACAGCGCGAGCGAGGTGGAAAAGTACAACGGCCTCGTCGGCGAACTGGAGGATTCTGCGCCGACCGTGGAGGAACGGCTTGGCCGCGACCCGGGCCTGGAGGATATCGAGGCCGAACTGGACGTCGTGGAGGCCCGGCGGCAAAGCCTCGCCGACCAGCGAAGCGCAGCCCTGAGCGCCCTCGGCGAACGCGCCGCCGGCGACGGTGAACCGCAGCAGCGGCTGGCGTCGGTCACGGCCGAGCTCGAGACGACGGAACCGGCACTCGCTGCCGATGATTCATTGAAGGCGCGGATTACGGCCGCAGCCAGGACGGCCAAACGCCAGCGCCTGGAAGCCGAGGCGGAAATGCTCAGACTGCGCCTGCGCGGGGCGCCGGCCATGAACGCCATACGTACCGCCAAAGTGGCCTGGCTCGACGCCTCCCTGGCACGCGCCGACGCCCTGCTGGCGGCGCTCCGCGACGCCGCGGCGAGCACACGCCAGTCCGCCGCCGCCCGGCGCATCGAGGAACTGCGACGGCTGGCCAGGCCGATCACCCAGGATCGGCCCGGGCTGCAGCCTTTCCTCGAGGAGACGCTGCAGCTCATCCGGGACCAGCAGCGCCTGGCCGATGCGCTGGCAGAGGCACGCGGCGACAGCGCGACGATCCGCGAGCTCGACGAATACATCGAGGAGGACTACAGCCTGACCCAGCGCCGCCTGGAGGTCGCGGGGCTGGAGGGCAAGCTCGGAGAAGTCATGATGACCCGGCTGGCGAGCCTGCCGGACAAGCGGGAAATCCAGGCCAGCATCGCCGCCCGCAACGACCAGCTCGCCAGCGTCTCGGTAAACACCATCGACACGGACGAGGCGCTGCGCCAGAGCTCACGCCGCGGCGCCTACCTGCGGGAGCGCTTCGCCGACCTCGATGACTGGGGCCGCGAGGAGCGCCGCGTCCTCGACCGCCTCTACGAGCAGCGCCGAGACCTGCTGCGGGAAAAGTTCGAAGCCCAGAACAGCCTGCTCCGGCTCCTCGTGGACACCAACCAGGCCGCGGTCGAGCTGATCGAGGCGACGGAAAACTACGAGGCCTTCCTCACCGGCAACCTCCTTTGGATCCGCAGCTACCGGTTCCTCGACCCCGGGGAATTCCTGGAGCAGGGCCTGGCCTTGGTGCACCCGGGGCCCGCCCTCGCCGTGAGCGCGCACTGGCAGCGCCTGCTGCGCACCCCGCCGCTGCTCATCGGCCTGGTTGTGCTCGCGCTGCTCCTGGTCAATCGGCGGCGCATCCTGGCAGCGCAGCAGGCACTGCTTGGCGTACCGATCCGGCCGCGGGAGGAAAGCCCGCGCAAGATAGCACTGGGTATTGCCCTGGGTATCGCACGCGGCGCGGTCCTGCCGCTGCTCCTGCTGCTCTGCGCCTTGGCGTTCTCCGTCGCCGGCGGCGGCAGCGCGAGCAGCGAAGGCCTCGCCCGCGGCCTCGGTGCGGCCGGCGTCGTGCTGTTCGGGCTCAATCTTGCGCTGAGCGTGACTGCCCGGGTCGGCACCGGGCGCCGCCTGCTCAAGTGGAACAACCAGAAAGCCGACGCCGTGCGCCGGGACCTGCCCTGGCTCGTCGTGCTCCTGCCCGTGGCCACGGGCCTCAGCAGCTTTGCCCGGACCGGCTGGAGCGAGGAAAGCGGCGGCCCCCTCGCTGCCCTGGCGACCTTTCTCATTGCGCTCGCCGGAGTCGTTTACGGCCTGCGGCTCCTGCGCTCCGGGCAGTTCGCCGGTGACGCGCTGGGCAAGTTCCTGCTGCGCGTCTCGGTGCTCATCGCCGCCGCGATCGCCGTGATGCACCTGACGGGCCAGCTCTTCGCAGCCCACCTCTACCTGCTCGCCCTCGGCTGGTCTGTCGCAGCCGTCGCGCTGATCCTGTTCGTCACCAACGTCCTCCAGCGCATCATCCTGATCTACCGCAGCCGCCTGGAGCGGCGGCAGCGGGAAGAGCTACGCGCCCAGGCTGAGGCAGAGGCCAGCGAAGAGGCCGAACGCGACCCGCAGATTTCCGAGCGCGACATCGACGCTGTGGCCTCCCTGTCGGACGCGCAGGGCCGGCTCCTCGGCGCCGCCCGCCTGGCGGCCCTGGCCACGCTGCTCTGGTTCATCTGGTCGCCTGCCCTGCCGGCCATCTCGCTGCTGGAGGAGGTCACCCTCTGGTCGACGGTGGACCCGACGCTGCCCATGGGCGAGCTGCGCGGTGTCTCCCTGGCCACGTTGATCATCGCTGCCCTCGTTGTGGCGATCACCGCACTCCTCACGAAGCATGTGCCACCGCTCGTGCAGGTGCTGCTCATGGAGTACGGCAGTGTTTCGGCGGGAGCGCGCTACGCCATCGGCATGCTGCTGCAGTACGTGATCATCGGCGTGGGCGCCTCGGTCAGCCTGGGGCTCATCGGCTTCGCCTGGTCCAAGGTGCAGTGGCTGGTCGCCGCCCTGGGCGTCGGTATCGGCTTCGGCCTGCAGGAAATCGTCGCCAACTTCATCAGCGGCATCATCCTGCTCTTCGAGCGGCCGATCCGCGTCGGCGACGTCATCAGCGTCAGCGGTTACGACGGCACCGTGGTCAACATCAGTGCCCGAGCAACGGTGATCGAGACCTTCGAGGGCAAGGAACTGCTCATCCCGAACAAGGACCTGATCACGGGCGTGGTGAACAACTGGTCCCTCACCAGCAGCAAGCTGCGCATCGTGATTCCCGTGGGTGTGGCCTATGGCAGCGACGTGCGCAAGGCCATGCGGATCCTGGTCGATGTCGCCCGCGATCACCCGGCCATCCTCGACGATCCCGCACCCGTCGCGACCTTCGAGGACTTCGGCGACAATGCCCTCACCCTCTGGCTTCGCTGCTACGCCGAGAGCGATTTCATCCAGCGCTGGACCGAGCTGCGTACGGAAATCTACGAGCGGCTGAACAAGGCCGGCATCGGCATCGCCTTCCCGCAGCGCGATGTGCACCTCGATGCCGCTGAACCGATCCCGGTGCAGCTGGTCGAAAGACCCGTGACCAAGGAAAGCTGACAGCGGAGGAACGAGGGTGCAGCGACGGACAATTCTGAAGGCCGCGGGCGCGCTCGCGGCCGTCTCCATCGGCACCAGCGACGCAAAGGAGCACTCCATGGAACTGGCTACCCTGCACGCCGAGTGGCGCGATTACCTGCCCGGGGACTTTCAGCCGCCCGGCGCCGACGACCGTCTCGAGCTCGACAGCGCCGCCTGGCGGGAGCGCCTCGACCCGGCCGCCTTCGACGTGCTGCGCAAGGAGGCCACGGAGCGCGCCGGGACGAGCCCGCTCAACGACGAGAAGCGCCGCGGCGTCTTCGTCTGCGCCGGCTGCAACCTGCCCCTGTTCACCTCGGCGATGAAGTTCGAGTCGGGCACCGGCTGGCCGAGCTTCTTCACCCACATTCCCGGCGCCGTCGAGACGAAGAAGGACTTCAAGCTCGTCTGGCCGCGCACCGAATACCACTGCGCGCGCTGCGGCGGGCACCATGGGCACGTGTTCAACGACGGCCCACCGCCGACGGGGGAGCGCTGGTGCAACAACGGGGTGGCACTGCGCTTCCTGCCGGCGGAGTAACCTTAAAATAATATTTAAATGATAATGATTGGCATTTAGTTTAGCATGGAGTAAGCTCCCCCGACCTGAATCGGAGGAGTTCCCATGCCCACACACCTGCCGGCCGCCCTGCCCCGTGCCGTCGCCCTCTCCACGCTCTCGACCCTCGCAATCCTCGCGACGGGACAGGCCCACGCCCAGCAGGCCACCGACGATCCGCGCCTCGAGGAAGTCGTGGTAACCGGCTCCCTTTCGCGCTTCGGCGCCACCAAGTCCGATACGCCGATCATGGACCTCGCTCGCTCGGTCTCCATCGAAACCCAGCAGGACCTGCTCGACAAGGGCGCCCTGAACCTCGCGGATGCCTATGTCTACAGCGCTGGCGTTGCCGGGGAGCGTTACGGCTTCGCCACCCGCGGTGACTGGCTGGCCGTGCGCGGCCTCGATGTGCCCGAGTACCGCGACTCGCTGCAGGCCCTGTTCGGGAACTACAACAACACGCGGCCGGATATCTACACGATCGAGCAGGTGGAGATCCTCAAGGGGCCGGCCTCGGTCCTCTATGGCCAGGGCACGGCCGGCGGCATCGTCAACGTCGTCAGCAAGACGCCCCGGGCCGGGCTCGGCAACGAGCTGGTGGCGGAAGCCGGCAATTTCGGCCGCCAGCAGCTCGCGGCGGACCTGAACGGCAGCCTCGGCGACCGCGGTAACTGGCTCTACCGCGTCGTCGGCGTGTACCGCGACAGCGATACCCAGGTGGACGAGGTGCAGGACGACGCCATCGTGTTCGCGCCGTCGCTCAGCTGGCAGCCCGACGAAGACACGGCAATCACCCTGCTCGCAAACATCCAGCGCACCGACAGCGACACAGGCGCCCAGTTCCACCCCGTCGACGGCACCCTGCGGCCGGCCCCGAACGGCGGAGCGATTCCCTTCGATGCCTACACCGGCGAACCCGGCTTCAACCGCTACGACACGGACAGCGAGTCCCTCACGCTGCTCGCCGAGCACCAGCTGAACGAGACCTGGAGCATCGAGGCCACGGCGCGCTGGACTTCCGGCAGTTCCGACTACCGGCAGGCCTGGGCAGCCTTCAGCGGGGGCGATCGCTACGCGCGCAACCCGGACGGCTCCCTCTACGGGGACGGCACCGTACCGCGCACCTTCTACGTGGCGGAGAACAGCTCCGAGCAATACGCCATCGACACGCGGGCCCGCGCGCGCTTCGCCACCGGAGATGCCAGCCACCACCTCCTGATGGGGGTACAGTACCAGGACGTGGAGACCGACACGGACACGGCCTACCTCTACGCCCTCGGCTTCGACTTCGCCAGCCGCGGCCCGGACGACGGCTTCGGCGACCGCTTCTGGATCAACACCCTGGACCCTGTGCCGACGGGACGTTTCCCGGACCAGGCGCTGGTCGACAGCTTCTTCGCGGATACCCCGGCATCGACCACCGAGGACCTCGGCCTGTACATCAACGACCATGTCACGCTCGGCCCCTGGAACCTGACCCTCGGCCTGCGCTACGACGAGGTGGACACGGACGCCGGCGCGACGACGCAGTCCGACGATGCCCTCAGCACCAGCGTCGGCCTGCTGTACCAGGGCGAGCTCGGGATCGCACCCTATATCAGCTACGCGGAGTCCTTCGAGCCCGTCGTCGGCACCGACAACGTCACCAACCAGGCGCTGCAGCCGCAGGAGGGCGAGCAGGTCGAGTACGGCATCAAGTACCAGTCACCGGCCGGTAACGTGGTCGTGACCCTGGCCCGTTTCGACACGGAGGTTTCCAACCTCCCCAACCCGAACTCGCTCGTCAACGCGGGCTCGCAGCAGGAAGGCGTGTCGAAAGTCGAGGGCACGGAGCTCGAGACCTATCTGCGCCTCGGCGCTTTCAGCCTGGAGCTGAACGCGAGCCGGCTGGACATGGAGAATCCCGACGGTTTCACCTTCGCCAGTGTGCCCGAAGAACAGCTGTCGGCCTGGCTGGGCTGGCGCCCCGGCGGCGAGCTGGCGGGACTGCGCGCGGGCGCCGGCATCCGCTACGTCGGTGAGAGCTGGGACGGCACGGACAGCCTGCGCACGCCGGACTATACGCTCGGCGACCTGATGCTCGGCTACACGCTGGGGTCCTGGGATCTCGCGCTCAACGTGCGCAACGTCACCGACAAGGAGTACCTGGCAACCTGCCTGGCCCGCGGCGACTGCTTCCTCGGCGAAGCACGCACCGTGGTCGGCCGTTTCACCTACCGCTTCTAGGGGAAGAGCCATGGCACTGACCGCTGCGGGCGCCGCCCTCTCGCTCGGCTTTGTCGCCGGGCTGTTCGGCGCCTGGCGCCGCGGCAGCGGCGCGTGGGCCGCTGCCGCCCTGATCCTGCTTCTCGCCGCCATCGTCACCTGGTGCGCGGCAGCCGGGGTCGAGTTCGGCCTCGTCTACGCCCTGACGCTGCCCTCGCTGGCCGCCTTCGCGCTCATCGCCGCGGTCAACGACCGGCGCGGCGCCACGCCGCGCAGCGCGCCCGCCGCCCGGCGGCTGCCCGCGCCGACCGCGGGCGGCGCGGCGCAGGCCCTGGGCAAGGTCATGCTGGTGGTCCCGGGCGCGGGCGTCGCCGCGGCCCTGGGCGCGCTGGCGATCGGTTACCTGCTCCATGAGGAGGCCGCGGACCGGCTGGTGACCGCCGGCCTGCTTCTCCCCCTGCTCTGGGGCCTCGCGGCCTACTGGCTGAGTGCGGCGCGCCGGATCGCACGCCCGTTGGCCGCAC
Organism: uncultured Alteromonadaceae bacterium; assembly: GCA_964438205.1. Lineage (GTDB taxonomy): Bacteria > Pseudomonadota > Gammaproteobacteria > Pseudomonadales > Halieaceae > Pseudohaliea. The sequence continues at coordinate 47,343 of CAYTJQ010000018.1, forward strand.
TGGCCGTGGCCGCTATCGCCGGAGCGGCGTTCCTGCGCCTGGGGGTGGCAGCATGAGGTTGTCGCAGGGCCTGGTCCGCCGCTCTCTCGACGGCCACGGCTGGCTCGGACTGCTGGTTGCGGCGCTGATGTTCATCGTCTGCCTCACCGGCACCCTCGCCGTGTTCTACCCGGAGCTCGAGCGCTGGGAGCAGCCGGGCGTGGCCGAGAGCACGGCGTGGGATCCTGCCACTCTCGAGGCCGGCTTCAATCGTTTCCTCGCCGACCCGCAGCGCCTCACGCCCCACATGTCGCTCTACCTCCCGAGCGCCGACTTCCCGCGGGCGCGCATGGCAAACGAGGAGGCGGCCTGGCTGGTCGGCGCGGACGGCCTGCCAGGAGAGCGCGAGCGGCACCCGTACACCCACCTGCTGACCAACGTCCACCTTTATCTTACCCTGCCACAGAGCTGGGGCATGATCCTGGTCAGCGCCCTGGGCGCCCTGTTGTTCGCGCTCGTCGTCTCCGGCTTCCTCGCCCACCCGCGGCTCGTGCGCGATGCCTTCCTGTTCCGCTGGGGTCGCGGCGACCGGCTGGAGCAGGTCGACCTGCACAACCGGTTGAGCGTCTGGGGCACCCCTTTTTACCTGGTGATCGCCGTGACCGGCGCCTGGTTCGGGCTGGTCCTGCCCCTGGTCGGCGGTGCCACCGCGCTCACCGGTGAGTCGCGCCCGGCCATCGTGGCCAGTGTCTTCGGCGAGGAGCCGCAGGCCGAGGGCGGACCGAGAGCGGAGCTCGCCCGCGCCTTCGCCACCCTGGAAGCGCTCCACCCGGCGGCGGAACCGATCAGCGTCACGGTACACGAGGCCGACCAGCCGGACCGCTTCTTCGAGATTTCGGCGCGCCACCCGGCGCGGCTGATCTGGTCCGAGAACTACCGCTTCGACATGCAGGGCAACTACCTGGGGCGCGTGGGCTTCAGCGACGGCGGCTTCGGCAGGCAGGTGGCCTACTCGATGTACCGGCTGCATTTCGGGCACTTCGACGGGTTGGCCTCCAAGCTGCTCTACGCGGCACTCGGGCTCGCGCTCACGGTGGTCTCGGCGAGTGGAGTCAACATATGGCTGGCCCGGCGCAGCCGGCGCGACGCCCTGGACCTCCTCTGGCCCGGGCTGGTCTGGGGCTTCCCGTTCGCCCTGGTCGCCGGTGCGCTGATCAGCACTGCTGGAATCCCGGTGGGCGCCCCGGCCCTCTGGACCGTGACCGGGCTGGCGCTGGCCGCCGCCGTCGCGGCCGGCGACGCCCGCCGCGCCCGGCACTGGCTGCGCGGCGCCCTCGCTGCCGCCTGCCTCGGCCTGGCCTCGGCCCATGCGCTGCGCCACGGCGCGTCGTCACTTGCGGGCGCGGCGCTGGGTGTCAACGGCGCCCTCCTCGTCACCGCGCTGGTGCTCGCCCTGGGCGGGCTGCGTCGGCGCAGGGCCGCCGCCACGACGAGCGGCCTGGCGCTGGAGTCCTGACCCGGCGAAGACGACGCTAGCCGGTGACACCCAGCCCGGCGGCGATCGCGTTCACGCTCAGCAGGAGTTCCGGCAGCAGCGCCTCCGCGCCGGCTTCGTCACCCGCCGTGCGAAGCCCCCGCCAGCGACCCAGCAGGGTCACCTGGTGCTCGTGCAGCGGCGCGAGCGCCTCGTCCCGCCGGGCGAGGACCCGGTGGATGCGCGGCCGGGCCCGGGCGAGCGAGTCGCCGTAGATGCGCTCGAGCATCCTGCCGGTGCGCTCATGTTCATCCTCGATCACTGACAGCAGCGTCTCGCGCCGGTCGCCATCCGCCACCAGCGCGGCGTAGCGCTGCATCACCGGCCGCGACACCATCATCCACGCGGTGGCTGTGTTGCTGATGAGGTAGTGCAGCGGCGGCCAGCGGTCGGCGGTCTCGGCCTTGGCCGCCAGGAGCGCCTCGAAGGCTGCCGGGTCCGCCGACGCCAGCTCTTCGAGGGCGCTGCCCAGGCCATACCAGCCCGGCAGCACGAAGCGCGACTGGTTCCAGGCAAAGACCCAGGGGATGGCGCGAAGGTCCGCCAGCGTGCGCTGGCCGGTGCGCCGCGGCGGCCGGGAGCCGTGACGGCTGGCCTCGATGATGTCGATCGGCGTGGCCTCGCCGAAGAAGTCGATGAAGCCCTCGCGCTCGATGAGGGCGCGGTAGGCGCGGCGGCTGGACGCGGCGAGCCGATCCATGATCGGGCCCAGCACGGGCGGGTCCCTGCGCCCTCCCAGGTCGAAGGCCGTGGCCGCGAGCGCACCGGCCGCCAGCAGCTCGAAATGGTGGGAGGCCGTGCCGCGATTGGCATACTTCTGGGAAATGGTCTCGCCCTGCTCCGTCATCCGCAGGCCACCGCCGACCGTCCCCGGGGGCAGCGCACGAATGAACCGGTGTGTCGGACCGGCCCCGCGACCGATCGTGCCGCCGCGCCCGTGAAAGAAGCACAGCTGCACGCCGTGGCGCGCGCCCACCTCGGCGAGCGCACCCTGCGCGCGGTAAAGGCCCCAGAAGCTGGCGACGATGCCGCCATCCTTGCCGGAGTCACTGTAGCCGACCATCACCTGCTGCCGCGGCAGCGGCAGGCCGTCCCGCTGCTGCCGCAGGCGCAGGCTGCGCCGGACGAGCGGGTGGGCGAGATAATCGTCCAGGATGACCGGGGCCCGTTCCAGGTCCTCGATGGTTTCGAACAGCGGCACCACCTCCAGCGGGCACGCCGGCCCGTCCTCGGCCGGCTGCAGCAGTCCGCCGTCGCGGGCAAGCAGGTAGACCGCCAGCAGGTCCTCGGCGCTGCGGGTCATACTCACGATCAGCGCACCGAGACCGTCAGCGCCGTGCCGCGCCAGCTCGGCGGCGAGCACCTCATAGCAGCCGAGTACCGCCTCTGCCTCGCCCGGCGGCGCCCGCCCCACGCGCACGAAGGGGCGCGCGGTCGCGAGCTCCCGGTCCAGGAGCGCGCGGCGCTGCGCCAGGGGCCAGCCGGCGTAGCGGTCGCCATCGGCGACACCCGCCGCCGTGAGCAGTGCCGCCAGTGCGCGGTCGTGAAAGGCGCTGTTCTGGCGCACGTCGAGCCGCGCGAGGTGAAAGCCGAAGCTGCGAACCAACAGGCGCACCGGGTCCACATCGGCTGCCACCAGGCGACCGGCACCCACCGCGGCCAGCGCCTCGCCCAGGGTATCGAGAGCCCGGTCCAGTTCGGCGGCACGGTCGAAGACGTCCGCCCCGGCGGCGCCATCGCGCGCGGGAAGTCCCGCGCGCAGCAGGTTGACGTACTGGCGCCAGGGCTCCTGCCCGTTGCGCTCGACCGCGGCGCGGCCGGCCTCGCCCAGGGCGGCGGCGCGCTCCCGGAGCGCCGCCAGGAACGCTGCGGGCGGCGCCTGGCGATGCACGGACAGGCTGAGCTTCGACGCCAGCCGCGCCAGCGCCTCGTCGATCAGAGCGAGCGCCGCCTCGCGGTGCCGGGCCAGGGTTTCCCGGGTGATCGCCGCGGTCACCCCGGGATGGCCATCGCGATCGCCACCGACCCAGCTGCCGAAGGCGACCTGCGGCAGCGCCGCGGGGCCCGCGATCAGGGCCGGGTCGAGACCCACCCCCTCCCAGGCCTGGCGCAGGCGCTGGCCGAAAGCGATGAGGGCATCGGGAAACACCACGGCGAGGAAATGCAGGACCAGGCGGCGCTCGGCCTCGAGGCGCGGCTTCTCGAGGTAAATCTCACCGGTCCGCCAGAGCCGCTCCAGCGCGGCGTCCAGCGCCGCCTCCAGGCTCGCGCGCTCCGCCGGCGTCCACATGCTGTTTTCCCGCTCGACCAGGAGCCGGTAGAGAACGCGGTGGTGCTCGAGCACGGTCTGCCGCTTGGCTTCCGTCGGGTGGGCCGTCAGCACCGGTTCCAGGCGAAGGCTGCGCAGCTGCGCCGCCAGCTGCTCCGCAGTGACACCGCGGGCCAGGGCCTGGGTGAAGGCCTGCTCCCAGGAGCCCGACTCGTCGGCCTTGGCCCCGGCGCGGGCCGTGGCCCGGCGCTGCTGCGCCACGGAGTTTTCCTCCGCGTGGTTGAGCAGCTGGAAGGCGATCGACAGGGCCTGTACGTCGTCGTCCGTGAACTCGCCGGGAATCGTGGCATCTGCGCCCTCTCCGCCGCCGTGGTGCGCCCGCCAGGGCAGTCGAGCTGCCACCTCCGCTGCGCCGAGATCGCTGAGGACACGCAGCAGGGAATCCATCAGCCAACGGAGGCTGTCGGCACCGAGATCATCGGGTGAGTTCATCGCTATTACCGCTTGAGACACTGGCTGGGACCGGGCCGAAAACCGTCCCCGATCCAGACAAAAGATAGCAGCTCTTCGACGGTCTGCCCGCCCGGCCGTGCCTAGTGCGAGGTGCTGCTGCGCCGGCTGCCGCCGCGGGACGCGCTGCGACTCGACCGCGAACGCCTGCTGCCCCCGTGCCGCTTCCCGCTGTCCGCTTTACTCGCGCCGCTGGCAGGCAGTTCGCGGGTCGCGGCGAGCGCCCGGCGACGCCGGGAGCGGGCGCGCTTGCCGACAATGGGGATATGGCGACGGGCCCGGGCCGCCCGCGCATAGCGTCGACGGCGCCGGTACTGCAGGAGGTAGACGCCCAGGGCCAGGGCGAGGCCCAGGGCCAGGAACCACAGCGCGGTGCTGGCGCGGCGCGCGGGTGGTGCCAGCACTTCCCCGGCCGGTTCGATCCCCATGCGCCGGCGCAGGGCGTCCGCGTCCACACCGGTTAGCAGGTCGTCGGAAGGCGCCAGCAGCGACCCGGCCTCCGGCAGCAGGTCCAGGTAGCCCGCCCGCAGCAGGGCTGCCGGCACGGCCGCGTAGGGACCAGCGCCCGCGGGCCCGCCACCGGGCCCGACGACGACCGACTCGATCACCAGGTAGTCTGGCAGCCGGCCGACGGTCGCGGATCGGGCGAGGTCCTCGCCCGACGCAGCGGGCACCTCGAGGATCGGCGCGGCCGGCGACCCGGGTGCCAGCAGGGCAAGACCCGGCCAGCAGGTCCACACCAGCACCCGTGCGTTCACGGCGAGCCGGCCTCCGCGATCAAGGCACCGGTCTCAGCGGAAGTGTGACTTGAAGTAGTTGAAGGAGTTGTGCACCGCCTTGAGGGCGTGCTCCGCCTCGTGCTTGAGGCGATCCCAGTTGTCGTCGCCGGCCTGCTTCAGCGCCTCGAGGCGGGCGTAGAAGTCCTCCCGCTGCTCCTCCAGGCGCGCGCGCTGCTTGTCGAGCTCCGCCTCTACCTCGCCCGAGGTCTTGCGGGCGCGGGCCTCGAGCGCGTCGACCTCGCTGTTCAGCGCATCAATCTGTTCCTTGAGCTTCTCGACGACTTCGTCGCGGGTGGGCATGGGACATCTCCTTTGCCGTGGCTGGCCCTCGAGGCTAGCATAGCCCGTAGACACGGAGTATGCGCGGTACGGCAACCCCGCCCAGGATAGAACTAGGTCGATAGCGACTCGGGGGGCGCAGTCGCACCGGCAGCTGCTTCGGCCCTCGCGCGATTCCGCCTGGCGAGGGTCTCGAGCGCGAGGACCAGGGCGATCAGAATGACGGTCGCCACAACCAGGGCGCCAGGATTCCCTCCCAGGATGGCCACGACGATCCACATCAGCGTGAGCACGGTGCCTCCCCCGGCACCCAGCAGGATGGCGGCGTTGCGCTGCAACCTCGCGGCACGCTCGCGCTTACTGACCGTGCCCGCTACCTCGAACTTCGCTGTCCCGGATTCACTGCCGAGCTCCATCTGGCGTCTCCCTGGCGAGCCTGACCTGCCAAAAGTGTAGATCACGGCGGCCGGGACTGCGTGCTGTAGCCAAACCGGGTATTGGCGGCCAGGGATCTGCTTCGGTCACCTGGCTTGGCTGCTCTGGCCCGTCGATTGCCGGAGGCCAGGTGGTCACGTTCCCGCTGAAACGTTTCTAGAAATGACTTTAACTGTGACTGCCCGAGCTGACCCGTTCGTCACCCCGCTATTGCCACAGCTGCGCCGGCGCGTCGCTGCAGGCTGCGGCACTGACCGGGGCACCGGCTTTCGCGTTGCGAGGCTGGAGGCACTGCCCGGCGTCGTTGCGCAGGCGACCGCGCTTGTCGTAAGTCCACTGCTGAAACTTGCCCTGGCCGCACTTGACCAGGCTGGCGCCGGCCAGGCAGCGCCCGTCATGGGCAACAAGGTGACGATCGGCGTCGAGGGACCACTGCTGGGACGCGGCCTTGCCGTTGCAGGGCTCCACGGACAGCGCGCCGCGGGCATCGAGGCACAGGTTGGCGCCGGAGCGGTAGGCCCGCCGCGCCGCGACAGCCTTGCTGCTGCCGGCCGGCTTCACGGTCTCGGGGGCCTTCTGCGCCTCGAGGCGCTCGAGGCCCTCTTTCTGCATCTTCTTCATCGCATCGGTGTTGAACTGGGCGGCAGCGCCGCCAGCGAGGAGCGCGGCCAGCAGGCCTGCGAGGAGACGGGGATACGGGTTCATCGGCGGCTTCCTTTGCTTGCCCGGAGTGAATACAGTCAGCAACGTAGCGCCGCCGACCGGCAACTTCAACTATTCTGACACCGGGCTGAAAGAGGAGTTCTGTAGTGCCCATGCTCGCACGCCTGGCGCTGCTTACGGGGCCGGCACTGCTTCTGTTGCTGATACTGGTCACGGGCGGGGTCGCAGGACTCCTGGCCACCGAGCGCGGCACGCGGTGGATGGCCGGCTTCGCCGTCGACCGGCTCGGCGTCGCGGTGCGCTGGGAGGAACTGCGGGGCTCACTCTGGCGCCGGGTGGAGCTCAGCGGCCTCGAGTTCGAGCAGCCAGGGTTGCGCCTGGCGGCGGACAGCGCGGCCCTGGCCTGGGAACCCGGGATGCTGCTCGCCGGTGAGCTCCGGGTCAGCGCACTGTCGCTGCGGGATGCGCGGCTGGTCATGAGCGCAAGCGGGGAAGAAACGCCGCCGGCGGGCGCGTTCGACCCGGCGGAACTCCGGCTGCCTCTCGACGTGGTGCTGAGCGGTGTGGCCCTCGAGCGGGTCACCGTCGTCATGCCGGATGACGTTGAGCAGACCATCGATTCCCTCGAGCTGGAGGCCAGTTTCCGGGGCGATCAACTCGAGCTCTCTGCCCTGGAGCTGCACCTGCAGGAGCGCCGCCTGTCGCTCTCCGGTTCTGTCGGGCTGCGGTCGACCATGCCCGTCGAGCTGACGCTGCTCGCCGACGGCCTGCTGCCGGCGCAGGCTACCGCGGACGGGCAGCGCCCGCTGCAACGCGCAGCTGCGCAACTCTCTCTCGACGGCACCGTGGACTGGCGGGAGGCCGGTATCGCTGCGGCGCTGGACTGCCGGTTCGGCGTCGAGGGTGTCGAGGGCCTCGTGCCGGATCTACCGGACCGCGTCGCCGCCGCCGGGCAGTTGCGCGCCCGCCAGCACGGCGATGAACTGGCCATCGAAACCGCATCCCTCGCGCTCGACGACGCGCCGCTGGCGCTCAGGCTGCACGGGACGATCGCCGGTACGACGACGGCGGACCCGGCGCTCTCCGCGGCACTGCACTGGGAGGCACTGCGCTGGCCGCTGGGCTCGACCGCCGACCCCCTGTTCGCCAGCGACAGCGGCCGAATCACCGTCGCGGGGCGGGCCAGTGATTACCGGCTGGCGCTCGACGCCAGCGCCGCGGGCGCCGAACTACCGTCTTCCACCTGGGAACTTCGTGCTCAGGGTGACACCCGCGGCCTCGTGGTCGAGGCCCTTCGCGGGGAACTGCTCGGCGGCTGGATTGAAGCCAGCGGCCCCGTGGTCTTCGCCCCGCAGCCGGCCTGGGACCTGCGAATCGAGGCCGGCGGACTCGATCCGGCGCCGCTCCTCGCCGAACTGTCCGGCCCGGTGGAGGCGACCCTGGGCACGCGGGGACAGATCGATTCAGAAGGCGCGCTGTCGGCCGGGGTTCGCGTCGAGGCGCTTCGTGCCACCGCGGCCGGCTTCCCCGTCGAGCTGGCGGGCGACCTGCAGCTGGACGGCGAGGTGCTGCAGGTCGCTCGCCTGTCGCTTCGCAGCGGCACGGCCGAGCTCGATACCCACGGCAGCTTGTCCGCCCGACTTCTCGACCTCGACTGGGCCCTCGCGATTGCCGACGCGGGACAGTTCGCGCCGGGCGCGAGCGGACGCATCGCCGGCGAGGGCAAGCTGTCAGGCGCTCCCGGCGCACCGCGTGCCGTCGCAGCGCTGAAAGCGGAATCCCTCCGGATGGACACACTCGCGGTAGACAGCCTCGCCCTCGACCTGGGTGCGGGCCTCGATGAGGATGCCCCGCTGACGCTGCACCTCGCCATGACCGGCGTGAGCGAACAGGACGCCGCCCTGCTGGATTCCCTGACCGTCGAGGCCGACGGCAGCACCGCCGACCATCGCTTCGCCATCGCCGCTCGAGCGCCGGCAGCGCAGCTGGACGCCGAGCTGCAGGGCGGGCTGGCGATCGAGACAACGACCTGGCAGGGCCAGCTTCGGGCACTCCGGGCCGAGAGCGACGTGGCCGGGGCATGGGACCTGGAACGCCCGTCACCCCTGTTACTCGCGGCACAGGCACTGCGCCTGGAGGCGGCCTGCCTGGAGCGGAGGACGGGAACCGGCCGGGTGTGCCTCGACGGCGGCTGGCAGTCGTCGGGCGCGGGTACGCTGGCGCTCGATCTTACCGCCCTGCCCGTCGAGGCTTTCCTGCCCACACTGACCGGCGAGCTTTCCGGTGGCCTTCGCGCCGCAATCGACGCCGGCGGCAAGCTGGCGGCCGAAGGCGACTTCGCGCTGGGCGCGGGCGCCGTGCGCCTGCCCGAAGATCTCGACGCGGACCCCCTGCCCCACGGCGGCGGCGACCTGTCGCTCACCGTCGGCGACGACGGCCTGCGTGCCGCGGCCGACTTTGCGGCACCGGCAGACGGGCAGGTCGACCTGGCGCTGCACCTGCCGAAGCTGCGGTCCCTGCCGCTCGCCGACGACCAGCCGGTCGAGGGGCGTTTTCAGGCCACGCTCCCGGACCTGGCGATCCTCGCGGCCTTCGCCGATCCGATCAGCGCCAGCGCGGGACGGCTCAGCGCCGACCTCGACCTTGCCGGGAGCCTCGCTGCGCCGCGAGTGAACGGCGAGCTCAGGCTCGCGGACGGCGCTGCCACTCTGCCCGTTGCCGGCCTGGAGCTGAAGGAGATCGAGCTGCGCCTCGCGCAGGAGGCGGACAACCCCGAGCAGCTCACACTCACCGGCGGCCTCCGCTCCGGCGACGGCAAGCTGGAGATCGCGGGTTCCGTGGACCCCGCCGACGGCGCGGCGGAGGTCCAGCTGCGCGGTGAGGGTCTCAGGGCCTACAACACGGCCGACGCGCGCGTACTGGTTTCACCGGACCTGGCCGTCGACTGGTCAGCGGACCTGCTCCGCGTGCGCGGCCTGGTGACCGTCCCCCGCGCCGAGATCACCCCGCGCCTGCAGCTCGGTGCCGCCACGACGGAGAGTGCCGCTGTCGGCGGCCAGCCCGGCGTCCTGGTCGGGCCGTCGCCGGATGTCGTGGTCCTCGGGGAGGAGCCGCAGCCCGGGGCGGCCGCTGCGGGCGTCGAGAGCCCGCTGCGCATCGACGCCGAGGTCGGCCTGGTACTGGGTCGCGACGTCACCGTCAACGCCCTCGGCCTGGTCTCCCGGCTGGAGGGGGCGATCGGCTTCAACCTGCAGCCGGACCAGCGCGACCTGCTGCCGCTTGCCCGGGGCGGCATCTCCCTCGTCGACGGCACCTTCCGCTCCTTCGGCCAGGACCTCGACATCGAGACGGGCCAGGTGCTCTACGCGGGTGTTCCCGTGACCGAGCCCGAGGTCTTCCTGCGCGCGGTGCGCTGGATCGACGCGGACCCGTCCGTGTCCGCCGTCGGCGTGCAGCTCTCCGGGCCGGCCACGGCACCGGAGCTCGAGCTCTTCTCCCGCCCGCAGCTCGATACGGCGGAAATCCAGTCCTACCTGCTGACCGGCACGGGCACCGGCGAGAACAGCACCGTCCTCGCCATCGGCACGCAGCTCACGGAACGCGTGTACGTAGGCTATGGCTACAACCTGCTCGAGCAGACCAGCGAGTTCGACGCGCTGTTCACGATCACGCCACGCTACGGGCTCGGTGCGGACGTCGGTGAGGCGGACAGCAACTTCAACCTGATGTTCACCTATGAAAACTAGCGTGCTGCGCCGCGCGCTGCTCTGCGGCGCGCTGGCCATGGCCCCGTGGCTGCCCGCGACCGCGGACAGCGTCGCGGTCGTGATCGAGGGCGTCGACGGCGAGCTCTTCGACAACGCCCGCGCGGCGCTGCCCCTCGCGCGCTACGCCGGCGACGGGACGCTGTCGCCGGCGCGCATCGAGCAGCTGCACGAAGACGCGGCGCCGGCGCTGCGCCGGTCGCTGCAGCCGTTCGGTTTCTACCGGCCTGACATCCGCGCGCAGCTGACCCCTCCCTCCGGCACTGCCGGCAGCTGGCGGGCGAGCTACCACATCGAGCCCGGCCCGCCGCTGCCGATTGATAGCGTAACGTTCGCGGTGGAAGGACCCGGCAGCAGCGACGACGAACTGCTCGCCGGGCTGGGACAGCCGGACCTGGAGCCAACGGCCCGCTTCGACCACCAGCACTACGAAGGCGAAAAGGATCGTCTGCTTTCGATCGCCAGGCGCCTCGGCTACCCGGAGGCGCACTACTCGACGCACCGCGTCGAAGTCGACCTCGACCGCTACGCGGCGGACATCGGGCTCGTGCTACAGACCGGCCGGCGCCACGTCGTCGGACCGGTCAGTTTCGAGCCGTCGCGCTTTGCCGACAGCTACCTCGAGCGCCACCTCGTCGTCGAGCCCGGCATGCGCTTCAACCGCGACCTGCTGTCCCGGCAGCGTCGCGCCCTGGCCGGAAGCGGGCACTTCAGCGACGTGACCGTGGAGGCGGGCACGCCCGCCGAGGGTGAACAGGCGGTGGTGCCGCTGACCGTGCGCCTGACCCCCTTCAAGGCGAACCGCTACCGCGGCCGTCTCGGCTGGGGCACGGAAACGGGCCTGGGCGGCCAGCTCGACTGGACGCGCCGGCACTTCGGCCGCCACGGCAACCGCTTCAACCTCGGGGTGACGGCGGTGGAAGAGCGGGAGCGCCTTGCCGGTGATTTCCGCTACCAGGTCCCCGTGGATCCCCTGGGCGGTCGCAAGCTCGAGTTTGGCATCCGCCACGAGAGCAAGGACCTGGACTTCAGCGATGTCGACCTGGAGCAGGGCGGCGCCACCCGGATCGCGACCAACCTCGCCGCCCTGTTCCTGGATCTGCCACGGACCCGCCTCGGCCCCTTCGACGTGCAGGCGGCGGCGGGCGTCAACTTCGCCGCCGAGTCCTACGACGTGTTCGAGGTGCTCTTCGGCAACCTGCCCGACGACGACCAGCAATTCATCATCGACGAAATTATCGGCCGGGAGGCCTACGCCACCCTGACCCCGGATTTTCGCGCCACGATCCCCGAGCTGCGCGTGAGCCTGAGCCACGCCGACAGCCCGCGCTTCATCCGGCGCGGCGACTACCTCGGCCTGCGGCTGCTGGGATCGCACGAAAAAGTCGGCTCGAACATCAGTTTCTGGCAGGCGCGCCTGAACCACTGGAGCATCCTTCCCGTGGGGAAACACAACCGCCTGCTGCTGCGCAGCGCCCTCGGCTACTCCGAGGCCGACGACCGCGAGGTGCTCGGCGTCACCTTCAACCAGATGCCGGAGTTCTACGAGTTCCGCGGCGGCGGCGCGCGCAACATCCGCGGCTACGGCTTCGAGACCCTGTTCCCGGAAGACGGCATTACCGGGGGCAAACACCAGGTCGTGGCCAGCGTCGAGTATGAGCAGCGGATCCTGCCGGACTGGAGCGCCGCCGTCTTCGTGGACGGCGGCGACGCCTTCAACGACCCGGACGACTTCCAGACCCGGGTCGGCGCCGGCATCGGTGTGCGCTGGCGCTCGCCCTTCGGGCCGGCCCGCCTCGACCTGGGCTTTCCCCTGGACGATGCCGACAGCGCCTTCCAGATCTACATCACCGTGGGGCCGGAGTTCTGACCGGAAGCTTTC
>CAYTJQ010000019.1:0-58322 GCA_964438205.1 uncultured Alteromonadaceae bacterium
CCCGCCGAAGCGGAAGCAGGGCCGGTAGGTGGACGGGTCGATGCGCATGCGCCCCTGGCTCACGAAGGCCTCGAGCAGCCGGCCGAGGCCCGCGACCACCTCGCCCTCGCCGTAGAGGCAGTAGGGACCGTGCCGCTCCACGGCGCGCACGCCGAAATCCTTGACGTTGCCGGCGACGATGCCGGAGAAGGCCCGGCGCAGCTCGGCGATGAGCACGTGCCGCGGCTGGTCCCGGTGCAGGGCCAGCGCCGCCATGTTCTCGTGGCTGGGCACGAAGGGCTGCTGCAGTTCCGGCGGGATGTGCAGCTTCCAGTGGAAGCTGAAGGATTCGCTGCGCTCGATGCGCTGGCGGCGCACGTCCTTGACCGCGCGCTTCATCGCGCGGGCCACCGCCGGCGCATCGCCGGTGATGATTTCGTAGTGCCCGGCGACCTCGTCACCGAGGGTGCTGCGCAGGAAACGGTCGATATCGCGGAAATAGCCGGCACTCTCGGCCGGCCCGGTGAAGATGAGCGGCAGCTCGACGCCGGCATTGTCCGGGTGCAGCTTGATGCCGAGGAGGAACAGGATCTCCTCGGCCGTGCCGACGCCGCCGGGGAAGATGACCAGGCCGTGGGCGATGCGCACGAAGGCCTCCAGCCGCTTCTCGATGTCCGGCAGGATGACCAGCTCGTTGACGATGGCATTGGGCGATTCCGCAGCGATGATCCCCGGCTCCGACACACCGAGGAAACGACCGTCGCGATTGAGCTGCTTCGCATGGGCGATGGCGGCGCCCTTCATGGGCCCCTTCATGGCGCCGGCACCGCAGCCGGTGCAGATATCGAAGCCGCGCAGGCCCAGGGAGTAACCGACGTTCTTCGAGTAGTCGTATTCCCCGCGGGGAATCGAGTGCCCGCCCCAGCACACCACCAGGCGCGGCTGCAGGTTGCTGCGCACGACGTTGGCATTGCGCAGGAGGCGGAACACGGCGTCGGTGATGCCGTCGGGGGTCGAGAGGTCGAAGGCCTGCTGCTCGGTGAGCTTGTGTTCCGTGAAGATGATGTCGCGCAGCGCCGCGAACAGGTGGCTGCGGATACCGGCGATCATGCGGCCATCGACGAAGGCCTGGGCCGGCGCGTTGCTCAGCACCAGCTGCAGGCCGCGCGGCTCGGGCACCACCTCGATGGCGAAGTCGCGGTAGGCATCGTAGACGGCACGGGCATCGTCCGTACCGCCATCGGTGTTGAGGATGGCCAGGGCGCAGCGCCGGAACAGCTCGTGGCTGGAGGCGGCGGCGTTCGCGAGGCTGGCCATCTCGCGCCGGGAGAGCAGGTCGAGGGTCTGCAGGGGGCGCACCGAAGCCCGCGCTATGCGCGGGGCGGTGCCGGGCGGCGGACTGAGTTCGTCTTCATTCATGGCCGCCAGTATATACGCCGATTGTGACCACTCGCCCCGCTGTCGCAGCGGCAGCGGGAAAAGTGACCATCTTTTGTCGCAACCGCAGGGTGGGCCGAACCGCCGCCGGAGGAGTACCACTTAAGGCAGCGTCGCGAAACACGCAGTGCACGCTCACCCCACCCCTGATCGGAGACACAACCATGAACATCGCCCAACGGATTCTCCTCGCCCCGGCCGCCGCACTGGCGCTGGCCACGGCCGTCCCGGCGCTCGCCGCCCACCACGAAGGGGCGCACGACGAAGCGGCGCCCGACATCGTCGAGATCGCAGCCGGGAACGAAGACTTCAGCACGCTGGTCGCGGCCCTGGAAGCGGCCGGCCTGGTCGACACGCTGGCGGGCGAGGGCCCCTTCACGGTCTTCGCGCCCACCAACGCCGCCTTCGCAGCGCTGCCCGAGGGCACGGTCGAGGGCCTCCTCGAGCCCGCCAACAAGGCGCAGCTGACCGCTGTGCTGACCTACCATGTCGTCCCCGGGGCGGTCTATGCCAGCGACGTGGTCAAGCTGTCCAGCGCAACGACCGTGCAGGGCGGTGACATCAGCATCAGCACCGTGGACGGCCGCGTGATGATCGACGGCGCGGAAGTCATCACGACCGATATCGAAGCGGAAAACGGCGTGATCCACGTCATCGATGCGGTCCTCCTGCCCTCGAAGTAGCGCGTCGGGCGTTCCCTTGCCGCGGCCTCCCGATGGAGGCCGCGCGCACTCGCCACTCCCGGCTAGAACGCGACCAGGACGCTGAAGGCGCCGAAGCTCGCGTTGTCCTGCTGGCCCTCGAACTCGTCGCTGCGAAACACGTGGGTGTAGGCGAGCTGGAAGCCGCGGAAGCTGGCCACGGCACCGACCTGCAGATCACCGACCAGCGGCAGCTTCTCTACCTTGGCGCTGTCGCGGAAGGTGTTGCCATCGAGGAAGATGTTCTGCGCCACCGCGCGCGCCTCGATGCTGGCGTACAGGTACCAGCCCCGGTCACTCGCCTCCACCAGGCCCGCGCCGGGTACCGAGGGCTGAATCCGCGGCGGGCCGAACTGGTCGGCGATATCGTCCCCGAACAGCAGGCTGGCGCCGAAGTTCGCGTAGGTGAACACGTTGCCCAGGGCGAAGCCGCCGTGCGGCGACAGCGTCACTTCGAAGGGCCCCAGGGATCTGGGCGTCATGTTCCAGCGCCGCTGGTAGGTCGCCATCAGCGCCGGCTCGTTCTCGAGCTGGTACTCCCAGCCCTGCGGGTCATCCGAGCCGATGAGCTGGTGGAACCAGTCCTGCGTCCGCCCGGCGAGGGACGCCGGGCCGACGACGCCGACGGAAAGCTCCAGGCTGTTCAGCTGGCGCTCGCTGCGCCCGCTGATGCCGGCGGTGGCATAGAGCCAGCCGGCGTAGGGTCGGTCCGCGGGGTCCGGCGGGTCCAGGGTGATGTCGCGCGGGGTGTACATATTCTGGCCGACGCTGAGGACCGTGCGGTAGTCGGCTTCCGCCGGAAACAGCCCGGTGCGGTCCGACGTGTCGCGCAGCCAGTCCGGTGTCACGTTGCGCGGCAGGATCCGCCCCAGGCGGAGGCCGTTGGTGTAGTGGCGGTCCGTGTCGCTGAAGACATCGTTCTCGACCACGAGCCCCCAGGCGCCCTCGTCATCGGCAGCCCGGGGGGCGCCGCCGGTGGCGACGGCAGCCAGGCAGGCGAGAATGAGCGCTGTCCCGTTCGGCGGCGCAGCCCCTGCGCTCACGGCAGCGCTGCTTCGACGGCGAGGGCCAGCCCCCGGCCCGGCGCGTCGAGGCCCGAACCGTGCTCCCGGTAACGGATATCGAGCACGTTGTCGAGGCCGACGGTCACGGTCCAGCGCTCGCCCAGGTCGCGCTCCGCGCGCAGGTGCCAGGCAGCCCAGCCGTCAGTGCCGTTCGGGTCGATACGCGGATCGCGCAGGTCCCGGGGACTGAGCCGGTCCTGTTCCGCCGCAAACTGCAGTACCGCGCGGCCGCGCCAGGGGCCCGCGGGATCCCAGGCCAGCGCGAGGCGGCCGTTGAAGGGGGGGATGCGGTCGCCCGGGACCGTGGTACCGTCACCGGGCCGATCCTCGCCGCGGATCCAGTTCGCCGTTGCGTCCAGGGCAAGGTGCGGCGACAGCTGCGCCCGCAGTCCCAGCTCGGCGCCGTGGAGCCGGGAGCGGCCGATGTTCTCGCTAGTGACAATAAGGCGGCCTGTAGAGGTCAGCTCGCCGGTCTCGACGCTGGTGATGCGGTCCTCGTAGTCGAGGTGGAAAAGGACCAGCTCCGCGCGGGCGGCCTCCCCCTCCCAGCGCAGGCCGATATCCGAACTGAGCACCGTTTCCGGCCCCAGGTCGCTGTTCGCGACGTTGAAACGGTTTCCCGGACGCGGCCCGAGGGTACCGAGGTCGAAGATATTGGGCACGCGAAACCCTTCGGCGATGTTCGCCAGCAGGGTGAAGCCGCCGCCCACCGCCTGGCGCAGGCCCAGCTGCAGGCTGAGGTCGTCGGGCTCGAGCCGCGCGCCGGGGTCCAGGGCCGTCGCGGCGAGTTCCACGCGGTAGCGGCTGTAGCGGCCGCCGACCTCGATGCTCGTCCCGGGCGCGGGTGTCCAGGCGTGGGTGAGGAACAGCGCGGCACTCGACAGCGCCGAGCCGTCCGGAAAGCGCGCACCGACGGCCGCTGGCTCGGCGTTGCCCGCCGTGAGCTGGCGCGCGCTGCGCACCTCGTCGTGAGTCAGGTCCAGGCCGTAGCGGGTGCGATGCGCCGCGGACCAGCGTTTCGCCAGCACCAGCGACGCGCTGTAGAGGTCGCTGCGGTTCTGCTCCGTGAACAGGAGCGGACTGCCGAAATCGCGGGTCTTGCGGTCATCAACGATGCGCTGCCAGCCCACCTGCAGCCGCGCCTGGTCGGCCCAGGGCCGCTCCACGACCGGTTCGAACACCAGGCCGAGGAAGGAACGCTCATTCGGGGAGAACTCGAACAGCGAGGACGAGGGCTCGACCTGGCCGTAGCCCGGCACCAGCTCGTCGACCCGCGGCGTCGAGGGCTGCGCCAGGTGCTGCGCCAGCAGACGCCACTCGCCGCCCGCGGGCAGCCGGTGGCGCGTCATGAGGTTGATGCCCCGGCTCTCGTAACCGCTGGGCTCCACCGTCTCGCCACCCCCGGTCTCCCGGTCGTCGAGGGACACCCACTGCGCCGCGAGTTCAACGGCATTGTCGTCGTCGCCCCAGGCAACACCGCCGGTGCCCTGGCGGCCGTTGTCACTCGATACCCAGGCGGCGCGGCCGAAGGCGGTGAGCGGCCGGTCGAAGGCCGGCGGGCGGGTCACGACCTGTACCGCACCGCCCATGGCATCACTGCCATAGAGGGTGGCAACGGCACCGCGGGCCACCTCGACGCTGCCGATGCCGGCGGTGGGTACCAGGCCGAGGTACTGGTTCGGGGCACTGCGGTAGAACGCGTTGTTGAGACGGAAGCCGTCCACGAGGTGCAACACCTGGCTACCCTTGAGACCGCGGACGATGGGAATGCCCTGACCCGGTGTGGTCTGCTGCACGAAGGTGCCGGGCATGCCGCGGAACAGGTCCGATGGCAGCACCGGTGCGGTTTCGCCGGCAGCAGCCGGGAGCCGGCGGCTGACGGCGACGCTCGCGCTCCGCGCCGGCGACGCGAGGCGCTGGGCGGTTACCTCCACGACCTCGAGCACGGGTGATGCCGGCGCACTCATCGGGGTAGCGGGCGCAGCGGCCGCCGCGCACAGACCGGCAAGCGCCAGCCGGCGCGCCGGCTGGACGCGCCGGTGGCGGCGGGTGGCGGTCACTCTCCGGCCGGGACGACCTGGCCGGTGCTCCAGGGAGCGCCGGCCTCCAGGAGCTTCTCGCGCAGCGCGGGGAGCTCCGTCTCGAGGATGCCGTTCAGCTGTTCGCGCAGCGGTGCCAGGGCTTCCCGGGCGTAGCCGAGGGACTGGCGATGCGCCGGCGTCGGTCCGTAGCTGGAGCTGCTCACCCCCATCTTCGCGTGGGACAGCCAGTTGCCGACCCGGTGTACCTCGTCGGCGCCGATGGCCTGCTTCGAGCGGTGGCCGTTGAGCCCCCGGTCGAGATCGTAGAGGCGCTGACGCAGGGCATGCAGCTCTGCGTCGAGTTCGCCGGGGGCCGCGGGCGTTTTCGACAGCGCGGTCTGCATTCCCTCGACGGTCTCGACCGCATCCTCGAGCGCGTAGCGCGCAGCGCTCAGCTGCCCTTCCACGGCGGCGACGGCCTGCCAGAAGGCTGCGACTTCCCCCATGGGAGCGCCCTTCAGGGCTCCCTCGTAGACCCGCTCCACGGCGAAACTGACCGGCCCGGCGAGAGCACGGGCCTCACCGTTTTGTTGCAGAACCAGCTCGGCGCTGTACTCGCCGGGCGCCACCAGGAAGCCCTTCGGCGGCAGCCCCTGCCAGTTGTCCGGCGTCTCGATGGCGCCCCGGTAGGGGTGGCGAAGATCCCAGGCCACGCGGTGGAAGCCTTTGTCCGCCGGTGCCGGCACGCGGCGGATCACCGTACCGGCGGCGTCGCGAAACACCAGCTCCAGTTCGGGCGCGGCTTCCCGGCGCTCGGCCTCAATGGCCTCCCAGGCGGGGAAGGTGATCGCCTTGCCGGCCTCCCGGCGAGCCTTTTCGTCGGCCTGGCGCTTCGCTTCCCGGCTCTCGAAACCCTCGGCGAGGTGGTAGGTCAGCACCGCGCCGAAGGGCGGGTTGTCCGCCACGTAGAGCGCGTCGCCCTGGCTGCCGCGGCGGGTCGAACCGAGCACACCGCGTTCGTGGTACCAGTCCGCGTCGCGCGGCGTGAACAGGGTCGCCTCGGCCTCGAGCATCTCCGGCGTCAGCTCGCGCAGCGGCGTGTAGTCGTCGAGGACGAAGAAGCCGCGGCCGAAGCTCGCCGCCACGAGGTCGTTCTCGCGGCGCTGGATCTGGATGTCACGCAGCGAAATCGTCGGCATGTTGCCGTCCAGCTCGTGCCAGCGCTTGCCCGCGTCGATGGTGAAGAAGACCCCGAACTCGGTCGCCGCGAACAGCAGCTCCGGGCGCACGTGATCCTGCACCAGGCGCCAGACCAGGTGCTTCTCGGGCAGGTCGCCGGCGATGCTCTTCCAGCTCTGGCCACGGTCCCGGCTCACCAGCAGGTAAGGCGCGAAATCGCCGACCTTGTGGTTGTCCAGCGCGACGTACACCGTGTCCGGGTCGTGCAGGTCGGCGCGGATATCGTTGACGAAGGCGCGCTCCGGCACGCCCGGCAGCTTGCTGACCTCCAGCCGGCGCCAGTTCTCACCGCCGTCCTCGGAGACGGCGATCAGGCCGTCGTCGGTACCCGCGTAGAGCAGCCCCTCGACCAGCGGCGACTCGGCCAGGGAGGTGATCGTGTTGTACATGGACATGGCAAACAGGTCCCAGGGCGCGTCCCAGCCCCAGGTCCGGTCCATGAGCGGCAGGTCCACCCGCTTCTCGTCGCGGGTCAGGTCACCGGAAATGGCGGTCCAGCTGTCGCCGCGGTCGTCCGAGCGCCAGACGCGCTGCGACGCGTAGTAGAGACGGGTCGGCTGGTGCGGGCTGACCAGGATCGGCGAATCCCAGTTGAAACGCTCCGGCGGATCTCCCGGTGCCGGCTGCGGCTGGATATAGACCGTCTCGCCGGTGGTGAGGTCGATGCGGTTCAGGTTCCCCTGCTGCCACTCGGCGTAGAGGATGTCCGGATTGCCGGGCTCGGTCGCGGGCTGGTGGCCATCGGCGCCCAGCACCACTTTCCAGTCCGCGTTGCGGATGCCGTGGACGTTGTCCGTGCGCGCGGGGCCGCCCTGGGTATTGTTGTCCTGGGTGCCGCCGTAGATGTTGTAGAAGGGCTCGCTGTCATCGAGCGCGAGCTTGTAGAACTGAGTGACCGGCAGGTTGGCCACGAAGCGCCAGGTCTCGCCCCGGTCCCAGCTCTCGTAGAGGCCGCCGTCCGTACCCATCATCAGGTACTCCGGGTCCTCGGGGTGGAAGTTGATGGCGTGGATATCGCTGTGCTGTGTCTGCGTCGCCATGGTCTCGAAGGTCCTGCCACCGTCCGTGGACTTCTGCACGCGCACGCCCACGAGGTAGAGCTCGTCGAAGCGGTGCGGGCTGGCATAGAGCTCCTGGTAATAGTGCGGCCCGGTGCCGCCGGCAACCGCGTCGGCGCCCTTCTCCCAGGAGGCGCCGCGGTCGGCGGAGCGCCAGACGCCCCCGCTGCGGCGGTCGAGTTCGATGGCGGCATAAACGACGTCCGGGTCCTGGGGCGAGATAGCCAGGCCGATCTTGCCCATGTTGCCTTCCGGCAGGCCTTTCTCCAGGCGCGTCCAGGTCCGGCCGCCGTCCTCGGAGCGATGCAGGCCGCTCTCCGGGCCGCCGCCCATGTAGGCAGCCACCGTGCGGTGGTGCTGCCAGGTCGCGGCGTAGAGCACCTGCGGGTTGCGCGGGTCGATGACCAGGTCGGTGACGCCGGTCCACTCGCCACCGCCCAGGGTCTTCTCCCAGGTGTCGCCGCCGTCCGTCGTCATGTAAAGGCCCCGCTCGCCGCCCGGGGACCAGAGCGGCCCCTGTACGGCGACCCAGACCGTATCCGAATCTTCCGGGTGCACGACGATAGTCGAGATATGCTCGGACTCGGCCAGGCCCTTGTTCTGCCAGCTCTTGCCGCCGTCATCGGAGCGGTAGATGCCGTCACCGAAGCCCACGTGGCGGCCGCCGACGTTCTCGCCGGTGCCGACCCAGACCCGGCTGGGGTTGCCCGGGTCGACGGCGACGGAGCCGATGGAATAGACGGGCTGGTCGTCGAAGACCGGCGCCCAGGTGGTACCGGCATTGCTTGTCTTCCACACGCCGCCGGAGCCCACGCCCACGTACCAGACGCTGTGGTCCGTCGGGTCCCAGGCGACATCGGCGATACGACCGGACATGAAGGCGGGGCCGATGTTGCGCCAGGCCAGGCCGGCAAAGGGGCTACCCTCCTCGGTTTTTTCGCCCGCCGCGGCCAGCGGCGCGGCCGCTACCAGGCAGGTGAGGGAGAGGGCGGTGGCAAAACGTCGAATCATGCTGCTACTCCGGAGCCGGGAACAGGAAAAGGGGCGCATGGTAGCATCCTCACCGTCGATGAAAAACGCCTCCCGGGTGGAGGGGACGCGAACAAAAAAGCCCCGGGGCGCGTGCGCGCCCCGGGGCTTCAAGGACCTGTCAGGGGTTTTGCGAAACCCGGCTCAGCCGACGAAGGCCTTGCGCGGCTCGGCTACGCCCTCGGACTCCGTGCCCTTGAGGTAGGCGAGCATGGTGTCTGCGTCGGAGACCTCGAAGGGGTCCGTCGGGCAGTTATCGCCATAGTCCGGCTCGACGAACATCTTCTCGATCACGCCGTCGTTCACCAGCATGGAGTAGCGCCAGGAGCGCATACCGAAGCCGAGGTTGGACTTGTCGACCAGCATGCCCATCTTCCGGGAAAACTCGCCGTTGCCGTCGGGCAGCAGGAAGATGTTCTTGTTGCCCTGTTCCTTGCCCCACTTGAACATGACGAAGGCGTCATTCACAGACAGGCAGACCACCTCGTCGACGCCCTGCGCCTTGAACTCGTCGTAGAGCTCGTCGTAGCGCGGCAGGTGGTTCGAGGAACAGGTGGGCGTGAAGGCGCCCGGAAGGGAAAACAGGACCACCTTCTTGCCGCCAAAGATATCGGCCGTGGTCTTGTCTTCCCAGCGGTAGGGATTGTCGCCGCCGATGGACTCATCGCGGACGCGGCATTTGAAGGTGACTTCCGGGACACGTGTTTGCGTGCTCATGGGTAAATCCTCCTTGAACAGGGGTTGAGGTGCATGCATTGCAGAGGTTGGGGCAGATGCCAGGAACATCAATAGGCTATGGCCGCCGACCGCATCGGTGAAACGGTAAATACTGATAAGGTTGATCGGATCGGTCGATCAGACCCGGGCACCCCCGCGGCGACGGTCTCGACGACGGCCTCGGCGGCGCACTTGACGACCGCAAAAATTGGGATAAAATTCCCAACATGTCCGATGAGCTCACCGCTGCCCTGCGCCACGCCGTCTACCGGTTGCTGAAGCCGCTGGTCCGCATCCTGCTGCGCCACGGCATGGCCTACGGGACCTTTGCCGAGCTTGCGCGCAAGGCCTATACCGACGAGGGGCTGCGCCACCTCGAGGCTCTGGGCAAGCGCCCGAGCATTTCCGCCGTATCCGCTCTCACGGGGCTCACGCGCAAGGAGGCAAAACGGGTCCACGAGCTCGACCTCGATGCCGGCAGCGACCGGGCCCGCCGCTACAACCGGGCGATCCGGGTCGTCAGCGGCTGGCTGGTGGATCCGCGCTTTCAGGACGGCGCGGGCGAGCCGGGGGCGCTGCCACTGGAAGGGCCGCACAGCTTCGCCGAGCTGGTGAAAGACTACAGCGGCGACATCCCGCCCAGTGCCATGCTGACGATCCTCGAGGCCAGCAACACCGCCGCTGTCGAGGAGGGCCAGGTGGTCCTCCGGGAACGAGCCTACCTGCCCACGCAGACACCGGTGGAGCACATCGAGATCCTCGGTACGGATGTCGGCGAGCTGATGGGCACCATCGGCCACAACATCAGCAGCGAGAAGGCCCGGCGGGTCTTCCAGCGCAAGGTCTCCAACAACAGCGTCCGCGAGAGCGCCCTGCCCGCCTTCCGTGCCCTCTCTGCCGAACAATCCCAGGCGCTGCTGGAGACGTATCACCGATGGTTGTCAGCGCACCAGGTTGACTCCGATGCCGACGAAGACGAGCGCGCCCGCTACGTCGCGGTCGGCATCTACTACTACGACGACGAGATCGACGAGGATCCGGAACCATGATCGCCGCTTCCCTACGCCTGGCCGCCTGCACCGTCCTCCTTGTGCTCGTTACCGCCTGCGGCGGTGGCGGCGGCGGCGGTGGCGATATCGCTGCTGCCGCGCCCCCGCCCTCGGGAGGCGGCGGCGGCATTGGCGGCACCGGCCTCACCAGCAGCGGGACGATCAACGGCACGGGCAGTATCTTCGTCAACGGTGTGCGCTTCGAGGTTGGCGAGGCGGAGATCTCCGTCAACGGCGAGAGCGCCGGCGAGGCCGATCTCGGCCTCGGCATGGTGGTCACGGTCACGGGGACCGTGGACGACGACGGCGCGAACGGGACGGCGGAACGCGTCGTGTTCGAGGCCGAGTTGAAGGGGCCGGTGGAAAGCCTCGAAGCCAACGCCGACGACACCACGCGGAGGCTGACGATCCTGGGGCGCCGGGTCATCGCCGAGCGGACCGGCACGGTCTTCGAAGACGTCAGCTTCGATACCCTCGCCGTCGGCGACGTGGTCGAGGTGTCCGGCTACGGGGAAGCAGACGGCCGGCTCCGCGCCACGCGCATCGATCGGGATGACGATTTTCTCCCGGGGCAGGATCCGGTCACGCTGAAGGGGGTGGTTTCCGGCCTCTCGGGCAGCGCGTTCTTCCTCGGCGATCGCGCCGTGGATGCGGGCAATGCGACCCTGGAGAACCTGCCCGGCGACGCACTCGCCGACGGCCAGCGGGTCGAGGTGCGCGGTACGCTGCAGGACAGCACGCTGGTCGCGCAGCGTGTCAGCGGCGAGGACGACCCCGCCGCACGTTTCACCGCCGGCGAGGCCGCGCGCGTGGAGGGCGCGATCGCGGCCTATGTCGACGACGGCAACTTCAGTGTCGGCGGGGTGCCCGTCGCTGCGTCTGGCGCCGTCCGTGAACCGGTCGGCCTGGTCCTGCGCGACGGTGCCGTGGTCGAGATCGACGGCACCTGGGATGGCAGCACCGTGGTAGCCGACCGGGTCCGGGCCCGGCGTGGACGCGTCAAGCTGGAAGCACCGGCGACGGCCATCGATGCGGCGGCGGGCACCGTGACCCTGGGCTTCGCGGGCGGCGCCGTCGAGCTCGCGACCGACAGTCGCACGCTGTTCGACGACGACCGGGACGACCTGCCCTTCCTCACCATCGGTGACCTGCGCAGCGGCGACTACATTGAGGCCGAGGCGGTACAGGACGGCGCCCGGCTCCTGGCCACCCGCATCGACCGCGACGAGGACGACGACGAGCGTCTGCTGCAGGCCCCGGTCGAGGCGTTCGTGGCGGGCAGCAGCCTGACCCTCCTCGGGGTGACTTTCACCACCGCGGGCGCCGAGTTCGAGAACGCGGTGGATGACGACATCGAGCCCGAAGCGTTCTACGCCAACCTCGACATCGGTGCCCTGGTGAAGGTCGAGGACGAGGACAACGACGGCAATGCCGACGAGGTCGAGTTCGAGTTCGCTGCAGTGCTCGACGGGGATCGCGACTTCCGCGACGACGACGAGGAGCCCGTGGTCCCGGGCGACCTGCCGACCGTCATCATCGACTTCATCAGCGCCAACTACCCGGGCAGGGACATCGCCGCGGCCTTCCGCGAGGAGGACGAATACACAGTCGTCCTGGTGAACGGTATCGAGCTGACCTTCGACCTCGACGGCAACTTCCTGGAGGCCGACGACGACAGCGAGGACGACTCAGAAAACGAGGGCGATGACCCCGACGGCGACGACGACAGCATCGACGACGACGGTGGCACGGATGCCGGTAATGACGACACCATCGACGACGAAGACGGCGCGGATGCCGGCGACGACGACACCGGCGACGACGAAGACGGCGCGGATGCCGGCGACGACGACACCGCCGACGACGAAGACGGCCTCGGTGACGACGATGGCCCCGACGATGACGATATCGAGGGCGACGACGATATCGAGGACGATGACGAGACCGGGGACGACGACGACCTCGACGATGATGACCCTGACGGCCCCTGAGGCCGTCAGCTTACCAGTCCATGCGGCGAGGCCGTCCTTCGGGAGGCCTTGCTTCCGGCAGGCGGCGCGTCCCGCTCAGGCGACGGCCCGGCGCCGAGCGCTCCTCACCCCACTGAAGACCAGGGCACCGTCGTCGATGGGCTCCTCGAGGAAAAGCTTGCGGTCCGCGCGGTAGTCCTGCGGGTTGACCCAGGGTGCGCGGTCACCCTGGCGCGGGAAGCGGTGCATCACCCGGCGCAGGTAGCCCGGTGAGAAGTCGTCGATCCAGTCCCGGTCGGGCATGCCGGCGAGCGCTTCCGGCAACGTCGGCGTCGCCGCCGCCAGGTCGTGCTCGCGCAGGAAATTCAGTAGTCGGCAGGTCCATTCGGCGGTGAGGTCGGCGCGCAGCGTCCAGGAGGCGTTGATGTAGCCGAAGACGGAAACCAGGTTGGGCACGCCGCTGCACATGATGCCCTTGTAGGTCCAGCGGCGGGCGAAGTCCACCGGCTCGCCGTCGACCTTGAAGGTCACGCCCCCCAGCACCTCCACTTCCAGGCCGGTCGCACTCACGATGATGTCCGCCGGGAGTTCTTCGCCGGACGCGAGCCGGATGCCGGTCTCGGTGAAGCGCTCGATCGTGTCCGTCACCACCCGGGCGCGCCCGCCCCTGAGGGCGTCGAACAGGTCCCCGTCCGGCACCAGGCAGAGACGCTGATCCCAGGGGTCGTAGCTGGGCGTGAAGTGGCGCTCCACGTCGTAGTCGGGGCCGAGGGCCCGGCGCACGCGGCGCAGGAGCGCGCGCCCGACCTTCCCCGGCGCGACCCGGCTGCGGTGATAGAACCACTGCTGCAGGGCGGTATTCTTCCAGCGCGTGAGAGCATAGGCCCAGGTGTCCGGCAGCAGCGCGCGCAGCGCGTTCGCCAGCCGGTCCCTCGCCGGGCGCGAGATCACCCAGGTCGGCGAGCGCTGCAGCATCACCACCTCCTGCGCCTGCTCCGCGAGCGCGGGCACCAGGGTCACGGCCGTGGCCCCGGAGCCGATCACCACCACGCGCTTGCCGCGGTAATCGAGATCCTCGGGCCAGAACTGCGGCTGGATGAAGGTGCCGCGGTAGGCCTCGCGCCCCGGGTAGTCGGGGGTGTGGGCGCGATCGTAGCGGTAGTAGCCGGCGCACATGAGCAGGAAGCCCGTGCGCAGTTCCCGCGTGCCTCCGGTGTGGCCGTCCTCGATGAGCAGGCGCCACTCGGCGGCCGCGCTGTCCCAGTGGGCTTCCCGGAGGCGCTGGCGGAAGCGGATATGGCGGTCGATGCCGCCCTCGCGCGCGGTATCGCGCACGTAGGCGCGGATGGCCGGGCCGTCGGCAATGGCCTTGCCGTCGCGCCAGGGCCGGAACTTGTAGCCCAGGGTGTGCATGTCGCTGTCGGAACGGATGCCCGGGTAGCGGAACAGGTCCCAGGTGCCGCCGATGGCGTCGCGGGCCTCCAGGATCCGGTAGTCGAGCCCCGGGCACTGCTGCTGCAGGTGCCAGGCGGCGCCGATGCCGGACAGGCCCGCGCCGACGATGATGACGTCGACGCGCTCCGCGGGGGCGTTCACGGCCTCGGCCCCCGCTTCCGTGTCCGCTCCGGCTCCCGCCTGACTTCCCGCCTCAGTTCCCGCCTCAGTTCCCGCCAAGGCCACGCCCCTTGCCGGCGGCGATACGCAGGCGCAGGGCGTTGAGCTTGATGAAGCCCTCGGCGTCGCCCTGGTCGTAAGCGCCGGCGTCCTCCTCGAAGGTGGCAATGTGCTCGTCGAAGAGGCTGTCGGTCACCGACTGGCGGCCGACGACGATGACGTTGCCCTTGTAGAGCTTGAGGCGCACCACGCCGTTGACGTGGGCCTGCGACTGGTCGATGGCCGCCTGCAGCATCTGCCGCTCCGGCGACCACCAGTAGCCGTTGTAGATCAACTCGGCATAGCGCGGCATCAACTCGTCCTTGAGGTGCGCCACCTCCCGGTCCAGGGTCAGGGACTCGATGGCCCGGTGCGCGCGCAGCATGATCGTGCCGCCGGGCGTTTCGTAGCAGCCCCGGGACTTCATGCCCACGTAGCGGTTCTCGACGATATCGAGACGACCGATGCCATTGGCGCCGCCCAGGGCATTGAGGCGCTCGATGACCTGTGCCGGGGTCAGTTCCTCGCCGTCGATGGCGACGATATCTCCGCCGCGGTAGCCGAGCTCGAGGTAGGTGGGCTCGTCCGGAGCCGCCTCGGGGCTCACGCTCCAGCGCCACATGTCTTCCTCGCACTCGGTCCAGGGGTCCTCGAGCACACCGCCCTCGTAGGAGATGTGCAGCAGGTTGGCGTCCATGGAGTACGGCGACTTCTTTTTCTGGCTGGCGAAATCGACGGGGATAGCGTGCTGCTCGCAGTAGGCCATGAGCGACTCGCGGGAGCCCAGGTCCCACTCCCGCCAGGGGGCGATGACGCGGATGCCCGGCTTGAGCGCGTAGGCGCCGAGCTCGAAGCGCACCTGGTCGTTGCCCTTGCCCGTGGCGCCGTGGGAGATGGCATCGGCGCCGGTCTCGTTGGCGATCTCGATCAGGCGCTTGGCAATGAGCGGCCGCGCGATGGACGTCCCCAGCAGGTATTCGCCCTCGTAGACGGTGTTGGCGCGGAACATGGGGAAGACGAAGTCGCGGGCGAACTCCTCGCGCAGGTCGTCGATGTAGCTTTCCCTGACGCCCAGGGCCTCGGCCTTGGCCCGGGCCGGCGAGACTTCCTCGCCCTGGCCGATATCGGCAGTGAAGGTCACCACCTCGCAGCCGTAGTGCTCCTGCAGCCAGCGCACGATCACGGACGTGTCCAGGCCCCCGGAATAGGCGAGCACTACCTTGTTGATGTCTGCCATGCGCCCTGTCCTCGCTCGAAAAACCGCGCGCAGTGTACCGCCGGACCGTGGTGATGCCCAGCTATCGGGGGTCCGCAAGTTTCCGCTACCGCAGCCTTTAAGGTAGCATCCCGGTGTGTCCCGAGACCGCGAAGCCCCTGCCGTGACCACCCTCACTCTCCGCCGCCCGGATGACTGGCACGTCCACCTCCGCGACGGCGACGCCCTGGCGCACACCTGCCGGGACATGGCCCGCTACATGGGCCGCGCCATCGTCATGCCCAACCTGACGCCGCCGGTGACCACCGTGGCCTTCGCCGAGGCCTACCACGGGCGCATCGAGGCGGCCATGGCCGGCCTGCCGCGGCGCTTCGAGCCGCTCATGACGCTCTACCTGACCGACGGCACGGGCAGCGACGAGATCCGCCGCGCCGCGGACAGCCCCATCGTCCACGCAGTGAAGCTCTATCCCGCCGGCGCCACCACCAATTCCGATGCCGGCGTCGCTGCCCTCGACGCGCTCTACCCGGTGCTCGAGGCCATGGAGGCCGTGGACCTGCCGCTGCTGGTGCACGGGGAGGTCACCGACGCGGACATCGACATTTTCGACCGGGAACGGGTCTTCATCGACCGGCACCTGGCGCCGATCGTCGAGCGCTTCCCGGGCCTGCGGGTGGTCCTCGAGCACATCACCACCGCCGACTCGGTCGCCTTCGTGAGCGAGGCCCGGGACGGCGTGGCGGCCACCATCACGGCGCACCACCTGCTCCTGAACCGCAACGACATGCTGGCGGGCGGCATCCGGCCGCACTACTACTGCCTGCCGATCCTCAAGCGCGCCCGGCACCAGGAAGCGCTGCGCCAGGCCGCTACCAGCGGCAACCCGCGCTTCTTCCTGGGCACGGACTCGGCCCCGCACACGCGCGCGGCGAAGGAGTCGCCCTGTGGCTGCGCCGGTGTCTACACGGCCCACGCGGCGCTGGAGCTCTATGCCGAGGTCTTCGACAGCCTTGGCGCGCTGGCGCGCCTCGAGGGTTTTGCCTCGCTGCACGGGCCGGCGTTCTACGGGCTGCCGGTGAACGACGACACGATCACGCTCACCCGTGGCGCGCAGGCAGTGCCTGCATCGCTGCCCCTGGGCGGGGATAGCCTGGTGCCGCTGCGGGCCGGAGAGACACTGCCCTGGCAGGTCGCATGAGCCACGAGACGGCCTCGCCCATCGCTCGCCGGTTCCGCGGTTTCCTGCCGGTGGTCGTCGATATCGAGACCGGCGGTTTCAACGCCGGCACCGATGCAATCCTGGAAATCGCGGCGACGCTGCTGCGCATGGCGCCGGACGGCACGCTCACCGTGCACCGCACGATCAGTCACCATGTGAAGCCCTTCGAGGGCGCCAACATCGAGCAGGCCTCCCTCGACTTCACGGGCATCGACCCCTGGCACCCGTTCCGGGAAGCCATCGACGAGCGCGACGCCCTCGGCGACCTGTTCCTCGCCGTGCGCCGGGAGCTGCGCGAGCAGGGCTGCAACCGGGCGATCCTCGTCGCCCACAACGCGCACTTCGATGCGGGTTTCGTCAACGCCGCGGTCGAGCGCTGCGAGATCAAGCGCAACCCCTTCCACCCCTTCTCCTACTTCGACACGGCAACCCTGGCGGGCCTGGCCTTCGGACAGACGGTGCTCGCCAAGGCCTGTGCCGGCGCGGGCATTGCCTTCGACAACAGCGAGGCACACTCCGCCGTCTACGACGCGGAGCGCACCGCGGAGCTGTTCTGCACGATCGTCAATCGCTGGCAGGCGCTCGGCGGCTGGCCACCGCCGGACACGGACCCGACCGGCTGATCAGTCCTCGCCGCTGATCTCGTTGAGCAGGCGGTCCAGCTCCGCCAGCAGGTCCTCGGCCGAGGCAAGCCCCAGCAGGCGGTACTTCTCCCTCTCGTCCACCGGCAGCAGCTGCAGCAGCGTGCCCGCGACCTGCGCCGCGTTGCCCC
Source organism: uncultured Alteromonadaceae bacterium (assembly GCA_964438205.1). Classification (GTDB taxonomy): domain Bacteria; phylum Pseudomonadota; class Gammaproteobacteria; order Pseudomonadales; family Halieaceae; genus Pseudohaliea. The sequence goes on from CAYTJQ010000019.1 coordinate 17,125, forward strand.
GGTCGACGGGCAGGGCGAGGCGCTGCACGTGGGGATGCGCCTGCAGCCCCTCGAGGAGCCGCGCGAGCCCCTGCCAGCGCTCGCTCATGGGCACGGGCTCGGGTGCTGGGCCCAGGGTGACCTCGCCCATGTTCAGCGCGTTCGCCAGGCGCCAGTGCCGGTGCAGGTCGAAGCGCTCACCGCCCTCGATGGTGAGGCCCAGGAGCCCGTTCGGCAGCTGGTCCCAGTCGACGATGCGGGCGTAGGTGCCATAGTCGCCCAGCTCCGCGACGCCGCCGGCGACCTCCCGGCCGGCGCGCAGCCAGACCACCCCGAAGCCATTGCCCTCACGCATGCAGCTGCGCACGAGGTCGAGGTAGCGCTGCTCGAAGATCTGCAGCGCCATGCGGCCGTGGGGGACCAGCACCGAGGACAGGGGAAAGAGGGGAATCTCCGTGCGCTCGCTCATGCCGGGAGGCTCCAGGCTTCCAGCCCGGCGAGGATCACCAGCGCCTCTTCGCGGCTGTCGCCGCAGAAGGCCGGCTCGGCCAGGAAGCGCTCGCAGCAGGCCGGCCGCTCCGGCCGGCCGAACAGCGCACAGCGCAGGTCCGCCTGCAGGTGCACGCAGCGCACGCCCGCCGGCTTACCCGCCGGCATGCCGTGGAAGGGCTGCGTGATCGCCGGCGCGATGCAGCAGGCCCCGCAACCGGAGCGGCACTCCATCACCGCCCCTCCGGCCCGAGGGGGCGGAAGAGGATGATCAGCCGCGGCAGGAGCAGCAGCGCACCCAGCACCGCCGCGGTCATGGCCAGTACCGTGAGCAACCCGAAGTAGATACTGGGCCTGAAATTCGACAGCGTCAGCATGGAAAACCCGATGACGATGGTGATGGTCGTGTAGTACATGGCCCGGCCGATGCTGCCGTGGCTGCGGTACATGGCGGCGAGGTAGTCCCGGTCCTCGCGGAACTCTTCCCGGAAGCGGTAGACGTAGTGCACGCAGTCGTCCACGCCGATACCGACCACGATCGCCGCGATGGTAATGGTCATGATGTCCAGAGGGATGCCGACGAGACCCATGATGCCGAGGACCAGCGTGGCCGCCAGCAGGTTCGGCGCGAGCGCCACCAGGGCCAGCGAAAAGGAGCGGAACAGCACCCAGAACATCACCAGGATGGCGAGGAACACGGCGCCCAGGGTGAGGATCTGCGAGCGGAACAGGCTCTGCAGCACGTTGTTGTAGAGCACCAGCATGCCGGTCAGGCGGACATTGTCGGCAGACAGGGCATCGAGGTCCGCGAGGTCCGCCGACAGCTCGCGCAGCAGCTGGTCCCGGCGCAGTGTCTTGCTGGTTTCTTTCACACGCACCGTGATCCGCGCCTCCTCCCGCTCCGCATCGAAGTAGGGGTCGACGAGCTGCCGGGCCACTTCGTCCGGGAAACTGCGCTGCACGAGGGCCAGCTCGACGCTGCCGATGTCCTCGCCGAGGAGGTCGCGCACCACGCTGAAGGTGGTCGCCAGGGACAGGACCTTCCCGGTCTCCTCCCGCGACGCCACCAGCTCGTGCGCGGCATCGATGGTGCGCATGCCCTCGAGGCTGAACCAGTAGCTCGGCACGAAGGACTCGCCGCCCCCCGCGAAGGGGTCGCCGTCGCCCGCGAAGGGGTCATCTGCGGCAAACGGGTCGCCCTGGGCAAACGGGTCGTCCGCCGCCGGGGCGTCGGCGCTGGCACCACGTTGCGGCGGGCTGTCGAAGCCGGGCGCGTCTGCGACGAACGGATCGTCCTCCGCCACCGGCTCGCCGCCACCGTCGCCGCCGGGGGCGAGGCCGGGCAGGGGTGCGGTCGCATCGGGCGCGGAGAGCACGATATCCAGGGGAATGGTACCCCCGAGCCGGGAGTCCAGCAGCTCCATGCCCCGGTAGATCTCGGTAGTCTCCTTGAAGTAGTCGATGAAGCGGTTCTCCACCCGCAGCTGGGACACCCCGGCCACGACGACCAGGACAAGCGCGGCGCTGGTCCACAGCACCGAGCGCCCGTGCCGGTCCGCAAAGCGCGCGAAGTGCAGCGTGAGCGGCGCGTCGGCGCCCGTATGACGCACCGGGCGGCCCTTCGGCCAGAGCAGCACCAGCGACGGCAGCAGCGTGAAACAGACGAGGAAGGCCACGGCGATGCCGAGGGTCATCATCCAGCCGAAGTCGATGACCGGCTTGATGTCGGAAACGACCAGCGACACGAAGGCGACCATGGTCGTGAGCGCCGTGTAAGCGCAGGGCACGAACATCAGGCGCACCGTATCGCGGACGCGCTGGCGCGGGTCGCCCTCGGGATGCAGCGCGTGCAGCTCCCGGTAGCGCACCACCAGGTGAATGGCAATGGCGAGGGTGACGATGAGCAGCACCGCGACGAAGTTGGAGGAGATCACGGTCATGCGCCAGTCGATAGCCGCCAGCAGGCCGAGCATGAACGTCACGGTCACACTGCAGGTCAATAGCGGAATGAGCGTCCAGCGGACCCGGCGGAAAACGACGGCGAGGACGAACAGCATCACGACCAGGATGGCGCTGCCGAATACGACCAGATCGCTGCGCACGAAATCGACCATGTCCGCGGCGATCATGGGCACACCACCCACGAAGATACGGGCGTGCTCCCGGTAGCGATCGGCAATGGAGCGCACCGAAGCGACCAGCTCGCTCTGCTCCTCGAGGAGCACCGCACTGTGTGCCTTGAACGCGGCCTCGACCTCGGCGAGGCGCGCGTCCTCCTCCGCCGTGAGCGCGTCTTTCTCCTCCCGCGCCTCCCGCAGTGCCTCCCGCTCCCGGAGCAGCTCGAAGTAGCGCTCATCGCGCTCGAGATTGACCTGCACCGCCGTCACCTCTCCGTCCCGGCCGACGAGGAGATCCGCATAGATCGGGCTGCTGGTGAACTCCGCGAGCGCCGCCTCGCGATCGACGGTCGGATCCCGCAGGCTGGGCAACGGGTCGCCGGAGGTCACCGCCGACAGGCTTAGCGGGCGCGTGTCGAGCAGGGGCACGTCCCAGACCGTGACCACGGACGACACGCCGGGCAGTTCCCGGAGCTCGTCGGCCATGCGCTGCAAGGGGTCGAGAGAGGCGTCGGCGAAGAGCGGCGCATCTGGCTGCCAGGTCAGCAGCAGGAAATCCTCCGACGAGTAGCGTTTCGACACCTCGCGGAAGAATTCCAGGGACGGATCGCCCTGCAGCAGCAGCGAGTCGGCGGAGGCATCGATGCGCAGCTTGCCGAGCTGAGACGCAGCGCCGGCCGTGAGGAGTGCGAGCAGTACCAGCACGGTCAGCGGGTGGCGCAGGACGACGCGCTCGTAGAGCGCCAGCAGAAACTGGCTCATTCGCCGTGCGCCGACCGCAGGGCGCCGAGCAGGCGCTGGTGTATGCCGGCAAAGCTGCCGTTGCTCATGATCACGATCTGGTCTCCTTGCTGAGCCTCTCCGACAACGGTCGCCACGAGGCGTTCCACGTCGTCGCTGACGGAAGCCGGTGCATTGCCTGCGGCGGCCACGTCCTCCAGGGACCAGTCCATGCCCGGCGGCTGGTACCAGTAGACGCGATCGGCATCGACGACGGAAGCGGCGAGGGCCTCCCGATGCCTACCCATACGCATGGTATTCGAGCGCGGTTCCACGAGCGCGAGCACCCGGCCGGTGCAGCCGCGGGCACGCAGGGCACCGAGGGTCGCTGCGATCGCCGTCGGGTGGTGGGCGAAATCGTCGTAGAGCCTGACGCCGGCAACCTCCCCGAGCAGTTCGAGGCGGCGCTTCACGCCCCGGAAGCGGGCCAGGGCGGCGAGGGCCTGCGCCGGCGCCACGCCGACGTGGGCTGCGGCAGCCACCGCGGCCAGCGCGTTGTTCGCGTTGTGACGCCCCGGCAGTACCCAGTCAACGGTGCCCGCGTCGCCCTCGGGACCACGCAGGGACAGGCACGTGCCATCCGCCGTTTCCATGCGCCCCTGCCAGGCTGCCGCCGCCGGTTCCTCCCGCGGGCCGGCGAGGGACCAGCGTTCCACGGGAGTCCAGCACCCCATGGCTTCCACCGCGTCGAGCGCGGCCGAGTCCAGCGGCCGCAGGATCCGCCCGTTCCCCGGCACGCAGCGCACGAGGTGGTGAAACTGGCGCTGGATCGCGGCGAGGTCCGGGAAGATATCGGCGTGGTCGTACTCGAGGTTGCCGAGCACCAGGGTGTTCGGGCGGTAGTGAACGAACTTGGAGCGCTTGTCGAAGAACGCCGTATCGTACTCGTCGGCCTCGACCACGAAGCAGTCGCCGGCCCCCTCCCGGGCGGAGACGCCGAAATTGCCGGGAACGCCGCCGATGAGAAAACCGGGGGCGAGCCCCGCGTCCTCGAGAATCCACGCGAGGAGGCTGCTGGTCGTGGTCTTGCCGTGCGTCCCCGCGACACCGAGGACCCGGCGCCCGCGCAGCACCTCGCGGGCGAGCCACTCCGGGCCGGAGCAGTAGTCGAGGCCGCGAGCGAGCACGGCTTCCACGGCCGGGTTCCCCCGGGACAGGGCATTGCCGACCACCACGAGGTCCGGCGCCGGGTCGAGGTGCCCGGGCGCGTAACCTTCCATGAGACCGATACCCGCCGCCTCGAGCTGCGTGCTCATGGGCGGATAGACACCGGTATCGGATCCGGTCACGCGGAAACCGCGGGCCGCGGCGAGCTGCGCGAGGCCACCCATGAAGGTACCGCAAATGCCGAGAATGTGGAGGTGCTGCGCCACGGGCGGGTCTCCGGGAAATGCCGCGCATGGTAGCACGCGCCGCGCGGTGCACAGGCCCCCGCGAATGGCGTATGCTCATGGCCTCGCGCAGCGTCGGGAGTGTCCCATGGCCCAGAGAAAACCCAAGGAAAAGACCCGGACCGGGGCGGGGAAAGCGCCGCGCCGGAACGCCTTTTATGCCCAGTCCGGCGGTGTGACGCCGGTCATCAATGCCTCCGCCTGCGGGGTCATCGAGACGGCTCGCGCCAACCGCGGCGCCATCGGCAGGGTCTACGCCGGCCGCAACGGCATCATCGGCGCCCTGCGCGAGGAACTCATCGACACCGGCGCCGAGACCGCAGCGGCAATCCGCGGCCTCATGCATACCCCGGCCGGCGCCTTCGGCTCCTGCCGCCACAAGATGAAGTCCATCGAGGAGAACCGTGCCGAGTACGAGCGCCTGATCGAAGTCTTTCACGCCCATGACATCGGCTACTTCTTCTACAATGGCGGCGGCGACTCCGCGGATACCTGCCTCAAGGTGTCACAGCTCGGCGAGGCGATGGGCTACCCGGTCCAGGCCATCCATGTACCCAAGACCATCGACAACGACCTGCCGTTGACCGACAACAGCCCGGGCTTCGGCTCCGTGGCCAAGTACGTGGCGGTGTCCACGCGCGAAGCCGCCATGGACGTCGCCTCCATGTGCGAGACCTCCACCAAGGTTTTCATCCTCGAGGTCATGGGCCGCCACGCGGGGTGGATCGCCGCTGCGGCGGGGCTGGCGGGCGAGGGCCCGGTGGAAGCACCGCACGTGATCCTGTTCCCCGAAATCGCCTTCGACCGCGAGCGCTTCCTGGCGAAGGTGGACGCGACCGTGAAGAAGGTGGGCTACTGCGTCGTGGTCGCCTCCGAGGGTGCCCAGTATGCCGACGGCACCTTCCTGGCCGATGCCGGCACCCGCGACGCCTTCGGCCACGCCCAGCTCGGCGGCGTCGCGCCGACCCTCGCCGGCATGGTCCGCAGCGAACTCGGCTACAAGCACCACTGGGCGGTCGCCGACTACCTGCAGCGGGCCGCCCGGCATATTGCCTCGCAGACCGACCTCGACCAGGCCTACGCCGTGGGCAAGGCCGCCGTCGAGTTCGCGCTCGCCGGCCACAACGCGGTCATGCCGACGATCGTCCGCGGCACGGGCAAGCGCTACCGCTGGTCGATCGGCGAGGCGCCGCTGGCAAAGGTCGCCAACCGCGAGAAGAAAATGCCTCGGAGCTATATCAGCCGCGATGGCTTCGGCATCACCGGCGCCGCCCGGGACTACCTCGCGCCGCTCATCCAGGGCGAGGCCTACCCGCCCTACGCCGGCGGCCTGCCCCGCTACCCGCGGCTGAAGCACAAGCTCGTGCCGCGGCGGCTGAAGACACGCTTCGACGTCTGAGCAGGGAGATTTTTCCGCAGGCAACCGGTACAATCCGCGCCTTTTCCGGCAACCGCAGACGAGGCACGCATGTACAGGAACGAGAAATTCAACCGCTGGCGCCGCCACCCCTGGCACGGCCTGTACGCGCGCATGGACGAGGCGCCGGAGGATATCGTGCAGGTGTACGTCGAAATGCTGCCCACGGACGTGGTCAAGTATGAGCTCGACAAGAGTTCCGGCTTTCTCGTGGTCGACCGGCCCCAGCGCACCACCTCCAGCCCGCCGGCACTCTACGGCTTCATTCCGCGCACCTACTGCGCCGAGGAAGTCGCCAAGCGCTGCCCCGGTGTCACCGAGGCCGACGGTGACCCGCTGGATATCTGCGTCTACTCCGAGCGGCACATCAATCGCGCCGACATCGTGCTCAACGCGCGCGTCGTGGGCGGCATCCAGATGATCGACGGCGGCGAGGCCGACGACAAGATCATCGCCATCCTCGAGGGCGACAACATCTGGGGCAACGCCCAGGACATCGCCGACCTGCCGCCGATCAAGGTCGAGCGGCTGCAGCACTACTTCGCGACCTACAAGATGGTCCCCGGCAAGGAAATCGACATCAAGGTCGATCATGTCTACGGGCGCGAAGAGGCCCTCAAGGTCATCGCCGCTGCCGAGAAGGACTACTGGAACCACTACGGCGAGTTGCACGAGCAGCAGCGCCTGTAGGGCCCGGCCGGGGCTGCGCTCAGGCCGTCGCCCAGCCCTCGGGGACGGCGACGTAGCGCTCGAGCAGCACCGGCAGCGCGTCGACCAGTACGGGCAGCCCGGCGGGCTGCCCGCCCTCGGCCCAGCTGCGCAGCAGCAGCGCGGCCGTCAGGCGCGGCGCAAGCCGCGTGGCCAGGGGCGCATAGCTCAGGTGCCAGCGCTCGCGGGCGACGCCGCCCCGATCCACCCCGTAGGGCCGGTAGAAACCGTGGCTTTCGCCGGCGGCCATGCGCTCGTCCAGCCAGCAGTGGAGCGCATCGAAGACAGCACCCGGTGCCACTTCCTCCGGCGTCAACGCCGGCTTCACCCCCGCCGGCAGCGCCGACGCATCGTAGACATCGAGGTCCGTGCCCCAGTGATGCCGCGAGGTGCCCGGCAGCGCCGAGAAGCGCAGCACCGCCGTCAGCTGGTCCGCGGGGGGCAGGTCCGCCATGGCGACGGGCCGGCCCGCATCGTCGTGCACGGCTCGCTCACCCGCCAGCTTGCCGTTCCAGATGGCCAGCTGCCGGGCATAGCCCCGCCAGGCGCTGGCGACGGCGAGATCGAAGCCCGCGGCCCGGGCATCGGCGCGCAGCGCCTCGAAGGCGGCAGCCGCCGCCGGGTGCAGGTGCCCGCCTGCGGCGAGGGGCACGAGGTGGCCTCCGTCGAGACCGACGAGCTGTCGGTCATCGGGCAGGTCGCTGGCCCGCGCAGCGCCGGGTCTGTTCGTCGCTGTTGCCATGGCCGGCATTGTGACACCGGACCCTCGCGACGCCTAGCCGGGGCCCGTTCCGCCAGTCTCCCGCGCGCTCCCCGCGCGCCTCGCGTACTTCCGAGGCTGAGGCTACGGGGGCGGCACCACTCGATGCGCCATTTTTTGCTGGAACGACCTCTCGATATCTGGTAGTTTCTCCGCGCTTCGGCGCTGGCCCCCCGCCTCGGGGGCTCGCCAGAGACCACGTCATCACGTCGATGGAACAGACCATGCCGACCAAGACCGCTCCAAAGAAGCCCGCAGCCAGCAAGAAGGCAGCCGCCAAGAGCAAGGCGCCGGCGAAGAGCAAGGCAGCCGCCAAGGCCCCCACCGGCAGCAAGGCAAAGGCACCGGCCAAGGCGAAGCGCCCTGCCAAGAGCAAGGCACCCGCGAAGCGCGGTGCCCCGGCGAAGGCCCCGGCCGTGACCTCCGCGAACAGCCAGTTCAAGAACTTCGAGCCGTACAAGCCCAGGCGCGGCGAAGAGTACATGAGCGACGCGCAGCTGGACCACTTCAAGAACATCCTCCTGAAGTGGAAAGGCGAGCTGATGCAGGAAGTGGACCGGACCGTCACGCACATGAAGGACGAGGCCGCCAACTTCCCGGACCCGGCCGATCGCGCCACCCAGGAGGAGGAATTCAGCCTGGAGCTGCGCACCCGGGACCGCGAGCGCAAGCTCATCAAGAAGATCGACTCCACCATCGAGCGCCTGGAGCAGGAAGACTACGGCTTCTGCGACGCCTGCGGGATCGAGATCGGTATCAAGCGCCTCGAGGCGCGCCCCACGGCCACGCTGTGTATCGACTGCAAGACCCTGGCCGAGATCAAGGAGCGGCAGGAGCTGGGCTGATCCGGCCCGCCTGCACCGCGGCATGACCCGGGGCGCCGGCAGCTACTGCGGGCGCTTCGCCCCATCGCCCACGGGCCCCCTCCATTCCGGCTCCCTGCTGGCCGCCCTTGCCAGCTACCTCGACGCCCGCGCCCACGGTGGCCGCTGGCTGCTGCGCGTGGAAGACATCGACCCGCCCCGGGAGCAGCCGGGCGCCAGCCGCGCGATCATCGATAGCCTGCGTGCCCACGGCCTGCGCTGGGACGGGCCCGTCTGCTACCAGCACAGCCGCAGTGACGCCTACGACGAGGCGCTCGAGGACCTCGAGCGCAGGGGGCTCTTGCGCAGCTGCCACTGCCCGCGGCGCGTGCTCGGCCCCGATGGCGCCTGCGGCGGCCGCTGCGGTGGCGTGGGCAAGGGGCCCGCGGCCCTGCGCGTGCAGGTGGACCCGGCCTGGCCGACCGCCTTTGAGGACCGCTTCCAGGGCGCCGTCGCCGCCACGCAGTTGCCGGAGGACTTTGTCGTTCGCCGGCGCGACGGGCTCTATGCCTACCAGCTCGCCGTGGTCGTGGACGACCACGCCCAGGGCATCACCGACGTGGTCCGGGGCGCGGATCTGCTGTCGGTCACGCCGCGGCAACGCTACCTGCAGGCCTGCCTCGGCTACGCCTCGCCCCGCTACGCGCATTGCCCGGTGCTCCTCGGCAGCGACGGTCGAAAGCTGAGCAAGCAGAACCACGCCCCGCCCCTGGACGACCGCTGCGCCGCCACCAACCTGCGCCGGGCCCTCGAGCTGCTGGCACAGCCGCCGGCACCCGCCGCTGCCGCCACGCCCCCCGCCATCCTCGAACACGCGGTGCGGCACTGGGCGCCGGCGGTCCTTACCGGGACGGCGGCACTGCCGGGTGAGCGCCTTTACCCCCCCTCGGGCATCTCGTAGACTCGCCGCAGGCCACCGGGACTCATCGCCATGTACCTCGATCGCGGCCTGCTGCTCGCCGTCGCCCTCACCGTCATCCTGTTCCCGGGCATCGAACGCTGGATGTTCGTCGACCCGGTGCACTGGTACCGCCCCTTCATTATCGGCGCCGCGGTCATCGCCGGCGTGTACTGGAACCAGCGCCGCCGGGACTTCGATGAGCTTTAGCCCGGACCAGGTCCTTCTTGCCATCGTCGCCTACCTGAGCGTCCTTTTCCTGGTGGGCTACTTCGGCGACCGGGGCGCGATCCCGAAACGGGTCGTGGAGCACCCGGCCACCTACGTGCTGTCCCTCGGCGTCATCGGTGGCGGCATGGCCAGCAACGGCGTGTTCACGCTCGCGGCGCTCTACGGCCATCACTACCTTCTCTACTACCTGGGCATTGCGCTCATGTTCCTGCTCGCAGCGCTCCTGCTGCGGCCGCTCCTGCGCCTCTGCCGGGTGCACCAGCTCGCCTCGCTGGCGGATCTCCTGGCCTTCCGGTTCCGCAGCCCCTGGGTCGGCGCGGCCGTCACCCTGGCGATGTGTGCCACGCTGTTGCCGCTGCTCGCCCTGCAGATCCGTACCGTCGCCGACAGCATTCATCACCTCGCCGGCGGCGGCCTCGACCTCCTGCCGGGCCCCGGCCCCCGCGATGGCCTCGCCCTGCTGTTCTGTGTGATCATCACGGTCTTCACGATCCTTTTCGGCACCCGCAACGCCGCCAACCCCAACCGCAACCCGGGGCTGGTGGCCGCCATCGCCTTCGAGTCCCTGGTCAAGCTGGGCGCCCTCATGCTGCTCATGGCCGTCGCCCTGGGCGAGGTATTCGACGGCTTCGGCGGCCTCGAACGCTGGCTCCTCGACCATCACGCCACCCTCGGCGGCGATGCGCCACCGCTGCCCGCCGGCGCCGCCCGCCTGCTGCTGCTCCTGTTCTTTGCCGGCGCCGTGTGCATGCCGCATATCTTCCACATGGCCTTCGCCGAGAACAGCGACAGCCGGCACCTGCGCGCGGCGAGCTGGGGCCTGCCCCTGTACCTGCTGCTGCTCGCGCTGCCGGTGCTACCGGTCACCTGGGGCGCCATCGCCGCAGGCAGCGCCCTCCCCGCCTCCTTCGCCGGCCTCGGTCTCGGCGCGGCCCTCGGTGCTCCCTGGGTGAGCGGCGTGGCCTTCGTCGCCGGCCTCTCGGCCGCCAGCGCGGTGATCGTCGTCGCCACGCTGGCGCTGGCGAACATGTGCCTCAATTACCTCGTGCTGCCGAACCGGCTGCTGCGCGCCGCCGGCGACAGCGGCCTCTATCGGCAGCTCAAGTGGCTGCGCCGAAGCCTGATCACGGCGCTCATCCTCGGCGGCTACGCGTTCTTTGCCTTCCTCGGCAACGGGCAGTCGCTGCCGGAGCTGGGCTTCCTGGCCTTCAGCGGGACCGTGCAGTTCCTGCCGGCCGTGGTCGCCACGCCCTACTGGCCGCGCGCCAATCGCATCGGCCTGCTGGCGGGCCTCGCGCTGGGGCTGGCGATCTGGTTCCTGGCGCTGGTGCTGCCGGTGCTGTCGAACAACACCGCCGGCATCACCGCGAGCCACAGCGACGACTGGGCCCTGCGCTGCACGCTCGCCCTCTTGGCCAACAGCGCGGCCTTCATCGTCGGCTCCCTCCTCACCCGCCGCTCCCGGGAAGAAACCGTAGCCGCGGAGATCTGCTCCATGGACTCGGGCAGCCGCCCGCACCGGCGCACGCTGCCCGTGAATGCCGCTGCGGATTTCGTCCCGGCCCTCACCCCGGGGCTTGGCGAGGAAACGGCCCGCACGGAAGTGGACCGCGCGCTCCGGGAGCTGCGCTTCGAGCGAAGCGAGAGCCGGCCCTATGCGCTGCGCCACCTGCGCGGCCGCATCGAGGCCAACCTGTCCGGCATGCTCGGGCCGGCCCTGGCGCTGGAGATCGTCGATCGCTGCCTGCCCTATGGCAAGAGCTACCCCGGCGAGGCCGGCGACTTCACGCTCCTCGAGCAGCGGCTGGAAAAGGCCGCCGGGCGCTTCACGGGTCTCGCCGCCGACCTCGACTACCTGCGCCGCCATTACCGGCAGACCCTTGAAGTCCTTCCCGTGGGACTCTGCTCCCTCGGCGTGGACGGCGAGGTACTGCTCTGGAACCAGAGCCTCGCGGAGCTCACCGGGATTCCGGCCGGGGAGGCCATCGGCGCGCGCTGGACGGCGCTTCCCGAGCCCTGGCAGGCGGTCTTCGCCGAGGCCCTGGAGGCGGAACCCAACACGCTGCTCAAGCGCGAGCTGCCCGGCAGCGGTCCGGCGGCGCCGCGCTGGATCACGCTGCACTGCAGCTCGCCCACGGAAGACGCGGACCGGCTCCTGCTGGTGGAGGACATCACCGACTACCAGCTGCTGCAGGACGAGGTGCTGCACAACGAGCGCCTCGCGTCCATCGGCCGCCTCGCCGCCGGCGTTGCCCACGAGATCGGCAACCCGATCACCGGCATCGCCTGCCTGGCGCAGAACCTGGCGGCGTCCTGCGATCCGGCAGAGGTTCGCGAGACCGCGGATGACATCCTCACGCAGACGGGCCGCATCAGTCGCATCGTCGAGTCGCTGGTGAACTTCTCCCACCTGGGCTCCGGGGCCGGCGATGCCCGCGTCGAGCCCTGCAACCTCGCCGACTGCGTCGACGAGGCGATCAGCCTGCTGTCCCTGGACCGGGACGCGCGCCCCGTCAGCTTCGTCAACGACTGCCCCCGGGACATGCTGGTACTCGCCGATTGCCAGCGCCTGCTGCAGGTGTTCATCAACCTGCTCGGCAATGCACGCGACGCCTCCCCTGACGGCGCCGCGGTGGCGGTCAGCGCCACCGCGGGGGAAAGCGGAGCGGTGGAGGTCCACGTCGATGACTGCGGCCATGGTATCGCGTCGGAGCTGCTGCCGCGGGTCTTCGAGCCCTTCTTCACCACCAAGGACCCGGGCAAGGGCACGGGCCTCGGACTCCCGCTGGTCTACAGCATCCTCGAGGACATGGGCGGCACTGTGCGCATCGAGAGCCCCGGCCCGACAGCGGGGGCGAGCGGCACCCGGGTCACCCTGGCCCTGCGCGCCGCCCGCTACGACCCGGCCTTTACGGAGCTTGCCGATGAAAGCGCCGGCGCCGCGGCTGGATAATTCTCCCCCGGGAAGGTATGTTGTGGGGCTCGTCGGATAGCGGGTCACGCGATGCAGCAGATTCTCGTCGTCGAGGATGAAACGGTCATCCGGAGCGCCCTCCGCCGCTTGCTGGAACGCGCCGGCTACGCGGTGGCCGAGGCCGGCTCGGTGGCCGAGGCCGAAGGCAACCACACGCTCGGTGAGTTCGACCTCATCATCAGCGACCTGCGCCTCCCCGGCGCACCGGGCACGGACCTGATCCGCAAGGCGGACAAGGTGCCGGTGCTCATCATGACCAGCTACGCCAGCCTGCGCTCCGCGGTGGATTCCATGCGCATGGGGGCCGTGGATTACATCGCCAAGCCCTTCGACCACGGTGACATGCTGAATGCGGTGAAGCGCATCATCAGCGAGCACCCGCGGCAGGAGAGCGCCGCGGCAGAGGCCGCCGCCGGCGACGGCGGCGACCGCCCGGCGATCGTGGGCGACTGCCCGGCCATGCAGCGGCTGCTGGAGCACGTGGCCAAGTTCGCTCCCACGGACTCGACGGTACTGGTGCTCGGTGAGACCGGAACCGGCAAGGAACTGGTTGCCCGCGCCATCCACCGCCAGAGCCGGCGTGCCGGCGAGGCACTGGTGTGCGTGAACTGCGCGGCCATCCCCGAGACACTCATCGAGTCCGAGCTCTTCGGCTACGAGAAAGGCGCCTTCACCGGGGCCAACACCAACCGCATGGGCCTCATCGAGGCGGCCGACGGCGGCACGCTCTTCCTCGACGAGATCGGCGAACTGCCCATGGAAGCACAGGCGCGCCTGCTGCGCTTCATCCAGGAAGGCGAGATCCGCCGCATCGGTTCGGTTCACTCACGCAAGGTGAACGTACGGCTGATCTGTGCCACCCACCGGGACCTGCAGACCCTCGCCGCCGAAGGCCGCTTCCGCCAGGACCTGTTCTACCGCATCAACGTGCTGCGCCTCAGCCTGCCCGCGCTCCGCGACCGCGGCAAGGACATTCTCTACCTCGCCGAGACGCTCCTCGCCCGCCAGCTGGAGCGCTTCGGCCGCGGCACCATGACCCTGTCACCGCGGGCGATCCAGGCCATCACGACCTACCAGTGGCCCGGCAACGTGCGTGAACTCGAACACGCGATCGAGCGCGCCGTCATCCTCACCGAGGGCGACGAGATCGACAACGAGACCCTCGGCATCGACCTCGAGCTGGTGAATATCAGCCGCCTGCGGGGCGAGCGTATCGGCGGCCCGAAGAAACGGCAGGCGAGCCACAGTACCTCGGACCCCCAGGAAGACCTGTCTCTCGAGGACTACTTCCAGCGCTTTGTCATCGAGCACCAGGACTCCATGAGCGAGACCGAGCTGGCGCAGAAGCTCGGCATCAGCCGCAAGTGTCTCTGGGAGCGACGCCAGCGCTTCGATATCCCCCGCAAGAAAAGCGCCCCGCGCGGGAAAAAGGCCGCCTCCTGAGCGCGCACCGGGGCGTTACCCAGCTCACCTCCTGTAACAATTCATAGTGGCCGAAGGTAACAAAAGGCGCCCCGGGACTGTTCCCGGGCACCCCACTCGAAACCATATCCGATTGTTTTAATTGCTCTTTTTTATTGCTGGCACGCGCACTGCTAAAGTAGGAGCGCTCAACAATAAAAATAATTCAGCAGTAATAAAAATAAGCGCAATAAAAAAAATGGACCTGGATGGGGAAGTACGCTTCCCCGTCGTTCATTTGTGCCACCCACCCGGGCACTGGCAACACCGGCCCGGATGCGCCCGCTAAGAATAATTGCCTGCATAAGAATAACTGTCCCGGGGTGGACCTGTGCGGGGGAGGGATCTCCCCCGATCTCCCCGGATCCCCGTGGCGCTGTGCTACCATCCCGCCTTTCCGCAACGAGAGATGCCCGCGCTTGAAGGTCATTCCCCGGGACCAGCACTGCATTTCCCGCAAGAACATCAGCCCCAACGCCCTCAAGGTCATGGCCCGGCTACGCAGCCAGGACTTCCAGGCCTATCTCGTGGGCGGGGCCGTGCGCGACCTGCTCCTGGGCGGACACCCCAAGGATTTCGACGTCGCCACCGATGCCACACCCGAGGAGGTGCATGGGCTGTTCCGCAATTCGCGAATTATCGGCCGTCGCTTTCGTATCGTCCACGTACGATTCGGGCGCGAGATCATCGAGGTTACGACCTTCCGCGGCCACCACGACGCCGAGGGCGAGGGCGAGGCACGCCGTGCCGAGAGCGGCGTCCTGCTGCGCGACAACGTGTACGGCTCCCTGGAAGAGGACGCGGTCCGTCGTGATCTCACGATCAACGCCCTCTACTACTCGTCCGGCGATTTCGCGGTCCATGACCAGGTGGGCGGCCTCGCCGACCTGCAGGCCCGGCTCGTCCGTATCATCGGCGACCCGCACGAGCGCTACCGGGAAGATCCGGTGCGCATGCTCCGCGTGGTGCGTTTCGCGGCCAAGCTCGGCTTCCGGATCGAGCAGCACACCGCCGCCGCCATCAAGGAAGCGGCCGGCCTCCTCGACGCCATTCCCGCAGCGCGCCTCTTCGACGAGATACTGAAGCTCTTCCTCGCCGGCCACGGCGCCGCAACCCTCAAGCTCCTGCGCCGGCACCACCTCCTCGAGCACCTGTTCCCGGAAGCCGAGCACCACATGGCCCGGGACGTGCGCGCCGCGGAACTCATGGCCGCTGCCATGACCAGCACCGACCGCCGCGTCGCCGAGGACCGGCCGGTCACACCGGCCTTTATCCTCGCCGCTCTCCTCTGGCCTGCCGCCAGCCTGCGCGCGGAACAGCTGCGCGATCGCGGTGAGCCGCCGGTACCGGCCATACACAGCGCTGCACAGCAGGTGATCGCCGAGGCCTGCCACCGCATCGCGATACCCAAACGCTTCAGCCAGCCCATGCGCGAGATCTGGGAGCTGCAGTACCGCCTGGAGAACCCGCGGGGCAAGCGCGCCGCGGAGCTGCCGGACCAGCGGCGGTTCCGGGCCGCCTACGACTTCCTCCTGCTGCGCGAGGCCGCCGGCGAGGAGACCGGCGGCGTCGGCGAGTGGTGGACCCGCTTCCAGGAACTCGACCCGGGGGCCAGGGTGGAGGAGGTCGCAGCCCAGGAACCCGCCGAGGGCAAGCGCGGCCGCCGGGGCGGGCGACGCCGGCGCAGTCGCGGCTAGTGTCCTCTGACCCTGGCGCCTGAGGCCGGCCATGGTGCGCTGCTACATCGGCCTCGGCGCGAACCTGGGCGATCCGCTGCAGCAGCTGCGCGACGCGGCACAGGCCCTGGCCGCCCTTCCCGGCTGCCGCCCCGGCCCGCTGTCGGCGCTCTACCGCAGCACGCCGCTGGGCCCGCAGGACCAGCCGGACTTCCTCAACGCGGTTGCCGCGCTGGACACCGCCCTCGCACCCCTCGACCTCCTCGACGCCCTGCAGCGCATCGAGGTGGACGCCGGGCGCGTACGCGGCCGTCGCTGGGGCCCGCGCACGCTCGACCTGGACCTGCTTCTCTATGGCAGCCGGCAGCTGGACCTGCCCCGGCTGACGGTGCCGCACCCCGGCATCGCCCAGCGCGCTTTCGTGCTCTGGCCCCTGGCGGACCTGTGCGGCGAGGATTTCCGGCTGCCACGGGGCGAGGATATTGGTACATTGAAACGCGCCTGCCCCGGGCCCGCCCCGGTGCGCCAGGCGGAGGGGCTCGGGCCAGCGGCAGGGGGAGGCGAGCTTGACGGCAACGAATGAGGTACGGAGCCTGGACCTCAAGGGGCGGACACCCCCCGGCTACATCGCCGTGGAGGGTCCGATCGGCGTCGGCAAGACCACGCTCGCGCGCCGCCTCGCCGACACCTTCAATTACCAGGTCATGCTCGAAGACGCCGAGCAGAACCCGTTCCTCGAGCGCTTCTACCAGCACCGCAAGCAGGCCGCGCTGGCCACGCAGCTGTTCTTTCTCTTCCAACGCGCCCAGAAAATCCAGGACCTGCGCCAGTCGGATATCTTCCAGCCGGTGCGCGTGGCGGATTTCCTCATCGAGAAGGACCCGCTCTTCGCCCGCATCAACCTGGACCCGGACGAGTACCAGCTCTACGAGAAGGTCTACCGCCAGCTCACCATCGATGCGCCCGTGCCGGACCTGGTGATCTACCTGCAGGCCTCACCGGACGTGCTCCTCTCGCGTATCGAGCAGCGCGGCATCGCCCACGAGCGCAACATCGACCGGGCCTACCTCGAGCAGTTGAACGAAGTGTACAGCGAATTTTTCCTGTATTACGATGGCGCGCCGCTGCTGATCGTCAACGCCAGCACCATCGACCTGGTCCAGGGAGAGCGCGACTACGGGCAGCTCGTCGACTACCTTCTCGACGTGCGCAGCGGGCGCCATTACTTCAATCCCACCTTTTTCGGCTAGGGTTGCGAACAGGTCCATGGGCAAGATCACCATCAGCACCCTCGACAGGATGAAGGCGGCGGGCGAGAAGTTCGTCTGCATCACCGCCTACGACGCCACCTTCGCGCGCCTTGTCAACGAAGCGGGTGCGGAGACGATTCTCGTCGGCGACTCCCTCGGCATGGTGCTGCAGGGACACGACAGCACGATCCCGGTCACCGTGGACGACATGGCCTACCACACCGCCTGCGTCGCCCGCGCCGGCGGCGATGCGCTGGTGATCGCCGACCTGCCCTTCATGAGCTACGACCGGCCGGAAACCGCCATGGACAGCGCCACGGCGCTGATGCAGGCCGGGGCGCAGATGGTGAAGATGGAGGGCGGCGTCTGGCTCTCCGATACGATCAGCGCGCTCGTCGAGCGCGGCATCCCGGTCTGCGCGCACCTGGGTCTCACTCCGCAGTCGGTGAATGCCTTCGGCGGCTTCAAGGTCCAGGGCCGCACGCCGAAGGAAGCCAAGTCGATCCTCGCCGACGCGGTCGAGATCCAGGATGCCGGGGCCGCCCTGCTCGTGCTCGAGTGCGTGCCGGCCCCGCTGGCGGCCGACATCAGCAGCAAGCTGGACATCCCGGTGATCGGCATCGGCGCGGGCGCGGGCACTGACGCCCAGGTCCTCGTACTGCACGATCTTCTCGGCCTCAGCCCCCGGGTGCCCCGCTTCGTGCGCAACTTCATGGCCGATACGGGGAACGTGCAGGGCGCCCTGGGCGCCTTCGTGGCAGCCGTCAAGGCCGGCGAATTCCCCGCCGACACCCACTGCTACGCCTAGGCCGAAGCGCACCGCCGGCTTGTCCAACCGCTATACCGCGGTGCCGGATCGTAGTAATCACTTACTCCTGTTACGTGTATATAACCAGATCAAGCAACAGGTGATTCCTTTCGTAACAAAACGGTGTGTTGTTGCGTGACACTTTTGTTGCTGCCCCCCGGGCCATGGGGCATACTCGGTCTCCCTTCGCGGGGCCGCCTGGCTTGCCACGCGAAGAGGAACGTATAAACAGGCGCCGCGCATGGCAGCGGCTCCACCCTGACCGCAAGCGGGGGCGTACGTCATGAAGACAATCGGTGACCGGCAGCGGCTGCGGGCGCAGCTCGCCGAGTGCAAGCAGCGGGGGCAGCGCATCGCCTTCGTGCCCACCATGGGCAACCTCCACGATGGCCACCTGCAACTGGTGCGCCGGGCGCAGGAGCTGGGCGACATCGTGGTCGTCAGCATCTTCGTCAACCCGCTGCAGTTCGGCGCCGGTGAAGATCTCGACGCCTACCCGCGAACGCTGGCGGCAGACAAGGAAAAGCTCTTCGCCGAAGGCGTGAAGTTTCTCTATACGCCGGACGCTACGGACATCTACCCGGAGGGCCTCGAGCGCCACACCCAGGTACTGGTGCCGGACCTGTCGGAGACCCTCTGCGGCAGCAGCCGCCCGGGCCACTTCAATGGTGTGGCCACGATCGTCGCCAAATTATTCAGTATCGTGCAGCCGGATGTGGCGATCTTCGGCGAAAAAGACTTCCAGCAACTATCCATCGTCCGCAAAATGGTGGCTGATCTCTGCCTCCCCGTGTCCGTGGTCGGCGTGCCGACGGTACGCGACGTGGACGGCCTTGCGCTGAGTTCGCGCAATGGCTACCTGTCCGCTGCGGAACGGCGCATTGCCCCCCTGCTGCACGAGACCCTCGCCAGCTGCCGCGACGCCATCGCCTGCGGCTTCGACAATTTCCTGCAGCTCGAGTCCCATGCGCGCATGCGCCTCCTGCAAGCGGGCTTCGAGCCCGACTATTTTGCCATCCGCGACGCGCGCACACTGCGCAAGGTCACCGAGGACACGGAGGAGATCGCCATCCTCGCTGCCGCCCGCCTGGGCGGCACCCGCCTCATTGATAACCTGCGGCTGAGCCTGAACCCTGCGACCGACTGGGGCATGCTCGCCACGCCCTAACGGCCCGGGCCCGCGGTGGCCCCTTAGACCATGGTCGCCTTGCCCTCTACGGGCGTGGTACTACCATCAGGGAACACAATCCGAAGGAACGGAGGCCCGCCGATGTCCGAATTCCCTGTCCACCCGGTACCCGGAAACTTTGCCGACGCCCATATCGATGCGAAGCGCTACGCCGAGCTGTATCGCCGCTCCCTCGAGGAGCCGGACGCGTTCTGGAGCGAGCAGGCCGAGGCCTTTCTCGACTGGATGGCTCCCTGGGACGAGGTCTGCAGCTACGACTTCCACCGCGGAGAGGCGAGCTGGTTCCGCGGCGGCAAGCTCAACGTCAGCCAGAACTGCATCGACCGGCACCTGCCCGCCCGTGCCGACCAGGCCGCGCTGATCTGGGAGGGGGACGACCCGGCGGACTCGAGGGCCATCAGCTACGCCGAGCTCAAGGAGGCCGTCTGCCGCCTCGCGAATGCCCTGAAGAGCCGCGGCGTCGCCAGGGGCGACCGGGTCTGCATCTATATGCCCATGATCCCCGAGGCCGCCTATGCCATGCTCGCCTGCGCCCGCATCGGCGCCGTCCACTCGGTGGTTTTCGGCGGCTTTTCGCCGGAGGCGCTCAAGGACCGCATCCGCGACGCGGATTGCTGCGCCGTCATCACCGCGGACGAGGGATTGCGCGGAGGCAAGCAGATACCGCTGAAGGCCAACGCCGACAAGGCCCTCGCCGACTGCCCCGGGGTGCACAGCTGCATCGTGGTGCGTCGCACCGGCGGCGCCATCGAGTGGCACGACGAGCGCGACGCCTGGTACCACGAGCTCGTGGAAGCCGCGCCCGTCGAGTGCGAACCGGAAGCCATGGACGCGGAAGACCCGCTCTTCATCCTCTACACCTCCGGCTCGACCGGCAAGCCGAAGGGCGTGCTGCACACCACCGGCGGTTACCTGCTGCAGGCGGCCATGAGCTTCAAGTACGTGTTCGATTACCGCGAGGGCGAGGTCTACTGGTGCACGGCGGACGTCGGCTGGGTCACCGGCCACACCTATATCGTCTATGGCCCCCTCGCCAACGGCGCCAGTTCCCTGGTCTTCGAAGGGGTGCCGACCTACCCCGATGCCGGCCGCTGCTGGGAGGTGGTCGACAAGCACAAGGTCAACACCTTTTACACCGCGCCGACGGCGCTCCGCGCCCTGCAGGCAGTGGGCGACGAACCGGTAAAGCGGGCTTCCCGGGAGACCCTGCGTGTTCTCGGCACCGTCGGCGAGCCGATCAACCCGGAGGCCTGGGAGTGGTACTACAACGTGGTCGGTGACGCGCGCTGCCCGATCGTCGACACCTGGTGGCAGACGGAAACCGGGGGCCACATGATCACCCCGCTCCCCGGCGCCACGGCCCTCAAGCCCGGCTCCGCCGCCTTTCCCTTCTTCGGCGTCGAACTCGCCCTGCTGGCCGAGGACGGCAGCGAAATCGAGGGTGCCGGCGCCGGCTACCTGGTTATCAAGCGCTCCTGGCCGAGCCAGCTCCGCAGCGTCTACGGCGACCACCAGCGCATGGTGGATACCTACTTCAGCCACTACCCCGGCTACTACTTCACCGGCGACGGCGCCAGCCGCGACGAGGACGGCTACTACTGGATCACGGGCCGCGTCGACGATGTGCTCAACGTCTCCGGCCACCGCATGGGTACGGCCGAGGTGGAGAGCGCCCTGGTGCTGCACGACAAGATCGCCGAGGCGGCCGTGGTCGGTTTCCCGCACGACATCAAGGGCCAGGGCATCTACTGCTACGTCACCCCCATGCAGGGCGTGGAGCCGGACGAACAGCTGAAGGCCGAGCTCATCGCCCTGTGCGTGCAGGAGATCGGGCCCATCGCCAAGCCGGACATCATCCAGTGGGCGCCGGTGCTGCCGAAGACGCGCTCGGGCAAGATCATGCGGCGGATCCTGCGCAAGATCGCCGAGAACGAGCTCGAGAGTCTCGGCGATACCAGCACCCTCGCCGACCCGTCGGTCGTCGACAGCCTGGTGGAGAACCGCCCGGGCTGAACGCCCGGCAACAGACGTCACCGCCGGGAGCGGGTAGACTGCGCCCATGGCGGTATCCGTCCAGGCACTGCACCGGCGCGCCCAGCGCCACCTGAACCGGGGGGAATACGGCCCCCTGGCCGCCTGCTGCAAGGCGATCCTCGCCCAGCGCAAGGATTTCGCCGACGCCTGGTTTCTCCTATCGGTGGTCGCCGAGGCGGCCGGCGACCTGCCCCGGGCCGAGGGGCTTCGCGCCCGGGCCCTCGAGCTCGACGGCGGCAACGCGGAGTACCTCGCGCAGCAGGCGCGGCTCCTCTCGCGCCTCAGCCGGAGCGCCGAAGCGCTCGCGGCCGCCCGCGGCGCCCTCGCCGCGGGGCCCGCGAACGCCCTCGGCTTCGACACTGTCGGCGTGGTCCTCTCCCGCCTGGCCCGCTACGAGGAGGCCCGCGGCGCGCTCGCCGAGGCGGTGCGCCTGGCGCCGGACAACCCCCAGTACCGCTTCAACCTCGCCGCCGCCGAGCAGTTCCTCGGCCATGGCGAGGCCGCGGAAGCTCACTACCGCGCCGCCCTCGCCAGGCGCCCGGACTTCGCCAGGGCCTGGTGGGCCCTCTCGGAGCTGCGCAAGACCGGCGATGCCGCCGGCGACCTGCCGGCGCTCGAGACCCAGGCTCGCCGCACCGAACTCTCCGCGGAAGACGCACTCTATCTCGGCCACGCGCTGGCGCGGGAACACGAGCTCCGCGGCGATCATGCCGCCGCCTTCCGGGCGCTGGAAAAGGGCAAGGCCGGACGCCGGGCAAGGGCGCTGGAGGGCAGGACGCGGGATGCCGCGCTGTTCAGCGCGCTGCGGGAGAACTTCCGGGAAAGCGACCGCGAGCGGCGGCCCCGCAACAGGGATGCGGCAACACCGCTCTTCGTGGTCGGCATGCCGCGCACGGGGACGACGCTCGTCGAACGCATCCTCACCAGCCACGAGGCGGTCACCAGCCTGGGCGAGATCCAGGACCTCGCCCACGCGGTGCGGCGCAGCGCCGGCACCGGCGGTGGTGGCGGCGTTCTCGACCCGGCCGTGGTCAGCGCCGCCCTCGCCGCGCCGGCCGGGGCCGCCGCGGCGCATTACCTGGAAAGCACCGCCGCACGGCGGGAGACGCCCCCGGCACCGGGGCAGTACATCCTCGACAAGATGCCCCTGAACGCGCTCTACCTCGGCTTCATCCTGCGCAGCCTGCCGGCGGCGCGCATCGTCCTCCTGCGCCGGGACCCGCGCGACACCTGCCTCAGCAACTACCGGCAGCTGTTCGCGGTGGACTACTCCTACTACGACTACCACTACGATCTCGAGAGCACGGCGCGCTACGTCGCCGACTTCGAGCAGCTCATGGCGCATTGGAAGGCACTCTACGGCGAGCGGATACACGACCTGCCCTACGAGGCGCTGGTGGCGGACCCGGAGCGCGAGGTGCGGGCGCTGCTCGCCTACCTGGAGCTGCCCTGGGAACCGCGCTGCCTGGCCTTCCACCGGAACGCGGCGGGGGTGGCGACACCGAGCGCCCTGCAGGTGCGCATGCCCCTGTACCGGGATGCGCTCGAGCGCTGGCGACGCTATGAGAGGGAACTGGCCCCGGCGACGGCGATCCTCGCCGAGGCCGGGGTACTGCCACCGGCCGCCGGCGCCTGAGCGCGGGCGGCCCCGGCCTCGACGCGGGTCAGAAGCTGTAGGTGGCGCGGATACCGGCGGTGCGCGGTGCGCCGACGAAGTTGCCGTAGGAGCGCACCGTGAAGCCGCCGATCTGGTTGCCCGGGCCGACGCCGTTCTGCAGGAAGCGGCGGGTGTTCCGGGTACCGGTCACGTAGTACTCGTCCCACAGGTTGTCGACGAAGGCCTGCAGGGACCACTGGTCCTTGCTGAAGGTGGCGCTCAGGTGGTGCACGTCCCACTCGGGAATCGCCTCGCCGCCGAAGTCCGCCGCCTCGCCGGTCGCCGGGTCGATCAGCGCGCCGATCTCGTCGCCGCCGGTGATGTTGTAGACGTCACTGGAGAAGACGATCCCGTAGTTGACCGCGAGGTCGATGCCGTCGAGGACCAGGGTGTTGTAGGTCACGTTGAAGGTCCCCTGGTGCTCGGCGTGGCCGGGCAGGCGCGCGCCCTCGGTGCCGGTGAAGTCGTCCACCAGGCCCGGCGCGTCCTCGACCAGCTCCGCATCCGTGTAGGCGTAGCTGAGCTGCACTTCCCAGTTATCGTTGATCAGCCAGTTGCCCTGCAGCTCGAGGCCCTGGCTCTCGGCGGCGGAGCCGTTGCCGACGATCGGCAGCTCGCCGAAGGTGGTCACCGTGTCGACCTGCAGGTCCGTCCAGTCGATGTAGAACAGCGCGGCGTTCAGGGACATGCGGCCGTCCAGGAGCAGGCCCTTGTAGCCGATCTCGTAGTTCTCGATCTGGTCCGGGGAGATGAACACCTCGTCGGGGAGCGCGCAGAGGTTCTGCGTATCGCTCTCGTTGACGTCCGGGGGGCAGGCCGGCACGGCGTTGACACCGCCGTTGCGATAGCCCTCGGAGTAGGTGGCGTAGACCATGTTGTCGTCGTCGATATCGAAGGCGGCGTTCAGCTTGATCAGGTCGCCCTCGTCGTCACCGACGTTCTCGCCGAAGTCGATGTTGATCGCCGTCGGGTCCTCGCCGAAGAACACGGTCTCCAGCAGCGGCAGGCCGAAGCCGGAGCGGTTGTTCACCTCGAAGGTGTAGTCGCGGTAGCCGACGGTGAGCTCGAGGCGATCGAAGAGACGGTAGGAGATCTCGCCGTACCAGGCCTCCTCCTTCTCGTTGTCGAAGCCCTGCGAGATGTACTCGAGGCTGTCCGGGCGCAGCTGCACGCCGCCGAAGTTGTCGACGGCGAACTGGTCGAAGCCCGGGGTGAACTCGCGGCTCTCGCCAAAGTTCTCCACCTCGTTATTGAAGTAACCGAGCACCCAGGACAGGGGACCCTCGTGGGTCGACACGAGGCGGATCTCGATGGTCTCGGTCTCCTCCTCGACGACTTCCCGGGTGAAGGAGGAGAAGGTCGGGAAGGCCTCGTAGCCGTACTCGAAGTTGAGCAGCAGGTCGGTCTGGTCGCGCTGGCCCTCCTCCTCGTACTCCGTCTCGCCGTAGATGAAGGTCGCCTCGGCGAAACCGAGATCCGCCTTCACCTCCAGGCTGTACAGCTCGTTGGTGTAGTCGTTCGGCTCCAGGTAGCGGTAGGCGGAGACGTAGTCACCGGTACCGAAGGCCTGCTTGTGGTTGATCTGACGACCCTCGGCCTCCGTGTCCTGGTACAGCCACCAGAGGTTCACGTCCAGCCAGTCCGTGGGCAGCCAGCGCAGGTTGGCGCGGGCGGCCAGCGTGTCCTCGCCGTTGGCGTCATCGAAGCGGCGCAGGTTCGCGTTCACCTCGTCCGGGTTGGAGAAGTCGGGCTCCGGGTCGGAGACGCCGGCCTCGCGCACGACGAAGTCGTAGTCGATGAAACCGGGGTCATCCACGCGGTCGAGGTTGACGCGCAGGGCCAGGCTATCGCGAATGATGGGCAGGTTCAGCGTCACGCCGACGTCATTGTACATGTCGTCGCTTTCGAAGTTCTGGCTCAGCGTGCCGCGCAGATCGACACCGAAAGCCTCCGGGTCGGCGCGGTTCGGCAGGTAGCGGATGGCGCCGCCCATGGTGCCCTGGCCGTAGAGCGTGCCCTGCGGCCCGATGAGCACCTCGACCCGCTCGAGGTCGACCGGTCGGATGTCGAGGGGCAGCGGGATATCGCCGAAGTAGGTGGCCACCGTGTCACTGGTGTAGCCCGGGCCGAGCTGCGAGGTGTTCAGGCCGCGCACCAGGATGTCCGGCACCTCGTCCCGGGCGCCGCGGTCGATGACCGTGAGGCCGGGGACGTAGCGAGCGATCTCGTTGATGCCGGTGAGGCGGTACTTCTCGATCTTCTCGGCGCTCACGGCGGAGATGTTGATGGGGATGTCCTGGACCGTGGACTCGCGGCGGGAGGCAGTGACCACCACCTCCTCGAGACGGGCACCGCTGTCCTTCTCTCCCTCCTGCGCCAGGGCGCTGCCGGCACCGGCCCCCACCAGGGGCAGTGAAGCCAGGGCCACCGCCCGGGACAGGCGGGAGCGCGGATGTGCGGACTGGTTGCGTTGCATGGTTCTTCCCCTCTTGGACATCAGTTGCCGCCCCATTGATCGTCATTGATCGGTCAGGTCGGTCGACCTCTTCATTTTCCTGCCGGACCGTCAGCGCACAATAGGAAATAATACCCAAGCAAAGTTCACACCAAGTGCCGCCTGCGGCGAGGTGCTGCGGGAGGCGCATGAAGACGCCGCGCCGGTATCGCTAGCAACGGCGTGCGCACCACCGCGGTGCAGACGCACGCACCCTATGCCTTGTCGAGAGGCGCGATATTGCGCTCGATGGCGGTATTGATCTCGGGCCCGAGCCCGCCGAGGGCAAGACATTCCCGCAGCAGGCCCAGGGCGGCGGCGCGGTCCCCGCGGCGCACCGCCAGGTTGGCGCGGTTGAGGCGAAGGGAAAGGGTCGCCATGAGCACCCCGAAGGACAACGCGGGCCAAGCTTGGCAAAGTCGCGGGGGAATGCAGAAACCTGCCGACTGGCGGTCTGCCTCGTTCGAGCCGGGGCGGGCACGGAGAAAGGGCGCCGAAGCGCCCTTTTCCGTAAAGCCCGGAGCTTTTACTCCGTGACTTCGTCGGCCGGTGGTTCCGCCGCCACCTCGTCCACCTCATCCGCCTCGATCTCCTCGTCGAGGAGTTCCTTGATGGACAGCTTGATGCGGCCGCGCTGGTCCACGTCGAGAACCTTCACGCGAACCTCCTCGCCCTCGGTCAGGTAGTCGGCGACATTCTCGACCCGCTCGTTGGCGATCTGCGAAATGTGCACCAGGCCGTCCTTGCCCGGGAGGATGTTGACGAAGGCGCCGAAGTCGACGATGCGGGCCACGCGGCCCTCGTAGATCGCGCCGACTTCCGCCTCGGCGGTGATCTCCTCGACCATGGCCACGGCGGCGTCGCGCGCCGCCTGGTCCTGGCCGAAGATGCGCACCGTGCCGTCGTCGTCGATATCCACCGTGGCGCCGGAGGCCTCGGTGATGCCGCGGATCGTGGCGCCGCCCTTGCCGATGATGTCGCGGATCTTGTCCGCGTCGACCTTGAGCGTGACCATGCTCGGCGCGTTCTCCGAGGTGACCTCGCGGGCCTCGGCGATGACCTGGTTCATCTGGCCGAGGATGTGCAGCCGGGCCTGCAGCGCCTGCTCCAGGGCGGTCTCCATGATCTGCTCGTTGATGCCCTCGATCTTGATATCCATCTGCAGGGCCGTAACGCCTTCGGCGGTACCGGCCACCTTGAAGTCCATGTCGCCGAGGTGGTCCTCGTCACCGAGGATGTCCGTGAGGACGGCGAACTGGTTGCCGTCTTTCACGAGACCCATGGCGATACCGGCCACCGGCGCCTTCAGGGGCACGCCCGCGGCCATGAGCGCCAGGGAGCCGACGCAGACGGACGCCATGGAGCTGGAGCCGTTGGACTCGGTGATCTCGGAGACCACGCGCACCGTGTAGGGAAACTCCTCTTCACCGGGCAGTACCGCGGCTAGGCCGCGGCGGGCCAGGCGGCCGTGACCGACTTCACGCCGATTGGTGAAGCCGACGCGGCCCGCTTCACCGACCGAGTAGGGCGGGAAGTTGTAGTGCAGCATGAACGGGTCGCGGCGCTCGCCCTCGAGGGCGTCGATGATCTGCGCGTCGCGGGTGGAACCGAGGGTGACGGCGCCGATGGCCTGCGTTTCACCACGGGTGAACAGAGCCGAGCCGTGGACCTTGGGCAGTACGTCGATCTCGCAGGCGATGGGGCGCACCGTGCGGCTGTCGCGGCCGTCGATGCGGGCTTCGCCATCGAGGATGCGCTTGCGCACCAGCTGCTTCTCGACGCCCTTGAAGACATCCTTGATGTCCTCCTCGCTCGGGCCGCCCTCCGCGGCCAGGGCCTCGACACAGGCCTGGCGGATCTCACCGACGCGCTCGTAGCGGGCGGCCTTCTCGGTGATGCGGTAGGCCTCGCCGAGGGCATCCTTGACCTGGGCCTCGACGGCAGCGACGAGCTCCGCGTCAACAGCCGGCGGCTGCCAGTCCCAGCGCGGCTTGCCGGCCTCGGCGGTGAGCTCGTTCACGGCCTGGATCACCGCCTGCATTTCCTGGTGTGCGTAGAGGACGGCGCCCAGCATCTGGTCTTCCGTGAGCTCGGCGGCCTGGGACTCGACCATGAGCACCGCGTCCTTCGTGCCGGCCACGACCATGTCCAGCTTGCTGTCGGCGAGCTGTGCGTAGGTCGGGTTGAGGAGGTAGCCGTCCTGTTCCGTGAAGCCCACGCGGGCGCCGCCGATGGGGCCGTTGAAGGGGCAGCCGGAGATCGCCAGGGCTGCGGAGGTGCCGATCATCGCGGGGATGTCCGGGTCGATGTGCTTGTCGGCAGACATCACGGTGCAGATGACCTGCACCTCGTTCATGAAGCCGTCCGCGAAGAGCGGACGGATCGGCCGGTCGATGAGGCGGGAGGTCAGCGTTTCCTTCTCGCTGGGCCGGCCTTCACGCTTGAAGAAGCCGCCGGGAATCTTGCCCACGGCATAGGTCTTCTCCTGGTAGTGCACAGCCAGCGGAAAGAAGGGCTGGCCGGGCTTGCAGGTCTTTTCCGCCACCACGGTGCACAGCACTGACGTATTCTCGACGGTCACGAGCACGGCACCGGTGGCCTGGCGGGCGATGCGCCCGGTCTCCAGCGTGACGGTCTGGCCGCCATACTGGAAGGTCTTGGTTACTGGGTTCACTGTCTTTCTCCGATTCTTTAAACGACAACCGGGGCCCCTGGGCCCCGGTGTGGTTGGCCTAGCGGCGCAGGCCGAGGCGCTTGATCAGTTCCGCGTAGCGCGCGGCGTCCTTGCGCTTGAGGTAATCGAGCAGGTTGCGGCGCTGGTTGACCATGCGAATGAGGCCGCGGCGGGAGTGATGATCCTGCTTGTGCGACGAGAAGTGGTCGCGCAGCTGTTCGATGTTCGCTGTCAGCAGCGCAACCTGGACTTCCGGCGACCCGGTGTCACCCTCAACGCGCTGGTATTCCTTGACGATTTCCGCTTTCTTTTCGGCAGTCAATGCCATGTCATCATCCTCTTCGTTAATCTGCGCGACCGCAGCGCTACCCGCGCGGCCGTTTCATGAAAAGAGCCTGTCCGTGCAGATTTACAGACAGGTTCGCGTCACCGCCTGGTGACCATCAGTCGACGCGGCGCCACGCGCCCGTCGTCCAATATCTCGCCGATACCGAGCAGTTCCCCGCTCTTCGCGGCGACGCGCACCATACCATCACAGGGCGCGTTTGGCACTAGCACCGGCTGGCCCTGGCGCAGGTAGAAACCAGCGGACTCACTCAGCGTCACCAGGGGCATGTCCGCAAGGGCACGCTCCGCCGGGAGCAGGAGCCGGTCCAGCGCCGCCTCGTCGCCGGCATCCCGAAGCGCCTGCAGCGCCTCCAGGGTGAACGCCTCGTCGATGCGGAAGGGGCCGGACTGCAGCCGGCGCAGCCGCGACACATGCGCACCGCAGCCGAGCGCCGCCCCCAGGTCCTCCGCCAGCGTACGCACGTAGGTGCCCTTGCTGCAGTGCACCCGTACGTCGGCTTCGGCCTGCTCACCGCGGCGGAAGGCCTGCAGTTCGAAGGCGCGGACCGTGACCCGGCGCGCCTTGCGCTCCACTTCCACACCCTGCCGCGCCAGCTCGTAGAGCGGCCTGCCGCCCTGCTTGATCGCGGAGTACATGGACGGCACCTGCTCGATTTCGCCACGGAAAGGCGCGAGCGCTGCTTCCACCGCGGCCGCGTCGAGAGCGCCGGCATCGGCGCGCCCGGTCTCCGTACCCTCGGCATCCCCCGTGTCGGTGCTGACACCGAGAACAAAGGTGCTCTCGTAGACCTTGTCCGCCTCGAGAAGATACTGCGACACCTTGGTCGCCTCGCCGAAGCAGAGCGGCAGCACCCCGGTGGCCAGGGGGTCGAGGCTGCCCGTGTGGCCCGCCTTCGCGGCCCGGTAGAGGCCCTTGGCCCGCTGCAGCGCCCGGTTCGAGGACAGCCCCGCCGGCTTGTCGAGCACCAGGATGCCGCTGATCGGGCGACCGCTGCGACGGCGTGCCACCTCAGCCCTCCCCGTCCGGCGCGTCGTCGCCCTCGCGGCGGGCATCGAGGGCGCGGTCGCGCTCGCCGGCCTCGCGGATCAGTTCTTCCATGTGGCGGCCGCGGCCGACGCTGCTGTCGAAGGCAAAGCGCAACCGCGGGACGCTGCGCATGGTCGTCTCCCGGGAAAGAAGCGTGCGCAGGTAACCGGCAGCGCCGTTCAGCGCCGCTGCGGCTTCCGTCGCCTCCTCGGCGCTGTCACTGCCGAGGCGTGTGAACCAGACCTTCGCGTGTGCCAGGTCCCGACTCACGTCGACGCCGGTGAGGCTGACCATACCCACGCGCGGGTCATCGACCTCCTGCTGGATCAGGAGCGCCAGCTCCCGCTGCAGGTAATCGGCGACCCGCTGGGTACGACTGAACTCTCGAGCCATGGCGGGCCGCTACAGGGAGCGGGCGACCTCCTTGACCTCGAAGACCTCGATCTGGTCGCCGACCTGCACGTCGTTGTAGTTCTTTACGCCGATACCGCACTCCATGCCGTTGCGGACCTCGTTGGCGTCGTCCTTGAAGCGGCGCAGGGACTCGAGTTCACCCTCGTAAATGACCACGTTGTCGCGCAGCACGCGGATCGGCTTGCTGCGATAGACGGTGCCCTCCGTGACCATGCAGCCGGCGACCTGGCCGAACTTCGGCGAGTTGAACACCTCGCGCACCTCGGCGATGCCGACGATCTCCTCGCGCATCTCCGGCGCCAGCATGCCGGACAGGGCCTGCTTGACGTCGTCAATGAGGTCGTAGATGACGTTGTAGTAGCGCAGGTCGACACCCTCGTTCTCCACCAGCCGCCGGGCGGCGGCGTCGGCGCGGACGTTGAAGCCGAAAATCACGGCTCCGGAGGTGATGGCCAGGGTGACGTCGGTCTCGGCGATGCCGCCGACACCGCTGCTGACGATGTTCACCTGCACCTCTTCGTTGCCGAGGTCCAGGAGCGCGGCCTGGATCGCTTCCAGGGAACCGCGCACGTCGGCCTTGACCACCACGTTGAGCG
Organism: uncultured Alteromonadaceae bacterium; assembly: GCA_964438205.1. Taxonomy (GTDB): domain Bacteria; phylum Pseudomonadota; class Gammaproteobacteria; order Pseudomonadales; family Halieaceae; genus Pseudohaliea. The sequence goes on from CAYTJQ010000019.1 coordinate 47,360, forward strand.
TCTTCTTCTCGCCGGCGGTCATACTCTCGAACATGTTGTCGAGCTTCGCCGCCTGCTGCCGCTGCAGCTTGTTCTCACGCATCTTGGCCTGGCGATAGTCGGCGAGATCACGGGCCTGCTTCTCGCTCTCGACCACGGCGAACTGGTCGCCGGCGTCGGGCGTGCCGTCCAGGCCGAGGATCTCCACCGGGATACTCGGACCGGCGGTCGCGATGGGCTGCCCGTTCTCGTCGAGCATGGCGCGCACGCGGCCGTACTGCAGGCCCGCGAGGACAATCTCGCCCTGGCGCAGCGTACCGCTCTGCACGAGCAGGGAAGCGACGGGGCCGCGGCCCTTGTCGAGACGGGATTCGATGACGATGCCCTGGGCCGGCACATCCCTCGGCGCTTTCAGCTCCAGGAGTTCGGCCTGCAGGAGCACGGCGTCGAGCAGTGCGTCGATGCCGTCCCCGGTGATCGCCGAAACGTGGACGAACTGCGTGTCGCCGCCCCACTCTTCCGGGATCACCTCCTGCGCCGAAAGCTCGTTCTTGACCCGGTCCGGGTCCGCCCCTTCCTTGTCCATCTTGTTCACGGCGACGATGAGCGGCACCTGCGCCGCCCGCGCGTGCTGCACCGCCTCGATGGTCTGCGGCATGACGCCGTCATCGGCGGCGACCACGAGGATCACGATATCCGTACTCTTCGCACCGCGGGCCCGCATGGCGGTGAACGCCGCGTGCCCCGGGGTGTCGAGGAAGGAGATCATGCCGTGGCCCGTCTCGACGTGGTAGGCGCCGATGTGCTGGGTGATGCCGCCGGCCTCACCGGAGGCCACCTTGGCCTTGCGGATATAGTCCAGCAGCGACGTCTTGCCGTGGTCGACATGGCCCATGACCGTGACCACCGGCGCGCGCGGCTCCGGCGTGCCCTCCTGCTGGGCCAGGGTCTCGGTGAGATCCTCTTCCAGCGCGTCGGCGCTGATGTACTTGACCTTGTGGCCGAGCTCCTCGACCACCAGCGTGGCCGTGTCGCGATCGATCATCTGGTTGATCGTCGCCATGACACCGAGCTTCATGAGTTCCTTGATGACCACGCCGGACTTGATCGCCATGCCCTCGGCGAGGCCGCCGACGGAGATCATGTCGGCAATCTCGACCTCGTAGACCTTCTTCTCCGTCGGCATCTCGAAGCCGTGACGGCCGTGCTCTTCATGGGTGGCCTTCATTTTCTTGCGGCCACCGCGGCGGCGCACGCGGCCCTCTGCGGCCTCGAGATCGGACAGGGACAGGTTGTGCCCGCGCTGCTTGCCACGGCCGAGCGGTTCGTTGCGGCCGAGACGACCCTTCTTGCGCTTCTGGTCATCCCGGGGCTGTTCGGACGGCGCCTCGTGCAGCCGCTTGGGACGCTTCGGCGCTTCTTCCCGCGCCTTCGCGGCGACCTCGGCGGCCTGGCGCTGTTCTTCCTCGGCCTTGCGCGCAGCAATCGCTGCCGCACGGGCCGCGGCCTCTTCCTCTTCTCTCTGCTTGCGGCGCAAGGCGGCGCGCTGGCGCAGCACCTCCGGGTCGAGATCTTCGGGCTCGTCCTCTTCCTCGGGCACGGGCTCGAACTCCGGCTCCTTCGGCGCCGGGACTTCCTCGGCGGGCCGGGCTTCCGGTGCCGCAGCTGCGGGAACCTCTGCCGCGACCGCTTCCGGCTGCTCGGCTTCGGCGCTGGCCGCCGTCTCGAGCCCTTCCTCGGCCGGCGCCGGCGCCTCCGGCTCCTCGCGCTTCACGTAGGTGCGCTTCTTGCGAACTTCCACGTTGACCGTCTTCTTGCCGGAAGAACCGCCCGTGCGCAACGTGCTCATGGTCTTGCGCTTCAGGGTAATGCGCTTCGGCGCCGCCGTGGACTCCCCGTGGCTGCGCTTCAGATGGGCGAGAAGCGTCTGCTTGTCTTCATCGGACACCGGTTCCGCGGCGTCCTTGTGGGGCAGACCGGCGTCCCGCATCTGGGTCAAGAGCCGCTCCACCGATGCGCCTACGGATTTCGCCAGCTGCTCTACTGTCACCTGCGCCATGCAAATACTCTCCTAGCTACCCTGGTTCCCTGACTTTCCGTGGTACTGACCAGTGCTTTCAGGACTGGGCTTCCTCTTCGGCAAACCAGGGGGCGCGCGCGGTCATGATCAATTCGCCGGCGCGCTCTTCCGTCATGTTCTCGATATCCATCAGGTCGTCAACGCCCTGTTCGGCGAGATCTTCCATGCTGACGATCCCGCGGCTGGCGAGGAGGTAGGCGAGGTGCCGGTCCATGCCATCCATGGTCAGCAGGTCCTCGGCCGGCTCGTTCGCCCCGAGCTGCTCTTCGGAGGCGATGGCCAGCGTCAGCAGCGCGTCCTTGGCCCGGGCGCGCAACTCCTCGGCGATCTCCTCGTCGAAACCCTCGATGGACAGCATCTCGTCGAGGGGGACATAGGCCACTTCCTCGAGCGTCGTGAAGCCCTCGTCGACGAGGATCTCCGCGACCTCCTCGTCGATGTCGAGCTGGTCCATGAAGGTCTGGATGATCTGTCCGGCCTCGGCCTCGTGCTTCTCCGCGGCTTCCTCGTTGCTCATCACGTTGATGGTCCAGCCGGTGAGCTCGCTCGCGAGGCGCACGTTCTGGCCGGAGCGGCCGATGGCCTGGGCGAGGTTGTCCTCGGACACGGCCACATCCATGGCGTGGGCGTCCTCGTCAACGACGATGGACTCGACCTCCGCCGGCGACATGGCATTGATCACGAGCTGGGCGGCGTTGTCGTCCCAGAGCACGATATCGACCCGCTCGTTATCGAGCTCGTTGGACACGGCCTGGACGCGCGAACCGCGCATGCCCACACAAGCACCGACGGGATCGATGCGCTGGTCGTTGGTCTTCACGGCGATCTTGGCGCGCGAGCCCGGGTCGCGGGCAGCGCTGCGAATCTGGATGACGCCCTCGGCGATCTCCGGCACCTCGATCTTGAACAGCTCGATGAGCATCTCCGGGCAGGCGCGGCTCAGGATGAGCTGCGGGCCGCGGGTCTCGGTGCTGATCTCGGTGAGGATGGCGCGGACGCGGTCGTTGACCCGGAAGGTCTCGCGACCCACGAGTTCGCCGCGGGGCAGCAGCCCCTCGGCGTTGTTGCCGAGGTCGACGATGATGTTGTCGCGGGTCACCTTCTTCACGGAGCCTGCGACCAGCTCGCCGACCCGGTTCTGGTACTCCTCGACGACCTGGGCGCGCTCCGCGTCGCGGACGCGCTGCACGATCACCTGCTTGGCTGTCTGCGCGGCGATGCGGCCGAACTCGACGTTCTCGACCTTCTCCTCGAAGATATCGCCGGGCTTGAGACCCGGATCTTTCTCCGCGGCCTCCTCGGTGGTGAACTGGGTGCCGAGCAGGGCGACCTCGTCGTCCGGCACGACGAGCCAGCGGCGCACGGTCTCGTAGTCGCCGGACTCTCGGTCGATGGTGACGTGGATATCCGCGTCCTCGTCGTAGCGCTTCTTGGTGGCCGTGGCCAGCGCCAGCTCGATCGCCTCGAAGATAATGTCCTCGGAAACGCCCTTCTCGTTAGAGACGGCTTCCGCGACCATCAGGATTTCCTTGTTCATGAGCCTACCTTGCCTCGCGCCCGTTGCCGCCGATCTCTGCCGGCAGTTCCACCCGCGCCTTGTCTATCGTATCGAAGGGCAGGAGGTACTCGTGGTCATCCACCTGTACCACCACGTCCTCGCCCTCGACGCCCCTGAGCAGCCCCCGGAAGTTGCGCCGGCCCTCGAAGGGCAGGCGCAGGCGCAGATCGATGGTCTCGCCGAGGTAGCGGCCGTACTGGGCCAGCGCGAAGAGCCGGCGGTCCAGCCCCGGCGACGACACCTCCAGGGTGTACTCACCGTTGATCGGGTCCTCGACATCCAGGACCGCACTGACCTGCTCGCTCACCGCGGCGCAGTCATCGACGCTGATGCCCTCGGGCCGCTCGATGTATACCCGCAGTACGCTGTGGCGCCCCTGCGCCAGGTGCTCGACACCCCAGAGTTCGAAGCCCAGGGCCTCGACGGTCGGTCCGAGCAACTCACGCAGCCTGTTTTCCCTGCCGCTCACGCGTCTCCTGCGAATTTTTTCGGTACATTTTTTCGGTACAAACGAAAAAGCCCCAAAAAAGGGGCTTTTCACGCCGCATCACCAGGTTTCGGAGCAGGTGATGCGTATTTGGTAGCGGGGGCCGGATTTGAACCGACGACCTTCGGGTTATGAGCCCGACGAGCTACCAGGCTGCTCCACCCCGCATCAAAACGCTCATGGCAAGCTTGCTTGCCCGGGACACACCCTCAAGGTGCCCCCAAAGAGGTCGCGTATTATAGGTAGGGCTCCGGGTGTGGTCAACAACCTTCTTGCCTTTCCTGTACGCCCGCGACCGGGCTGTTGGTACCACTGTTTGGTGCCGTGGTTTTGTGCCGTTGTTTGGTGCCGAAGGGGGGATGCGTCACCGCCTTCCCCACCGCCGGACTTCTGTAGGCAAAAGACCGCACGCCGGTCGTTACATGTCACTTAAGCTTGTCACAGGACCAGCGCGATGAACAGCCCGAGCCCGAGAGGGAACGCGAACAGAGCCGCCACGCCGGGTTCCTGCGCCTCCTACTGAGGCGCCCCGAGCAGCACGTATCCGCCACTGTACCCGACTCCGTGTTCGGTCTCGTTCACGTCAGCCTCCACGAGTACCGGCTCGTGGGTGTCGAACTCGTGAAGACGCTCAATGAGAAGCCTCCGAGTGTTCTCAACCTGCACTCGGTATCCGATCTGAGTCATCATCGGCAGTGATTCCAACCAGCCTTCGTCGTACACCTTCTCCGGCGTCAGCTCGTCCGCCTGCCTGAACATCGACAGCAGCCGCCCACACTGCCGCTGCCCCATCGGATTCCAGCCGCAGCCCCGGCGTACCTGCCGCATCATCTGGTCCGCCTGATGCTTCCCATAGTGGCTGTAGCGGCGTCTCTCGGTGTCTGTAGGGTCCATCTGGCCGTCATCAACCAGAATCCACAAGATACCATCGGTCTCGGGCTCCTCAGGTGCCTGCTCGCCGACCGCAAGGAACTTCTGCAACTGGTTCGACCAGTCAGCCCGCATGATCTGCCCGAGGTCCTTACCCTGACCCCGCGCCTTGTCAGTGAGGCGCTTCGCCTCCCTCTTATTGGAGGCGCGTTGGCCCAGCGGTCCCGACTTGAACTCGACTACAATCCGCCACTGAGGGAACCAGAAGTCCGCCCTGATCCGAAAGGGCTCCGCTGTCTCGTCGTAGAATTGACGCTCGAACCGGTGCTCCCGAACATAGTGCTCACCCTCCACTATGCCGTACTGCCGAGCTAGCATGCTCGCGAACATGTCTTCTGCACTACTCGCTCCGCTGCAGTGTCGTCTAGAAGTCATCGCAGGAGCCCTCCTCGACCCCGAACTTGCTGTCCGCTTTGCCGGCGTCAGTGCCGATCTTCACACGGTCCGAGAAGACCGCGAATGATTCCTCGGTCGCGTCTATGTCCACGAGCTTCTCATGTAGACCACGGAGCCTGTTGTTTCCGTTCGACCATCGCAAACCGTGCTTCTGTTTGGCGGCTGCATAGATCGCCTCTTTGCTGACGTACTCCCCTGCGTCGATCTCCGCAAGCAACTCGCGGCCAGCCGCGTACTCAGCCGAGTAGTGGTCGTACCTCGTATACCCGCCTCCTTCGCCGATGGACAGCCGCCAGCTACCTTCGCGGAAGTAATCCGCCACCGAGCGGCCCCGGTCCTTCACGACATCAAAGGTAATACCATTGTCGCCAACCCGCTCGATACCAATGGCGATATCGTAGATCGTGAGGAAGTTGGTGCTGCCCGCGTACACTGTCGCGCCGTCCTCCGCGTCTGCCTTGCGGGAGTGATGCACCACGGCAACAGCACAGTCCAGATGCCGCAGGCGCCTGATGAAGGCGTTGATCGGGGAGATAGCTGCCGCCTCGTTCTCATTGATGCCTGCCGTTAGCGTCCGGACGTTATCGAAGATGACGAGTTTGTACTGCTTCTGCTGCACCAGCGATACGAACGCGTCTTGCCACTCGGAGTCCTCGATGCGCACCGGCTTCCATTCCGCCTTCGCCAGCCCTTCGACGGGCTGGAAGCACTCGCTGTGAAGGTCGAGGCCCTCCGGCTTGCCGAATGTCCCCAGCCGCTCTGCGAAGCTGTGCTCACTAAGTTCACCGTCTACGAAAAGCACGCGCTGATGAGACGCTTGCCTCCCGAGGAACTCGCCGCCGGAGGCGACCGCCGCCGCCAGGTGTAGCGCGACCATCGACTTCTGGCCCCCGGCTGGCGCGTAGATCAACATGGTCTCTCCCAGCGACATGAAGCCCTCAACTACCGGACGCCTTGGCTGTGGAGCGGGCACGTCAGCCGCGCTCAGAATCACCTGCCCCCTGATCGTACTCGGCGTCCTTTCGGTGCTCGGTGTGGGTTGGGTGTTGTTCATGGTGGGTTCCTTAACTGTAGGGCCCTGATGCGTTCTTACAGCATCAGCGGCGGTCAAATAGCCCGACCTTAAGATAAACTTCGGGCAGCCACGAAAGCCCAGCGTTCATGCGGCCTCCAGCGGTCCCTCGGTCAGCCGGGCAACCTCCGGGCAACCCCCCGGGCAACTGGAGGGCGCCGCATGAATCAGCAGGGTTCGTAGGCGTCCGCTGGCGCACTGGCAGCTCGGAACGCGTCCTTGGCCGACCGGCTGCGGCCCGGAATGCAGCTTCAGGTGTTCGCTGCGTCATCGGTAGGAGGCTCCGTCTGGGCTTCGTCGCCGCTCGGAACCTTACTCCCCAGTCTAGGCCGAAATTCTCGTGAGCGGAAACCTCCTCCGAGGAATTGCGGAAGAGTTGGAGAAGGGGGGCCCAATGACTCCCGGGCGCCAACGGCGGGTTCGTTCCTACGTATGTCCGGGTTTTTGACGGACTGCCCAGCCTCGACGCATTAGGGTGCCGGTCGGCGGCAGCGGGCGCAAAAACGGGGCAAATGGCTCAGGGTAGAAAACTTTGTTTGAAATCACATGGTTACGTTAGGCGCTGAACGCCCGCCAACCCATTCCTGGAGCCGATGGGCGAAAAATATCAATGGATTCAATGGGTTATAAAACCCGCGGATTCTTACCGGATTCTTCCCCCTACACGCCATATCACAGCATGCCTACATTTGACGGGCGCAGCTGCTCCGCCGCATCCGGTTGTCTCCTCGCAAGTGATGATCTGAAAGAAGCCGGAGGGCCTCCGGCGGTGGTCCGATGTGGACCGAATGAACCCAGCCTGACCCGCTGGACTCGGTGGGTGTCTCTGGGCTTCTGAGAGCCCCTCTGAGCCGCGTCTATGCCGCCTGCATCTCGGCGTCGTACTCCAGCAATGCCGCTGCGTGTCGGCTCACCACGGCGTCCAGTGCCGCCACATCCCGCCGAAGCTCGTCAATCAGAGCCTCCGCCGCATCGCTTGCTTCCGCGCCTGCTATCAGCGCCGCGACTAACTCCTCCCGAGTCATGGTGCTTGCCATCTGTCGTACATCTTCAGCGGTCCTGTGCATGGTGCTCTTATCACTCATCATCTGGTCCTCCTACGGACACACGCCGCGACCTACTGAATCCCGCTGTACCCGGCAGGGCCGCAAGGCTGCCGGCGGGAATCTGGTCGAGGTCTACTCGGGCCGCTCGTGTTGCTTCAGCCGTAGGTCGCAATTGCCGATGTACATCAAGTCGGCCCCTGACCCATTCGCTGCTGCCTCGCTCAATTCCTCCCGCAGCTTCACGCACTCCGGTCGACTGTTGTCGACATGGCGAAGCCAGCTTGGCTCAAGACCGGGTGATGCATTGACGCTGGGCATGGGCCGGACATACGGCGCCGAGGCGTCCTCCGGCTGCGTGAACCACCACACGACGATAAGAACCCCAATGGTCGCCAGCAGGACCCGCCGGGACGGAGGTCGCAGATTCACAGCTCGTAATCCTCGTAGGTTTGCATCACCTCCTCCTTCGTAATCCCAAGGTAGGCCATGGTCACCGCCGGGCTGCTGTGGTTCAGCACCTTCGCCACCATCTCGATGGGTACCCCATCACTGTACATCGCCCAGCCCCGCGACTTCCGCATGCTGTGGGTTCCCAGCCGGACCCGCAGGATTCCTCCAATCTCCTTGAACGCCTTGGCGACCGTAGCGCGTCCCACGGGTTTCTGGAGGGCCTTCGAGCGGTTTGCATGCGTCTGGAACAGGTAGCGGTCCGTCGGGTGCTCCTCCCGGCGTCGGCGCACGAGGCGCAACACGGTATCGTTCAGCCGCAGCGTACGAACCTTCCCAGTCTTGCCCTCCACGAGCCGCAGCTCCCGCCGGTCCATGTCCATGGCATCGTATTCGATAGCGAGGAGGTCGGAAATACGGAGCGCCAGATTGACCCCAATGCGCCAGATGTCCCCGTACAGCTCTCCCTTGTGCTTTCGGAGGAGATGCTCGACCGTCTCGATTTCGGCCCTCGTCTTGACCGCTTCGACCTCGATCATCTATGCAACTCCACACGGATATTCAATCAATGAGTCTCATAAAATCATGGCCAGCCTCTGAATGTCAACGATTATAAGGGTCGCCTAAGCATCACAATTCAATTGTGTGACATAGGTCTCTGCGGCAAGCGGCATGCATTGGTATGATGTACCCGAAAACTGTTGTATGAGGTTTCGGATGTACGAAGGACTAGGCGCTCTCTGCGCCGTATTGACGGGTGGTGTCATCTTCATCGGCTCTTGGATTTACTGTGTGGCCGAATACGGGTTCCTCCTCGGCGTCGGCATCGGCTGGCTCCCGTCAATGATTGTTGCTGGCATAGGGGCCGCGTTATGGCCGATCCTGTGGGCGGGAATCGCCTTCTTCATCTACAAACTGACCGCCTAGCGCTGGACGATCCGGGAGGGCAGCGCTGACCTCCGTGCCCTCCAGGGCAGCCACGTCTAGACTAGCGGGGCCCCAGAAGAGCCCGTCTCGCCGACTTCGGGACCCCCGGGGCCTTAAATACGAGCCTCCCCCTCCCGGATACCGCAGCGTGCCCTTGCGTATTTTTTCACTGAACTCGTCAGGGGGTATCAGCTTTCCATACCTCGCCCGCGTGCGCTCCTTTGCGTCATGCGCAGGCCTCTCCAGCCTTGCGGCATGTTCTGCAACGCACCCACATCCCAACGGAGCTTCGATAGCTCCTCGTAGAGCATCGGCACCGGCTGCCCCGTGTTGTAGTTTTTCTCCGTCACGTCGTCCTTCTGCCCCCCGCTGTGCCCGAACCATTGCTTGAGTAGCATCCGGTCGATTCCGCAGGTCACCGCCTGCGTCCCGTGGGTCGTCCTGAAGGAATGGAAGTCCTTGGACTGGCTCCCGAACTCCGGGAAGTTCGTGTTCCGATACCTCGTGTACCAGTCGCTGGCCTTCTTACCCTTGCCGTCCCTGCCCAGCGGGATGGCGTCCAGCAGTCGCGCTGCGCCGTTCGCACGCATTTCGGCGACGTAATCCACCAGCCCAAGCCGCTCCAGCTCTGGGTGCACTGGTATCCGGCGCTCCGCGGAGGCTGTCTTCAGTTTCAACTTGTCACGCTTCGCGTCGGTCAGATCGAGGCACAGCACGCCATCTACGCTGCACACCCGTTCTAGCGGCAGCTGGACAAGTTCAGCCAGCCGCGCCCCGGTGAACAGCGCCAGAATCGGCAGCCACCAACTCGAAGCCGTCCCGTACTGTTGAGCATATGACGACGCCGGCTTCCACAGAACGCTTGTGAATATCCGCTCCAAATCGGCTTCGGTGTAGCTCAGGCGCGTCGTCGGGGCCGCCTTGATGCTCACCCCCTCGAACGGATTGATACGGACAGCCGCGTGCGACTCACGCAGCCACTTCATGAGGGCGCCGAGCGCCTGCAGATACCCGTTGATCGTCGTCGGGGCGAACAGGTCCTGCTCGGGCACATTGGCCTCCAGCAACTCCTCCACCGACATACCTCGGTAAGCCTCAAGCTTGTGTCGCTGCCTTGGCAGGCGCTGCATCCCGGATATGAACGCCGTAACGTGCTCCCCAGTAATCTCCGCAGCGGCCACGGGCCCTACGAGTAACTCAAAGTTCGCCACTGCGTTTCTGTAACGGTCCTGTGCGTCTCTGCCGATTTGGGCGGATTGCACACGGCGTTCCACGAAGGCTTCGACCCAATCACTCAACTTCCGGGCGTTTCCCGCCTCGCCGCTCTGTGTCCTCGTGGTTACGTCGGGCGCGGCATGCTTCGGCAGGTAATCGACCTCGCCAGTCATCAGCTTCCCCTGGTACAGTCCGAGGTGATACCGATGTAGCTCCTGTGTGGCTCTCGTCCACTCCCGCCGCGCCCTCGCTAGGTCTGGATCAGAGACCGCCTGCTCCTCAGGCACCCCAAGGAACCGCGCTAACTCGGGCGCCATGCGGCGGTAGTCCGAGTGCTCCAGCGCGTAACTACAGGCTTCGAGGAGGTCCAGCAGGACGCTCCGGTGCGTCTCGCTGATGGCGTCCGTGCGCCTCCGCTCCAGGAATTCGGCCTCGATGGTTTTCTGCTGCTCTCGCGCGTAGTCACGGACGCGCTCTCGAATCTCATCTTCTGTCAGCGTGATGGCTCCCATGCAAACGGAACTAAGCAGGCGCTCGGTCGCTAGAAGGACAGCGCGGGCTCGGCGTACGGCGACGCGCTGGCTATGGGTCCCGAGAGGATACCGCAGCTCGCGCTGGCTCATCATGTGCCGGTAGGAAGCCGGAAGGACGTACCGAAAGTAATAACCCGAGGGCCGAGAGACGACATATTTTGTCACAGCGTTTGTCCCAATAAGGGACCGGCGCTGCCGTCTTGCCCTTGAAGCCCCCGCGATTCAGGGGCTTAGATAATGTTTGGTGCCGAAGGGGGGACTTGAACCCCCACGAGCATAGCTCACTACCCCCT
>CAYTJQ010000020.1:0-34246 GCA_964438205.1 uncultured Alteromonadaceae bacterium
GGTCGCGGCGCCACGTTGAAATAGAACACGCGTCGCGCCGCCACCACCGCCTTCGATCCGGGTTGCTTTCACCCCCTGCACTTTCGAGCCGGCCGTGCGGATGCGGTCCATCGCGGCGCCGATGTTCGCGAGAGACTGTTTCCGATCCCGGATCGGCAGGAAGGTCAGATCGATATCGACGGACAGACGCGGCAGGTCGCGATAGAAGAGGTTGATCGCTGTGCCGCCTTTAGGGACGCGCGCAGAGGTGTGTGCGCCCAGGAGGTAATCGACCTCTGCTTCGCGCGCCACGAGCCGCCTCAGGCTGGCCTCGTAGGCGTCGATGTCGGTCTCCGGCACGAAGAGCCAGATCTCGTCGTCATAGAAAGTGTCGCCGGTGAACAGCATCCTGTGCCGCTCATCGAACAGCGCTACGGCATCCGGTGTATGGCCAGGCACATGCATGACCTCCAGGGTGCGGCCGCCGAGATCAATGACAGCACCGTCGCTGATCCACCCGGTCGCCTGCCAGGGCCGCGTGTGCATGGTGTTCACCTCTGCGCCCTCGGGCGGGCCATAGCAGAATGCATCGTCCCCGAAATCACCTGCCAGCCGGGCCGCGGAGAAGCCTGCCATGTTGGCGCGTGTGTAGTCGGTATCGACGGCGAGGACCGTATCGAACTCGGCATTGCCGCCAACGTGGTCGTAATGCGTATGCGAGTTGATCACGACCACGGGCAGATCGGTGATGCGCTCAACCACCGGCCGGAGGGGCAGCAGGCCGATGCCGGTATCGAAAAGCAGTGCCCGGTCCCGGCCCAGGATCAGGTGAGAGATGGTGCCCTGCACGTGGAACGGCTCGACGATGGAGTAAACGCCCTCGCCGCTTTCGTAGATCCGGAACCAGTCATCGCTGGCCGCTGCCAGGGGCAGCTTCCGGTTTTCCGCGTTAGGCAGCTTCGCGCAAACTGAGGCAAAATCGTAGAAGTCTGCCGGTGCAGTCGTGCAGGCAGCCGTTGCCAGCATTGCTGGCGCCAGCAGGAAAACACGCAATGCGAAAGCCGCAGGCCGGATTATGGTGAACCTCTACCTTTTCTTTGCGCCCCGGGTTGCCCCTGCCTTCAGCCGATCGCAGGCGAGGCGGTGCGGCCAGCGTGGGGGCACAAGCGGGCGGCTTTCAGCGCGCCCGCAGTCGGGCCTGGACAGCTATCCTCAGGTGCACGAATGAAAAAGTCCACAGTAGCGAAGCCGATGCTCGGGCGTCGGCGCTTCCTGGAAGGCCTGCTCGGCAGCTTTGCGGGACTGGGGGCAACGCTGCCTTCTTTCCCCGCGGCGGTGGCCAGGGACGGCGGGGTATCGGCCTCTCGCGCAGGGCGCGCAGCCAGGCCCGGCGATGCAGATTGGGCCTCCTTCATCCTGGGCATGCCCAAGGCAGAGCTGCATGTCCACGTCGAGGGGATGGTCGACCCGAAGCTGGCGTTCGAGCTCGCGGAGCGGAACGGGCTCGAGCTTCCCTTCGAGAGCCCGGAGCAGTTTGAAAAGTCACTGCATTTCACGTCCCTGGAGTCCTTTCTGGCGGGTTTTGAGCAGATGCTCCGGGTGCTGCGGACGGCCGAGGACTTTCGGGATGCCGCACTGCACTACTTCGAGAGGGCGGCGGCACAGAACATCGTCTATGCGGAACTTCACTTCGATACGCAGCCGCATCTCGCGCGGGGCCTGGCCCTCGAGTCGGTGCTGGAGGGCATTGTCGCTGCCCAGCAGGAGGCGCTGGCGGGCTTCGGGATCCGGTCGCGGCTGATCATGGCACTGCAGCGCGAGGCGACGCTTGCAGAGGCCGGCGCTGCCTACGCGTTTGCCCTGCAGCACCGGGACGCGATTACCGGGATCGGGCTGGATTCCTTTGAAGTCCCCGGCTTCCCCGGGAAGTTTGCAGAGCTTTACGCGCGGGCGGCTGACGCGGGCTTCCGGCTGACGTCCCACTGTGACCTGGAGGTGGAGGACTCACTGATCCATGTCCGCGACTGTATCGAGGACCTCGGCGTGGAACGGATCGATCACGGCTACAGCGTGCTCGAGGACGATGCCCTCAGCGCGCTGTGCCGGGAGCGGGGCATCGGTTTCACGGCCTGTCCGACAACGGACTGGACCCTTCCCGACACGCGGGAGGACTTCTATGCCGCCGCGGTAACCCGCGCGATCGGAGCGATGCTCGACGCGGGTCTCGAGGTCAGCGTGCACTCCGACGACCCGGGGCTCATGGGCGGACGCTACGTCGGTGACCTGCTGATCGACGTCCAGCGCGACCTGGGCCTGTCCCCGGCGCAGGTGGCAACGCTCGCCGGCAATGCGTTCCGTTCCAGCTGGGCCCCCGCGGAGGAACAGCGCGCCTACCTCGCGCAGCTCGGCGACTATATCGTCGCTCACGGCGCGCCGGTAGCGCAGGCCTGATCCTCGATCATCTCAGGAAGGTGACTGACGCCCTGCTATGGGGTCTTTGCGCGGCGTCGATTGCTCTGGATCGCGCCGGTCGAGACAAAGCGGTTACCGCAAGGCGTCGCAGCCGGGAGCGCGCATCGGTCCCAAATCGGGTATGATCGCACCCAATATGGGAAAAAAGGTGACAGGTATTGCGCTCCAAGCGACGCCATCCAGCATCGCTGACGTCCTGTTTACGCCCGTGCAACAGCGCCTTCTCGCGTTGCTTTACGGCCAGCCGCAGCGCAAGTACCAAAGTAACGAGATCATCCGGCTCGTGAACGCGGGCACCGGCGCTGTACACCGCGCACTCACGCGTATGGCGGCCGCCGGGCTTGTCTCGGTCGAGTCCGTGGGCAACCAGAAGCACTACCAGGCCAACACGGCCTCGCCGGTTTTCGAGGAATTGAGTGGTCTGGTGCGCAAGACGGTGGGCTTGAGGATACCGCTTCAGGCTGCGCTCGAGCCCCTGGCTGAACGCATTGTCGCAGCGTTTGTCTACGGGTCTGTCGCCAGAGGCACAGAACGCCAGGGCAGCGATATCGACCTGCTGGTCATCGCCGATGATATCAATTACGCCCAGCTTTACGAGGCCTTGCCGCAGGCAGAAGCGGCGCTCGGTCGCCCGATCAACCCAACGGTAATGACAATCGAGGAGTGGCAGCGCAAGCTGGCTTCGGCGGACAGCTTCGCCGCGCGAATCGCGGCGCAGCCCAGGCTCTTCATTCTCGGCGATGAAAACGCCCTCGGCTGAGCTCGACAATCTCGTCCGCATCGGGCGGCTTAAGCGCGAGCCACCGTCGGAGCGCGAGCAAAAGGGGCTCCTCGAATCCGCGGATGCGCGTCTCGCCGATGCAAGCATTCCCTCACTGAACTATGCCAGCCGCTTCGATCTCGCCTACAACGCCAGTCATGCGCTGGCGCTGTATGCGCTGCGGCGACTCGGCTACCGCTGCGATCAACGCTATCTCGCCTTTCAGACATTGCCGCATACCGCTGGAATGCCAGCCGCCGTATGGCGCGTACTGGCGAAGGCCCATGAACGTCGCAATCTCGCCGAGTACGAGGGCCACCTGGATCGGGACGATCGCTTATTGGCCGACCTTCTCTCTGCGGCCAGGGCGCTGCGCGAGGCCATCGAAGGTCTATCTGGCGATGACATCGGGCGCTGAATCCTCGGCATACTCAAGGAGCATTGCAAGCCAAGGTCGGTCAGGCCTGTCTGGCGGCCGCCACCTCCTCGACCCAGAACAGCGTGCCGCCGGCCACCGCCGCCGGCACCACCACGAAGTTCACCAGCGGGATGCCCGTGCACAGGGCCACCAGCCCGCCGAAGCCGAGGCTCGACAGGCGCCGCTCGCGGCAGGCGTCGCAGACGGCGGCGAAGGACAGGTTGTGGTTGTCCATGGGGTAGTCCAGGAACTCCAGGCTGAACATCCAGGCGCCGAAGAGGAACCAGAGCAGCGGCGACAACGCGTTCAGCCCGGGGATGAAGGTGAGCAGCAGCACCAGCGCGGCCATGGGCACGAAGTAGAGCAGCTTGGCGAGTTCCCGGACGATGCCCCGGGGCACGCCGGCCAGGGCCGGGCCGAGGCCCTCGAGGCCGGCGACCTCCCGCCCGGTGACCATCTCCTCGACCTTCTCGGCGAGGAGGTTGTTGAAGGGCGAGGCGATGACGATGGCCACCGCGGTGAACAGGTAGCCGGTGGTCAGCGTCACCAGCAGCCCGACCAGGGGCCAGAGCAGCCACTCGAGAAAGCCGAGCCAGTCCGGGATGCCGGCCATGATCGAATCGAGCCAGCCCGCCAGGAAGCTCACGCCCCACCAGATGACCGCGGAGAAGATCAGGATGTTCACCGCCAGTGGCACGAGCACGAACAGGCGCAGCGTGGGCCGGGTGAGGAGGCTGGCGCCGCGCACGAGGTAGCCGGCGCCGGTCAGGGCATTGCCGCGCATGGGGTCGCTCCATGGCCGGGGTCGCGCCATGGTAGCAGAGGGCGCCTGGCGCCGGGCACCTTGGGAGGCCGTGCCCGGCAGTTATAATGGTGCATACGTTCCCTGCAACGCCGGAGGCCGCCATGCACAACCACGGAGGGCACAACGATGGAGTGCACGACGATGACGAGCTTTTCTGGCAGGAAGTGGCCGACGTGGCGCCGCTGCGCCGGGAGCGGCGCGTGCGCCGCGGCGGCACCGGCCCCGATGACGCGGCGCTGGCCGCGCGGCGCAGCGCGGCGGTCACCCCGCCCGGAGCGGACCGCAACCCCCTGCGGGAGGACGGCATCGAGCCCCTCGATCCCTGGTACGTCCTCGCCTTCAAGCGCCCGGGCATCCAGAACGGTGTCTATCGCAAGCTCAAGCAGGGCCGCTACCCGGCCGACGCGCGCCTCGACCTGCACCGCATGACCGTGCGCCAGGCCCGCGGCGAACTCTTCGGCTTCGTGGAGGACTGCCTGGAACTCGGCCTGCGCAGCGTCCTGCTGGTGCACGGCAAGGGCGAACGCAAGCCGAAGGACGAGCGCCTGTCGGTGCTCAAGGGTGCCGTGGACCAGTGGTTGCGCGAGCTCGAGCCGGTGCAGGCTTTTCACAGTGCCCAGCCCCAGCACGGCGGTACCGGCGCGGTCTACGTGCTGCTGCGCAAGAGCGAAGCGAAGAAGCAGGAGAACCGGGAGCGTTTCCTGCGCGGGCGTGTCCCCGTCGACTGAGGGCGGCCGGGCCGAACGCTCAGGCGGTGGCCGTGCCCCCGCTGCCGGCGCCGGCGGCGCGCAGGGCTTCGGCGTAGGGGCCGCCGAGGCGGTGGCTTTCGACGATGTCCAGCACGGTCTCGCCGGCGCCATTGCGGGCGTCGATGTCCCGGCCCTCGGCCGCGAAGAAAACGAGGAAGCGGGCGAAATCCTCGGCGCGCATGCCCTGGTAGGCGCGCAGCAGGATGTGGAAGTCGTCGGGCGTGCCGTCGTGGGCGCGGTAGGCGAGGAAGCTCTTCACCCGCGCGTCGTCCCACTGTTCGTCGATGACCTTGCTCTTGTCCTTGCGCATGGTTTTTCCAGTCAGGTTCGCCAGCTCTGGCGGATTCAGTCGGGCAGTTTCTCGGCCAGCAGCCGATTCACCAGCGCCGGGTTGGCCTGGCCCTTCGACAACTTCATGACCTGGCCGACGAAGTAGCCGACCAGCTTCTTGCGCTTCTTCTCGTCGGCGGCGGCGTACTGGGCCACCTGCTCCGGGCTGTCGGCGATCACCGTATCGATCATGGCGCCGATGGCGCCGCTGTCAGAGACCTGTTTCAGTCCCTTCGCTTCGATGATCGCATCGGCATCGCCCTCGCCGTTCCCCTCTCCACTCCCCTCTCCATTCCACATCGCCTCGAAGACCTGCTTGGCGATCTTGCCGGAAATGGTGTCGTCGAGGATGCGGGCGAGGAGGCCGCCGAGGGCCGCCGGGGCCACCGGGCAGGCGTCCAGGGCGAGCCCGTCGCGGTTCAGCTGGCCGAGGAGTTCAACCTGGACCCAGTTCGCGGCCAGCTTGGCGTCGCCGCAGGCCGCGGCCACCGCTTCGAAGTAGTCGGCGAGCGCCCGGCTGTCCGCCAGCACCCCGGCGTCGTAGGCCGAGAGGCCGTACTGGTCCCGGAAGCGCTGCCGCTTGGCCGCCGGCAGCTCCGGCAGGGTGGCGCGCAGGTCCTCGATGAAGGATTCCTCCAGCACCACGGGCAGCAGGTCCGGCTCCGGGAAGTAGCGGTAGTCGGTCGCCACTTCCTTGCTGCGCATGGGCCGCGTCTCGTCGCGCTCGGCGTCGTAGAGGCGGGTCTCCTGCACCACGCTGCCGCCGCTGTCGAGGAGCTCCGACTGGCGCTCGATCTCGTGGGCGATGGCTTTCTCGACGAAGCGGAAGGAGTTGACGTTCTTGATCTCCGCGCGGGTGCCGAGGGTGTCGCTGCCGGCGGGCCGCAGCGAGATGTTGATGTCGCAGCGCATGGAGCCCTCGGCCATGTTGCCGTCGGAGATGCCGAGGTAGACCACCAGGCTGTGCAGGGCCTTCAGGTAGGCCACGGCCTCCTCGGCGGTGCGCAGGTCCGGCTCGGTGACGATCTCCAAGAGCGGCGTGCCGGCGCGGTTCAGGTCGATGCCGGTCTGGCCGTGGTAGTCCTCGTGCAGGGACTTGCCGGCGTCCTCTTCGAGGTGCGCCCGGGTGATGCCGATGCGCTTGCTGGTGCCGTCGCCGAGGACGATCTCGAACTCGCCGCGGCCGACGATGGGCTCGGCGAACTGGCTGATCTGGTATCCCTTGGGCAGGTCCGGGTAGAAGTAGTTCTTGCGATCGAAGACCGAGCGGCGGCCGATCTCGGCGTCGATGCCGAGGCCGAAGAGCACGGCGTAGCGCACCGCCTGCTCGTTGAGCACCGGCAGCATGCCGGGCATGGCCAGGTCCACGGCGCTGGCCTGGGTGTTCGGCGCGGCGCCGAAGGTCGTGGCGCTGCCGGAGAAGATCTTCGAGCGGGTGGCAAGCTGCAGGTGCACCTCGAGGCCGATCACCGGTTCCCAGTTCACGCGGCACCTCCCGGGAGCGGTGGCGTCTGCAGGTGCCAGGCCGTGCCCTGCTGGTAGCGGTGCGCCACGGCGAGCAGGCGCGCCTCGTCGAAGTGCTGCCCGATGAGCTGCAGGCCCACCGGCAGTCCGTCGAGGGGCTCCACGGGCAGGCTGAGCGCCGGCAGGCCGGCGAGGTTCACGCCGAGCGTGTAGCTGTCTTCCTGGTACATGGTCACCGGGTCGTCGATCTTCTCGCCGAGGCGGAAGGCGGTCCCGGGGGCCGTGGGGCCGGCGATCACGTCGACGCTTTCGAAGGCGTCGAGGTAGTCCTGCCGGATCAGGCGCCGGGTCTGCTGCGCCTTCTTGTAGTAGGCGTCGTAGTAGCCCGCGGAGAGGGCGTAGGTGCCGACCAGGATGCGCCGCTGCACCTCGGCGCCGAAACCTTCCTCGCGGCTGCGCGTGTACAGGTCCTCGAGGTCCGCCGGGTCCGCGCAGCGGTGGCCGAAGCGCACGCCGTCGTAGCGGGCGAGGTTCGTGGAGGCTTCCGCCGGGGCGAGGATGTAGTAGGCCGGGATGCTCAGGTGGTTGTTCGGCAGGTCGACGTCCACCAGGCGGGCGCCGCGGGCCTCGAGCTCACCCAGGGCGGCCCGCAGCCGGTCGCCGATGGCGCTGTCGAGGGTCGCGCTGAACCAGTGCCGGGGCAGGCCGATGCGCAGGCCGTCGAGGTCCATGGCCAGGGCCGCGCGGTAGTCCGGTACTGGCTCGCGGGCGCAGGTGGAGTCGGCCGGGTCGTGCCCGGCCATGGCACCCAGGAGCAGGGCGCAGTCCTCGGCGGAGCGCGCCATGATCCCGCCCTGGTCGAGGCTGGAGGCAAAGGCGATCATGCCCAGGCGCGACACGCGGCCATAGGTCGGCTTGATCCCGGTGATGCCGCAGAGCGCCGCCGGCTGGCGGATGGAGCCGCCGGTGTCCGTGCCCGTGGCCGCGGGGACCAGGCCCGCGGCCACGGCCGCCGCGGAGCCGCCGGAGGAGCCGCCGGGCACCCGGTCTGCATCCCAGGGGTTGCGGCAGGGGCCGTAGTAGCTGGTCTCGTTGGACGAGCCCATGGCGAACTCGTCCATGTTGGTCTTGCCGACGGTCACGGCGCCGGCGGCGGCGAGGCGCTGCACCGCGGTAGCGCTGTAGGGCGGCACGAAGTTGTCGAGCATGCGCGAGGCACAGGTGGTGCGCAGGCCGTCGGTGCAGAAGATGTCCTTGTGCGCGATCGGCAGCCCCGCCAGCGGGCCGGCGCGGCCGGCGGCACGCTCGGCATCGGCGGCGCGGGCCGCGGCGAGGGCACTCTCGGCATCGACGGTGATGAAGCTGTTGAGCGCGCCGTCTCCCGCCTCGATGCGTGCGAGGCAGTCACGGACGAGTTCTTCCGCTGAGCAGCGGCCCTGGTCCAGGGCCTCTAGCAGCTGGCTGACGGAGGCAGGGGTCTCGCCGGCCACGGCCTACTCCACCACCCGGGGTACGAGGTAGAGCCCGTCCTCCACGGCCGGGGCGATGGCCTGGAACGCCTCGCGCCGGTTGCTCTCGGTGACCTCGTCGGCGCGCAGCGGCTGTACCGCATCCAGGGGGTTGGCCAGGGGCTCCACGCCGCTCGTGTCTACCGCGGACAGCTCTTCGACGAGGGCCAGGATACGCCCGAGACTGTCCTCCAGCGCCGGCGCCTCCCCGGGGTCGATGCGCAGGCGGGCCAGGGCGGCCAGCCGCTCGAGTTGATCGGCGCCTAGGGTCATGGGCAGGGGATTCCGCGTTGCTTGCCAAGGGTTGCGGCCAGCGTCGACAGCGGGCCGCGAGCGCGAAATCTATCATAGATGCGCCTTGCCCAACATCCCCGCCGTTGGTAGAGTTGCTCGCAGTCCGGCGCCCCAGAACCGCAGGAGAACGCGGCTATCCCAGCCCGTTTCCTATCGTCCGTGACCCGCGTCGTTTGCGCCCGAGTCGTTCGCGTCCTTGTCGTTTGCGAAAGGCTCGTGCGCGATCGCGATGGCCAGGGCCCTTCAAGGTACACGCTGAATGCTCAAGAAACTCCGCGGTATGTTCTCCAACGATCTATCGATCGATCTGGGGACCGCCAACACCCTTATCTATGTCCGCGGCCAGGGTATCATCCTCGACGAACCCTCCGTGGTCGCCATCCGTATCCACAACGGCCAGAAGACCATCGAGGCCGTGGGTACGGAAGCCAAGCGCATGCTCGGCCGCACGCCGGGCAACATCACCGCCATCCGGCCGCTGAAGGACGGTGTGATCGCCGACTTCCAGGTCACCGAGAAGATGCTCCAGCACTTCATCGCCAAGGTGCACGAGACGCGCTACATCCGCCCGAGCCCGCGGGTCCTCATCTGCGTGCCCTGCATGTCGACGCAGGTCGAACGCCGGGCCATCCGCGAGTCCGCGCTCAGCGCCGGGGCGCGGGAGGTGCGCCTCATCGAGGAGCCCATGGCCGCTGCCATCGGGGCCGGCCTCGACGTGGACGAGGCCACCGGCTGCATGGTGGTGGACGTGGGTGGCGGCACCACCGAGATCGCCATCATCTCCCTGAACGGGGTCGTCTACCGCGACTCCGTGCGCGTCGGCGGCGACCGCTTCGACGAGGCCATCGTCGCCTACGTGCGCCGCCGCTACGGCACGCTCATCGGCGATGCCACGGCGGAGAAGATCAAGGAAGAGATCGGCTGCGCCTACAAGGGCAGCGAGGTCCGCGAGATCGACGTGCGCGGCCGCAACCTGGCCGAGGGCGTGCCGCGGAGCTTCACCCTGAACAGCGACGAGATCCTCGAGGCGCTGCAGGATCCGCTCGCCTCCATCGTCCAGTCCGTGAAGTCGGCCCTCGAGCAGTCGCCGCCGGAGCTGGCGGCCGACATCGCCGAGAGCGGCATCGTGCTCACCGGCGGCGGTGCCCTGCTGCGCGACCTCGACCGGCTCATCGCCGAGGAGACGGGGCTGCCGGTGGTGGTCGCCGAGGACCCGCTGACCTGCGTCGCCCGTGGCGGCGGCATGGCTATGGAACGCATGGATCGGCATACGATAGACTTGCTCTCCACTGAGTAAGGCGCCGGCGCCCCGATGGCCGCCGGCCACCGGGAACTGACATCAGGCCGCTATTCGTCAAGGAGTCGCACCTCGGATTGAAGGTGACGCTGGTCGCCTTCGTCGTGGTGGCGCTGCTGGTTGCCGACCTCCGCTACAACCGCCTCGACGGCAGCCGTGCCGTCCTCGACACCCTGCTGGCGCCGGTCTTCTGGGTCGCCGGTATCCCCGGCGCGATCGGCACCTGGCAGGACACGCACATCCGCTCGCGGCAGAGGCTGCTCGAGGACAACGCGCACCTGCGCCGCCAGAACCTCGTGCTCAACGGCCGGCTCCAGCAGATGGCCTCGCTGCAGGCCGACAACGCCCGCCTGCGCTCGCTCCTCAACTCCACGGCACTGCTGCGCGACGACGTGCTCGTGGCAGAAGTAGTCGGCGTCGCGCCGGACCCGGTGCGCCACCAGCTCATCCTCGACAAGGGCGACGACGCCGACGTCTACCGGGGGCAGCCGCTCATCGATGCCAACGGCCTCATGGGGCAGGTGGTGGAGGTGAGCCAGTTCCACGCCCGGGTGCTGCTGATCACCGACGCGACGCACTCGGTGCCCGTGCAGGTGAACCGCAACGGCGTGCGCGCCGTCGCCGAGGGCACGGGCTCCCTCGACCGGCTGGAGATCCACCACGTGGCGGCGACCACCGACATCCGGGAGGGCGACCTGCTGGTGACCTCGGGCCTCGGCCAGCGTTTCCCCATCGGCTACCCGGTGGCCACGGTCACCGCCATCGAGCGCGACCCGGGGCAGGCCTTCGCCCGGATTACGGCGCGGCCGACGGCGGCCCTGGACCGGGTGCGCCACGTGCTGCTCGTCTTCGCCCGGGACGAGAGTGAGGCCGGTGGCTGATGGCCGTCGAGGAGGGACCTTCGGGGTACTGGGTCATCCTGGCGTCCCTGTTCACCGCCTATGTGCTGGCGGTGCTGCCCCTCGGCCCCTGGCTCGCCTGGCTGCGGCCGGAATGGCTGCTGCTCGTGGTGACCTACTGGGTCATCGCCCTGCCGCACCGGGTGGGGCTGGTGACCGCGGCGTTCGCGGGCCTGCTCATGGACGTGCTGGAGGGCGCGGTGCTCGGGCAGAACGTGCTCGCCCTGGCTCTCGTCGCCCTGGTCGCGCGGCTCCTGTACCAGCGCATGCGCGTCTTCTCCCTGGCGCAGCAGGCCCTCACCCTGTTCCTGCTCGCCGGGCTTCACCAGCTCGTGTGCCAGTGGATCCAGAACCTCGAGGGTGCGGGATCGCGCTCGTTCCTGTTCCTGCTGCCGGCGCTGACCAGCGCGCTCTTCTGGCCGCCGGTGCTGTTCCTCCTGCGCGGCGCCCGGCGCTACTACCATGTGCAGTAGCCATGTGCAGTAGCCTCCTTGCGTCGTAGCTGCCATGGCGGGTGAACCCCTCGTGCTGGCCTCGCAGAGCCCGCGCCGGCGGGAACTGCTGGCGCTGCTCGGCCTGCCGTTCCGCGTGCAGCCGGCGGCGGTGGACGAGACGCCCCGCGCCGGCGAGGCGCCGGACGGCTACGTGGCCCGTACCGCGGCGGACAAGGCCCGGGCGGTCAGCGGCCCGGCGGTGCTCGCTGCCGACACGGCGGTGGTGCTCGACGACAGCATCCTCGGCAAACCGCTGGACCGGGACGACGCGCGGACGATGCTCGAGCGTCTCTCCGGCCGCGAGCACAGTGTGCTCACCGCCGTCGCCCTGCGCCGGGGGGACGCGGCCTGGGCGGTGACCGTGCGCACGGCGGTGACCTTCGACCGGCTGGACAGCGCGCGCATCGATGCCTACCTCGCCACGGACGAGCCCTGGGACAAGGCCGGCGCCTACGGCATCCAGGGCCTCGCTGGCGCCTTCGTGCGCAGCATCGCCGGCAGCTACAGCAACGTGGTCGGCCTGCCGCTGGTGGAGACGCGGGAGCTGCTGCTCGCCGCCGGCCTGCTGGGAACGGCCGGCGAGGGGGCGCTGCCGTGAGCGAGGAAATCCTGGTCAACGTCACGCCCATGGAGACCCGGGTGGCCGTGGTGGAGAACGGCGCGACCCAGGACATCCACATCGAGCGCAGCGCCAGCCGCGGTATCGTCAGCAACATCTACGCGGGCCGGATCAGCCGGGTGCTGCCGGGCATGCAGGCGGCCTTCGTGGACATCGGCGCAGCCCGCAACGCCTTTCTCCATGTGTCGGACATCATCGGCGGCGCCGATGCCGGCGAGCGCATCGCGGACCACCTGCGCGAGGGCCAGGCCGTCACCGTGCAGGTCACCAAGGACCCGCTCGGCAGCAAGGGCGCGCGGGTCACGGCCCAGCTCTCCGTCGCTTCCCGCTACCTCGTCTACATGCCGCAGACGCAGCACGTGGGTGTTTCCCAGCGCATCGACGACGCCGGGGAACGGGCCCGGCTCCAGGAGGTACTCGCCAACGCCCTGGAGGCGGAGGAGATGGACGAGGCCGGCGGCTTCATTCTGCGCACCGCCGCCGAGGCCGCGGGGCCGGCGGAGATCGCCCAGGACCTGCGTTTCCTCAAGCGCCTCTGGGCCGCGGTATCGCGGCGCGCCGCCGCGGCCCGGGAGCCGCAGCTGCTCTACGAGGACCTGCCGCTGCACCTGCGCACCGTGCGCGACCTGGCCCGGGCCGGCGTCGAGCGTATCCGCATCGACAGCCGCGAGAACTACGAGGCCCTCAAGGGTTTCTGCGGCGAGTACATGCCGGAGGTGGCCGACCTCCTCGAGTGCTACAGCGGCGAGCGGCCGCTGTTCGACATCCACGGCATCGAGGAGGACATCCAGCGCGCCCTGAGCCGCAAGGTAGCGCTCAAGTCCGGCGGCTACCTGGTCATGGACCAGACCGAGGCCATGACCACCATCGACGTCAACACGGGCTCCTTCGTCGGCCGGCGCAACCACGAGGAGACGGTGTTCAAGACCAACCTCGAGGCGGCCACCACGCTCGCGCGGCAGCTGCGCCTGCGCAATCTCGGCGGCATCATCATCGTCGATTTCATCGACATGCGCGATCCCGAGCACCGGCGCCAGGTGCACCGGACCCTCGAGAAGGCCATGGCCCGGGACCCGGCGCGGAACAAGATCACCGGCGTGTCCGAGCTCGGCCTGGTGGAGATGACCCGCAAGCGGACCCGCGAATCGCTCGAGCAGCTGCTTTGCGAGACCTGCCCGGTGTGCGACGGTCGCGGGGTGCTGAAGACGGCGGAAACCGTGTGCTACGAGATCTTCCGGGAAATCATGCGCGACGCCCGCGCCTACGAGAACGACAACCTGCTCGTGCTCGCCGGGCAGAGCGTGGTGGACCGGCTCCTCGACGAGGAGTCGGCCAACGTCGCCGATCTCGAGGCGTTCATCGGCAAGACCATCAGCTTCCGGGTCGAACCGGAGTACAGCCAGGAACAGTTTGATATCGTGCTGCTCTAACGCAGTGTGAACGCGGCAGCCGTGACCCGAACCTCGCCCTTCCACGTCCTTGCCGGCGCCCTCTGGCGGCTGCTGGTGGCCGGCGTGGTGCTCCTCGCCCTCTACGTGGCCGCGGGCCGCGCGCTCATGGGCAACGTGAGCGCGCTGCAGCCGCAGCTGCTGGCGGCGCTCAACGAGCGCCTGCCCTTTACCCTGAGTGCCTCCTCCGTGAGTGGCCGCATGGAGGCCTTCTCGCCGGAGCTCGTCTTCACCGACCTGCGGCTGGCGTTCCCCGGGGAGACCATCGAGCCCGTGCAGCTCGCCCGCGGCAGCCTGCGCCTGGCGCCGCTGCGCAGCCTGCTGACGCAGAGCCCCCAGGCGAGCTTCGTCACGCTCAGCGGCCTCTCCGTGGAGCTGGACCAGGACGAGGCCGGGCGCCTGCGCCTGCGCGGCTTCGGTGTTCCCGGCGACGACGGCGGCCTGCGCGACTGGCTGGCCGGCTTCCTGCCCCGGGTGCGCGCCCTGGTCCTGGAGGACAACCGCGTTCTCCTGCACCGGCCCGGTGCCCAGGGCCGGCGCGCCCGCCTGGACCTGACCCTCAAGCGCAGCGGCAGTGCCCGGACCCTCGATGCACGCATCGGGACCGCGGTGGGTAACGCGGCCACGCTGCACGCGGAGGGGATCGGCAATCCCCTGTCTCCCGCGACCTGGCGCGGGGACGTCTTCCTGGCCGTGGAAGCGGAGCGCCTGGAACGGCTCTTCGACTGGCTGCCGGTCACCGTGCCCGTGCGCGCCGCCGGCCGCGCCGGCGTGCAGCTCTGGCTGCAGCAGGCCGGCGGACGCTCGGACCTGCGCCTCTCCCTGGCCGGCGACAACCTGCTGCTCGAGGGCGGGGACGGCGGCTGGCGCGTGCCGCTGGCTGCCCTGGCCATGGACGCCGCCCTGGTCGAGGGCCAGGACGGCTGGACCCTGCATGCGTCGGACCTGTCCCTCGCCCAGGGCGGGCGCCACTGGCTCCTGCCCCGGGCCCAGTTCGACCTCCGCGGCGACTCGCTGCGGGTGCGCAGCGGCGAGTTCCGCCTGGACGGTATCGACAGTTTCCTCGCCAGCCTGCCGAGCATGCCGGCGCGCCTCGCGGATGCCCTCGGCGTCCTGGCGCCCCGCGGCGACGTGCGCGCCCTGGAACTCACCCTGGACGACCTGCGCGCGCCGGGCGACGCCTGGGAGCTGACCGCGCGCGTGGACGACCTGGCGGTGGAGTCCTGGCGCGGCGCGCCCGGTGCGGCCGGCGCCGACGCCTTCGTCCGGCTCTACCCGGGCGGCGGCGACGTGCGCATCGACAGCGAGGGGCTGGTGCTCGCCTTCCCCAAGGTGTACCGGGAAGCGTTGGCCTACGATGCCGTCCACGGCGACCTGCGCCTCCGCTGGGACGCGAAGCAGCTGTGGCTCCGCTCGGGACTGCTCGAGGCGAGCGGCGAAGAGGGTACGGCGCGGGCGCTGCTGGGCCTGCACATCCCGTTCACGCGCACGACCGTCGGGCCGGCCATGGAACTGCTCGTCGGCCTGGGTGACAGCCGCGCCCGCTATCGCGACAAGTACCTGCCCTACCGGCTGCCGGGTACCCTGCGGCGCTGGCTCGCCGATGCCATCGGCCCGGGGCGGGTCGTTACCGGGGGCTTCGCCTGGCGGGGCAGCCTGCTCAAACGCAACTTCGACCACCTCACCGTGCAACTGCACTTCGACGTGGAGGACGCCACGGTCGCCTTCGATCCCGCCTGGCCGCCGCTCGAGGACTTTGCCGGTCGCCTGGTCATCGACGACTCCCGCGTCAGCGCCTGGGGCGAGCACGGCGAGCTCGCCGGCAACCGCGTCGAGCGCCTGTCCGCGGAAGCCTGGCGCGGCGAGGCCGGCGAGCGCGTCCTGGCCGTGGCTGCGACCCTCGCCGGGGATGCCGGTGACGGGCTCGCGGCGGTCAAGGCCTCGCCGCTGGCGGCGATGACGGGCGGCGTCGTCGAGGGCTGGTCTGCCGCCGGCCCGGTGCGCACGGTGCTGGGCCTGCGTATTCCCCTGGACGACCGCAGCGAACCGGTGGTGGCGGTCGACGCGAGCGCCGAGGAGGCGCTGCTGCGCGTGCAGCCGGGCGGGCTGGTGTTCGAGGATCTCAGCGGCCGCGTGGGTTACGCCAGCGGCAGCGGTTTCTCGAGCGATGACCTCGCCGGTACGCTCTGGGGCAGCCCCGTCAGCGCGAGCCTTTCCCAGGCCGACGCCGAGGCCCCCCTGGCGCTGCGCTTTGCCGGCAAGGGCCTGCCCATGGCGGCGCTCTTCGATTGGCTCCCGCTCGATCTCCCGGCCCTCGCCAGCGGCGAGGCCGATGTCTTCGGTGATCTCCTCCTGCGCCGCGACCAGCCGGCGCGGCTCACCCTGGCCAGCGACCTGACCGGCGTGGCCCTGGCGCTCCCGGCACCCTGGGGCAAGGCAGCGGAAGAGCCGCGCTCTCTCGCCGCGGACCTGCGCCTGGCGCGGGATCGCGTCGTCCTGGACCTCGCCCTCGGCGACCGGGTTGCGGGGCGCCTCGACCTTGCGGACGGCGCCCTGAGCGGCGGCAACCTCCGGCTGGAGGCGGACTGGCTGCAGGGTGCGCTGGACCTGGGCGGGCCGGTCCCGCGCCTGCTCCTGGATTACCTCGACCTCGCCGGGCTGCCCGGGCAGGCGGGGGAGACGGACTTCGACGCCGCCTACCGGGCGCTGCGTCCGGTGGGTATCGACATTCTCGAGCTGCGCCGGGCAGGGGAACGGGTCGGCCACCTTGCCTTCGAGCTCGACCGCGACGCGGGCGCGATCGTGGCCCGGGGTATCCGCGGCGAACTGTTCGGCCTGCGCAGCCGGAGCGAGGAGGGCGGTGTGCTGCGCTGGGCCGGCGGCGAGGGTGCCCTCGGTGAGAGTGCCCCCGGTGAGAGTGCCCCCGGCGAAACGCAGTTTGCCATCGACGTCGCCTTTGACGACCTGAGCGAGGTGTTGGTGACCCTCGGTTACGCGCCGACCCTGGTGACCGATAACGGGAGCGCCAGCGCGGACCTGCGCTGGTCGGGTTCGCCCTGGGCGCTGGCGCTCGAGACGCTGGAGGGGGATATCGGCGTGGAGGCGCGGGACGGCCGCCTCCTCGAGGCCAGGGGCTCCGCCGGTGCGCTCAAGGCACTCTCCCTGCTCAACCTCGCCGAGATTCTTCGTGGCCTCAGCCTGTCGCACATGTTCGAGTCCGGTATCCCCTTCGACCGCGCGGCCAGCGAGTTCCGCCTCCGCGGCGGCACCCTGCAGATACCTGCGCTGACCCTGCGCGGCGCGGCCAGCGCCTTCGAGTTCAGCGGCGTCACAAACCTCGCGGCCAGCGAGCCGTCCATCGAGGGCGAACTGGTGGTGACGCTGCCGGTGGCGAACAACCTGCCCTGGGTGGCGGCCCTGGCCGGCGGCCTGCCCGTCGCCGCCGGCGTCTACGTGGTGAGCAAGGTTTTCGAGAAGCAGGTCAAGCGCATGTCCAGCGGTGTCTACGAGGTGTCGGGGCCGCTGGGCAGCCCCGACGTGCGCCTGCGGCGGATCTTCGACGACAGCGCGAGCATCCCGGTGGACCCGAATGGCGAGCGCATCGTCGACCCGAATGCCTCCCCTGGAGCGTCGACCGCGCCGGATGACCCGCCGGACCCGAACGCGGTGACCGCGGACGACGCGGGGGCGGCGGACCCACAGACCCCGCGGGACCCGAACGGCGCAGCGGCGGATGCCGGAGCCTCAGACCCCCGCTGACTGGAGCTCGCGCAGGTAGCGGAAGAGTTTGCGCGCCGCCGCGGGCGGGCGTGCCGCGGCCCGTTCGCGCTGCGCCTGGCGCAGCAGCTGGCGCAGGTGCTGCCGGTCCGCGCCCGGGAAGCGCTCGAGCACGGCCGGCAGGCCGTCGTCACCGCGGTCTACCAGCTGGTCGCGCAGCGCCTCCAGCTCGTGGTGCTGCGCGGCGCTGGCAGCCCGCTGCTGGTGCAGGCCGTCGAGGGCCGCCTGCAGCGGCTCCGGGTCCACGCCGCGCATGAGTTTGCCGATGAACTGCAGGTGGCGCCGCCGGGCACTGCGGCTGGTGATGCCGCGGGACTGCACGATGGCCGCCTCGAGGGCCGGGTCGTCGATGGGGATGGACTCGAGCTCCTTCGGGCTCAGCGCGCAGAGCGCCTCGCCGAGCGCCTGCCGCGCGGTCATCGCCCGCTTCAGGGCGCTCTTGCTGGGCGCTTCGTCCCGGTAGTCGTCGTCCTCAGCCATCTCGTCTTCAACCATCGGGTTCTCAGCCATCGAGTTATCAACCATAGAAGGCCGCCGCCAGGCCCAGGAACGCCACGAAGCCGACCACGTCGGTGACCGTGGTCAGCACCACGCCGCCGGCGAGGGCCGGGTCGATCTTCAGGCGCTGCAGCACCAGCGGCAGTACCGCCCCGGATAGCCCCGCCGTCACCAGGTTGATCACCATGGCCGCCGCGATGATGGCGCCGAGGGCCGGGCTGTCGAACCAGAGCGCCGCGGCCGTGGCGACGATGACCGCCCAGACCACGCCGTTGATGATGCCGACATAGGCCTCGCGCAGGATCAGCCAGGTCCGGTTGCCGGCGTTGATCTGTCCCATGGCCATGGCGCGCACCAGGACCGTGACGGTCTGGGTCCCGGCGATGCCGCCCATGGAGGCGACGATGGGCATGAGCACGGCGAGGGCCACGACCTTCTCGATCGTGCCCTGGAACTGGTTGATCACCCCGGCGGCAATGAACGCCGTGAGGAGATTGATGGCGAGCCACACGGTGCGTCGCTTCGCGGTGCGCAGCACCGGGGCGAAGGTGTCCTCGTCCTCGTCGAGACCGGCGAGGGCCATGAAAGAGTGGTCGGCATCCTCGCGGATGACGTCGACCACGTCGTCGATGGTGATGCGCCCGAGGAGCCGGCCGTCGGCGTCCACCACCGGGGCGCTCACCCAGTCATTGCGCTCGAAGCGCCGCGCCACCTCGTCGTCGGGCATGTCCACGGGAATCGCCTGCTGGCTGGTGAGCATGAGTTCCCGCACCGAGTGCGACGGGTCTGACACCAGCAGCGTGCGCAGGGGCAGGAGGCCGACATAACGGTCGTCACGGGTGACGACGATGAGGTTGTCCGTGGCCGGGGGGATCTCCTCGTGCCGGCGGAGGTAGCGCAGCACCACGTCCAGGGTCAGGTCTGCCCGGATCGTGATGGCGTCGGTGTTCATGAGGCCGCCGGCGGTGTCGTCGGCGTAGAAGATCACCTGTTCCAGGCGCGCCCGGTCCTGGTGGTCCATGGCCTCGAGGACCTCGAAGGTGACCTCGTCCGGCAGCTGCTGCAGGATGTCGGCGACGTCGTCGTCGTCGAGCCCCTCGGTGAGCTGGGCGACCTGCGCCGGCTCGAGGGCACTCAGGAACTCGAGCTGCAGCTCGTCGCCGAGCTCGTTGAGGACCTCGCCCTGCTGGTCGTCATCGATGAGCTGCCAGAGCACCTGCCGCGAGCGCGGCGGCGAGGACTCGAGCAGGTGCGCCGCGTCCGCGGGCTCCATCTTGCGGAGCATCCGGCTGACGTCGCCGAGCGTGCCCTTCTCCAGGGCCTCCGTGACCCGGGCA
This sequence comes from uncultured Alteromonadaceae bacterium, assembly GCA_964438205.1. Lineage (GTDB taxonomy): Bacteria > Pseudomonadota > Gammaproteobacteria > Pseudomonadales > Halieaceae > Pseudohaliea. The sequence continues at coordinate 19,149 of CAYTJQ010000020.1, forward strand.
AGCGGTTTTTGGCTGTGCGGTTCAGCGCTGGTCATCGCGTCGCTCGGTCCGGGGTGGGTGGGCGGAAGCGCTGAAATTATCCGGTAAACACCGGTCGACAACAACAGAACCCGCGCCGCGGCGGCTGCGCGGGGGCTACGCTTCCTCCTCGAAGCGGTTGTCGATGAGGGCGCAGAGGGCGGCGAGCGCCGCCTCGGCGTCTTCGCCCTCGGCCTCGAGGACCAGCGCCGTCCCCTTGCCCGCGGCGAGCATCATCACCGCCATGATGCTCTTGCCGTCGACGAGGTCGCCGCCGTCGGCGCGGCCGGCCCGGATGCGGGCGGAGTAGGCCGCGGCGCAGCTGACGAACTTCGCCGCGGCCCGGGCATGCAGCCCGAGCTTGTTGATGATCATGACTTCGCGCCGCTCGGTGGCCATCGCCCTACGCCAGTTCCCGGTGCCGCAGGTGCACCGGTCCGTGGTGGGCCGCCAGGTGCGCGAAGAGCCGCTCGGCCATGTACACGGAGCGGTGCTGTCCGCCGGTGCAGCCGAGGGCGATGGTCAGGTAGCTGCGCGCGCCACTGGCGTAGTGCGGCAGCCAGCGGTCGAGGAACCCCGCCAGTTCGAGGAACAGTTCGCCGGTCAGGGGCTGCGCCTCGAGGAAGGCCTTGACCGGCTCGTCGCGCCCGGTGAGCAGGCGCAGCGCCTTGCTCCAGTGCGGGTTGGGCAGCATGCGCACGTCGAACACGAGGTCGGCGTCGGCGGGCACGCCGCGCTTGAAGCCGAAGGATTGCACCAGCAGCGACAGCACCCCGGCCCCGGCGCCGACGAGGCGCTGGCGCACGGCGTCGCGCAGCTCGTGGATGGTCATCTCGCTCGTGTCGAGGGTGAGCCACGCCTCGGAGGCCAGGGGCTCGAGCAGGGCCTGTTCCCGGCGGATCGCCTCGGCCAGGGGCAGCTCGTGGCTGGCCAGCGGGTGCCGGCGGCGCGTCTCGCTGAAGCGCTTGAGGAGCGTCGCCTCGTCGGCGTCGAGGTAGAGTGTGCGCAGGCGCACGGTGTCCGGGAGCCCGGCGAGAATGTCGTCGATCCGCGACAGGTCGTCGGCGGCATTGCGGGCATCGATGCACACGGCGACGCCGGCCCCGTCGCGGCCGAGGGCCGGGGCGTGGCCGACCAGTGCCGGCAACAGCGTCGCGGGCAGGTTGTCGATGGCGTAGTAGCCCTCGTCCTCGAGCTGGTGCAGGGCCGTACTCTTGCCCGAGCCGGAGCGGCCGCTGATGATGACGAGGTCCACGGCGGGTTCAGCCTTCCCAGCCGACCACGGTGTCGTAGAGGGCGCGGTCGCTGTCGCAGGCGCGCAGGGCAGAGCGCAGCGCCGGCTGGCTGAACAGGCGCGCGATGGCGGCGAGGATGTCGAGGTGCTCCTGGTGCGCCTCCTCGGGCACCAGGAGGACGAAGAGGAGGTCCACCGGCGCGTCGTCCGGGGCATCGAAGTCGGCCGGCTCGCGCAGGCGGACCAGCGCCCCCAGGGGCTGGTCACAGTTGGCGAGGCGGCAGTGCGGAATGGCGACACCGCCACCGAGACCGGTGCTGCCCAGCTTCTCCCGGGCGAGCAGCTTGCCGATGAGATCACCGGGGTCGAGGTCCGGGTGGTCCGCCGCGACGAGCGCGGCGACCTCCTCGAAGATGGCTTTCTTGCTGGTTCCCGGCAGGTCCTGCCGGGTGCGCGTCGGCGACAGCAGTGCTTGCAGCGTTTCCATGCTAGTGCGGCCGCGCCTTTTCCTTGTGCTTGATGAGCTGCCGGTCGAGCTTGTCAGCGAGGGCGTCGATGGCGGCGTACATGTCGTCGGATTCCGCCGCGGCGAAAAGGTCCGCGCCGGAGATGTGCACGTTGCCTTCGGCCTTTTGCACCTGCTTCTCGACGATCAGGGTCACTTCCATGTTGGTGATGTGACTGTGGTGGCGCTGCAGCCGTTCGAACTTGCTTTCCACGTACTCGCGGAGGGGATCGGTGACGTCGACGTGATGGCCGCTGATGTTGAGTTGCATACTGGACTCCTTGTGCGTTGCAACGCAGGTATGCCCGGGTCGCTGCCGGGCGCTCATGTCTCAGACCAGGCGCTTGCGCTCGCTGGAAGGCGGGATGTACAGGCTGTCCCGGTACTTCGCGATCGTCCGCCTGGCTACCTTGATCCCCTGTTCCTCCAGCAGCTGCGCGAGCCGGCTGTCGCTGAGCGGCTTGCGTGGGTTCTCCGCCGCGATGAGCTTGCGGATCAGCGCGCGGATGGCCGTGGAGGAGCAGGCGCCGCCCGTGGTCGTGGCGACGTGGCTGGAGAAAAAGTACTTCAGCTCGAAGATGCCCCGGGGCGTGTGCATGTACTTGCGCGTGGTGACCCGGGAAATGGTCGATTCGTGCATCGACACGGCCTCGGCAATGTCGTGGAGGACCAGCGGTTTCATGGCCTCCTCCCCGTACTCGAGGAAGTTGCGCTGGTGGGAGACGATCTCCGAGGCCACTTTCAGCAGGGTCTCGTTACGGCTCTGCAGGCTCTTCAGGAACCAGCGCGCCTCCTGCAGGTTGTCGCGCAGGTAGGTGTTATCGGCACTGTTGTCCGCGCGCCGGATCAGCCCCGCGTAGGTGTCGTTGATACGCAGCCGCGGTGCGATGTCCGGGTTGAGCTCGACCACCCAGCGCCCGTCGCGCTTGCGCACGAACACGTCGGGCACGACGTACTCGGTGTCGTCGGCCCCGATGCGTTTGCCGGGGAAGGGGTCGAGGGTCTGCAGCAGCTGGAGGACGCCGCGCAGCGCGTCTTCGTCGAGGCGCATGCGGCGAAGAATCTGCGCGTAGTCGCCGTTGCCGAGCTGCGCCAGGTGGCGGCTGACCAGGGTGCGGGCCTGCTCCAGCCAGGGGGTTTCCGGCGGCAGCTGTTTCAGCTGCAGGAGCAGGCATTCCTGCAGGTCGGCGGCGAAGACCCCCGTGGGCTCGAACTGCTGCAGGGCGTGGAGCACGGCGAGCACTTCGTCGCGCTCGATCTCGCCCTCGAAGTCCGCCGCGCACAGGCTGTGCAGGTCGTCCACGGTGCTGGTGAGGCGGCCGCTGTCGTCGGTGGCATCGATGATGGTCAGCGCGATCGCGCGGTCGAGGTCTGACAGGCGGGTGAGGTTGAGCTGCCAGAGCAGGTGGTCGTGGAGGCTCTGGACGCTGGCGTTGCGACTGTCCATGTCGTAGTCGGCGCCTTCCGCCCCCGGGCCCGGTGCCGAGGGCGCGGAAGAGGGGACCAGGTCCTCCCACTGCGTGTCCACGGGCAGGTCCTCGGGCATGGTCGGCTCGTAGTCGCCGCTCTCGCCGTCACCGGCGGCGGTGCGCTCGAGGCTCTCCAGCGGGCCCTCGCCGGTGCTCGCGGTGAGCGGCTCCTCGGGGTCGGAACGCTCCAGGGGTCCGTCGTCCTCGCCCTCGTCGAGCTCGAGCATCGGGTTGCTCTGCAGCACCTGCTGGATCTCCAGCTGCAGGTCCAGCGTCGACAGCTGCAGCAGCTTGATCGCCTGCTGCAGCTGCGGCGTCATGGTCAGCTGCTGGCCCAGCTTGAGTTGCAGTGCTTGCTTCATGATGACGACGGGGAAGCGTTCCCTTGCCCTGTTTCAATGCAGTGTAGCGCCGGCCCGCCGGCGCTGGCAACGGACTGGCGCGGAAATTGCAGAAGTTTGTAAAGACGAGTTGATTGACTTTTGACGCCCGTCACGAACTGCGGCGAAGCGCGCCCGCTCGGGCCTCGAAACGCCCCCCGGAACGCCCCCTGAAGGCCCTCGGGAACCGGGCCGCCAGGGATCGCCGGGAACCCGTCAGAGACGGAAGGTATCGCCGAGATAGACCTTGCGCACTTCCGGGTTGTCGAGCACGGCCTGGGGGGGGCCGGCGGCGATAATGCGACCCTCGCCGACGATGTAGGCGGTTTCGCAGATGTCGAGGGTCTCGCGGACGTTGTGGTCGGTGATCAGGACGCCGATGCCGCGGTGCTGGAGGTGGCGGATGATCTCCTTGATATCCGATACGGAGATCGGGTCCACGCCGGCAAAGGGCTCGTCGAGGAGAATGAACGCCGGTTCCGTGGCCAGCGCCCGGGCGATCTCCACGCGCCGACGCTCGCCGCCGGAGAGGGCCTGGCCGAGGCTGTCGCGCAGGTGGGCGACATGGAACTCCTCGAGCAGTTCGTCCCGGCGCTCGCGGCGCTGGGCGCGGGAGAGGTCCCGCCGGGTCTCCAGGATGGCCATGAGGTTGTCGCCCACGGACAGCTTGCGGAACACGGAGGCTTCCTGGGGCAGGTAGCCGATGCCCCGGCGCGCGCGCGCGTGCATCGGCAGGCCGATGATGTCCTCGCCATCGATGGTGATCTGCCCGGCATCGGCGCGGATGATGCCGACGATCATGTAGAAGCAGGTCGTCTTGCCGGCCCCGTTCGGGCCGAGCAGGCCGACCACCTGGGCGCTTTCCACGGCGAGGGACACGTCCCGGACCACGGGGCGCCCGGCGTAGGCCTTGGCCAGCTTATTCGCCTTCAGTTCCGCCATCGGGCGGCGCTCCTGCGTCGGTCCCGCTGTCACCGCCCGCGGCGGGCGCCGGGGCCGGCGCGTCCTCCCGCTCAGCGGGCTCCGCTTCGCTGCCGCCGGCACTGTCCGCCGGGTCCTCGGCTTCTTCGGCCAGGCGCGACGGGATCACCACCTGTACCCGCTCGCCGCCGCTTTCTGCCGCATCGGCACGCACCAGTTGCTCGCGGATCAGGTAGTCGATGCGCTCGCCGCGCACCGTGGCGCCGTCCTGTTCGACCTCGGCCTGCTGTTCGAGCAGGACGCGCTCCTCGGCGGTGAAATAGGTGATACGCCGGGCGGCGGCGTGGATCACGGCCTCGTCGACCTCGGGCTGCTGCTGCATGCGGGCCGGCTCGCCGGTGGCGACCACGCGCTCGGCGAGGTCCCGGCTGTGGTAGATGGTGAGCTCGTCGGCCTCGATGACCAGGCTGCCCTGCACCAGGCGCACGGCGCCGCTGTAGATCGTCTCGCCGGCCTTTTCATCGCGCACGGCGCGGTCGGCCTCGACGGCAATGGGCTGTTCCCGGTCCCCGGGCAGCGCCTGCACCGCGGGTGCGAGCAGCGCGGCAGCGGCCAGCAGCAGGAGACCGAGTGGCTTCAACGGAAGGCCGCCTCGATGGCTTCGCGGCGGTCCATGGCGTGCAGGAGCTGCTCACAGGCCTCGCGCACGCAGCCGCCGCCACCGGGATAGCGGCTCTGCCAGTCGGCGGCCTCGGCCACGGCATCCACCGCGTCGGCGGGCGCAAGACCGATGGCCGCCGCGCGCAGGGCGCCGAGGTCGGGCAGGTCGTCGCCCATGTAGGCACACTGTGCCAGGGCCAGGCCCAGGCTCGCGCAGAGTTCCTCCAGGGCCACCCGCTTGTCCTCGCGCCCCTGCACCACGTGGGCGATGCCGAGCTCGGCGGCGCGGCGCTCGACGATCTGCGAGCGGCGCCCGGTGATGATGGCGACGGCCACGCCGGCCCGCTGCAGCAGCTTGAGGCCGAGGCCGTCCTTGATGTTGAACGCCTTCAGTTCCTCGCCGTCATTGCCGTAGTAGAGCCGTCCGTCCGTGAGCACGCCGTCGACATCGAGGGCCAGGAGGCGCAGGGCGCTGGCGCGGGTGCGGTCGATCACCGGCGGCCTCAGGCAATGCCGGCCTGGAGCAGGCCGAGGAGGCTGACCACGCCGACGGGCTCGCCGTGATCGCCGACCACCACGAGCGCGCTGATGCGGTTCTCCTCCATGATGCGCAGCGCCTCCGCGGCCAGCATGCCCTCGGTGATGGTGCGGGCCCTGCGCGTCATGAGGTCGCCGATGGGCGTCTCGTTGATGTCGATGCGGGCGTCGATGGCGCGCCGGAGGTCGCCGTCGGTGAAGACACCCTCGAGCTGGTCGCCGTCGACCACCGTGGTCATGCCGAGGCCCTTGGCGGAGATTTCCAGCAGGGCTTCGCCGAGGGGCGTCTCCGGGCTGACCCGGGGGATCTCCGGGCCGCTGCGCATCACGTCCTCCACCAGGAGCAGGAGCTTGCGCCCGAGGGCGCCGCCGGGATGGGAGAAGGCGAAGTCCTCGGCGGTGAAGCCGCGGGCCTCGAGCAGGGCGATGGCCAGCGCGTCGCCCATGACCAGGGCCGTTGTCGTGCTCGACGTGGGGGCGAGATCGAGCGGACAGGCCTCGGTCTCGACACCGGTGTCGAGGTGGGCGTCCGCCGCCTGCGCCAGCGTGGAGGACGGGTTGCCGGTCATGCTGACCAGGGGCGTCCCGAGCCGCTTGAGCAGCGGCAGCAGCATCACCACCTCGTTGGTACTGCCGCTGTTCGACAGCGCGAGCACACAGTCGTCGCCGGTGATCATGCCCATGTCGCCATGGCTCGCCTCGCCGGGGTGGACGAAGAACGCGGGCGTACCGGTGCTGGCGAGGGTCGCCGCGATCTTGGTGCCGATGTGCCCGGACTTGCCCATGCCCGTGACCACGACCCGGCCGCGGGTGGCGAGCAGCAGCTCGCAGGCGTGCGCGAACTCGCTGCCGATGCGCCCCTCGAGAGCGGCTACCGCCTCGGCTTCCATGCGCACGGTGCGGCGGGCTGAGTCGACGAAGCTGGGCGGGGCGGCGTGGGTCATGGCGGCTCGGCTGGCGTCCTGGCTAGAGGCTCAGGGAAAGCGCGTAATAGTACAGCGCGTAGAAGCCCGTCAACAACAGTCCTACCGCGCGGCCCAGGTAGCTGTAGCCGCCCTCCGCGTGCCGCCGGCGGTGCCCGGTGTAGATGGCGAGGGCGAGGAGAAAGGTGCCCGCGGCCATGGCCGGGTAGTCGCGGGCCAGCACGTCGCCGGACAGCGCCAGCGGGGCGATGACGCCGGGCATCGCCATCACCGCCAGCAGGTTGAACAGGTTCGAGCCGATGACGTTGCCGATGGCCATTTCCGTATGGCCCTTGAGGGCGCCGGCGAGCGTTGCGGCGAGTTCCGGCAGGCTGGTGCCCACGGCGATGATGGTCAGGCCGATGACCAGCTCGGAGACGCCGAGCTGGGCGGCGATGGTCGTGGCGCCCCAGACCAGCAGCCGGGAGCTGCCGACGAGGAGGGCGAGGCCGGCGAAGAAGGCGAGCCAGGCGCGCAGGGGCGACAGGTGCGGCAGCTCCTCCTTCCCGCTCTCTTCCAGCACGACCCGGTTCCCGGCCTGCGCCCGGACCATCTGTACGAGGATCAGCGCGAGGCCGCCCATCATCAGCAGGCCGTCGAAGCGCGACAGCACGCCGTCGAGAAGGAGCGCCCAGGTCCCCAGGGTGACCAGGAGCAGGGCCGGCAGTTCCACGCGCACGCAACCCTGGCGGATGAGCATGGGCACGATGAGCACCGTGAGTCCCAGCACCAGGCCGATGTTGGCGATGTTCGAGCCGAGGGCATTGCCGACCGCAAGCTCCCCCGCCCCGGCCAGGGCGGCGGTGATGGACACGAGGATCTCCGGCGCCGAGGTCCCCAGGGAAACGATGGTCAGGCCGATGATCACCGGCGACAGGCCGAGGTTCTCGGCGATGGAGGCGGCACCGGCGACGAACAGGTCGGCACTCCAGACGAGGAGCACGAGGCCGATGACGACCGCGGCGGCTGCGAGGATCATGCGGCGGTGCTTTTCCCGACCGGGCCGGGGGCGGGAAACCCGGCGGCGGCGCCGTGGTCATACGGAATGCGGGTCGAAACGTAGTACACTGGCGGGCCCGCGACGGTGGCGTGAATCGGCATGCGGCGGATTCTACCCGCTCGCCGGGGTTGCCGCAGCAAACAGGACGAATCGGGATACCCATGACAGGAAAAGCAAATCGGATGGCGGGCCTCCTGGGCGGCGCACTGCGCCGGCTGCTGGTCATTGCCATGGCAGTCGGTGTGGTAACGGGCGGCGCGGCCCGGGCGGTCGAGCAGGAGCCGCGCAGTGCGGCGCAGACGCTACGTGAGACCACGGAAAACGTCCTCGACGTGATCGAGAATGCCCAGGGCTACGTGGACGAGAACCCGGAGCGCTATTACCAGGCGGTGCACGAGGTGCTCGACCCGGTGGTCGACTTCCGCGGCTTCGCCCGCGGGGTGATGGGCGACTACGCCACCAGCGAGCGCTACCGCTCCCTCGACGAGGCGGGGCGGCAGAAGCTGCGCGACCAGCTCGAGCGCTTCACGGAAACCATGCGCAAGGGCCTGGTGCGGACCTACAGCAAGGGGCTGCTCGCCTTCAACGGCTCGCGGGTCGAGCTGGACGAGGACGGCAGCCGGGAGGAAGGCGGCCGGGCGACACTGCGGCAGCTGATCTACAGCGACGAGGCGCAACCCTACGTCGTCACCTATACGATGAGCCGCGAGCGCGACGGCAGCTGGCTGATCCGCAACCTGATCGTCGAGGACGTGAACCTCGGCCAGATCTACCGCAGCCAGTTCGAGTCCTCGGCCCGCAAGTACGACGGTGACCTCGACACGGTGATCGCCAACTGGACCGCCGAGGGCCTGGACAGCTGAGGCCGCGCGACCCGGCCCGGCCGGAAAGCAGGAACAGACGGCACCGACACACAGCAAAGACAGACAGCAAAGACACACAGCAAAGACAGACAGCAGCAAGAGTCAGCAGAGAGGAACGGAGGCAAGGGTGGACGCGGCGACGGTCAAGGCGCTCGTGGAGCGGGAACTCGAGGGCTGCGAGGTGCAGGTCGAGGGCGCGGGCAGCAACTACGACATCACGGTGGTCGGCGCTGTGTTCGCCGGCCTGCGCCCGGTGAAAAAGCAGCAGCTCGTGTACGGCGCGCTGCGCGAGAGCATCGCTGCGGGCTCGATCCACGCGGTGAACATCCGCACCTTCACCCCGGACGAGTGGCAGGGCTAGGGCCGTGGCCGGCACGCTCACCCTGGCGCTGACCAAGGGCCGGATCCTCGCCGAGACGCTGCCCCTGCTGGCCCGGGCCGGCATCGAACCCGCGGAGGACATCGCCAGCAGCCGCAAGCTGGTGTTCGACAGCAACCGCCCGGGCCTGCGCCTGCTGGTGCTGCGCGGCACGGATGTGCCCACCTACGTACGCCATGGCGCCGCCGACCTCGGCGTTGTCGGCAAGGACATGCTCCTCGAGCAGGGCGCCGAGGGGCTCTACGAGCCCCTGGATCTCGGCATTGCGCGCTGCCGGCTCATGACCGCCGCCCCCGCGGGCTGGCGGCCCACGGGGTCCCGGGTGCGCGTGGCGACCAAGTTCGTCAACGTCGCCCGCCGGCACTTCGCCGCCCGCGGGGTGCAGGCCGACATCATCAAGCTCTACGGCGCCATGGAACTGGCGCCGAGCATGGGCCTGTCCGATCTCATCGTCGACATCGTCGACAGCGGCAACACGCTGCGGGCCAACGGCCTCGAGCCCCTCGAGGAGATCGCCGCCGTGAGCTCCCGGCTGGTGGTCAACAAGGCCTCCCTGCGCGCGGCGCACGAGCCCATCACCCGGCTGCTCGCGGACATCGAGGCCGCACTGCCCGCCGACGGGCTCGCGGCGTGATCGCCCGCCTCGACACCCGTGCCGCAGACTTCGACGCGGCGCTCGCCGCCCTGGCGCCGGCCGGTGAGGCCGACGCGGCCACGGTACAGGCGCGGGTCGCGGCGATCCTCGCCGACGTCGAGGCCCGCGGCGACGCCGCCGTGCTCGACTACACGGCGCGCTTCGACAGCCTCGCGGCGGACAGCATCGCCGGGCTCACGGTGCCGGCCGCCAGGCTGCAGGCGGCCCTGGACGGGCTGCCGGCGACACAGCGGGACGCCCTGGCCGTGGCCGCGGCGCGCATTCGCGCCTACCACGAGCGCCAGCTCGGCGAGAGCTGGCAGTACACGGACGAGCACGGCAACGTGCTGGGCCAACAGGTCACGCCCCTGGGCAGCGTCGGTGTCTACGTGCCCGGCGGCAAGGCCAGCTATCCCTCCTCGGTGCTCATGAACGCCCTGCCCGCGCACGTCGCCGGTGTGGATGAGATCACCATGGTGGTGCCGGCGCCCGGGGGCGAGCTCAACGAGCTGGTGCTGGCGGCGGCGGCCCTGGCCGGGGTCAGCCGGGTCTATACCATCGGCGGGGCCCAGGCCGTGGCCGCCCTGGCCTACGGTACTGCGAGCATCGCCGCGGTGGACAAGATCGTGGGGCCCGGCAACGCCTACGTCGCCGAGGCCAAGCGCCAGGTGTTCGGGCGGGTCGGTATCGACATGGTCGCCGGCCCCTCGGAGATCCTCATCATCTGTGACGGCGCCACGGACCCGGCGTGGATCGCCATGGACCTGTTCTCCCAGGCCGAGCACGACGAGAACGCGCAGGCCCTGCTGCTGTCCCCGGACGCGGCGTTCCTCGATGCCGTGGCCGCGGCGATCGAGGCGCTGCTGCCGCAGCAGGAGCGCCGCGCCATCATCGCCGCCTCGCTGGCCCGGCGCGGTGCGCTGGTGCAGACCGCGGACCTGGATGATGCCGTTCGCCTCTCCAACCGTATCGCGCCGGAGCACCTGGAGCTGTCCGTGGCGGACCCGGAGGCGCTGCTGCCCGCGATCCGTGCCGCGGGGGCGATTTTCCTCGGCCGCTACAGCGCCGAGGCCTTCGGCGACTACTGCGCCGGCCCCAACCACGTGCTGCCCACGGCCGGCAGCGCGCGCTTCTTTTCGCCCCTCGGCGTCTACGACTTCCAGAAGCGCAGCTCCCTCATCCAGGTGAGCCCGGCCGGGGCACGGGTGCTCGGCGATGTCGCCTCGACGCTCGCCCGCGGCGAGTCGCTTACCGCCCACGCGCGCAGCGCCGAGTATCGCCGGGACGCGGTGCGCGAAGGCGAGGTCGAAGGCCGGAGTGAGGGCGAGGGCGCCCGCTAGCCGGGGCTTCAGGGTTCGCGCGCCGGTCTCCCGCGGTGCTCCCGCCGCGCTCCGGTTACTGGGAAGCGGGGCTGGCGGCGCCCGGTGACTGGGTCTGGGCGCCGACCACGGCGCGCAGATCGACCGTCTGGCTGCCGCGGACGGCGGTGATGCGGAGGCTGTCACCGGGGCGCAGCAGGGCGATGTCGTACATGCTCCGGCGCACGTCCTCCACCGGCTCCCCGTTGAAGTGGGTGATGACGTCCCCGGGCTGGAGGCCGGCCTTCTGCGCCGGGCCCCCTTCCGCCACCGCGGTGACCACCAGGGCCTGGCCCGTGGGACCGTCGCCCTCGCGCAGGAGCCGCGGTTCGACCTGCACCCCCAGCCAGCCGCGGATGACCCGGCCGTACTCGATGAGGTCGCCGACGACGAAACGGGCGAGGTCAACGGGGATCGCGAGGCCGATGCCGATCCCCGTGGCACCGCTCGCGGCCTGCTGGTCCGAGGTATAGATGAGGGTGTTGATGCCGAGGAGCCGTCCCCGCGAGTCCACGAGCGCGCCGCCGGAATTGCCCTGGTGGATGATGGCGTCGGTCTGGATGTAGCTCTCGTAGACACCCTCGAGGCCATAGCGCTCGAGGCCGGAAATGATCCCCTGGGTCACCGACTGGCCAAAGCCCAGCGGGTTGCCGATCGCCAGCACCACGTCGCCCACGCGCGCGTCGGCGGAGTTGCCGAGGGCAATCGGCCGCAGGTCCGGCAGGTCGATCTTGAGCAGGGCGAGGTCCGTGGCCGGGTCCGTGCCGATGATGCGCGCCGCCGCGTTGCGACCGTCGCCGAGGAGTACCTGGATGGCGTCGGCGCCGTCGATGACGTGGTTGTTGGTGACAATGTGGCCGTCGGCGGAGAAGATCACGCCGGAGCCGAGGCTCTGCTCGATGCGCTGCCGGGGCTGGTTGCGCGGGACGAACTGGCGCCAGAAGGGGTCGTTCATCAGGCGCCCGGCCCGCGTGGGTACCACCTTGCGGGTGTAGATGTTGACCACGGCGGGGGTCGCTGCCTGGACCGCGGCGGCGTAGCTCTGTGCCTCGCCGGGCCCGCTGCTGGCCTCCCCGGACGGCAGCACCCAGTGCTCGAGGATGAGCAGTGCCGCGAGGATGCCGGCGAGCACCGGCCAGGCCGCGACGCGTAGCCAGCTGAGCATGCCCCTTCTCCCCGTGATTCAGCCCGAATTACACTTCGAAAACTGCATTCTATATGATGGCGGGCCGCTTTCGCTGCTTCCGCCTCGTTTCAGGCCCGGCCGCGCCCCGTTGCGGCGCAGCAACGGGCAGGGCGGCGAGACAGCAGAGCCGCGCAGTTTCGCCCCACCCTTCCCCTTCGCCACTGCTGAGGAGAGCCCATGACCGTCGCCCTCGAGGAACTCGTCAACGCCATGGACGCGCTGCTGGAGCCGGCGCGCTTCCGCGACTACTGTCCGAACGGCCTGCAGGTGGGCGGCCGGCCGACGGTCGCGCGGCTCGCCTGTGCGGTCACTGCCAACCAGTCCGTGCTCGATGGTGCGGTGGCCTGGGGTGCGGATGCGCTGCTGGTGCACCACGGTTACTTCTGGCGCGGGGAGGAGCCGCGGATAGTCGGCATGAAGCGCCGCCGCCTGGCGACCCTGCTCGGCAACGAGCTCTCCCTGATCGCCTACCACCTGCCGCTGGACGCGCACCCGGCGGTGGGCAACAATGCCGAGCTCGGCCGGCGCCTCGGCATCGTCGACGTCGAGCCGCTGCATCGCGATGCGAGCGATGGCGTGGGTTCGATCGGTAACCTGGCCGAGCCGCTGACCGCCGGCGCGCTGGCCGGGCGGCTGGCAGCGCTCACGGACCGGACGCCGCTGCACATCGGCGAGGCCGGTGTCACGCTGCGTCGCGTCGCGTGGTGCACCGGGGCGGCGCAGGGCTATATCGATGCGGCCGCGGCCGCGGGGGCGGATGCCTACATCACCGGTGAGGTGTCGGAACCCACGGTGCACAGCGCCCGCGAGCAGGGGGTGCAGTTCTTCGCGGCCGGGCACCACGCCACGGAGCGCTACGGCGTGCAGGCCCTGGGGCAGCTCATGGCGGAGCGCTTCGACCTGGCGTTCACCTTCCTGGACTGCGACAACCCGGCCTGAGCGGCCGGGCAGCCGGGGAGAAGCCGGGCCACGGGGCCCGGCGGGGGGCCGCCGCCGCGCCGGGCGCCGGCAGTGATCGAGGGCTCAGGCGTTTTCCCTGCGCTGGCTCCCGGTTTCGCTACCGGTTTCAGCTTCGCGCCCTTCAGCGGTTTCAGCGCTTTCAGCGGCTTCGGCAGTTTCAACCGCTTCGGCAGTTTCAACCGCTTCGGCGGCTTCGGCGGTCGTTTCCTCGGCCACGTCTTCGGCCTCTTCGGCCGCCGCGGGGCCCTGCCGGGTGCCCGGTGTCTGCTCCCGCTCGATGCCGAAGCTCTCGTTCAGCATGCCCGTCTCACCCTCGGCCCTGGGCGCGTAGTCCCGCGGCGGCTCGATGTTCAGGGCGTCCTGGGGCACCTCGCTGTCGTCCGCCGCACCGGCGAGACGCTTGACGGAGACGTCGTTCTTGCCCACGCAGAGGGTGCTGGCGCCCTCGGCGAGGTGCTCGTGGATGCCGCGGTACATGTCGGTCAGGGCGTTGAGCCGGTCGGCGGTTTCCACGAAGTGCTCGGTGACACGGTTCTCGTAGGCCTGCTTGTCGCGGGTGAGCTGGTCGATGCGCTTCTCGAGCTCCCGGGCCTGCTGGCTGCCGGCGGTGGAGTTGCGGCCGAAGAGCATGCCGAGCAGTCCCCCGACGATGAGGGCGCAGAGTCCGGTGCCGATCAGTATGTCGATGCTGTACATGAGAATCACTCCTTGAAGAGGCTGGAAAGAGGCGTTGCAGGGTCATTGGGGGACTGTCGAAGTATAGCGTGCCGGCCGCGCCGGCGGCGAGGATTCCCGTAACATTCATTGCCAACTCTGTCATTGCAAACGGTGTCATTGCCAACCGTGCACGCCGCGGCTAGAGTAGCGCGCCCATCGGCCCGGGGGAGGCAGGGGCTTGGCGACGCCGCTGGAACGCTACCAAACGGATATCGAGGAGCACGGTTTCGCCCGCGACCCGGCGCAGGCCGGGGCCGTGGCCGCGCTTGACGACCTGTTCTCCCGGCTGGCGGAACGACGGGCCCGGGGCCGCGGCCTCGGCGGCGCGCTGGCGCGGCTGCGACGGCGTCCGCGGCGCCCCGAGACCGGGCTCTACCTCTGGGGCGGCGTCGGCCGCGGCAAGACCTGGCTCATGGATACCTTTTATGACTGCCTGCCCGCGGAGGGGCGGCAGCGGGTCCATTTCCACCGCTTCCTGCAGCGCGTCCACCGCGAGCTGAAAGCCCTGGCGGGAGAGAAGAATCCGCTGGACAGGGTCGCGGACCGGCTGGCCGGCGAGACCGACGTGCTCTGCTTCGACGAGTTCTTCGTCAGCGACATCGCCGACGCGATGATTCTCGGCAACCTCATGGAGGCGCTCTTCGCCCGCGGCATCACCCTGGTCGCGACCTCGAACATCCCGCCGCAGCGCCTTTACGAGAATGGCCTGCAGCGGCAGCGCTTCCTGCCCGCCATCGCCCTGATCGAGGCCCATACCCGGGTGCTGAACGTGGACGGCGGCATCGACTACCGGCTGCGGACCCTCGAGCGCGCGCCGCTCTATCACCACCCCCTGGGGGAGGCCGCCACCGCCGCCCTCGAGGATTTCTTCGCCCGCCTGGCCCCGGAGGCGGGGCAGCCCTGGCAGCGGCTGGAGGTGAACGGCCGCTACCTCACCGCGCGCTGCCTGGCCGACGACGTGGCCTGGTTCGAGTTCGAGGAGCTCTGCGGCGGCCCGCGCTCCCCGAACGACTACATCGAGCTGGCGCGGGTGTTCCACGCCGTCCTCCTCTCCGGGGTGCGGCCCATGGGGCGGGCCACGGACGACAGCGCGCGGCGCTTCATCAACCTCGTGGACGAATTCTACGACCGCAACGTGAAGCTGGTGATTGCCGCCGACTGCCCCCTGCTGTCGCTCTACGAGGGCGGGGGCCTGGGCTTCGAGTTCGAGCGCACCCTGTCGCGGCTGCAGGAGATGCAGTCCCACGATTACCTGGCCCGGGAGCACCGGCCCTGAACCTCGCGATTGGGCGAAGACCTGAAAGAAGACCTGAAA
>CAYTJQ010000020.1:34346-55418 GCA_964438205.1 uncultured Alteromonadaceae bacterium
CCCTCACGGGGCTTGCGACGCCCCGGCCGTTCCAGTAGTATTCGCGCTCTTTTATTTCTGCCCCAAAAGGCGAGACGGATTCCATGAAAACTTACAGCGCGAAAGCCGGGGACGTGCACCAGGACTGGTATGTCGTGGACGCCACGGACAAGACCCTGGGCCGGCTGGCGGCGGAGATCGCCCACCGCCTTCGCGGCAAGCACAAGCCCGAATACACCCCCCATGTCGATACCGGTGACTACATCGTCGTGGTCAACTGCGAGAAAGTCCGCGTGACCGGCGCGAAGGCGACCGACAAGATGTACTACCACCACACGGGGTACCCGGGCGGCATCCGCTCCGCGTCGTTCGAGAAGCTGATCGACAAGGCACCCGAGCGGGTGCTGCAGCGCGCCGTCAAGGGCATGCTGCCGCGCAATCCCCTCGGCCGGGCCATGTTCCGCAAACTGAAGGTCTATGCCGGCGACGAGCATCCGCACGCCGCGCAGCAGCCGCAACCCCTCAATATCTGAAGCTCAATACATTAAAGGTCTACCATGGCAGCAACCCAATACTACGGCACGGGCCGCCGCAAGACCTCCACGGCTCGCGTGTTCCTGCAGAGCGGCGGCGGCAGCATCACCGTCAACAAGCGCCCGCTGGACCAGTATTTCGGCCGTGAAGTCGCGCGCATGATCGTCCGCCAGCCCCTCGAACTGGTCGACCTGGTCCAGAAGTTCGACATCAACGTGACCGTTGAAGGCGGCGGCAGCTTCGGCCAGGCCGGCGCCATCCGCCACGGCATTACCCGCGCCCTCATGGATTACGACGAGTCGCTGCGCGGCACCCTGCGCGGCGCCGGCTTCGTGACCCGCGACGCCCGTGCGGTGGAGCGCAAGAAGGTGGGCCTGCGCAAGGCGCGCAAGCGTCCGCAGTTCTCCAAGCGCTGATCGTCTCGCGGGATTCGCGCAGGCATTGTTTCGAGAAGCGCCCGCCCTGGATCCCAGGCGGGCGTTTTTTTTGGCGCCTTTCCTGGTCGATAGCGGGACAGCGCGGCGTGGTTAACCCTGTATATACAGGTCCTTTCCTTGTATGGCGGTAGCAAAGTCATTACCATTTAGCGGCTTTTTGAATCCCCTTCCCGCGCAGTCAGCATCCGTGCGTCCCCAGGGGAGCAATTCGGGAGACAAGCAATGACCACTGAAGACGTGAACAACGGCCGGCGCCGCTTCCTCACGGTTGCGACCAGTGCCGTCGGGGCTGCCGGCGTAGTCGGCATCGCGGTACCTTTCGTCGGCTCCTGGAACCCTTCGGCGAAGGCCGAGGCGGCGGGCGCGCCGGTCAAGGCGGACCTGACCAAGCTCGAGCCCGGCGCGATGGTCGTCGTCGAGTGGCGCGGCAAGCCGGTCTACGTGGTTCACCGCACGGCGGAGATGCTCGAGCTGCTGTCCTCCGTCGATGGCTATCTCAAGGACCCGGAGTCGGAGAATGCTATCCAGCCGCCCTACGTGTCAGGCATCGAGCGGTCCATCCGGCCCGAGTACCTGGTGATCGAGGGCCTTTGCACGCACCTGGGCTGCGCGCCGAAATTCCGCCCCGAAGTGGGCGCCGCGGATCTCGGTGGTGACAAGTGGGCGGGCGGCTTCTTCTGCCCCTGCCACGGCTCCAAGTTCGATCTCGCCGGCCGCGTTTACAGCGGCGTGCCGGCCTCGACGAACCTCGTTATCCCGCCGCACAACTTCGCGGGCAACATCCTTGAAATCGGCGTTGATGCGGAGGCTGCCTGATGGTCAACATGCTCATTGGACTGCGCGACTGGGTAGATGACCGCCTGCCGATCGTGCGCGCGTGGAACACCCACATGGGCCAGTACTACGCGCCGAAGAACTTCAACGTCTGGTATTACTTCGGTGTCCTGTCCCTGGTAGTCCTCGTCAACCAGCTGCTCACCGGCATCTGGCTGACCATGAACTACACGCCCAGCGCGGAAGAGGCCTTCGCCTCCGTCGAGTACATCATGCGCGACGTGGACTATGGCTGGATCCTGCGCTACATGCACTCCACCGGTGCCTCCGCCTTCTTCGTGGTGGTCTACCTGCACATGTTCCGGGCGCTCCTCTACGGCTCCTACAAGAAGCCGCGGGAGCTCATCTGGATCTTCGGCATGCTGATCTTCATCGTGCTCATGGCGGAGGCCTTCGTCGGCTACGTGCTGCCCTGGGGCCAGATGTCCTACTGGGGCGCGCAGGTGATCATCTCGCTGTTCGGGGCCATCCCCGTGGTCGGTGAGGATCTCGTAACCTGGATCCGCGGTGATTACCTGATTTCCGGCATCACGCTGAACCGCTTCTTCGCCCTGCACGTGGTGGCGCTGCCCATCGTCCTCCTCGCCCTGGTGGTGCTTCACCTGCTGGCGCTGCACGAAGTCGGCTCGAACAATCCCGACGGGGTCGAGATCAAGAAGAACAAGGGTCCGGACGGTATCCCGCTCGACGGCATCCCCTTCCACCCTTACTACACGGTGCACGATATCCCGGCGATCGGCGTGTTCCTGTTCATCTTCTGCGCGGTGATGTTCTTCATGCCGGAGATGGGCGGCTACTTCCTCGAGTACGCCAACTTCGAAGAGGCGGACCCGCTGAAGACGCCCGAGCACATCGCCCCGGTGTGGTACTTCACCCCGTTCTACTCGGTGCTGCGCGCCATCCCGGACAAGTTCTGGGGCTTCGTGGCCTTTGCGGTTTCCGTGGCGATCCCGTTCCTGCTGCCGTGGCTCGACCGCAGCCCGGTGAAGAGCTGGCGCTACCGTGGCCCGATCAACAAGGTGGCCCTGGTGCTGTTCGTGGCCTCTTTCCTGATCCTCGGCGTGCTTGGCGTCAAGGCGCCGACGGAAGCGCGTACGGTCCTCACCCAGATCTGCACCGTCATCTACTTCGCCTTTTTCCTGCTCATGCCGGTCTGGTCCAGCATGGACAAGACCAAGCCGGTCCCCGAGCGGGTCACCATGGACGGCGGCATGGGCAAGCTGGGTGTGCTCGGTGCGGCCGCGCTCATCGCGTTCCTCACGGTGATACCGCTCAAGGTCGTCGGCGCGGAGAGCGCCTATGACTGCGGCGCGATCCCCTGCGACGAGTTCGAGGCGGACATGGGCGACAAGGCCTCCCTGCAGCACGGCGCCAAGCTTTACATGAACTACTGCATGGGCTGCCACTCGCTGGAGTACGCCCGCTACAATCGCATGGCGCGGGACCTGGGCATCCCGGAGGAGCTGGTCCTCGACAACCTGGTCTTCGACCCGGAAGTGAAAATCGGCTCGCTGATGGGCAACGCCATGGACAAGGAGCGCGCGAAGGAGTGGTTCGGTGCGGCGCCGCCGGACCTCACCCTCGTTTCCCGCGCGCGCCAGCCGGAGTGGGTCTACACCTACCTGAAGAGCTTCTACAAGGATGACTCCCGCCCCTACGGCGTCAACAATCTCGTTTTTGCCAACGTCGGCATGCCCCACACTCTCCTCGACCTGCAGGGTCTGCAGGAGTGTGTCGCTACCGGCGAGGGCAGCGAGGTGGACCCGCTCTCCGGCGAGGCCACCCACTCCAACCCCTGCGGCACCCTCGAGGTGACCGAGCCCGGCACCCTGAGCGAGGAAGAGTTCGACAGCGCCATGTACGATCTCACCAATTTCCTCGCCTACACCGCCGAGCCGATGCAGGCCGACCGCAAGCGGATCGGGGTCTACACACTCCTGTTCATTGCGGTATTCTTTGTCTTCGCCTGGTTGCTGAACCGGGAGTACTGGAAGGACGTCCACTGACGCGCAAGCGCCGCAGGTCGTCTCGCCGGTGCCGTTGGCACCAGCCAGCGCCCGGGGGTACAGTGGCCTCACTAGGGAAAGTGACATGGGCGTAGTAACCAAGCGGTCTTCAATGGTTTTTTTCTCCGATCCGACAGACCATTACAGCCACCGGGTCCGCATCGTGCTCGCCGAGAAGGGCGTGACGGTGGACCTCGTCGAGGGCGACACGGCGCACCCGCCGGCGGAACTTGGTGACCTGAACCCCTACCACTCCATGCCCACCCTGGTGGACCGGGACCTGGTCCTCTACGAGAGCCACGTGATGATGGAGTACCTCGACGAGCGCTTCCCGCACCCGCCGCTGCTGCCGGTCTACCCGGTGGCAAGGGCCGAGAGCCGGCTGTTCATGTGGCGCATCGAGAAGGACTGGTGCTCGCTCATCGAGTCGATCCAGAACTCCCGCAGCGACAACGTGATCAAGAAGGCCACCAAGGAACTCCGCGAGAGCATCCTGGCGATTGCGCCGATCTTCGCCGAGAAGGCGTTTTTCATGAACGACGAGTTCACCCTCGTCGACTGCTGCATCGCGCCGATCCTCTGGCGCCTGCCCTCCCTGGGCGTGGATATCCGCCCGAGCAAGCAGTCAAAGCCCCTGCTGGCCTACATGGATACGCTGTTCAGCCGCGAGTCCTTCCAGCAGAGCCTGTCCGAGCAGGAGCGGGAGTTGCGTCTCTGAGTCGGGGGTCGCACCGCGCGTGAATTCCAGCCGCCCGTACATTCTCCGTGCCCTCTACGACTGGATCGTCGACAATGACTGCACGCCCCACATTCTCGTGGACGCGCTGCAGCCCGGTGTCGAGGTGCCCTCGGAGTACGTGAAGGACGGCCAGATCGTGCTCAACGTGTCGCCGACGGCCGTCATCGACCTGCACCTGTCCAATCACCTCGTCACCTTCAACGGCCGCTTCGGTGGCCAGCCGATGGACGTGGCTTTCCCGGTCACCGCCGTACTCGGCATCTACGCGCGGGAGAACGGGCAGGGCATGGTCTTCGAGCCGGACGACCCGCCGGAGCCCCCCGAGGGCGGCCCACCGCCGGTAGATGGCCCGGGCAGCGACGAGCGGCGTTCAGCCGGGCGCCCCGCCCTCAAGGTGGTGAAGTAAGCCGCTTCGCTGCGGGCGCCCGCCGCCGGTCACGCGTCGATCAGTTCGAAGAGCCGCACCACGCGCTGTACGCCGGAGATATCTGCCGCCATGGCGGCGATGCGATCGGCCTCCTCGCCGGTGACCATCCCCATGAGGTAGACCACCCCGTTTTCCGTCACCACCTTGGTGCGCAGCCCGGGCGTATCCGGCTTGCCGATCAGCCAGCTCTTTACCTTGGTCGAGATCCAGGTGTCGGAGGTGCGGGTCATGATAGAGCTGGGTGCCGCCACCTCGAGCTCGTTGTAGATCCGGCGGACCTCGCGCAGCTTGCGCACCACCTCCGTGGCCTTGCCCTTCAGGGTCTCGTTCGGCACCTGCCCGGCGATGAGCACATAGCCGTTGTAGCTCACCACCACGAGGTGGGCGTCGTCGAAGGCCTCGTCGGCGGCGTGCATGTTCACCACGGCCTTGATCTCGATGCTCTCGTCCGCCACCCGCCGGGCGAAGGTCCGCTCGCCGGGCTCCTCCTCGATGGTGTTGGTCTCCGAGGCGACGAGGATCTGGGTACAGCCCGTGACGCCGCCGAGGGCGAGGAGCAGGGGCAGGGACAGGACGAGCAGGGTGCGACGATTCCAGGATGCAATCATGAGCCGAACAGGTTCACTTCTATCAGGTGGCAGAGGCACCCCAGGGCCATGGCCTCCAGGGTCAGGAGCTGGTCGCGGGGCGCGGCCGGGAGGGCGATGACGATGCGGCCGTCGCCCGTCGGGGGCAGGCCCGGGCAGCCCTCATAGGACAGGAGCACGAGCGCCGGGTTCCCGGCAGCCGCCACGCCGAGCGCCCCGGCGAGGGCGGCGCCGTCGCCGCTGTCCAGGGCGAGGAGCAGGTCCCCGGGGCGGACCAGGGCCCGCGCCTCCCGCCAGGGCGCCGCGGGGTCGCCCGGATCTGCCAGGGCGACGGCGGGGAGGGCCGGCCGTTCCGGGCCGGCACCGAGCATCAGGCGGTCCGCCGCGTAGCGGGCGAGGGCACGGTCGGCGCCGGCGCCGGCACAGAAGACGGTGCCGCCGTCGACCAGGCAGTGCGTGACCGCCTCCGCCGCGGCCTCCAGGGGGCGGGCGATCGTGTCCACGGACAGGGCGGTATGCTCCAGCAGGGCCTGGAAGTGGCTGGCGATCTCCGTGTACTGGTCCAGGGGCTGTCTCCGCGGTTGGCCGGGCCCGGGCCCTCGCTCCGGCCGCTGTGGTCCGCTGCCCAGGGCGGCCGGTGCTCAGAAGGCGTTCTCGATCAGGCGGGGCCGAAGCTTACCGGAGCGGGGCCCCGGTTCCCAGACTACCACGTCGAAACGGCACGGCGGTGTCGCAGCGTGCCAGCGGCAGGCGAGGAAGTGGGCGGCGGCGCGGCGCAGCTTCGCCTGCTTGCGGGCGTCCACGCTGGCCGCCGCGCTGACATAGCGGGGGTTGCTGCGGGCGCGCACCTCGACAAAGCGCAGCCCGCCCGGGTCGAGCGCGACGATATCCAGTTCGCCGGCGCGGCAGCGGTAGTTGCGGGCGAGGATGCGGCTGCCGCGGGCGGCCAGCCAGCGGGCCGTGGCGGCCTCGTAGTCATCGCCGGTGGCCATGGGCGGAGCTCCTCCCGGGAAACACCCGCCGCAGTCTAGCTAGTCAGTGCGCAGGCCGCCGCTGTCAAATATCGCCAGGGGCAGGTTACGCTCGATCTCCCCGCGCGGGTTGACCGTGAGCCTGCCGGTCACACCGTGGACCACGAGGGCGCCGCCGGGCTCGAGCGCGCCATGGCTGAGGCCCAGGCGGTGGGCGTCGGCGCCGAGCGCCTGCAGGCGGCTCAGGCTGGCGCCGCGCAGCCCCGAGGCGGCGATGGCCTCGCGCAGGGCCGGCTGCTCGCCGAGCAGCCAGGGCAGCTCCACGAGCCGGAGGCCGGCGAGGTCCCGGTCGCCGCCGCTGAGCTCCGCGCTGTTGGCCGCGGAGGTCGCGTACACGGGCAGGTCGCCCGCATAGTGGTAGGCGAGCAGCGGCTTCAGCGACTTGGCGGCGTCCGTCCCCGGGGCGAGCATGAAGACGACGTCGATGTCCTCGCGGCGGCGGCCGGCGAGCACCGTCTCCCGGTCGAGGAGCCGGCGCAGGGCGGCGCCCCGGGCGGCGCTGCGGTCGAGGTGCAGGGCCTGTTCGATGGCGTCCGAGTGGGTTTCCCGGCTGGCGAAGGTGGCGGTCGCCGCCAGCGTACCGCCGCCTCCGGTCCAGGCGGCGCGCAGGGCCGCCGCCACCTTGTCGCCCCAGGCGCCCGCCGGGCGCAGGAGCAGGGCGCGGCGATGGCCGGCGCCCAGCGCGCGCCGGGCGATCTCCCGGGCTTCGTCTTCCGGCGCCAGGGCAAACTGGAGGCCCGCTGCGGGCGCCGGCCCCTCGGCGCGGTTCAGGGCGAGCACCGGGACCGGCAGCGCCGCCTGCCCCAGGACGTCGGCCACGGCCGTCTTGGTCAGCGGGCCCACCACCAGTTCGGCGCCTCCTTCCACGGCGGCCCGGTAGGCGGCCGCGGCGCTGTCGTAGCGCACGGTGTCGATGACGGCCAGCTCCGGGCGCTCGGGGCCGCTGGCGTAATGGGCGGCGAGAAAACCGTCGCGTACCGCGGAGGCTGCTGCTGCGAGGCGCCCGCCCAGGGGCAGGAGCAGGGCGACGCGGCGCGGGGCGGGCAGGTCCGTGGCGGGTAGGGGCATCGCCGCGGCGGGGTGGTCGGGATAGCGCCGGCGCCAGTCGGCCTCCGCGCGCTCGCCGCGGGCGACCTCGAGCCGCGCCAGCCAGCCGCGCAGCGTGGGTGTCGCGCTGCCCCGTGCCCTGGCGAGCTCGCGCGCGTCGAGGTACTGGAGATCCTGCCAGAGGGACCGGGCGAGGAGGTCACGGGCCGGGTCCCCGGCGGGGTAGAGGGGCAGGGCCCGGTCCGCCAGCCGGGCGCTCTCCAGGTAGTCGCCGCGCAGCCGCGCCCCGCGGCGCTCGAGGGCCAGGCGCTGCCGGCGCAGGTCCGTTGAGGCCGCCGCCCAGGGCGCGGCCGCGAGGGCCTCCTCGAGGCCGGCGAGATCGCCGCGCAGGTCCGCCGTGCGTGCGGCCACCAGGGCCGTGTAGGCCTGGAATTCCGCCGAGGGCGCGGTGTCGTCGGCCGGGGTCGGCAGTGCCAGCTGTGCCGCCATCCAGTCCCCCCGGTCCAGCGCCGCCACGGCGGGTGCGAACAGGTCGGCCAGGGGGCTCTCGTCGCTGGCGGGCAGGGGTGTCAGCGGGGTTTCCGCAGCGGGCTCCGGCATCGGCCCGGCGCTGTCCCGGGGCGCTGCCGGCGGCTGGGTCCCGCACGCCGCCAGCACGAGCACCGGGGCCAGGCAGGCAGCGAGGGCGAGCCGTCGGGCTGCGGGGGGGATGTCTGCCATCATGTTATGCTTCGCTCCGCCGGCGGTGACCGGGCCCGGCGCCCCTGGAGTAATTTCGCCCCGGCAAGCGACGTTGAACCACGAGTCGGTCGGGCATTATAGGGAATACGGTGGCACATGGAATCGGGCCTGTACATCGTCGCCACGCCCATCGGCAACCTCGGTGACCTGAGCCCCCGGGCCCTGGCCGTCCTCGGCGGGGCCGACCTGGTCGCGGCGGAGGATACCCGCCACACCCGGCGCCTGTTCGCCCACCACGGTATCGACAGCCGGCTGACCGCTTACCACGAGCACAGTGACGCGGCGGCCGCGGAGCGGCTCTGCGACCGCGTCGCCGCCGGCGGGGCTGTCGCCCTCGTCTCCGATGCGGGCACCCCGCTGGTCTCGGACCCGGGCTACCGCCTCGTGCGTCTCGCCCAGGACCGGGACCTGCCGGTGATCCCGGTCCCCGGCCCCTGCGCGGCGATCACCGCCCTGAGCGCCGCCGGCCTGCCCAGCGACCGCTTCCGCTTCGAGGGTTTCCTGCCGGCAAAAGCCGGCCCGCGGGCTGCCCGCCTGGCGGCGCTCGCGGGCGAGCGCGCGACCCTGGTGTTCTACGAGGCGCCGCACCGCGTGCTCGAGACCCTGGAGGCGCTCCTCGAGGCCTTCGGCGCGGAGCGCGAGGCGGTCCTGGCCCGGGAACTGAGCAAGGCCTTCGAGACCATCCGGCGGACGCCGCTCGGTGTGCTGCGGGACTTCGTGGCGGGCAACCCGGACCAGCGCCGCGGCGAGATCGTACTCCTCGTCGCCGGCAGCGAGGCGGTCGAACCGGCCGTCGACGCGGCCCTTGGCGAACTCGCCCGCGAGCTGGCCCGGGAGCTGCCGGCGAAGCGGGTGGCGGCGCTGCTGTCCGGGTACAGCGGCGTGCGCAAGAACCAGCTCTACCGCTGGCTGCTCGAGCAGGGTGCCTGACGGCGGAGCGACGGATCGGCCGGGGCCCGCGGTGCTGTCAACAGAGCTCTCAACAGTGCTAGCAACAGTGCTAGCAACAGTGCTTGCGCGGCCCCGGGGCGAGGCGTACGCTTGCCGCCGAGTCGGTCGGGCGATCGCTGCCCGGGTGCCAGTCATGGCGGCCGGGGGGAGGAAAGTCCGGGCTCCACAGGGCAGGGTGCCAGGTAACGCCTGGGGGGCGTGAGCCCACGGAAAGTGCAACAGAAAGGATACCGCCTCGCACTTCGTGTGCGCGGTAAGGGTGAAAAGGTGCGGTAAGAGCGCACCGCGCGCCTGGCAACAGGCGTGGCGATGGTAAACCCCACCTGGAGCAAGACCAAATAGGAATCCGCACGCTGCGGCCCGCAGTGGATTCGGGTAGGTCGCTAGAGGCAGGCGGCGACGCCTGTCATAGATGAATGATCGTCCACGACAGAACCCGGCTTACAGACCGACTCTTTTTTTCTTACCCCCTGTTTTCCAGCCGCACGGCGCCCGCTGCCCTCCAGGTAGACTTTGTTGCACTAAGAAATCCCGCACTTAAGCGAAAACAGCCTCAAACTTAAAGTAGATACTCAGGAACGTCCGTTAGCGGGCTGTTTTCCCGTTTTATTTCCCTTCTCCACCTCGCCGAAAAAGCCACCCTGCACCGCCGATTCCGGCGCTAATTACCTGAAATTCAAGCATTTTTCGGAGCGCGAAGGCCTTGACAGGGCGATTTGGCGGCACCTATAGTGTCGAGAAGTGGTGATATGTGGGTAATGTTGGTGTTTTGTGGGAAAAACACCAGCTTGGTGGGAGGCCGCGGTGTTCCGAGGGGTACAGCACATCAGCATGGATGCGAAGGGGCGGTTCGCCGTCCCGGCGCGCCAGCGCGAGTCGCTGCACGAGACCTGTGAAGGCCGCGTCGTCGTCACCATCGACACCCAGGCGACCTGCCTCGTCATCTATCCGCTGCCCGAGTGGGAGCGCTTCGAGCGGGAAGTCCAGGCTCTGCCAGCGATGAAGCCCGCCATCCGCCGCTTCCAGCGCCTTACCCTCGGTTATGCCAGTGACCTCGAGCTCGATGGCAACGGCCGCATGCTGCTGCCCCAGTCCCTGCGCGAGTACGCGCAGCTGGACAAGAAGCTCGTGGTCGTGGGGCAGGGCAACAAGCTCGAGCTCTGGGCCGAGGACCTGTGGCTGGCGGAGCGCGACAAGGCCCTGGTGGAATCCGGCGCCGATGGCGAGCTGCCGGAAGAACTCATGTCACTGACGCTGTAGGTGGCGCCCATGCACGAAACGGTCCTGTTGCGGGAGGCGGTGGAAGCACTGGTCAGCGCGCGCGACGGCGTCTACGTGGACGGCACCTTCGGCCGCGGCGGGCACAGCCGCGCGATCCTCGAGCGGCTGGACCCGGCGGGCCAGTTGCTCGCGGTGGACAAGGACCCGGCTGCCGCCGCGGCGGCCGCTGAACTCGCTGCCGTCGATCGCCGCTTCAGCTTCTTCCAGGGCTCCTTCGCCGCGCTGCCCGCGGTGCTCGCCGCCCGCGGGGCGGAGGGTGTCGACGGCATCCTGCTCGATCTCGGCGTTTCCAGCCCGCAGCTCGACGAGCCGGGTCGGGGCTTCAGCTTCCGCGAGGACGGGCCGCTGGACATGCGCATGGATACCACCCGCGGCGCCACCGCCGCCGACTGGCTCGCCGAGGCGCCCGAGGCGGAGATCGCCCGGGTCCTGAAGGAGCTGGGCGAGGAGCGCTTCGCCCGACGCATCGCGGGCGCCCTGGTCCGCGCCCGCGCCGAGGCGCCGATCGACACCACCGGCCGCCTGGCGAAGATCGTCAGCGAGGCCAACCCGCGCTGGGAAAAGCACAAGCACCCGGCGACGCGCTCCTTCCAGGCCATCCGTATCTGGATCAACGGTGAACTCGAGGACCTGCGCGTCCTTCTCGACAGCGCCCTCGAGCTGCTGCGGGTCGGGGGCCGGCTGGTGATCATCAGCTTCCACTCCCTCGAGGATCGCATGGTCAAGCGCTTCATGCGCGACCTCGCCCGGGGCGAGAGCCTGCCGCGGGGCGTGCCGGTGCGCGACAGCGATCGGGCGCGTCCGCTGCGGATCGTCGGCAAGGCGGTGCGCGCCAGCGAGGCGGAGGTGGCCGCCAACCCCCGGGCGCGCAGCGCCATCATGCGGACCGCGGAGCGACTCGCCTGATGACCGCGACGCGCCGACAGGCCAGCCGGGCAGCGTCCGCGGCGGCCGCGCCCCCCCGTGGCTGGCGGCTCATGCTGGCGCTGCTGGCCCTCGCCCTCGGCTCGAGCTTCAGCGTGGTCTACGCCACCCACGAGTGCCGCCAGCTCTACGCCCGGCTGCAGGACCTGGAAGCCACGCGCTGGTTCCTCGACGAGGAGTACAGCCGCCTGCTGCTCGAGCAGAGCACCTGGGCGTCGCCGCACCGCGTGGAACAGGTCGCCGAGCGCGACATGGCCATGGCGCCGCCGGCCCTCGACCGGCTGCGGGTGCTGGAACGATGAGCCGCCGGGCCGCCCCTGCGCCCGCCGTGACGCCCTGGCGCCTGTACCTCCTGTTCGGGCTGCTGCTGGCAATGTTTGCCGCGCTCCTGGGCCGCGTTATCTACCTGCAGGTGCTCGAGGTCGATGGCGGCCGCGACTTCCTGCAGAGCCAGGGCGCCGCGCGCGCCGTGCGCACCGCGGAGATTCCCGCCTACCGCGGCCTCATCACCGACCGCCGCGGCGAGCCGCTGGCGGTGAGCACGCCGGTTATCTCGCTCTTCGCCGACCCGGCGGTGCTGGCCGGGGTCGAGGACCTCGGCCCCCTCGCTGCGGCCCTGGACATGCCGCGGGCAGAGCTGGAAGCGCGGCTGGCGCGCTACGCCGGCAAGCGCTTCATGTACTTGCGCCGGCACGAAGTGCCCGCGGAGGCGCGGCGCATCCTCGCCCTGCGTTTCCCGGGCGTGCGCGGTGCGCGGGAATACCGGCGCTTCTACCCGGCGGGGGAAGTCGCCGCCCAGCTGGTCGGTTTTACCAACACCGACGGCAAGGGCATCGCGGGCCTCGAGATGGCCTACGACGACTGGCTGCGGGGCGCCGCCGGGAAGAAGCAGTACATCAAGGACATGAAGGGCGAGGCGATCCGCGACATCGGCGTGATCGAGGAGGCGCGCCCGGGCCGCAACCTGCAGCTGGCCATCGACCTCCGCCTGCAGTACCTGCAGCACGCCGAGCTGCAGCGTGCGGTCGCCCTGACCGGCGCCCAGGCCGGCACCATCGTCACCGTCGATGCGCACACGGGCGAGGTGCTGGCCATGGTCAGCCACCCCGCCTACAACCCGAACAACCGCGAGGGGCTGGTACCCGGCAGCACCCGCAACCGGGCCATGACCGACGTGTTCGAGCCCGGCTCCACCATGAAGCCGCTCACCCTCGTGGCGGCCCTCGAGAGCGGGCGCTACGCCGTCGACACGGTGATCGACACCTCGCCGGGGCGCATCCGCGTCGGTCGCAAGGTACTGCCGGACCCGCGCGACTACGGCGAGCTGACCCTCGCGCGCATCATCGCCAAGTCGAGCCAGGTCGGCATCACCAAGGTCGCCCTCGAGCTCGGCCGCGAGCCGATCTGGGACGTGTTCCAGCGCTTCGGCCTCGGCCAGCCGCCGGGCACGGGCTTCCCCGGCGAGCGCGCGGGGCTGCTGCCGAACCGGCCGCGCTGGCGGCAGATCGAGGAAGTGACCCTGGCCTTCGGCTACGGCCTCACCGCCTCGCCGCTGCAGCTCGCCCGGGCCTACAGCGTGTTTGCGAGCGGCGGTATCCTGCCGCAGGTGTCCCTGCTGCGCCGGGACCCCGGCGAATTCACCGGCGAGCGCGTGCTGCAGCCGAGCATCGCCGCCGCGGTGCGCGAGGTGCTCCACGGGGTCACCGCGGAGGATGCGACCGGGCATCTCGCCCGCGTGGACGGCTACGCCGTCGGCGGCAAGACGGGCACGGTGCACAAGGTCGGTGCCAGCGGCTACCTCGACAGCCAGTACGTGGCGCTCTTCGCGGGCATGGCCCCGGTCGAGGATCCGCGCTTCGTGACCGTGGTCGTCCTCGACCGGCCCCAGGGCGACCGCTACGGCGGGGGCGCGGCGGCGGCCCCGGTCTTTGCCCGCGTCGCCCGCGGCGCCCTGCGCCTGCTCAACGTGCCGCCGGGGGCCATCGCGCCCACCGGGGAAGCGCTGGCAATGGCGGGGGGCAGCGAGTGAACGCGGCCGTGCAACGGGCCAGGGCCCTGGGTGAACTGCTGCCCTGGCCCGATGCGCCGGCGCTGACGGTCACCGGCGTGAGCTGCGACAGCCGCACGGTGCGCCCCGGCGACCTGTTCCTGGCCTGCCGCGGCCGCGAGCACGACGGCCGCGCTTTCATCCCCGCCGCGCTCCGCGCCGGCGCGGTGGCGGTCGTGGCCGACGCCGGCGTTGCCGAGGCCGATCGCCCGGCGGCGGCGCCGCTCCTCGAGGTGGAGGGCCTCGCTGCCCGCCTGGGCCCCATCGCCAGCCGCTTCTTCGACGATCCGAGCAGCGAGCTGGCGGTGATCGCCGTGACCGGTACCAACGGCAAGACCACGGTCAGCCAGCTCGTCGGCCAGCTCCTGCGCGCGCTCGACCGGTCCTGCGGCGTCATCGGCACCCTCGGCGCCTCGCTCGACGGCGACGCCCGCGCCGCCACCCACACCACGCCCGACGCGGTGGCCCTGCAGGCACAGCTCGCGGCCTGGCGGGACCAGGGCGTGGGCCACGCCGCGCTGGAGGTCTCCTCCCACGCCCTCGACCAGGGCCGGGTGAACGGCCTGCACGTGACCACGGCGATCTTTACCAACCTGTCGCGGGACCACCTCGACTACCACGGCACCATGCGGGCCTACGGCGAGGCCAAGCTGCGGCTGTTCCGCCAGCCGGGACTGCGCCACGCCGTCATCAACCTCGACGACCCCTTCGGGGCCCGCGTGCGCGAGGCCCTTGCCGCCGGCGCGACCGCCGTCACGGTGAGCACACAGCGCGGCCGGGGCGCGGACGTGACCGTTGACGGCGCGACGCTGAGCCCGGAAGGCGTCGGCGGCACGCTGCTCACGCCCTGGGG
This sequence comes from uncultured Alteromonadaceae bacterium, assembly GCA_964438205.1. GTDB lineage: Bacteria > Pseudomonadota > Gammaproteobacteria > Pseudomonadales > Halieaceae > Pseudohaliea. Next base: position 48,765 of record CAYTJQ010000020.1, read on the forward strand.
CCGGGGCCCCTTCCGGGCGCCGCTCGTGGGCGATTACAACCTCGCCAACGTGGTTGCCGCGGCGGCCGCCGCGCTCACCCTCGGCTTCGAGCTCGAGCCGGTGCTGGCGGCCCTGGCCAGCCTGCGGCCGGTACCCGGCCGGCTCGAGGCCGTGCCCAACGACCGCGGCCTGCAGGTGGTCGTGGACTATGCCCACACGCCGGACGCGCTCGAGAAAGTGCTGCTTGCGCTGAAAGAGCAGACCGCCGGCCGCCTGCTGGCGGTCTTCGGCTGCGGCGGCGACCGCGACACGGGCAAGCGCGCCCCGATGGGGGCGGTGGCCTGCGCCTTCGCCGACGCCGTCTTCCTGACCAGCGACAACCCGCGCACCGAGAACCCGCAGCACATCCTCGACGACATCGCCGCCGGTTGCAGCGGTGATTACCAGCTCGAGGTCGACCGGGCCGCGGCCATCGCGGCCGCCATCGAGGCCGCCCGCCCCGGCGACTGCGTGCTCATCGCCGGCAAGGGCCACGAGGAATACCAGCTCATCGGCCGCGAGCGGGTGCCGTTCTCGGACATCGACGCAGCCCGACAGGTCCTGGAGGGAACGCCATGATGCGCTCCTTCACCCTGGCTGAACTCGCTGCGCCGCTGGACGGGCGCCTGCTCGGGGCCGATGCGACGGTCAGCGGCGCTGCGATCGACAGCCGTGCGCTCGCCGCCGGTGACCTCTTCGCCGCGCTGCCGGGCAGCCGTGTCGACGGCCACGGCTTCCTCGCCGCCGCCCGCGAGGCCGGCGCCGCCGCGGCGCTGGTCAGCCGGCCCGTGGACGATCCGCTGCCGCAGCTCCTGGTGGACGACGTGGCCCGGGCGCTCGGACGCTTCGCCCGCGCCAACCGGGACCTGTACAGCGCGCCGCTGGTGGGTATCACCGGCAGCTGCGGCAAGACCACGGTCAAGGGCATGCTCGCCGCGGTGCTCGGTGAGCACGGGGCCACGCTGGCCACGGCAGGTAACCTCAACAACGAGCTCGGCGTGCCGCTGTCGCTCCTGCGTCTGGCGCCGGAGCACGCCTTTGCGGTCATCGAGCTGGGTGCCCGCGGCATCGGCCATATCGCCTACCTCTGCGAGCTCGCGCGGCCGACGGTGAGCGTCCTGCTCAACGCCATGGAGGCGCACCTCGAGTTCTTCGGCAGTGTCGACGGCGTGGCCGAGGGCAAGGGCGAGATCTTCGACGGGCTCCCGGCCGACGGTTTCGCCGTGGTCAACGCCGACCAGCCCTGGTGCGAGGCCTGGACCGCGCGCGCCGCGCGCACCGGCGCCACGGTGCTGACCTTCGGCCTGGCGGACGATGCGCAGTTCCGCGCCAGCGCCGTCGCCCTCCGCGGCGAAGCCGGCAGCGCCTTCACCCTGCACACACCGGCCGGGGAGGCCGCGGTGGAACTGGCGCTGCCCGGCGGCCACAACGTCGCCAACGCCCTGGCCGCCGCGGCCGTGGCCCACGCCTGCGGCCTCGAACCGGCGGCGATCGCCGCGGGGCTGTCCCGGGCCGGTGCTGTCGAGGGGCGTCTCCTGCGCTACGAGGGGCGCGGCGGCCTGACCGTTATCGACGACTGCTACAACGCCAGCCCCGGTTCCGTGCGCGCCGCCATCGACCTGCTCGCCGGCTGCCGCGGGCCCACGGTGATTGCCCTCGGCGCCATGCTCGAGCTCGGCGACGCCGCCGACGGCTTCCACGCCGAGATGGGCCGGCGGGCCCGGGAGCGGGGCATCGATGTCTTCGTCGGTGTCGGCGACGCGGTGCGGCCGGCCCTCGAGGCCTTCGGCCCCGGCGGCCACTGGTATGCGACGCGGGAACAGGCGGCGGCCGCGGCCGATGACTGGGCCGCGGCGGCGGCCACGGTGCTGGTCAAGGGTTCCCGCGGCGCGGGGATGGAGTCTGTCCTGCAGGCGCTCCTGCCGGACGCCGGGGAGGCCGCATGCTCCTGATCCTCGCCGACTACCTGAGCCGCTTCGAGTCCGCCTTCTCGGTGTTCCAGTACCTGACGTTGCGCGGCATCCTCGCCGCGGGCACCGCGCTGGTCATTTCCCTGCTGGTGGGGCCGACGATGATCCGGCGCCTGAACCAGTACCAGATCGGCCAGTCGGTGCGCACCGACGGCCCGGAAACACACCTCGGCAAGTCCGGCACGCCGACCATGGGCGGGGCCCTGATCCTCGTCGCCATCGCCATCAGCACGCTGCTCTGGGCGGACCTCAGCAACCCCTACGTCTGGATCGCCCTCCTGGTCACCGGCGCCTTCGGCGCCGTGGGCTGGGTGGACGACTACCGCAAGGTGGTCGAGCGCGATTCCCGCGGACTGCCGGCGCGCTGGAAATACCTGTGGCAGTCCGTCGCCGGCCTCGCCGCGGCCGTCTACCTCTACACCGCCTTCGATACGCCGGTGACCACGCAGCTCTACGTGCCCTTCCTCAAGGACGTGGTGCTCGAGCTCGGGCCCCTGTTCCTGGTGCTCACCTACTTCGTGATCGTCGGTGCCTCGAACGCCGTCAACCTCACCGACGGCCTCGACGGCCTGGCCATCCTGCCCACGGTGCTCGTGGGCACGGCCCTCGGCCTCATCGCCTACCTCACCGGCCACGTCGACTTCGCCGACTACCTGCACATTCCCTACGTCGCCGGCAGCGGCGAGCTGTCGGTGTTCTGCGGGGCCATCGCCGGCGCCGGGCTCGGCTTCCTCTGGTTCAACACCTACCCGGCGCAGGTCTTCATGGGTGACGTGGGTGCCCTGGCCCTGGGCGCGGCCCTGGGCGTGGTCGCCGTGGTCACCCGCCACGAGATCGTGTTCTTCATCATGGGCGGGATCTTCGTGCTCGAAACCGTGTCGGTGATCCTGCAGGTGGCCTCCTTCAAGCTCACTGGCAAGCGCCTGTTCCGCATGGCGCCGATCCACCACCACTACGAGCTGAAGGGCTGGCCGGAGCCGCGGGTGATCGTGCGCTTCTGGATCATCACGGTGATGCTGGTGCTGTTCGGCCTGGCAACGCTGAAGCTGCGGTGATGGGGGCGCTTATGGCCAGTGACCTCATCGCCAGCAACCGCTACCGCGCCGTGGTCGGCCTCGGCGCCAGCGGCCTGTCCGTGGCCCGCTTCCTGCACCGCCGCGGTGAGCCTTTCGTGGTGCTCGACACCCGGTCCGAGCCGCCGGGGCTGGAAGCGCTGCGCGCGGAGATGCCCGAGGTGAGCGTCTTCACCGGTGAGCTGCCCCAGGCTGTGCTCGACGGCGCCAGCGAACTCATCGTCAGCCCGGGCCTGGCACCGGACCTCGCGCCGCTCGCCCGGGCCACCGCCGAAGGCGTCGCGCTCTGCGGCGATATCGACCTGTTCGCCGGCGCGGCCACCGCGCCCGTGGTCGGCATCACCGGTACCAACGCCAAGTCCACGGTGACGGAGCTGGTCGGCGCCATGGCGCGGACCGCCGGCCGCCGCACGGGTGTGGGCGGCAACCTGGGCACGCCGGCGCTGGACCTCCTCGACGACGGGACCGAGCTCTACGTGCTCGAGCTGTCCAGCTTCCAGCTCGAGCGCAGCCATTCCCTGGGCCTCGCGGTGGCGGCCGTGCTCAACCTGACCCCCGACCACCTGGACCGGCACGGCAGCATGCCGCGCTACCACCAGGCCAAGCACCGGATCTTCCACGGCTGCGGGCACGCGGTGATCCACGGCGACGACCCGCTGACGATCCCGCCGCTGCGCCCGGACCTCGCCATCACCAGCTGGCGCCTCCGGGAGCCGGAGCTGCACGGCTTCGGCCTGCGCCGGGAAGAGGGCGAGGCGTACCTCGCCCACGGCTTCGACAACCTGTTGCCGGTCGCGGCCCTGCCCATGCCCGGGCGGCACAACGTGGCGAACGCGCTGGCGGCCCTGGCCCTCGGCCACGCCGCGGGCCTGCCCCGGGACGCCATGATCGAGGCGCTCCGCGCCTTCCGCGGCCTGCCGCACCGCTGCGAGGTCGTGGCCGAGGCGGGCGGCGTGCGCTGGATCAACGACTCCAAGGCGACCAACGTCTCCGCCACGGCCGCCGCCCTCGAGGGCCTGGGTAGTGACAACCGAGGTGAGCATCGAGATGAGAAGAGGGGAGAGAAGAGGGGAGAGAACAGCGGCGAAGGGGCCGGTGGTGGGCTGCTGCTCATCGCCGGCGGCCGCGGCAAGGGCGACGACTTCAAGGGCCTGGTGAAGCCGGTCGCGGCGCACTGCCGGGCCGTGTTCGCCATCGGCGAGACCCGCGACGCCCTCGCCGCGGCCCTCGGCGACGCGGTCCCGGTCACCCGCTGCGAGGACCTCGCCGCCGCCGTGGACGCCGCGGCCGCGGCGGCCCGGCCCGGGGACACGGTGCTCCTGTCGCCGGCCTGTGCGAGCTTCGACCAGTTCCCCGACTACCGGGCCCGGGGCGAACGCTTCGTCGCGCTGGCCCGCGAGATCGCCGGGGGTGCGCGGTGAGCCGGGCGGGGCTGTACGCCGGCGCCGACCCGCTGCTCGCGGGCCTGGGCGTCGCGCTCGTGCTGCTCGGGCTGGTGGCCATCACCTCCGCGTCCATCGGCTACGCCGAGGCGCAGTTCGGCAACCCCTGGCACCACGCCGAGCGCCACGGCCTCTACATCGTCGCCGCGCTGGTGCTGGCCCTGGTGGTGTACCGCGTACCGCCCCGGTTCTGGTACGACAGCGCCTGGCTCTGGCTGCTGCTCAGCCTCGCGCTGCTGGCCCTGGTGCTGGTGCCGGGCGTCGGCAAGTCGGTGAACGGCAGCCAGCGCTGGCTGCCGCTCGGGCCGCTGACGCTGCAGCCCTCCGAGCTGGTGAAGGGGACGAGCGTGCTGTTCCTCGCCGGTTACCTGGTGCGCCAGCAGGCGGCGGTGCGCAGCACCTGGCAGGGCTTCCTGCGGCCGATGCTGGTGCTCGGCGTGATCGCGCTGCTGCTGCTCTTCGAGCCGGACTTCGGGGCCACGGTCATCGTCATGGGCACCGCTTTCGGCATGCTCTTCCTCGCCGGCATGAAGCTGCTGCACTTCTTCATCGTCATCGGCCTGTCGCTTCTCGGCCTCGCGGCGCTGATTCTCACCGCACCGTACCGGCTGCAGCGGCTGACGGCCTACACCGACCCCTGGGCGGACCCCTACGGCACGGGCTTCCAGCTGATCCAGTCGCTGATCGCCTTCGGCCGCGGCGAATGGCTCGGGGTGGGCCTCGGCAACAGCGTGCAGAAGCTGTTCTACCTGCCGGAGGCGCACACGGACTTCGTGTTCTCCATCTGGGCCGAGGAGACGGGCTTCGTCGGCGCGGCGCTGCTCATCGGCCTGGTGCTGGCGCTCATCCTGCGCATCGGCTTCGTCGGCCGCGCAGCGGCCCGCGCCGGGGAGGACTTCGCCGCCTACGTCTGCTTCGGCGTGGCGCTGATCTTCGCCGGGCAGGCCTTCATCAACATGGGGGCGAGCTCCGGGCTCCTGCCCACCAAGGGCCTGACCCTGCCCTTCGTGAGCTACGGCGGCACGGCGCTCGTGGCCAGCTGCTGCCTGCTGGCGATCGTCCTGCGCATCGAGCACGACCTGCGCTCGGGCGCCGGCGCGCGGGCGGGAGGTGCGCGATGAGCGCCGCGCCCCTGGTCATGATGCTCGCGGGCGGCACCGGCGGCCACGTCTACCCGGCCCTCGCCGTCGCCGAGGAGCTGCGCGAGCGCGGCTACCGGGTGGAGTGGGTCGGGACCCGGCGCGGCCTGGAGGCGCGGGTGGTCCCGGCGGCGGGCATTGCCCTGCACTGCCTCGCGGTGCGCGGCCTGCGCGGCAAGGGCCTGCTGGAGACGCTGCGCGGCGTGCTCGCCCTCGCCATCGCCTGCGGGCAGGCGCTGGCACTGCTCCTGCGCCGCTGGCCGCGCTGCCTCGTGGGCATGGGCGGCTATGCCTCCGGGCCGGCGGCGGTGGTGGGCTGGCTCCTGCGCCGGCCGCTGGTACTGCACGAGCAGAACGCCGTGGCGGGGACCACCAACCGGCTGCTGGCGCCGCTGGCGAAGGCGCGGGTCTGCGGTTTCCCGGGCGCCTTCCCGGGGCGCGGCGATTGCGAGGTCACGGGCAACCCGGTGCGTGCCGAGCTGGTGGCCCGGGCCGAGAGCGCGCCCTGGGACTACCGCGGCGACCGGCCCCTGCGCCTGCTGGTGCTCGGCGGCAGCCTCGGCGCGCAGGCGCTGAACGAACTTTTCCCGACAACGCTCGAGCACCTCGCCAAGGCCGGCGTGGCGGTGGAGCTCTGGCACCAGTGCGGCCCGGCCCACGGCGAGGTCATGGCGGCGCGCTACGCCGCCCTGGGCGAGGCCGCCCCGCGCTGCGCCCCCTACATCGAGGACATGGCCGGCGCCTACGCCTGGGCCGACCTCGTGCTCTGCCGCGCGGGCGCGCTCACCGTGGCGGAGCTCGCGGTGACCGGCCGGCCGGCGCTGCTGGTGCCGCTCCCGGGCGCCATCGACAACCACCAGTACCACAACGCGCGCTTCCTCGCGGACCAGGGCGCGGCGCGCCTCTGTCCCCAGGACACCCTTACCCCCGAGGCCATCGCCCGGACCATCGGCGAACTGGCCGCGGACGCGCCGCGGCTGGCCGCCATGGCCGCGGCCGCCCGCGGCTGCG
>CAYTJQ010000021.1:0-45277 GCA_964438205.1 uncultured Alteromonadaceae bacterium
TGCAAGCTAGTGTTGCACCGATCAGTTGAAACCGCCCCATGGCCCGCGACGGTCCCGGAGGGGGTTCCCGCGCCACTGGTGCCTACTCCGTGCTATTCGGGGAGCGCGGTCCCGGTCATTGAGGCAGCTGGTGGGGAGGTAGATACTCTGCGGGGGGAGTCGACACCAGATTCAGGCGACGGGGGTTGCAGCACCCTGTCCCGGGGCGTCAGCGGACATGGATGTCCGCTGTCGAGCTGCCATGGATGGCGCTTTTGCGGTCCCGGGACAGGGTGTCGCAAGCCCCGGCGCCGGGCTACAGAGCACCCCCGGCGCCGGGCTACAGAGCACCCCCGGCGCTGATCCAAGCCGCCGAGCTGCCATGGATGGCGCTTTTGCGGTCCCGGGACAGGTAGCTGCAAGCCCCGGCGCCGGGCTACGAAGCACCCCCTGAGCCAACCACGAAGCCCCCCGAGCCAACCAAGAAGTGCCCCCGACACAAACAACGACGCACCCAACTGAGAGCATCCAGAACCACAAGGAATAAGGCGGGCATAAAAAAGCCCGGCAAGTGCAGAGGGGGAGCACCGGCCGGGCAGGGCTTGGCTTTCTCAGGGGAAGAGAAAGAGGTATTTCCACCGGGGATGATGGAAATACCCGGTGTGGCGTGCGCCACACTCGAATAGACAGGGTCGGGGCAGTGTTGTTCCCCGCGATGCGAAAAAAATTCAGAGCGGCCGCGCGGGCTAGTGCGCCTCGTCCCAGTTGCGGCCGCTGCCGGCCTCGACGACGAGGGGGACCGCGAGCTCGGCGGCGCCGGCCATGCGCTCGCAGAGGGCGGGAGAGATCGCGTCGACGGCGTCCTCGGGGACCTCGAGGATCAGCTCGTCGTGTACCTGCATCACCAGGCGGACAGTCGGTGCCTCGGCGGCCAGCCAGTGGTCCACGGCGAGCATCGCGCGCTTGATGATGTCGGCGGCGGTGCCCTGCATGGGGGCATTGATGGCCGTGCGCTCCGCGGCCTGCTGGCGCTGCTTGTTGCGGGCGTTGATCTCCGGGAGATAGAGACGGCGGCCGAAGAGCGTTTCCACGTAGCCGCGCTCGTGGGCCGTGGCGCGGGTGCGCTCCATGTAGTCGGCGACGCCCGGGTAGCGCTCGAAATAGCGGTCGATGTATGCCTGCGCCTCGCTGCGGCCCAGGTGCAGCTGGCGGGCGAGGCCGAAGGCGGACATGCCGTAGATCAGCCCGAAATTGATCGCCTTGGCCTTGCGCCGCTGCTCTGTCGAGACCTTGTCCAGGTCCGTTGAGAACACCTCCGCGGCCGTGGCGCGGTGCACGTCGAGGCCCTCGTTGAAGGCGGCGAGCAGGCCCTTGTCGCCGGAGAGGTGGGCCATGATGCGCAGCTCGATCTGCGAATAGTCCGCAGCGAGCAGGCGGTAGCCTTCCGGGGCGATGAAGGCCTGGCGGATGCGCCGGCCCTCCTCCGTGCGGATGGGGATATTCTGCAGGTTGGGGTCCGAGGAGGACAGGCGGCCGGTGGCGGTTACCGCCTGGTGGTAGGACGTGTGCAGGCGCCCCGTCTCCGGGTTCACCAGCGTCGGCAGCTTGTCCGTGTAGGTGGACTTCAGCTTGGACAGGCCGCGGTACTCGAGGAGCACCTTCGGCAGCGGGTAATCGAGGGCCAGCTCCTGCAGCACCTCTTCCGCCGTGGACGGCGCGCCTTTCGGCGTCTTGCGCAGCACCGGCAGGCCGAGGCGCTCGAAAAGGATCTCCCCGAGCTGCTTGGTCGAGCCCAGGTTGAAGGGCCCGCCGGCGAGTTCGTGGGCCTCGGCTTCGAGCTCCGCCAGGCGCTCGCCGAGCGCCTCGCTCTGCCGGGCGAGGCGCTCGCAGTCGAGGAGCGCGCCGTGGCGCTCCATGCGCGAAAGGACGGGGACCAGCGGCAGCTCGATGTCCTCGAAAACGGCGCGCAGGGACGGCTCCGCCTCGAGCCTGGGCCACAGCATGGCGTGCAGACGCAGGGTCACGTCCGCATCCTCGGCCGCGTAGGGAGCAGCCTGCTCCACCGGCACTTGGTCGAAGGTGAGCTGCTTCGCGCCCTTGCCGGCCACCTCCTCGAAGTGGATCGTGCGGTGGCCGAGGTACTTGAGGGCGAGGCTGTCCATGTCGTGGCGGGTGGCGGTGGAGTCGAGCACGTAGGACTCGAGCATGGTGTCGAAGCGCACGCCGGCAAGGGTGATGTCGTAGCGCGCCAGCACGCTGGCGTCGTACTTGAGGTTCTGGCCCACCTTGCCGAGCTCAGGGTCCTCGAGCAGGGGCTTCAGCTTCGCCAGCACCGCGTCGCGGTCGAGCTGTTCGGGGGCACCGGTGTAGCGGTGCGCCAGGGGCACGTAGGCGGCCTCGCCGGGGGCGACCGCGAAGGAGACGCCGACGATCTCCGCGACCATGTAGTTGAGGCTCGTGGTCTCGGTGTCGAAGGCGAAGAGTTCGGCGGCCTCGAGCCGCTCCAGCCAGGCGTCCAGCGCCGCCTCGCTGGTCACCGTGTCATAGCCGTCCCGGTCGATCGCGCCGGCGGCGGTCTCCGGTGCCGGCGCCGCGCCCTCGCCGAGCAGCTCCTCGAGCCAGCCCTTGAACTCGAGCCGGGTGTACAGCTCGACCAGGGCGTCCCGGTCGGGCTCGCCGGGTTCGAGATCGCCCGGGGCGAAGGGCACTTCGACATCGGTCTTGATGGTCGCCAGCCGGTAGGACAGGCGCGCCTTGTCCTCCTGCTCCGCGAGCTTCTTGCCCAGGCTCCTGGCACCGCGCAGGGGCAGCTCCGCGACCCTGTCGAGGTCGGCGTAGATGGCGTCGAGGCCACCGATACCCTGGAGGAGGCCGAGCGCGGTCTTCTCGCCGACACCCGGGACCCCGGGGATGTTGTCGATCTTGTCGCCCATGAGCGCCAGGAAGTCGATGATCAGCGCCGGCGGCAGGCCGAATTTCTCCTCCACGCCCGCCTCGTCGAGCACCGTTTCCGTCATGGTGTTGACCAGGGTGATGTGCCCGTCCACCAGCTGGGCCATGTCCTTGTCGCCGGTAGAGATCACCACCGCGCGGCCGCGGCCTGCGGCCTCCCGGGCGAGGGTGCCGATGACGTCGTCCGCCTCGACCCCGGCCTCGCAGATGAGCGGCAGGCCCATGGCGCGGACGATCGCGTGGATCGGCTCGACCTGGGCGCGCAGATCGTCGGGCATGGACGGGCGCTGGGCCTTGTACTCGGCGAAGAGCTCGTCGCGGAAGGTCTTGCCCGGCGCGTCGAAGACCACCGCCACCGTGCTCCCCGGGTAGTCCTTGAGCAGCCGCCGCAGCATGCTGATGACACCGCGCACGGCGCCCGTGGGCTCGCCGCTCGAGGTCGACAGCTCCGGCAGGGCATGGAAGGCGCGGTAGAGGTAGGACGAGCCGTCGACGAGAACCAGCGGTGCGGCATCACCCATGGTCGTTCCTCCCGGGGGTCAGCGATTCCAGAGATAGCGCGCCGAGCGCAGCGTGACCTTCATCTTGGCGAGGTCCAGGGGAGCCTTGAAGAAGCCGTGGTAATCGCCGCGCGGGTTGATGAGCACCACGTTTGCGCTGTGATCAATGACGTAGTCATCGCCCTGGCCCGGCAGCTTGCGGAACGGCGAGTTAAGCTTGGTGGCGAAGTTGAACAGGTCGAGGAACTCACCGGTCACGCCGGTGAAGTCGGCGTTGAAATAGGGGACGTAGCTGGCGAGCTGCTCCACCGTGTCCCGGGCCGGGTCCACGGAGACCATGAACACGGCGGTATCCGCCGCCTCCGTGCTTTCGAGCTCCCCGTGGAGGCGGTCGAGGAACGCCATGGTGGTGGGACAGATGTCCGGGCAGTGCGTAAAGCCGAAGAACAGCAGGCTCCAGTGGCCCTCGAGGCTCGCCGGCACGAAGGGCTCGCCGCGGTGGGTGACCAGGGCGAAGTCGCCGAGCTCCCGCGGCGTGTCGAGGAGATAGAGGCCGTTGGCACGCATCTCGCTCACGGTGAGGATCCGCGGCTGCTGGATGCGGTACACGAAGCCGGCGACGATCACCAGGATGAAGGCGAGGACACCGACGACCGTGAAGCGAACGCCGCGGGGCATGGGCTGGCCGCTGGAACCGCTCACGGTGCCGGGTACCCGAGGGGCAGCTGACCGGGCGTAAAGAGATAGTGGTCGACGAGCATGACGAGGAACAGGAGCATCAGGTAGTTGATCGAGTACTTGAAGGTCATGATAGCCGCCCGCGGGTCCGTGCCGCGCATGAGCACGATGGCCCACCACAGGAAGCGCCCGCCCAGCACCAGCGCGCCGGCCAGGTAGAGCGGGCCCGAGAGCCGCGTGGCGAAGGGCAGCAACGTGATCAGGAACATGATGATCGTGTACAGCAGGATATGCAGCTTGGTGAAGGCCTCGCCGTGGGTCACCGGCAGCATGGGCACGTCGACCAGCGCGTACTCCTCCTTGCGGTGGATGGCCAGGGCCCAGAAGTGCGGTGGCGTCCAGGCGAAGATGATCAGCACCAGCAGCAGCGCGTGGCCGTGGATCTCCCCGGTTACCGCGGTCCAGCCCAGGAGCGGCGGGGCCGCACCGGCGAGGCCGCCGATGACGATGTTCTGCGGAGTCGCGCGCTTGAGAAACAGCGTGTAGACGAAGGCATAACCCACCAGCGATGCGAGGGTGAGCCAGGCGGTGAGGGCGTTGACCCAGATGAGCAGGATGGCCATGCCGGCCACGCCGAGGGCCAGCGCGAAGAGGGCGGCGTTGACCGGCGTCACGCGGCCGCGGGCGATGGGGCGGTTGCGCGTGCGCGCCATGCGCTCGTCGATGCGCTGGTCCACGAGGTGGTTCACCGCGGCGGCGGCACCGGCGCACAGCGCAATGCCGAGGTTGCCGAGGATGAGCGCATCCAGCGGCACCCAGCCGGGCACCGCCATGCACATGCCGATGACCGAGGTGAGGATCATCAGCGCCACCACCCCGGGCTTGGTGAGCTCCTTGTAGTCGCGCCAGGTGGCGCCGGCGGGTTGTGTCACGGCTTCGATCATCGCGCTCACCCTGCCGAGTTCTTGAGCAGGAACTTGAGGTCGGCCATCACGTCCTTGTAGTTGACGCTGTCGTCGTAGGCCATCATCACCCAGCCCGCGGGGTCCACGAGGTACCAGGTGTCCGGGCTTTCGGCGAGCTCGGGGAACTGTGCGCGCAGGTCGGCACCGTTCGCGCCGAGCGTCAGCAGGCCCACGTGCTGCGTCTCCAGGTAGCGCGCAAAGGTCGCCGGCGCCTCGGCGCCGTCGCTCAGCGTGTCCACCGGGAAGGGGGTCTCGGCCACGCGCCGGTCGCCGACCCAGGCGCGCTGCAGGCGCTTGAACTCCTTGCCCATGGCGACGTGGATCTGGCGGGTGAGGTAGAGGCGGTGTTCGCAGGCCGCATCGCAGGCCCCGGGCGCCGGTACCAGGAGCGTCCACTTCGGCTCGCCCCTCGCGACTGCCCTGGCGGCCAGGGCGTAGGCCTCGCCGGCCTGGTCCACCAGCCCGAGCTCCGCCACCGGCCGCGGCGGCTCGAGGAGCCGCCCGTTGTTGGCGGTGCCGAGGCTGCCCACCAGGTCGAGGTCGCCGTTGACCACGAAGTACCACAGCCAGGTCGCGGCGAGGATCATGGTCACCGGGATACCGGCGATCGTCAGCAGCACCAGCCGGTTGCGGTTCACCGTGGCCGGGTCCAGCTCCGGTGCCGTGTTGCCCATCGGGTCAGTCATGCGTCCTTCCGTCATCGTTGCCCCCCGCCGCTTGCCGGCCGCGCAGGAGGGCCCAGAGATTGCTGCTGCGCAGCACAAAAAACAACCCCAGCACCGCCGCCATGGTGAACCACTGCACCGCGTAACCGCGGTGCTTGGCCGGACTCACGTTGACCACGGGCCAGTCCACCGCCAGCGCCCCGGGGGCGTCCGCGTCGAGACGGACGCTCCAGGGGAAAACCGGGGCGCCGTGCTCGGCGGCCAGGGCCTCGCCGAGGGGTGCCATTTCCAGCGCCTGCACCACCCGCGGCCAGTCATCCACGGCGCTGGACTGCTCGCCCAGGAGGTAGGGCGGGTCCGGCGGCACGTAGAGCTGCCCCGTGATCTCGACCACGCCCGCGGGAGCGTCGGGCTCAGGCAGGGAGCGCCGCGCCGGGTCTCCCGGGACCCAGCCCCGGTTGACCAGCGCGTAGCCACCCTCCTCGCCGGCGAAGAGGGACACCACCTCGTAACCGAAGTGGCCGCCCTGCACCCGGTTGTCGAGGAGCAGGTAGCGGCCCGCCAGGTAGCGCCCGCGCAGGCGCACCGGCAGGTAGGCGAGGGCCGCCGGCGCGCGCGCCGCGAGGGCGCTGTCCAAGGGCACCGGGGCCGCGGCCCGGCGGGCCTCGAAGCGCGCGAGCAGCTCGCGCTTCTCCCCTTCCCGGTCGAGCTGCCAGAAACCGAGGCCGATGAGCGCCGGCAGCAGCAGCGCGACGAGCAGGGTCGTCCGCCATTCCAGGTCCAGCTCCAGGGCGCCCAGGGAGGCCCGCATCAGCGAGTACCGACTGCGCTATACTGGCGGTTTGCGCGGCATCCGGGGGCCATCGTGCTGAAAGCGCTGATCATCGTGTTCATGGTACTACTCGTGGCCAGCCTCGGCAGCGGGCTGTACTTCCTGATGGTCGACCAGGGAGACAAGAACAGCCGGCGGACGTTTCATTCCCTCGGGGTCCGGCTCGGCCTGGCGCTGGGGCTGGCGGCGGTGATCGTCTACGGCGTCGCCACCGGCCAGCTGGGCCATCGCAACCCCTGGGATGCCGGCCCGAAGGGGGCGGCATCGCGGGCTGCGGAGTGATAACTCAGAGCAAGCTAACTCAGAGAATGTAGACGAAGAGGAACAGGAACACCCAGACCACGTCGACGAAGTGCCAGTACCAGCTGGACCCCTCGAAGCCGAAGTGATCGTCCGCCGTGAAATGCCCCGCGCGCACCGAGCGGTACAGCTGTACCCCCAGCATGAACGTGCCCATGAGCACGTGGAAGCCGTGAAAGCCGGTCAGCATGAAGAACGTCGACCCGTAGATCCCCGAGTTCAGCGTCAGCCCGAAGTGGGCGTAGGCCTCGTAGTACTCCAGCGCCTGCAGGCAAACAAAGACGACACCAAGAAAGACGGTCAGACCGAGCCACAGGTTGAACTTGCGCCGGTTGTTGTCGAGCAGCCCCATGTGCGCGATATGCACGGTGACACTGGAGGAGAGCAGGATGATCGTGTTCCAGAGCGGTAGCCAGGCGTACCAGGCGGATGCCTCCGCAAAGGCCATGCTCTTGTGGGCGCTGGTGAAGGTCCCGTTGTTCGCCAGCAGCTGGCTGCCGGCGCCGCCGACCGCTTCCTGCGGCGTCTGCATCATCGGCCAGGAGAACTGGAAGCCCTCCCAGAGCAGGTGGTTCATGCGGCCGCCGTCGCCCTCGCCGGCGAGCCAGGGGCCGACCAGGTTACGCACGTAGAACAGGGCGCCGAAGAAGGCGGCAAAGAACATCACCTCGGAGAAGATGAACCAGCCCATGCCGAGGACGTAGGACTTCTTCAACTGCGCACTGTTCATCCCGGCGATGTTTTCGCGGATCGCCTGGCGGAACCAGGTGAACAGGGTGGCGCCGAACACGAAGAGGCCGGCGTAGAGGATGAGACTGGAGTTGCTGTCCGCCCCCGGCTCGCCGAAGGTCATGTCGTTCATGAGGCTGGCGGCGCCGAAGATGCTGAGCACGAGACCGATGGTGGCCATCACCGCCATCTTGCTCTTTTCGGGCACGTAATAGGTCTCGTGCGCGGTAGACGTCTGGGTTGTCATTCTCTTCTCTCCGTTTACGTGGGTGCCACTCCCCTGCGCGGCACCTCATCGGGCGGCGACGGCGTCACTCGCCATGTCCGTCACGTCAAAGAGCGTGTAGGACAGCGTGATGGTCTTGATGTCCCGGGGCAGATCCCGGTCGACGATGAACTGCAGCGGCATGTCGGCCGCGCTCTCACCCTCCAGCGGCTGCTGGTTGAAGCAGAAACACTCGGTCTTGTGGAAGTACGCAGCGGCGCGGGACGGCGAGATGCTCGGGATCGCCTGGGCGACCATGGCCTTCGGCAGCGGGTTCTGCGCGTGAAACACCGTGTTTGCCGCCTGACCCGGGTGCACGCGCAGCACGCGGTCGCCGGGGCTGAAGGTCCAGGGCATGCCGTCGTTGTTGCGGGCGATGAACTGCACCGTGATCTCCCGCGTCTCGTCGATCCCGGCGGGCGCGGCGGTGTAGGCCTCCCCGCTGGTCTTGCCATTGATGCCGAGGGCATCACAGAGCACGTTGTACAGCGGCACCATGACCACGAACACAAAACTGAACATCGCCAACGCCGCCACCACCAGCTTCGCGGCGGTGTCGACGGTGGGGTTGTTGCTGATGCGCAGCATGGCGTGCCCTGTGCCTCTCCCTTGCCAGCCTTACGAGTGCGCGTGCGCCGGGTCGATCTTCGGCGGCACCTCGAAGGTGTGGTAGGGCGCCGGCGTCGGCACGGTCCACTCGAGACCCTCGGCGCCATCCCAGACCTTCTCGTCGGAAACCGGCTTGCCGGCGACGATGGTCGCGATGACGTTATAGAGGAACAAGAGCTGCGAAGCGCCGTAGATGAAGGCACCGATCGAGGACATCATGTTGAAGTCCGCGAACTGCAGGGAGTAGTCCGGGATGCGCCGCGGCATGCCCGCCAGGCCCACGAAGTGCTGCGGGAAGAAGGTGATGTTGAAGCCGATGAACGAGATCCAGAAATGGGTCTTGCCCATGGTCTCGTTGTACATCCTGCCGCACCACTTCGGCAGCCAGAAGTAGATGGCGGCGGTCATGCTGAACACGGCGCCGGCCACCATCACGTAGTGGAAGTGGGCCACCACGAAATAGCTGTCGTGGTACTGGAAGTCCGCCGGGGCGATGGACAGCATCAGCCCCGTGAAGCCGCCGATGGTGAACAGCACGAGGAAGCCGATGCAGAACAGCATGGGCGTCTCGAAGCTGAGCGCACCGCGCCACATGGTGGTGATCCAGTTGAAGACCTTCACCCCGGTGGGCACGGCGATGAGCATCGTGGCGTACATGAAGAACAGCTCGCCGGCCACGGGCATGCCCACGGTGTACATGTGGTGCGCCCACACGATGAAGGACAGGAAGGCGATGGCCGCGGTGGCATAGACCATGGAGTCATAACCGAAGAGCGGCTTGCGCGAGAAGGCCGGGATGATCTGCGACACCACCCCGAAGGCCGGCAGGATGATGATGTAGACCTCCGGGTGGCCGAAGAACCAGAAGATGTGCTGGAACAGCACCGGGTCACCGCCGCCGGCGGCGGAGAAGAAACTGGTGCCGAAGTGCACGTCCATGAGCATCATGGTCACGGCCCCCGCCAGCACCGGCATCACGGCCACCAGCAGGAAGGCGGTGATCAGCCAGGTCCAGACGAACAGCGGCATCTTCATGTAGCTCATGCCCGGCGCCCGCATGTTCATCACCGTGGCGATGATGTTGATGGAGCCCATGATCGAGGACAGGCCGAGGATGTGGATACAGAAGATGAAGATCGTGACCGACGGCGCCGCGTAGGTGGTGGACAGGGGCGCGTAGAAGGTCCAGCCGGCCGCCGGGGCGCCGCCCTCCATGAACAGCGTGGAGGCGAGCAGCAGGAATGCCGGGGGCAGGATCCAGAAGCTCCAGTTGTTCAGCCGAGGCAGCGCCATGTCCGGCGCGCCGATCATCATGGGAATGAGCCAGTTGGCCAGGCCAACGAAGGACGGCATGATCGCGCCGAACACCATGACCAGTCCGTGCAGCGTGGTCATCTGGTTGAAGAAAGCCGGTTCCACCAGCTGCATGCCGGGCTGGAACAGCTCCGCCCGGATGATCATGGCGAAGGACCCGCCGAGCAGGAACATGGCGAACGAGAACCACAGGTACATCGTGCCGATGTCCTTGTGGTTGGTGGTAAAGAGCCACCGCGAGAGGCCCTTGGCCGGGCCGTGATGATGATCTCCCATGGTCTTTCTCTCCTCAGCCCTGCTTGTAGTTGAACACGTCGATGGGCTGCACGAGGTCACCCATGTTGTTGCCGAACGCGTTCCGCTGGTAGGTGATCACGGCCGCCAGGTCGACGTCGTTGAGCTGGCCGCCGAAGGCCTGCATCGCCGTGCCGGGCACGCCGTTGATGCCGATCTCGAGATGGCCGCCGAGCTCTCCCGTGGCGACGCTGCTGCCGGCGATGGCGGTGCCCACACCCCCCTCACCCCGGGGGCCATGACAGGCCAGGCAGTTGCGCTCGTACACCGCCTCGCCGCGCTCCATGAGCTCGTCGAGGGTGAAGGTCTGCGCCATCAGCTCCTTGACCTTGGCGGCCTGCTCCTGCTTCTCGCCGAGCCAGGTCGCGTAGTCTTCCTTGCTCACGACCTCGACCACGATCGGCATGAAGCCGTGGTCCTTGCCGCAGAGCTCCGCGCACTGGCCGCGGTAGGTGCCGACCTCGTTGGCGCGGGTCCAGGTCTCGTTGATGAAGCCGGGAATGGCGTCCTTCTTCACGGCGAGCTCCGGCACCCACCAGGAGTGGATGACGTCGTTGGCGGTGACCAGGAAGCGGACCTTGGTGTCCACCGGGATCACCAGCGGCTCGTCCACCTCCAGCAGGTAGTTCTCGTTCTTGTCGTCGGTGTTGTAGATCTCCGCCTGCGGCGTCGCGAGGTTGGAGAAGAAGGCGACGTTTTCGCCCTCCTCGGCGAGGTACTCGTACTTCCACTTCCACTGGTAGCCGGTGACCAGGACGTCCATCTCGGCATCGTCGAAGTCGTAGATGTCGAGGAGCGTGGAGGTCGCGGGCACGGCCATGGTGATGAGGATGAGGAACGGCACCACCGTCCAGGCAATCTCCACCTTGGTGCTCTCGTGGAACTGCGCGGGCTTCACGCCGCGGGACTTGCGGTGGTAGATGATGGAGTAGAACATGACCCCGAAGACCAGTGCGCCGATGGCGACGCAGATCCAGAGGATGATCATGTGAAGGTCGAAGATGGACCGCCCGACATCGGTGACACCGACCGGCATGTTCAGCGCGTTCTTCTCGCCGCCGGCCGCCAGGGCAAGGCCCGGGAGCGTGACGAGGACGGCGGCCGCGCACACGAGCAGCCTTTTGAAGTTGTTCAAGGACATCGAGTACTTCTCCAGTTCCAAGCCTGAGGACATCACTACCACCAGTTCAGGCCCGTCGAGCTGCTGAGCGCGCCGGCCGTACTGCCCCACAGGGCGGCGTGGACGGACGCGGAGTGGACTGTGCTGCCAGCTCCGCTGCGACAAAGCGACGCGGCGCGAGCGGCGCAAAGTATAGCGAAAGGCGCCGCCCTACGTAACCGATTTGCATTCAGATCATCCCCGGGGGATGACAGGAGAGGAGCGCTACCAGCGGTGGGAGACGTACGGCGCCTTGACCACAAGATATGGGGTATCGCCTGGCCGGCGATTCTCGCCAACGTATCCATTCCAACCCTCGGGCTGGTCGATGCGGCGATCCTCGGGCACCTGGACAGTACCCGCTACCTGGGTGCCGTGGCCATCGGCAGCGCCATCCTGTCCTTTCTCTACTGGGGCTTCAGCTTCCTGCGCATGGGCACCACCGGGCTGGTCGCCCGCGCCGGCGGCGCGGGGGAACCCGGGGAGGCGCTCAGGATCCTCGCGCGCTCCGCCGCCCTCGGTGTGGGCATCGCCGCCCTCATCCTCCTCTCGCACCCCCTGTGGCTGGCACTCGGTCTCTCGCTGATGCAGCCGGACCCGGCGCTCGCAGCGCCGGCCGCGAGCTATATCCGGCTGCGGCTGCTGAGCGCGCCCGCGGTCCTGGCCACCTATGCCGTGGTCGGCTGGTGCATCGGGCGCCAGGACACGCGCTGGCCCATGGCCATCCTGCTGGTCACCAACGGCAGCAACATCGTCCTCGACGTGCTGTTCATCCTGGGGCTCGGCCTCGCCAGCGACGGCGCGGCCCTGGCGACCGCCTGCGCCGAGTACCTGGGCCTGGCGGTCGCGGTGGTCGCGGTGCGTCGCGCGCGGGTCCGGCTGCCGCCGGGCGCCCTGCGCCGCGCCCTGGCCGACCGGCACGGTTACCGCCAGCTCTGGCGCGCCAACACCCACCTGTTCCTGCGCACGGCCTGCCTGCTGGCCTGCTTCGCCTTCTTTACGGCGGCGGGGGAGAAGCTCGGCGAGGATGTGCTCGCCGGCAATGCCCTCATGCTTCAGTTCCTGCTTTTCGCTGCTTTTTCTCTCGACGGCTTCGCCTACGCCGCCGAGGGGCTGGCCGGCGAGCGGCTCGGCGCGCGCGACATCGACGGCTTCCGCACGGTGGTACGCCGCTGCGCCTGGTGGAGCGCGGGCAGCGCGATGCTCATCAGCGCGCTGATCTATGCGGGAAGGCCGCTGATCTTCCCCCTGCTGTCGGACCTCGCCGGCGTACAGGCGGTGCTTGCGGCGCACAGTGGCTGGCTGGTCGCGCTGCCCCTGCTGGCCGCGCCGAGCTACCTGCTGGACGGGGTGTTCATCGGCGCCGCGGAGACGCGGCCGATGATGACGACGATGTGGTTCTCCGCCCTCGGCATCTACCTGCCGGTCTGGTGGCTGGCCCAACCCCTCGGCAACGACGGGCTGTGGCTGGCCTTCAGCCTCTTCAACCTGGCTCGCGGGGTGCTTCTCGGCTGGGTGTTCCTGCGCTACAGCCGCCGCGGCCGGTGGCTGGCGGCCTGATCGCGGGCACCCGGTCGGCGGAAGCTAGTCATCCCCGTCGGAGGACGCCCGGGACGGGTCGATGAGGTTGACGACCTCTGCCGCCGTCTCGCTGCGGCGGGCGGAGGCGCGAGTGACCCGCGTGGGCACCTCGGAGGCCGCGGGCGGCTCGGGGCGCGCCTCGCTGAAGCCGCAGGCGACGCATTCGCGGCGATCCGTGTCCAGGTCCACCACCAGGCGGTCCATGGCGGCGCAGCGCGGACAGACGGCGCCGGCAATGAAGCGGCGGCGGGGCCGGAAGGGCGGTTCCATGCGGGCTCTCCGTGCAGGTCTTCCCGATCGACGGGTGATCGGTTCGTGATCGCGGGCCAGTGCTGCGGTTACACTCCACAGCTCACAGCATTCTAGCAACTCCGGGGAGAGCACCATGCGTCACTACACCGCCACCAGCCTGCGCAGCTACGGCGGCCACCGGCCAAAGATGGGCGAGCGCGTACTCATCGATCCTTCGGCGGTCGTCCTCGGCCAGGTCACCCTGGGCGACGATGTCTCCATCTGGCCGAACGCCGTCGTGCGCGGCGACATGCACTGGATCACCATCGGCGCGCGCACCAGCATCCAGGACGGCAGCGTGCTGCACATCACCCACGCCGGTCCCTACAACCCGGACGGCTGGCCGCTGGCGATCGGCGCCGAGGTCACCGTGGGGCACAACGCCACGCTGCACGGCTGCCGCATCGGCGACCGGGTACTGGTCGGCATGGGGGCCACGGTGATGGATGGCGCAGTGGTGGAGGACGAGGTCGTCATCGCCGCCGGCGCCCTGGTCCCACCGGGCAAGCGGCTGGCCTCCGGCTACCTCTACGCCGGCGTCCCGGCACGGCAGCACCGCCCGTTGACTGATGCAGAGCAAGGCTATTTCCGCTATAGCGCGGATAATTACGTCCGTCTCAAGGACAGCCACCTCGCCGAACTCGAGGACGAGAGCTGATCCGACGCCCCGAACCCGCCAGGAGACCGCCATGACCGCCAGCGCCTTTTCCAGCACCTATGCCCGCACCTCTTCCCGCACCCTTTCCCAGTCCCTGCCGCGCGCCCTCGCCCGGCTGCCGGGCGTCAGCCGCCTGCCCTGGCCGGGCCCGCTGGCCCTGGTCCCCGCGCCGGTGGAACGGGCCGCCGCCGAGGCGGCGGTCAACCGCGCCCTGGCGCTGCAGCTCGCGGACGGCGACGTCGACTTCCTGCAGGGACGCAGCCTGCGCATCCGCATCCTCGACCTGGGCTGCGACTGGCTGGTGACCAAGCGCGGCGCGCGGCTCTCCTTCCGTGCCGGCCGCGACGGCGCCGAGGCCACCTTCGCCGGGGACGCGCGCAGCCTGCTGCTCCTCGCCGCCCGCCGCGAGGACCCGGACACGCTGTTCTTTCAGCGGCGGCTGGTGATCGAGGGAGACACGGAACTGGGGCTGCAGGTGAAGAACCTCATCGACAGCGTCGACTTCGACGAGCTGCCGGCGCCTCTCACGCGGGCCCTCGGGTTCGGTGCGGCGTTTGCCGCGGCGCTGCCCGGCGCGGCCGACCCCGCCTGAGGGCGGCGGCCGCGTCAGGTCACTGGTCCGGCGCCGCGGCCATGCCCGGCACACCCCGGAAAAACCCGTCACACACCGGCGCGCTCACCCAGCGGTCGATGGACGTTTCCCCGCAGGCGCCATCGAGCACCGCGCGGTAGCGGCCGATGATCTCGCCCATGTGCGCGGGCTGCGGCGAGAGGCGCAGTATATCCACGCCGAGGTCGGCAAGCGCGGCGCTGTGGCCCAGCAGGTGCTGCACGGCACCGGATTGCGTCTGCACCCCGTTCAGCGTGAACAGCGGCTCCCCGGCCTGGCTCGCCATGGGCAGCCCCTCCGGGTAATCCTCGCAGACGATGTCGCAGCGGTCCTTGGGCCGGCCCACGTGCCGGGCGGTGAAGCAGCGCGCCGAACAGGCCAGGGGCACCCGGCCGAAGGCGAACAGCTCCGCCTCCAGCGCGAGCCCGGCGCGGCGGGCCTCCTCGAGAAGGTCGCCCAGGCTCTCCCGGGACAGCTCCAGCGGCGGCACCCAGCGCACCATGCCGCGGTCGCGGAGGAGCCGCAGGGCGGCGACGTTGTAGAGGTTCAGGCCGGCGCCGCCGACGAAGGGCAGGCCGGCCTCGGCGAGCAGGCGCACGGCCCCCATGTCGTTGGCCTCCACCAGGAACTCGCCGTGGCGGCAGAGCCGTCGCACCGTCGACAGCTCCGAGCCCGCCTGCACCAGCGCCAGGGTCGAGATCACCACCTGCTTGCCCGCGGCGGCGAGCTCGCGGCCGAGGACGAGCCAGTCGTCGGCGGCGAGGCTGCGCCGCTTGGCGCAGACCGTCTCGCCAAGGTAGACGACATCCAACGGGTCGGCCATGCGCTCGGCGTAGAAGGCGGCGATGGCATCGCGGGACCAGGGGTAGAGAAGGGGACCGAGGGAAAGACGCATGGCAAGTTCCTGTGGCCGGGCTATTGCCAGGGCCGGTCGTAGGCGCCGAGGGTGGTCTGTGCGCCCTCGGACAGGCTGGCCAGGGTGGCCATCCACTCGCAGCGCGGGGTGTAGGCCGCCGGGTCCCGGCGGCAGGCATCGATGGCCTCGCGCCAGACCCGGACCACCTTGTCGACATAGGCCACGCTGCGCTGCCGGCCCTCGATCTTCACCGCCGCGATCCCCGCCCGGGCGAGGGCGGGCAGCAGCTCGAGGGTATTCAGGCTCGTCGGCTCTTCGAGCGCGTGATAGGTCGCGCCGTTCACCGTGAAGCGGCCCTTGCACACCACCGGGTAGCCCGCCTGTTCGCCCGGGGCGAAGCGGTCGATGAGGATGTTGTTGAGGCGCACCTCCGTATCCGCGTCGCTCTCCACCCAGCGCACGGCCTGCGCCGGGCTGCAGGCGCCTTCCGTGTTCGGGGACTCGCCGGTGGTGTAGGCCGAGAGCAGGCAGCGCCCTTCGACCATCACGCAGAGGCTGCCGAAGCCGAACACCTCCAGCGCCATGGGGCTTTCCTCGCAGAGCCGCTCGACCTGTGCCAGCGAGAGCACCCGGGGCAGCACCGCGCGCTCGACTCCGAACGCGTCGGCGTAGAAGCGCAGGGCCTCGCTGTTGGTGGCCGAGCCCTGCACGGACAGGTGCCGGCGGACCCCGGGATGCCTGCGCGCCGCGTAGTCGAGCACGCCGAGGTCGGCGAGGATCAGCGCGTCAACGCCGAGGTCCGCCGCCAGGTCCACCGCCCGCTGCCAGCGGCGCCAGCCGGCGGGCCGCGGGTAGGTGTTGATGGCGACGTAGACCTCGCAGCCGCGCTCCCGGGCATGGGCCACGGCCCTGCGGGCGCTGCCGTCATTGAAATTGAGCCCGGCGAAGTGGCGGGCATTCGTGTCATCGCGAAAGCCCAGGTAGACCGCGTCGGCGCCGGCGGCGACCGCCGCCTTGAGCATGGGCAGGTTGCCCGCGGGACAGACGAGTTTCACCGCAATACCTCCAGGTTCCGTGGCGCGCTGCCCGGGAAAACCGCGGCATTATCCGGGAAACGGGCCCGCGACTCGTGGGCCCCGGGGGAGGAAGCGCGGGCTTCAGCGGCCCCCGCGGGCCGGCGTGGCCGGCTAGGCGGCGGCCGCCAGGACTTCGCGCACCTGGCGGATGACCGGGCCGGTCTCGGGCCGGGCCTGGTGCCAGCGGTAGTAGGACTCGGCGGCCTGCTCCACCAGCATGCCGAGGCCGTCGGAGACGGCCCAGGCGGCATGCTGCGCGGCCCAGCGCATGAAGGCCGTGGGCTCGGCGCCGTAGACCATGTCGTAGCAGCAGCTGCGCTCGGTGAGGATGGCTGCTGGCAGGGGCGGCACCTCGCCGGCGAGGCCGGCACTGGTAGCGTTGATGACGAGGTCGAAGGCGCGACCGTCGAGGGCGTCGAGGCCGCCGCCCCCCACATCGCCAAGATCGCCAAAGATACCCGCCAGTTCCTCGGCTTTCGCTGCCGTTCGGTTGGCGACGAACAGGCTGTGCGGGCCCTCGAGGAGCAGCGGCTCGAGCACGCCGCGGGCCGCGCCACCGGCCCCGAGCACCAGCACCCGCGTCCCCTGCACCGCCCAGCCGAGGTTCACGACCATGTCGCGCACGAGGCCGAGGCCGTCGGTGTTGTCGCCG
The DNA here is from genome assembly GCA_964438205.1 of uncultured Alteromonadaceae bacterium. GTDB lineage: Bacteria > Pseudomonadota > Gammaproteobacteria > Pseudomonadales > Halieaceae > Pseudohaliea. Next base: position 16,966 of record CAYTJQ010000021.1, read on the forward strand.
AGGATCGCCCCGTCCTCGCCGGGGTGCAGCGTGTTCGCGGCGCCGGCCCGCCGCGCGCGATCCGAGAGCCGGTCGGCGAAGGCCGCCGCTTCCGGCTTGAAGGGCACGGTGATGCTGAGGCCGGCGCCGCCGCGCTCGAAGAAGGCGCGGGCGGAGCGTTGGAAATCGCCGAGCTCGACGCGCACGGCCCGGTACTCGATGCGATGGCCGAACTGGGCCGCGAAGGCGCTGTGGATGATCGGCGACTTGCTGTGCTTGATCGGGTTGCCGTAGACGGCGAACTTGCGGGCACTGCTCACGGGGCTGTCCTCCCGGTCCGTCATGGGGTCTGTCACGGGGCCAGCCAGTCGCGGCCGGTCAGAAACTCGCCGGTCAGCGCCGCCTCCGGCGTGCCGGGCTCCGGGCGGTAGTCGTACTCCCAGCGCACCAGCGGCGGCAGGGACATGAGAATGGCCTCGGTACGGCCGTCGGACTGCAGGCCGAAGAGCGTGCCGCGGTCGAAGACCAGGTTGAATTCGACGTAGCGGCCCCGGCGGTAGAGCTGGAACTGGCGCTCGCGCTCGCCCCAGGGCGTGTCCCGGCGCCGCTGCACGATCGGCCGGTAGGCCCGCAGGTAGGAATCGCCGACGGCGCGCATGAAGGCGAAGCAGGTGTCGAAGTCCCACGCGTTCAGGTCGTCGTAGAACAGGCCGCCGACGCCCCGGGGCTCCTTGCGGTGCTTCAGGTAGAAGTACTCGTCGCACCAGCGCTTGAAGCGCGGGTAGACGTCGTCGCCGAAGGGTGCGCAGGCATCGCGGGCGGTGCTGTGCCAGTGCACGCAGTCCTCCTCGAAACCGTAGTAGGGCGTGAGGTCGTAGCCGCCGCCGAACCACCAGACCGGTGCTTCGCCGGGCTTTTCCGCCACGAACAGGCGCACGTTGGCATGCGAGGTGGGGACGTAGGGGTTCTCCGGGTGGATGACCAGCGACACCCCCATGGCCTGGTAGCTGCGGCCGGCGAGTTCCGGCCGCGCAGCCGTGGCCGAGGGGGGCAGGCCCTCGCCTAAGACGTGCGAGAAATTGACCCCGGCCTTCTCGAACACGGCGCCGCCGGCGAGGACACGGCTGCGGCCGCCGCCGCCCCCGGGCCGCTCCCAGCTGTCGACGATGAAGCCCTCGCGGCCATCCTCTTCGGCGAGCTCCTCGCAGATGCGGTCCTGCAGGCCGAGCAGGTAGGCCTTGACGGCGTCCATGGGCAGGCTGTCGGGCTGGCTGTCGGTCATGGTGTCGGTCCTTCTGGCGGGGCCCGGCCGGGGCGGTCTGCCGGCGAGCAGGGATTCTAGCAGGCGCTGGGGGGCAGGCAAGGCGAACTCAGCGCAGGCGCCGGTAGCCGCCGGCGCCCCGGTCCGCAAGGCCCGCCAGCTCCAGCTCTCCCACCGCAGTCAGTACCCACTCAACGCTTTCACCGAGGTCCATGGCGAGGCGGTCCGGGGCGCGCTCGCCGGCATCGAGGGCGCCGAGAAGGCGGCGTGCGGGGCCCGACAGGTCGGCACCGGGCGCCGCGGTGCTCTCCGCCGCTCCGCCCGTCTCAAGAAGGCTCGGCGGCAGGAGGCCCGGCCAGCCCAGGCTGAGGAGCACATCCCCGGCGCCCTCCACCAGGCCGGCGCCATCGCGGAGGAGCTGCAGGCAGCCGCGACCGCCCGGGTGGAAGCGCGACCAGGGCACGGCGAACACGTCCCGGCCCTGGGCGGCGGCAGCGTGTGCGGTGAGCAGGGAACCGCTCGGCAGCGCCGCCTCGACCACCACGGTCCCGAGCGAAAGCCCGCTGATCAGCCGGTTGCGCTTCGGGAACTGCGATGGGCGGGGCCCGGCACCCGGGGGCAGTTCCGTCACCAGGCAGCCGCGCTCGACGATGGCCTCTGCCAGCTCGCGGTGCCGCCGCGGGTAGACCTTGTCGATCCCCGTGGCCATGACCGCAACGGTGTCGCCGCCGGCCTCCAGGGCACCGCGGTGGGCACAGCCGTCGATGCCGATGGCCAGGCCGCTGGTCACCGTGAGCCCGGCCTGCGCGAGTTCGCCGCCGAGTTCCCGGGCCGCCCGGCGCCCGAGGGCGCTGGCGCGGCGGCTGCCGACGACGGCGACCTGGGGCACAGCGAGCGCGGCCGGGTTGCCCCGCAGGTACAGCCAGGGCGGGGGGGCGGCGATGGCCCGGAGCAGGGCGGGGTAGCACGGGTCGCCGAGGGGGAGGGCGCTGGCGCCGAGGCAGCGCAGGCGCTCGAGGGCCGCCGCCTCCTCTCGACCCGGGCCGCGGCGCCGGCGGGAGGTCAGCGCGCTGCAGGCCGCGGGGGCCAGGCCGGCATCACGCCAGCCGCGCGCGCCGGCCGCCAGGCCTTGCTCGATATCCGGAAAGGCTGCGAGCAGTGCGCGCGCATCGGCGACCGTGAGGCCGTCACAGAAATCGAGCAGCAGGCAATGGGCGAGGCTGTCCCCGGGCATGTGTCTTCCCTGGCCGGTCGGCGCCGATGCGCCGCGCGCGCCACGTCCCTGTGGCGCCGGTGTGCTGAGTCAGCAGTGTAGCCTAGGGATTCTTGACTTTGTCCATCACTTTCAACACCCGGCTGGCCTTGAGCACGAGGGCATAGCTCGCCTTCTCGGCGACCTCGAAGACCATGGCGAGGCCGGCGCGCGTATCCGGCAGGCGCACGTTGTTGCGGGCGATCTCGTCGAAGGTCATGCTGCCCGCCTGGTAGATCGCGAGCACGTGCCCGCGCTCGAGGCCGTCCCGGGCGCCCTTGTTCAGCACCACGATATCCGTGGTGCCGATCTGGCTCACACCGCCGTCCACGGCAATCATGAAGGCGTTCTCCAGGTTCACACCCGGAGCGCGGGGCTGGAAGGTGGCGTCGAGGATCCGCTCCTCCAGGGGCAGCAGCCGGTCGGTGATGCGCACTTCCTCGGTGACCCGGGTGACCTCGAGCGTCGTGACCTCGTCGCGGTGGCTCGATAACAGCTGCGCATCGCCGATGTCCTTGCCCTGGTAGCCGAGGATTTCCAGGGTGATCGGATCCCGGTAGACATCACCGGCCCGGTAGATCCCGTAGCTGCGCTCGTCGTCGGGGAAGCGGCCCCGGCCGTAGACCGTATCGCCCGCGGCGCTGATGAGGCGCTCCTCCGAGGCGGCGACCACGTAGGCGGCGTTTTCCAGCTCCTCGGCGCCGAGGATGCGGTGCCGGCGCAGGAAGGCGCCGATCTGGTCCAGGGGTATCACCGGTATCGCGAGGTCGCGCGGCGACACGCGCATGTTCGGCGTGAGCTTGACGTCCCGGCCCCGGCGCACGCTCAGCCGCGGCTTGCCGTCGACCCAGCTCAGATAGAGCTCGTCGCCCGGGAAGATCAGGTGCGGGTTGTCGATCTGCGGGTTGACGTCCCAGAGCTCCGGCCACAGCCAGGGCTCCTCGAGGTACATGCCGGCGATGCCCCAGAGCGTGTCGCCCTTCTTGACGATGTAGCGTTCCGGGGCCCCCTCGGCCAGCTCCAGCGCGGCGGCCAGCGGGGCCGCGAGGCCCAGGGCAACGGCGAGGAGGAGGGCGCGCGCCGCCCCTGTGACGGAACTGCTACCGGGTGATCTCGAGTTGCTCATGGCTACCTACCGCCCGCTTTATTGTGGCGCCGCCCAGGGCGGCCGCTTCCCCCGACGCCTGCGTTGCCGCCGGCGTCGCCGGGCGCAAGACAGACCTGTATACTCGGAGTTTGCTGTGACGACGCGCAACTGACAAGTCCCCGCGGGACTATTCACGCCGGCTCACGCCGAAGACGACACGCCGCCGAGAACGCAAAAGGGGCCGCTGCCGATGGCAATCATGGACATTCTCTCCTTCCCGGACCCGCGGTTGCGCACCCGCGCCGCGCCCGTGGAGTCCGTGGACGACGCGCTCCGCTCACTGGTGGACGACCTCCTCGAGACCATGTACGACGCCGGCGGGATCGGCCTCGCCGCGACCCAGGTCAACGTCCACCAGCGTCTGCTGGTGATGGATACCTCGCCGGACCGGGACCGGCCCCGGGTGTACATCAACCCCGAGTTCGAGATCCTCGACCCGGAGCTGGGTGAGTACGACGAGGGCTGCCTCTCCGTCCCCGGCTTCTACGAGACGGTGAACCGGCCGCAGCGCATCCGCGTCAGCGCGCTCGGCCGTGACGGCGAGCCCTTCACGGAAGAGCTCGAGGGCCTGGCGGCCATCTGCCTGCAGCACGAGGTGGACCACCTCGAGGGCAAGCTGTTCGTCGACTATCTCTCACCGCTGAAGCGCCAGCGCATCCGCCGGAAGCTGGAAAAAGCCCAGCGCGTGCGCGCCTGAGCCGGTGAAACTCCTCTTCGCGGGCACGCCCGGGTTCGCGCGCGTCCACCTCGACGCGCTGCTCGCCGCAGCGGAGCACGAGGTGCTGGCGGTGCTCACCCAGCCGGACCGCCCCGCCGGGCGCGGCAAGCGCCTCACCGCGAGCCCGGTAAAGGAAAGCGCCAGCGCGGCCGGTGTCCCGGTACTGCAACCGCCGACCCTGCGCGACGCGGCGGTGCAGGCGACCCTCGCCGGCTACGGGGCGGACGTGCTGGTCGTGGTCGCCTACGGCCTGATCCTGCCCGCGGCCGTGCTCGCCATCCCCGCGCACGGCTGCCTCAACGTCCACGCCTCGCTGCTGCCGCGCTGGCGCGGCGCGGCGCCGATCCAGCGCGCCATCGAGGCCGGGGACACGCAATCCGGCGTGACCATCATGCAGATGGACGCCGGCCTCGACACCGGGGCGATGCTCGCCACCGCCCCCTGCCCCATCGACGAGAGCACGACCGCCGCCGACCTGCACGACCGGCTGGCAGGGCTCGGCCCGCCCCTGCTCCTGTCCGTCCTCGCCGACCTGCCGGCGCGGCAGGCGGCGGCGCAGCTGCAGGACGATGCCGGGGCCAGCTACGCCGCCAAGATCGACAAGGCCGAGGCGGCCCTGGACTGGAACCTGCCCGCGGCTCAGCTGGCCCGCCGCATCCGCGCCTTCAATCCTTTCCCGGTCTGCTACACCACCCTGGGGAAGGAGCGGGTGAAAGTGTGGCATGCGGTCACCGCCGCGGGCCCCGCCGGTGTGCCGGGTACGATCCTGGCCAGTGACGACCGCGGCCTGCTCGTCGCCTGCGGCGAGGGCTGCCTGCGCCTGACGGAGCTGCAGTTCCCGGGCGGGCGCCGCCTCCCGGTGGCCGAGCTGCTGCGCGCCCGGGCCGACCGCCTCGCCCCGGGTACCCGCTTCGGCACTCACTCGGACACTCACTCCGACACTCACTCCGGCACTGGCCCGGCCTGATGGCCCTGGCACCCCGGGCCGCCGCCGCCGGCGTCATCGCCGGGGTCCTCGCGGGTCGCTCCCTCGACGCCCTGCTCGCCGGCGCCCAGGGGCGCGTTGCGGAACGCGACCGGCCCCTGCTCGCCCAGCTCTGCTACGGCACCCTACGCCTGGCGCCCCGGCTGGAGGCACTGGCCGCCCGGCTCCTCGACCGGCCCCTGCGGCGCAAGGACCGGGACGTCCACGCGCTGCTGCTCCTCGGCCTGTACCAGCTCGGCGACACGCGCATCCCGGACCACGCGGCGGTCGCGGAAACCGTGGCCGCCACCGCCGACCTCGGCAAGCCCTGGGCGCGGGGACTCCTGAATGCCGTGCTGCGGCGCTACCAGCGGGAGCGGGCCGACCTCGAGGCCGCGCTGCCGCCGGCGGCCCGGGCGGCGCATCCCGGCTGGCTGTTCGATGCGATGGCCGGGGAGTGGCCCGGTGCTCTCGACCGCATCGTCGCCGCCAACAACAGCCAGCCGCCGCTTACCCTGCGGGTCAACCGGCAGCAGCAGAGCCGCGAAGCGGCGCTGGCGGCGCTCGCCGCGGCGGGTATCGAGGCGCGGGCGGGAACGCTGTCGGAGGACTCGCTGACCCTCGCCAGGCCGCGCCCGGTGGAGGCACTGCCTGGCTTCGCCGAGGGCGACTTCAGCGTGCAGGACGAGGCGGCCCAGCTCGCGGCTCCGCTGCTTGCCCCCCGGGACGGCGAACGTTTACTCGACGCCTGCGCCGCCCCCGGCGGCAAGGCCTGCCACCTGCTGGAGCTCGCGCCGGACTGTGAGCTCACGGCCGTGGACGTGGACGAGGCGCGCCTCGCCCGGATCCGGGAGAACCTCGATCGGCTGGGCCAGCGCGCACGGCTGGTCGCCGGCGATGCCGCCGACCCCGCGCTGCTCGCCGGGGCCGCCCCCTTCGACTGCATCTTGGTGGATGCCCCCTGCAGCGGCAGTGGCGTGCTGCGCCGGCACCCGGATATCAAGGTCCTGCGCCGGGATGCCGACCCCGGGCAGCTCGCCGCGCGCCAGCGCGCCATCCTGGATGGCTGCTGGGCGCGCCTCGCCCCCGGGGGCCGACTGCTCTATGCGACCTGCTCGCTGCTGGCTGCCGAGAACGACGGCGTCGTCGGCCCCTTCCTCGCCGATCACGACGATGCCCGCGAGTGCACCCCCGACGTCCCGGGGGCCGCGCGCACCGCCCACGGCTACCAGCTGCTGCCGCAGGTCGATGGCACTGACGGCCTTTTCTATGCATTGCTCGCGAAAGCCCCGTGAGGGCTTTCGGCAGTGGGCTTTCCAGTGAAGGCTCGCGGGGGAAGGCTTACAATGGCCGCGGGAATTCTTTAAGGTTCGACCAACTCGACAGGGCGGTCAGCGCGGCATGAAAATCATCATCCTCGGGGCGGGCCAGGTCGGCGGCACCCTTGCCGAGCACCTGGCCGACGAGAAGAACGATATCACCGTCGTCGACACCAACGGCGACAAGCTCCGCGCCCTGCAGGACCGCCTCGACATCGGCATCGTCACCGGTCACGCGTCGGACCCCGCCACGCTGGAGAGCGCCGGCATCGCCGACGCCGAGATGCTCATTGCGGTGACCAACAGCGACGAGATCAACATGGTCGCCTGCCAGGTGGCGCACACGCTGCACCGCACACCGCGCAAGATCTCGCGGGTCCGAGCCACGGGCTATCTCGAGCGCGAGGGGGCCCTGTTCAACCGCGAAAACATTCCCATCGACGTGATCATCGGCCCGGAGCAGCTGATCACCGACAGCATCCGGCAGCTCATCATCAACCCGGGGGCACTGCAGGTGATGGACTTCGCCGGCGGCCGGGTACAGCTGGTGGCCGTGCGCGCGGTGCACGGCGGACCGATCGTCGGCCAGGAGCTCGCGGCAATTCGCAAGCACATGCCGGAGGTGGACACGCGGGTGGCCGCCATCTTCCGCCAGGACCGGGCCATCATCCCCGAGGGCGACTCCGTGGTGGAGGCCGATGACGAGGTCTTTTTCATCGCCGCCCGGCAGCACATCCGCAAGGTCATGTCCGAGCTCCGGCGGGTCGACAAGCCCTATCGCCGGGTCATGATCGCCGGCGGCGGCAACATCGGCGAACGCCTCGCCGCCGGCATCGAGAACGACTACACGGTGAAGCTGATCGAGAACAGCTACGCGCGCTGCCGCGAGCTGTCCGAGCGCCTCAAGCATACGCTGGTGATCGACGGCAGCGCCTCGCAGCCGCAGCTGCTGAAGGAGGAGAGCATCGACGCCGTGGATGTGTTCTGCGCGCTGACCAACAACGACGAGTCCAACATCATGATGTCGATGCTGGCCAAGCGCCTCGGGGCCAAGAAGGTCATCACGCTGATCACCAACAAGGCCTACGCGGAGCTCGTGGGCGACGAGATCGACATCGCGATCTCGCCGCAGGAAATCACCATCTCCAGCCTCCTGGCCCATGTCCGCAAGGGCGAGGTGAGCAACATCCACGCCCTGCGCCGCGGCGCTGCCGAGGCGCTGGAACTCACCGCCCTCGGCGACGCCTATTCGTCGCGGGTGGTGGGCCGCAAGCTCGAGGACATCGCGCTGCCGGAAGGGGTGACGATCGGCGCCATCGTCCGCGGCGACGAGGTACACATCGCCCACCGCCACGTGGTGGTCGAGACCGGGGACCACGTGATCCTCTTCGTCGTGGACAAGACGCGGATCCCCGCGGTGGAGAAGCTCTTCGCCGTCGGCCTCGGCTTTTTCTCCTAGCGGGCCGCCCATGCAGCTCGCTATCTCCCTGCGCATCCTCGGCCTGCTGCTGACGCTCTTCTCCAGCGCCATGCTCATCCCGCTGGTCGTCGCGGTCGTGGCCGAAGACGAGACGGTGCCCGGCTTCCTCGCCGCCTTCTCCATCACCCTGTCCGCGGGGCTCGTGCTCTGGCTGTCCCTGCGCGGGGCGCAGCGGGAACTGCGCATCCGCGACGGCTTCCTGGTCACGGCGCTTTTCTGGACCGTGCTCGGCCTCTTCGGTGCCCTGCCCTTCGCCCTGACCGAGTCCCTCGGCCTGGGCCCCGTGGACGCCGCCTTCGAGTCGATCTCCGGCCTCACCACCACCGGGGCGACGGTGCTCGTGGGCCTGGACGAGCTGCCGTCTTCCCTGCTGCTTTACCGGCAGCTGCTGCAGTGGCTGGGCGGCATCGGCATCATCGTGGTGGCCGTGGCCGTCCTGCCCATGCTCGGTATCGGCGGCATGCAGCTCTACCGCGCTGAAACGCCCGGGCCGAGCAAGGACAGCAAGCTGACCCCGCGCATCGCCGGGACCGCGAAGGCACTGTTCATCATCTATGTGGCCCTGACCTCGACCTGCGGCCTCGCCTACTATGCCGCCGGCATGACGCCCTTCGACGCCCTCTGCCACGCCTTCTCCACCGTGGCCATCGGCGGTTTCAGCACCCACGATGCCAGCATGGGCTACTTCGACAGCAACACCATCTACCTGATCTGCACGCTGTTCATGCTGGTGTCGGCGATCAACTTCGGCATGCACTACAGCGCCTTCAGGCGGCGCAGCCTGGCGCACTACCGGCGGGACTCGGAGACCCGTTTTTTCGGCGGCGCCATGCTCGTGTGTACCACGGCGACCATCGCCTACCTCATCGCCTCCGGCACTCTCGAAGTGGAGGACGGCATTGTCCACGGCCTCTTCCAGGCGGTGTCGATCACCACCACCGCGGGCTTCGCCACCCAGGATTTTGCGGCCTGGCCGGGCTTCCTGCCGATCATGCTGATGATGTTCTCCTTCATGGGCGGCTGCGTCGGCTCCACCGGCGGCGGCATCAAGGCCATGCGCCTCATGCTCATCTACAAGCAGGGCATCCGCGAGCTCAAGCAGCTGGTACACCCGCACGCGGTCATCCCCCTGAAAGTCGGCAACCGGCGGGTGGAGGCCACCGTGGTGAGCGCGGTGTGGAGCTTCTTCGCCGTCTACACCTTCGTGTTCATCGTGCTGATGCTGGTGCTCATGGCCACCGGGCTAGACTTCCTCACGGCCTTCTCGGCCATGGGCGCGACCCTGAACAATCTCGGCCCGGGCCTGGGTGCCGTGAGCGCCAACTACGCGGGGATCAGCGATTTCGCCAAGGGTGTGCTGTGTTTTGCCATGCTTCTCGGCCGCCTCGAGGTATTCACCCTGCTGGTGCTGTTTACACCGATGTTCTGGCGCCAGTAGCAGCCTGCCCGGCCCGTGTGCCGGCCGGGCTCTCAGGACTGGCCGCGGGCCTTGCGGATCATGTCGTAGGCGACCTGGATCTCCTGCGCCCGCTCCGTCGCGACCTTCAGCATGTCTTCCGGGACGCCGCGGGCGATGAGCTTGTCCGGGTGATGCTCGCTCATGAGCTTGCGGTAGGCCCGCTTCAGCTCGCGGTCGTCCACGTCCGGGCTCACGCCCAGGGCCGCGTAGGCATCGTCGAGGGAGGTGCCGGGCTGCACGGCAGCGCCGCCGGCACCGTGGAAGTGCTCCTGCGCCCGGGTCATGCCGAGGATCTGGTCGAGCTGCGCCTCCGTGTAGCCGAGGAGCCCGGCGACCTCGCCGAGCACACGCCGCTCCGCCGCGTCGAGCTGGTGGTCCGCCAGCGCCAGCGACACGAGGAAGAACAGCAGCGTCTGCTTCACCAGCCGCTGGCCGCGGCAGGCCTCGAGGAAGCGCGCCACCACCGGGGCCGGGTCGAAGCCCGGCGCCGAGCCCTGCTTGAACAGGCCGATGGCCTCCTTGCGCTGTTCAGGGTTCAGGCGCAGCTGGCGGAACAGGCCCTCCGTGTGGTCGATCTCGGCCTGGGAGACGCGCCCGTCCGCCTTGGCGATGTAGCCGAGGAGGAGAAAGCAGCACTCGAAGAAGCTGCGCTGGATGCGGGCGATGCCCTCGCGGCCGCCGAGCGCGAACTGGCCCGCGAGGCCGCGATCGAAGGCGTGGCCGAGCAGCAGGCCGAGGAGGAGGCCCAGGGGGCCGGCGACGAGGAGCCCGAGAAGGCCGGCGACGAGTTTGCCGTAGAACATGCGTGTCTCCGCTTGCGGCGGGAGGATTCGAGGGTAGACCGGGACGGCCAGGCTGGGCGCCGAGACGGCGGCCGCGCATATTATGCCGGGAGCTCAGCCTGTATAATAGCCGCTTTTTTGCCCGGGGCCCTCCGCCCGTGATCGGCAACCGGGCGCCGGGGACGGGAATGAGCATGAGCGACAAGCTGACCTTCCAGGCGCTGATCCTGCGCCTGCAGGCCTTCTGGGGCGAGAAAGGCTGCGTGATCCTGCAGCCGCTAGACATGGAAGTGGGCGCCGGTACCTTCCACCCTGCCACGTTCCTGCGCTCCCTGGGCCCGGAGAACTGGAATGCGGCCTACGTGCAGCCGAGCCGCCGGCCCACGGACGGCCGCTATGGCGAGAACCCGAACCGGCTGCAGCACTACTACCAGTTCCAGGTGGTCATGAAGCCCTCGCCGCCCGAGTTCCAGGCGCTCTACCTGGAGTCCCTGCGCGCCCTCGGCATCGATACGGGCATCCACGACGTGCGCTTCGTGGAGGACAACTGGGAGTCGCCGACGCTCGGGGCCTGGGGCCTCGGCTGGGAAGTCTGGCTGAACGGCATGGAGGTGACCCAGTTCACCTACTTCCAGCAGGCGGGCGGCCTCGAGTGCTTCCCGGTCACCGGCGAGATCACCTACGGCCTGGAGCGCATCGCCATGTACCTGCAGGGCGTGGACAGCGTCTACGACCTCGTCTGGGCCGAGACCCCCGCCGGCACGGTGAGCTACGGCGACGTGTTTCACCAGAACGAAGTCGAGATGTCGCGCTACAACTTCCGCGAGGCCGACACGAGGGCGCTGTTCCAGCAGTTCGATCACTGCGAGGCGGAGGCCGGCCGCCTGGTCGGGCTGGAGCTGCCCCTGCCCGCCTACGAGATGGTCATGAAAGCCTCGCACACCTTCAACCTCCTCGACGCCCGGCACGCCATCTCGGTGACCGAGCGCCAGCGCTACATCCTGCGCGTGCGCACCCTGGCCCGCGCCGTGGCCGCAGCCTACGTGGAGGCGCGGGCGCGCCTCGGCTTCCCGATGGCGGACGCCGCCCTGCGCGACGCCGCCCTCGCGGACCGGCAGCAGGCGGCGGAGGCCAGCGCATGAGCACCGAGACGCTGCTGATCGAGATCGGTACGGAAGAACTGCCGCCGAAAGACCTCAAGACCCTCGGCCTCGCTTTCCGCGACGGCCTCCTGAAGGGTCTTGCGGAGCGTAATCTCGCCCACGGCGAGGCCCGCTGGTTCGCCACGCCCCGGCGCCTGGCCGTGCTGGTGGAGGAGGTCGCCGACGCCGCGCCGGCCCGTCAGCTCGAACTGCTCGGCCCGCCGGCGGACCGCGCGCGCGACGAGCAGGGCGCCTGGACGCCGGCCGCTGCGGGCTTCGCCCGCAAGCAGGGCGTCGAAGCCGACGACCTCGAGCTCATCGACACGCCGAAAGGGCAGCGCCTGGGCCTGCGCCGGGAGGAACCCGGCGCGCGCACGGCGGACAGCCTCGGCGCCGTTATCGACGAGGCCGTCGCCGGCCTGCCCATCAGCAAGCGCATGCGCTGGGGCGCGCACCGCTTCGAGTTCGTGCGGCCGGTGCACTGGGTCGTGGCCCTCTATGGCGAGGCGGTACAGCCCTGCGCGGTGTTCGGCATCCCCGCCGGCAACCGCACCCGGGGCCATCGCTTCCATGCGGATCGCGAGATCACCCTGGGCAGCGCCGCGGATTACGAGCGGGCCCTCGCCGAGGCCCGGGTCGTCGCCGACTTCGAGCGCCGCCGCGGCATGATCCGCGAGCAGGTCGCCGTGGAGGCCAGCGGCCTGGGTGCTGAAGCCGTGGTCGACGAAGACCTGCTCGACGAGGTGACCGGCCTGGTCGAGTGGCCCGTGGCCCTCACCGGCACTTTTGACGAGCGCTTCCTGGCCGTACCCCCGGAGGCCCTGGTCTCCGCCATGAAGGAGCACCAGAAGTATTTCCACCTGGTGGACGAGAGCGGTGAACTGCTGCCCCACTTCATCACCATCGCCAACATCGAGAGCCGGGATCCGGTGCAGGTCATCGCCGGCAACGAGCGCGTGATCCGCCCGCGCCTCGCCGACGCGGCCTTTTTCTACGAACAGGACCGGCAGAGCACGCTCGCCAGCCGTGTCGAGGCGCTGAAGGATGTCGTGTTCCAGAAGGATCTCGGCACGCTGTGGGACAAGACCTCGCGGGTGCAATGCCTGGTGCGCGAGCTTGCCGACACCCTGGGCGCGCCCGCCGACGACTGCGAGCGCGCCGCTCACCTGGCCAAGGCCGACCTGACCGCGGAGCTGGTGCTGGAGTTCGGCGACCTGCAGGGCATCGCCGGCGCCTACTACGCGCGTCACGACGGCGAGGCCCCGGCCGTTGCCGAGGCCCTGCAGCAGCAGTACTGGCCGCGCTTCGCCGGCGACCGCCTGCCGGAAGGACCGGTCGCCACCGCCCTGGCGCTGGCGGACCGGCTCGATACGCTGGTCGGCATCTTCGGCATCGGCCAGCCGCCCACCGGCTCCCGGGACCCCTTCGCCCTGCGCCGGGCGGCCCTCGCCGTGCTGCGGATCCTCGTGGAGAAGGACCTCGACCTCGACCTGCGCGAGGCCCTCACCCTCGCGGTCGCCCAGTTCCCCGCGGGGACGCTGGCCGACGACACGGTGGAGCAGACCCTCGGCTACAGCATCGAGCGCTTCCGGGCCTGGTTCGAGGACGAGGGCATCGGCGCCGGTACCTTCCGCGCCGTCGCCGCCCTCGGCCCCAGCCGGCCGCTGGACATCCACCGGCGCGTGCATGCGGTGCACGCCTTCAGCGAAATGCCGGAGGCCGAGTCCCTCGCCGCAGCCAACAAGCGGGTCGCGAATATTCTCGCCAAGGCTGAGGAGAAGGACACAGCGGCCGGCGTCGATCCCGCGCGCTTCGCCGAGCCCGCAGAGAGCGCGCTCTGGGAGGCGCTCTCCGACGCCGGTGCGGCCAGCGCCGCGCAGCTGGCCACCGGCGCCTACCGCGAGGCGCTGGCGGCCCTCGCCGCCCTGCGCGAGCCCGTCGACCGTTTCTTCGACGACGTCATGGTCAACGCCGAGGACCCGGCCCTGCGCGCCAACCGGCTGGCCCTGCTGCACACGCTGCGCCAGCACTTCCTCGCCGTGGCCGACATCTCCCTCCTCGAATCGCGCTGACCCGCCTGCCGGGGCGACAGGTCCGGCCCGCCGCCCCTGCCCGGGCGCGGGCCGGTGCTTTACACTGCGCCCATGGATAACCCCGAGCTGCTGCTTCCCGCCCTCGCCGTGCTGCTCGCGCTGCTGGTCGGCGCCGGCCTCGGCGCCCTGCTGCGCGGCCGCACCCTCGGCCGGCTGCAGGCCCGCTGCGAGGGGCTCGAAGGGCAGCTGGCGGCCGCGGCCGGGGAGGGCGAGCGAGCGCGCCGGGCCCTGGACGAGGCCCGCGCCGAAGGCGCCCGCCTGTCGCGCCGGGAAGCGGAGCTCAAGGCCGAGCTCGGCCACCGGGAGGCGCGCTATGCCGAGCAGCTCGCGCTCCTCAAGGACAGCCGGGAACAGCTGGCGCGGGAGTTCGAGAACCTCGCCAACCGGATCTTCGAGGACAAGGGCAAGCGCTTTACGGACCACAGCCGGCAGTCCCTGGAAGCGCTGCTCAAGCCGTTCCGGGAGCAGATCGATGGCTTCCAGCGCCGCGTCAATGAGGTCCACGGCGAGACCCTGCGCGGCAACACCGCCCTGGAGAAGGAAATCCAGCGGGTCCTTGAAATCGGCCTGAAGATGAACGAGCAGGCCGGCAACCTGACCCTCGCCCTCAAGGGCGATAACAAGGCGGCGGGCAACTGGGGCGAGGCCCAGCTCGAGCGCACCCTGGAGATGGCCGGGCTGCTGCGCGAGGAGCACTACGAGACCCAGGCCAGCTTCCGCGATACCGACGGCCGGCGAAAGCAGCCGGACTTCCTGATCAAGCTGCCCGACGGCAAGCACCTGGTGATCGACAGCAAGGTCTCCCTGGTGGACTACGAGCGCGCGGTGACCGCGGCCACCGAGGAAGAGCGCCAGCAGGCGCTGGCGGCCCACGTGCAGGCGGTGCGACGGCACATCGACGACCTCGCCTCGAAGGACTACGCCAACCTCCCCGAGCTGGGCAGCCCCAGCTTCGTGCTCATGTTCATGCCCATCGAGCCCGCCTACATCGAGGCGATGCGGGAAAACCGGGACCTGTTCAATTACGGCTACCAGCGCAACGTGGTCATGGTCTCGCATACCACGCTCATGCCCATCCTGCGCACCGTGGCCAACCTGTGGATGATCGACCGCAGCAACCGCGAGGCGCGGCAGATCTCGGACGCCGCCGGCGACCTCTTCAACCAGGTCTGCCTCGTGTCCGAGCGCCTGTCGAAGCTCGGCAAGACGCTGACCGCCGCCGGCAACCACTACAACGACACGGTGACCGCCCTGGTCGGTAACCAGGGGCTGCACGGCAAGGTGGAGCGCTTCAAGACGATGTCGGCCAAAGCCAGCAAAGACCTGCCGGCCATGGAGCCGCTGCACCCGGGGCTGGACGACGAGCGCCTGGACCTCGTGCTGGCGGCCCCTGCCACCGAAGCGGCAGACGAAGCAGAAGAAACCGGGGACGCCGGCGGCCCGGATGACGAGGCCGGCTCGGGTTGAATGGCCCCTTGCCGTGGCCGAGGGTGCCTGGGGTCGCCCAGCAAGCGCTGGCGTCACGCCGCGCAAGGCGCGCCTTGCCTAGACGTCCAGGTTGGCGACCGAGAGCGCGTTTTCCTCGATGAACTCCCGCCGCGGGTCGACCTGGTCGCCCATGAGCGTGGTGAAGATCTGATCGGCCTTGATGGCGTCCTCGATGGTCACCTGCAGCAGGCGGCGGGTTTCCGGGTCCATGGTCGTTTCCCAGAGCTGGTCCGGGTTCATCTCGCCGAGGCCCTTGTAGCGCTGGATGCTGTAACCCTTCCGCGCCTCCGCCATGAGCCAGGCCAGGCCGTCGGAGAAGTTCTGCGTCTCGAGGGTCTTCTCGCCGCGCTGGAAATAACCGCCCTCGTCGATGAGGCTGTTCAGCTCGTCACCGAGCTCGGTGAGGCTGCGGTACTCGCCGGAGGCGAAGAAGTCGCGCTGGTAGTCGTGCTCGGTCTCGACGCCGTGGGCGAGCAGGCGTACCACCGGGTAGTAGTAACCCTGCTCCGGCGCGCGGCGCACCGTCACGGTGTAGCGCTCTCCCTGGGCAAGGTTTGCTTGTAAGCGCTCACTTAGCTTTTCGGCGAAGTCCGTAACGGCCGCCTCGTCCTGGAGCTGCTCGGGCGAGAGGCGCAGGCCATTGACGATGGCCCACAGCGCCGAGGGCGCATAGCGACGGGAGAGCCGGTCGATGGTCGCCGCGACGGCGCGGAAGCGTCCGACCAGAGCGGCGAGGGACTCGCCCGCGATGGCCGGCGCTTCGGGGTTCACGTACAGCGCCGCCCCGTCGAGGGCGGCCTCCGTGAGGTATTGCGTCAGGGCCGCCTCGTCCTTCAGGTAGTTATGCTGCTTGCCGCGGCTGATCTTGAACAGCGGTGGCTGGGCAATGAAGACATGACCGCGCTCGATGAGCTCGCGCATGTGCCGGAAGAAGAAGGTGAGCAATAGGGTTCTAATATGGGACCCGTCTACATCGGCATCCGTCATGATAATGATGCTGTGATAGCGCAGCTTGTCCGCGTTGAACTCCTCCTTGCCCACGCCGCAGCCCAGCGCGGTGACCATGGTGCCGACCTCGGCGGAGCCCAGCATCTTGTCGAAACGCGCCTTTTCCACGTTGAGGATCTTGCCCTTCAGGGGGAGGATCGCCTGGAAGCGCCGGCTTCTGCCCTGCTTCGCAGAGCCACCGGCGGAGTCGCCCTCGACCAGGAACAGCTCCGACAGCGCCGGGTCCTTCTCCTGGCAGTCCGCCAGCTTCCCGGGGAGGCCGGCGATATCCAGTGCGCCCTTGCGCCGCGTCATCTCCCGGGCCTTGCGCGCGGCTTCCCGCGCCCGGGCCGCGTCCAGCATCTTGCCGACGACCGCCTTCGCCTCCTGGGGATTCTCCAGCAGGTAATCGGAAAAGTGGGTGTTCATGGCCTGTTCGACGGCCGTTTTCACTTCCGAGGAGACCAGCTTGTCCTTGGTCTGCGAGGAAAACTTCGGGTCCGGCACCTTCACCGAGATGATCGCGGTCAGGCCCTCGCGCGCGTCGTCGCCCGTGGTATTCACCTTCGCCTTCTTCGCCAGGCCCTCGCGCTCGATGTAGGCGTTGAGGCTGCGGGTCAGGCTGGCCCGGAACCCGGCGAGATGCGTGCCACCGTCGCGCTGGGGAATATTGTTCGTGTAGCAGAAGATGCTTTCCTGGAAGGCATCGTTCCACTGCATGGCGACCTCGACGTTGATGCCGCCCTCAACCTCGACCTCGAAGTGGAACGGCCGGTTGATCGGGGTCTTGTTGTGGTTCAGGAAGTTCACGAACTCCTGCAGGCCACCCTCGTAGTGATAGGTTTCCGCCCTGCCGGAGCGCTCGTCTTGCAGCTCGATATGCACCCCGGAGTTCAGGAACGCAAGCTCCCGCAGCCGCTTGGCGAGCAGATCGAAGTGAAACTCGATGTTGGTGAAGGTCTCTGCGGAGGGCTTGAAGCGGATCAGGGTGCCCGTTTGCGCCGTTTCACCGATCACGGCCAGCGGTGCCGCCGGCACACCGTGGTGATACACCTGCTCGTAGACCTTGCCGTCACGCCAGATCGTCAGGCGGAGCTCTTCCGAGAGCGCATTGACGACGGAGACACCCACGCCATGCAGGCCGCCCGAGACCTTGTAGGTGTTGTCATCGAACTTACCGCCGGCATGGAGCACGGTCATGATGACCTCGGCCGCCGAAACCCCCTCCTCGTGCATCTCCGTGGGGATCCCGCGGCCGTCGTCAGAGACCGAGATGGACTCATCGGGGTGAATGAGAATACGGACGGTGCT
The DNA here is from genome assembly GCA_964438205.1 of uncultured Alteromonadaceae bacterium. Lineage (GTDB taxonomy): Bacteria > Pseudomonadota > Gammaproteobacteria > Pseudomonadales > Halieaceae > Pseudohaliea. The sequence continues at coordinate 34,348 of CAYTJQ010000021.1, forward strand.
GCAGTAGCCGGCCAGGGCCTCGTCGATGGAGTTGTCCACGACCTCGAACACCATGTGATGCAGGCCCGTGCCATCGTCGGTATCGCCGATATACATGCCGGGGCGCTTGCGCACCGCGTCCAGGCCCTTTAGGACCTTGATGCTGGAGGAGTCATACTGGCCGGGATTGTCTTGTTCGCTCATGCGTCTTTCTCACTGTCCGTCTTCTGCGGCGTTGCCGCGCCGGGATTGGCGAGCCCCACCGGAACTACCCGCCCCTGTTCCACGTGGAACAGTTGCGGAGGCACCGCCGCAGCGGGCCACATACCTGACATCGCGTCTTCCGCAATGCAGGTAATGAACACCTGGGCGCCGAGGGCGTGGAGCTGGTCACAAACCCGGCGCGTGTGGACCGCATCCAGCTCCGAGGGCAGGTCATCGATGAGGTAGCTGCACGTCATCGGCCGCTCCTGGCGCCGCAGCACATGGCCCTGGGCCAGCTTCAGGGCGCAGACCACGAGTTTCTGCTGGCCGCGGGACAGTGTGTCTGCGGCGCTGTGCCCGCCAACAGTCACCGCGATCTCTGCCCGCTGGGGCCCGACATGGGTGTAACCCTGCTCCCGGTCTGACCCCGCCGTGGCGGCAAGCGCCGCCTCGTAAGGCTGGCTCGCATCCCAGCCCTGGCGAAAGCGAAGACCGACGGCATCGCACTCGGGCAATAACTCGGCGGCGACCTCTCCGAACACGGGTACCAGCTGGTCGAAATACCGCCGGCGGCAGGCGGTAAGGCGTTCGCCCGCTTGCGCGAGGTCCCGCGTCCACGCCGCCAGCTCTTCAGGCTGCAGTTTATCACGGCGGAGTAGCGTATTGCGCTGCTTGATGCAGCGCTGAAATCGTTGCCAGGCGGGAAAGAACGCCTGTTCCACGTGGAACACACCCCAGTCGAGGAACCGGCGCCGGCCTGCCGGCGGTCCGACCAGCAGCTGAAAGCTGTCCGCGTTGATGACGAGCACTGGCAGTTCAGCGACCAGGCTCGACACGTTGCGTACGGGCCGACCCGCCACCTTCAGCATCGCCATCCCGGACGTCTCCCGCTGCACCCCGAGGGCACGCACCGCACCGCCAGCCTGGGCGACTTCACCATAGACCGTGCAGTGAGGCTCACCGTGCCGAATGACGGCGCGGGCACTGCTGGCGCGGAAGGAGCGGGCGAGACTGAGCAGATGGATGGCCTCGAGCACACTGGTCTTGCCGCTGCCGTTCTCCCCGAACAGCACGCACGTCCTGCCGAGGCCGTGCAAGCGCACCGCTTCGAGGTTTCGCACGTTGTAGATATCCAGGCGGGTCAGCATGGGGGTCGGGAGACCTCCCGCTCGGTCGACGTTCCACCAAGGGCAGGGGCGGCTGGTGGGGCATATCCCCTCCTGCTACGGCTTGGGTCGTGCTTACACCCCGGCATGGGCCAGGGGCTTCCATGATTAACCGGGAAAGCCGCGAACGCCGCCCCATCCGCCGCTGCAGGAACCGAAAATATCAGCGCCCCATCAAAGCCGCATCGGCATGACGACATAAAGCGAGTCGCCCGCCTCGGACTCCTCCAGCAGGGCGCTGCTGTTCGGATCGGACAGGGAGAAGCGCACTTCCTCGCCGGAAAGGACCCCGAGCACATCGAGCAGGTAGCCCACGTTGAAGCCGATCTCGAGGCCATCCCCCGCGTAGTCGACGGGAACCACTTCCTCGGCCTGCTCCTGCTCCGGGTTGTTGGCAACGATTTCCAGCGTGTCCGGTGACAGCTTCAGGCGAACGCCCCGGTACTTCTCGTTGGAGAGAATCGCGGTCCGCGTAAACGCCTGGCGCAGGTCCAGGCGCGACCCGACAAGGACCTTCTCCGCGGAACGCGGCAGCACCCGTTCGTAGTCGGGAAACTTGCCATCCACCAGCTTGGACGTGAAGGTGAAGCCCGCGGTCGTCGCCCGCAAGTGGTTGTTACCGAGAATCACCGTCACCGCATCGTCATCATCGTGGAGGAGGCGGCCCAGCTCGAGGACCCCCTTGCGCGGCAGGATCACCTGCGCATCCTCGACGCCGGAGAGCGTCTCGGGCAGCGTGCAGATCGCCAGCCGGTGGCCATCGGTGGCCACGAAACGCAGGCGACCGCCCTTGATTTCCCAGAGCATGCCGTTGAGGTAATAACGGACATCCTGCTGCGCCATCGCAAAGCTGGTCCGCTCGATGAGCCGGCGCAGCTGCTGCGGTTCGATAGTGAACTGGTGCGTACCGATGCTGTCTTCGATATTGGGAAATTCCCGCGCCGGCAGCGTCGCGAGGGTAAAACGGCTGCGGCCCGAGGTGACCGTTGCCCTGCCATCGGTCGCGCTGACCTGGACGTCACTGCCTTCGGGCAGAGACTTGCAGATATCGAGAAGCTTGCGCGCCGGGAGCGTGACTTCGCCGGCGTCTCCCGGTGCCGGCAGCTGCACGCGACCCACCAGCTCCACCTCGAGGTCGGTGCCGGTCAGCGAGAGGCGGTCACCATCGAGCTGGAGCAACACGTTGGCGAGCACGGGCAGCGTATTGCGCCGTTCCACGACCCCGGCGACCAGGTTCAGGGGTTTGATGAGGGCATCCCGGGGTACGCTGAATTTCATGGATGTTCCTTAGCCAGCCGCCAATGTAAGTGTGTGCTTACTTTTTACTTCTGCTATTGCTATTGCTATTGCCGATGACGCAGGGCGCCCCAGGCGCCAACCCTTCATTGTGCTCAAGTTGTCAGGGAGCGCAACAGGTTCTTGTAATCTTCGTGGATATCCGAGCTTGTTTCACGCAGTTCCTTGATCTTGCGGCAGGCGTGCAACACCGTCGTATGGTCCCTGCCACCGAAGCTGTCGCCGATTTCCGGCAGGCTGTGGTTGGTCAGCTCCTTGGCGAGCGCCATGGCCACCTGCCGCGGCCTCGCTACGGAGCGGCTGCGTCGCCGCGACATGAGATCGGCCACCTTGATCTTGTAGTACTCGGCGACGGTGCGCTGGATATTGTCTAGGCTCACCTGCTTGTCCTGCAGGGCCAGGAGATCCTTCAGGCTCTCCTTGACCAGGTCGACATCGATGGGCCGGCGGGTGAAGTTCGCGCTGGCAATCACGCGCTTGAGCGCGCCCTCGAGCTCGCGCACGTTGGAGCGGATGCGCTGGGCAATGAAGAACGCGGCATCCGGCGGCAGGTCGAGCTGGGACTGGCTCGCCTTCTTCATGAGGATGGCCACCCGCGTCTCCAGGTCCGGCGGCTCGACGGCCACCGTGAGACCCCACCCGAAGCGTGATTTGAGCCGCTCCTCCAGGCCCTCGATCTCCTTGGGGTAGCGGTCGCAGGTGAGAATCATCTGCTGGCCGCCCTCGAGCAGCGCGTTGAAGGTGTGAAAGAACTCTTCCTGGGAACGATCCTTCTTGGCGAAGAACTGGATATCGTCGATCAGCAGCGCATCGACCGACCGGTAGTAGCGCTTGAAATCCGTGATCGCGTTCAGCTGCAGCGCCTTGACCATGTCCGCCACGAAACGCTCGGAATGCAGGTAGACGATGCGCGCCTCGGGGTTGTTCTCCTTGAGGGCGTTGCCCACCGCATGCATGAGGTGGGTCTTGCCGAGGCCAACGCCACCGTAGAGAAACAGCGGGTTGTAGGCATCCCCGGGGTTCTCGGCGACCTGGTTGGCAGCGGCCAGGGCCAGCTGGTTCGACTTGCCCTCGACGAAATTGCGGAAGGTGTAGTTCGCCACGAGGTTGTGCTGGTGCTGGAGCGCCTCGTGTACCTCGGAGTGCTGCGCCTGGCCGAAGGTCGGCGTGCTCACGCTGGCGAGCATGGGGGTAGGCCGCGCGGTCGGCGCGGGGGCCGGTTCAGGTTCCTGTCGCGAAGGTGGGGGCGACACCGGTGCCCGCGCGGGGGCCGGGACCGCGGGGGAACCGCCGACCGTTGCCAGGGACATGGCACGGCGGGCCTCGCCGATCTCGAGGACCACGTCACGCTCGCTGCCCGCCGCGCGCAGAAGCTCGGCGATGCGACGAGCGAACTTGTCGCTGACGAAGTCCCGGATGAAACGATTGGGGGCGAACAGCCGGAGGCACTGGGTGTCTTCGCTGGCTTCGAGGGGACGTATCCAGGTGTTGAATTGTTGCGCCGGCAACTCGTCCTGCAGCTGGTTCCTGCATTGCGTCCATACCGCGTCGGGCAAAGATCACCTCGCTCGTGCCCTTCGTGCGGGGCACTGAATGATTCTTAACTTGGTTTTCCGGTGCTTCTCGCCGCCTGTTGACATCTTCGTGCTTCAGGGCGACAGGACGGAGCATCATAACCCGGCAGCAGTCACTTATCCACACGTGCGGCAAATTTTTTTTCTTTTTTTTATTCTTTTATTTCAGTTAGTTAGGGTTTAACGGGGAGGTTTCCACCCTTTGACACCCATCACGGCCAGCGACCCTCGGCCTGTGGATAACCTGTTACTATCTTTGGGGAGAATTGTTGGCCGATGGCTGTAACCCGCGGCATTGCTGGCCTCCCGAATAAGGGTGCCAGGTCCCCCGCACCACGACCGCTGCACCCCTGACCGACGGCCCGGGCGAGCGCACCGCCGGGCGCTGCCCGGCACGGCGCGGAAGCCATTGAATAAGCGGGGCGCTTTCTCTACAATCTGCGTCCTTTTTTGGCTGTGCCCATCGGCACCGCGGCGCGGCCGCGACTGCCTTCCTTTTATATGGATCAAATCGAGTCACTGACATGAAAAGAACGTTCCAGCCCAGCGTGCTCAAGCGCAAGCGCAATCACGGCTTCCGCGCGCGGATGGCAACCAAGAACGGTCGCCAGGTTCTCTCCCGGCGCCGCGCCAAGGGCCGCAAGCGCCTGTCCGCGTAAGCCGGCGCCGCTGCACAGCGAGAGTCGGTAACTTCGCTGATGGCCGCGTCCTTTCGCAAGCATCAACGCCTGCTCACGGCCCGGGATTACCGGGCCGTATTTTCCTGTGTCAGCGTGAAAGCCGGCCAGCGAGAATTCCTGTTGCTCGCCCGTCCCTCGGAACAACCGCACCATCGCCTGGGCCTTGCCGTTGCCAAGAAGCACGTTTCCCGCGCTGTGCGCCGCAACCGCATCAAGCGCATCGCCCGGGAGCGCTTCCGCCAGTTGCCACCCTCTGCCGTGCCCCTGGATATCGTCTTCCTGACGCGGCCGGGCGCAGGCGAGCTCGGCAAGGCCGCCCTCGCAACCGGTATCGATCGGCAATTTCGCCGCCTGATCGAGCGCGCCGCGGCATGAAGACACTGCTGCTCGCAGCGCTCCGCATTTACCAGTGGTGCCTGAGCCCCTTTCTCGGCCACCATTGCCGCTTCTACCCGACCTGTTCCGAATACGCCCGGGAGGCCATCGAGATCCACGGCCCGGGACGCGGCATCCTGCTGGCAGCAAGGCGCCTGTCGAAATGCCACCCCTGGCACGAAGGCGGTGCCGACCCGGTGCCCGCTACCCGACGCACAGACTGAGAGATTATGGATATCCAGCGAACCCTGCTCATCGGCGCCATCGCCCTGCTGTCGTTCATGCTGCTGTCCGAGTGGGTCGCGTTCCGCGACGCCCGGGAGGCCGATGCCACGCCGGCCACCCAGCGCCTGACGGCCGACAATGGCCCAGCTACCGCGCAGGTACCGGCCGCCACCAGCGAGGCGCCGGCCAGCGGTGAACTGCCCGCGGACCTGCCGCCGCCGCCCGATGACACCCCGGAAACGGCCGCGGCGGAAGCCGACGACGCCCGCATCGTGCAGGTATTCACCGATACGCTGGAGCTGGCGATCGACCTCAACGGCGGCGACATCGTCGAAGTCGCCCTGCCGGAATACCTGGCGGAACTCGAAGGGAATGATCCCTACGTGCTCCTCGAGCGCAACAGCCGGCGCACCTACGTAGCCCAGAGCGGCCTGGTGGGCCCCGACGGCATCGACGCACCTCGCCGCGCCCGCTACGACAGCGCCCAGGCGCGCTATGAACTCGCACCGGGGCAGGATACGCTGACCATTGATCTCACCTGGGCCGGCAATAACGGCATAGCGATCACCAAGCGCTTTACCCTGCATCGCGGCGAGTACGTGCTCGACGTCGCCTACCTGGTCGAGAACAACACGGAAGCGCGCTGGCAGGCCAACCTGTTCGGCCAGATCAAGCGTGACTCGAGCCCGGACCCGTCCGCCGACGCGGGCCTCGGACTGCAGCCCTTCCTCGGTGCCGCCACCACGCAGCCGGACGACCGCTTCACCAAGTTCGACTTCAAGGACATGCGCGAAGACCCCTTCAAGCGGCAGCTCGAGGGCGGCTGGATGGCCATGGTGCAGCACTATTTCCTCAGCGCCTGGATTCCGAATCCGCAGCAGACGCACACCTATTCCACGCGCGTCACCAGTGCCGGCTTTAACATCGCCGGCTTTACCAGCCCGGCCCTGGTCGTCGACCCCGGCGCACGCGGCAGCACAACGGCGCGCTTCTACGCGGGGCCCAAGGACCAGTATCGCCTCGAGGAGATCTCGCCGTTTCTCGAACTGTCCGTCGACTACGGCTGGCTCTGGTGGATCGCGCAGCCGCTGTTCTGGCTCCTGAACAAGATCCACGAACTGGTCGGCAACTGGGGCGTTGCGATCATCGCCCTGACAGTCCTGATCAAGGCGGCGTTCTACAAGCTGTCCGCCACCAGCTACCGGTCCATGGCGAACATGCGCCGCATCACGCCTAAGGTGCAGGATATCCGCGAGCAGTACGCCGACGACAAGCAGAAGCAGTCACAGGCGATGATGGACCTCTACCGGAAAGAGAAAATCAACCCCCTTGGCGGCTGCCTGCCGATTCTCGTGCAGATGCCGGTCTTCATCGCGCTGTACTGGGTCCTCATGGAAAGCGTCGAGTTGCGCCACGCGCCGTTCATGCTCTGGATCGACGATCTCTCGGTGATGGACCCGTACTTCGTCCTGCCGGTGCTCATGGGCGCGAGCATGTTTTTCATGCAGAAACTCAACCCGCCTCCCCCCGATCCCATGCAGGCGAAGATCATGCAGTGGCTGCCCGTGGTCTTCACGTTCTTCTTTCTCTGGTTCCCGGCGGGCCTGGTGCTCTACTGGCTGGTGAACAACCTGCTCTCCATGGGGCAGCAGTTCATCATCACCCGGCAGATCGAGAACGCCGGCAAGGCCTGAGACCCATCGCCCGTGGCCGGTGCTCCGCCTGAAGACACCATCGCCGCGGTCGCCACGGCCAACGGCCGCGGCGGCATCGGCATCCTGCGCCTGTCGGGCCCTGCCGCCCTGGCCATCGCGCGGCAACTGACCGGTCGCGCCAGCTTCCGCCCCCGTTACGCCCACCGCGCCAACTTCCACGATGCGGGGGGCGCACGCCTCGACGACGGGCTGGCGCTGTATTTCCCGGGGCCTCACTCCTTCACCGGCGAAGACGTGGTCGAATTCAACTGCCACGGCAGCCCGGTGGTCCTGGACCTGCTGCTGCAGGCGGCCTGCGCCCGCGGCGCGCGGCCGGCGGAACCCGGCGAATTTTCCCGCCGCGCCTTCCTCAACGACAAGCTCGATCTCACCCAGGCCGAGGCTATCGCCGACCTCATCGACAGCGCCAGTGCCGAGGCCGCCCGCAACGCGCTGCGCTCCCTGAGCGGCGCCTTCAGCGAGCGCGTGCACGAACTGGTGGAGGCGGTCACCCGCCTTCGCGTCTACGTTGAAGCCGCCATTGATTTCCCGGACGAGGAAGACGTGGATTTCCTGGCACAGGGCGATGTCGCCGCCCGCCTGGCCGACATCGCGGCGCGCCTTGCCGCCGTTCGTGAGAGCGCCCGCCAGGGCAGCCTTCTGCGGGAAGGGCTGAAGCTGGTCATCGCCGGGCGGCCCAACGCGGGCAAATCCAGTCTGCTCAACGCGCTGGCCGGCGAGGAACGCGCCATCGTCACGGCCATCGAAGGCACGACGCGCGACGTGCTGCGCGAGGATATCCTGGTCCACGGCCTGCCCCTGCACATCGTCGATACCGCCGGCCTCCGGGACAGCGATGACCCGATCGAGCAGGAGGGCGTGCGCCGCGCCATGGTCGAGATCGCCAGCGCCGACCGGGTGATCCTCGTTGTCGATGACAGCATGGATGAGAGTGCCCGCGGGGCAACGCCCCGGCTCGCGGACCTGCTACCCCTGGACGTCGAACCCCCGCCGCCGGACACACCGGTGACCCGCGTCCACAACAAGATCGACCTCACAGGGACCCCCGCAGCCATCGAGCGGTCAGAGGGCAGCACGGACATCTGGCTGTCGGCACGGAGCGGCGCGGGCCTCTCGCTCCTGCGCGGACACCTGCGCGACAGCGTCGGGCTGGCGAGCGCCGGGGAGAGCACCTTCAGCGCCCGGCGCCGGCACCTCGACGCCCTGGACCGCGCCGCCGCCCACCTCGACGACGCCCGGGCACAGCTGGCCGGCAGCGGCGCCGGCGAACTGGTCGCCGAAGACCTGCGTTACGTACAGGGCTGCCTGGGCGAGCTTACCGGCAAGGTCAGCAGCGACGATCTCCTGGGCGAAATCTTCTCCAGCTTCTGCATCGGCAAATAACAGCCTGTACACAGGCCTGTGCACGAGCCGGCGACGGCCCGAGCCCATGCACGCCTTGACCACGGTCGCTCCACCGCCTATCCACTGGCTGTCCCCGGCATCCGCGCACCTGTGGGCAGGGGCGGTAACGAAGGTCGGACAAGTCGTGGACCGGAAGGCGGCTTACCCACCGCGCCACCGGGCTCGCGAAAGCCTCCACAGCCGGTACCCAGCCTGCCCAGGCCCCATACCGGTGCTGCGAACAGCCCTTTCCCTCGCGCAAGCTCCTGGCAGGCAAGATAAAAGCAGGGTTGTCCCCGGTTCTCGCCGAGGCCAGTAGTTACAACAATAAACTATCCATAACTATCCCATACATGATTTATTCTCTTTTCCAGTAAGGTGGTGGCGGGTTTGGCGGAATATCGACACGCCCGTATAATCCTGCCCCCTTCCAGGCCCGCAGCGACGCAGGGACCGAACCATGCGCTACCCGGACAGTTTTGACGTGATCGTGATCGGCGGTGGCCACGCCGGTACCGAAGCGTGCCTGGCGGCCGCACGCATGGGCTGCCGTACGCTGCTGCTGACGCACAGTATCGACACGCTCGGGCAGATGTCCTGCAACCCGGCCATCGGCGGTATCGGCAAGAGTCACCTCGTGCGCGAGGTCGATGCCCTCGGCGGTGCCATGGCCGCGGCCACGGACCGCGCCGGGATCCAGTTCCGCGTGCTCAACGCGCGCAAGGGGCCGGCGGTTCGCGCAACCCGTGCCCAGGCCGACCGCGTGCTGTACCGCGGCGCCATCCGCGGCATCCTGCAGGCGCAGCCGGGCCTGCAGATCTTCCAGCAGCCCGTGGACGACCTGCTGCTGGACGGCGACCGCGTCGTCGGTGCACGCACGGCCATGGGCCTCGACTTCTACGCTGGTGCCGTCGTGCTGGCCACCGGGACCTTCCTCGGCGGGCGGATCCACGTCGGCCTCGAGAGCTCCGGCGGCGGCCGTGCCGGCGATGCCCCGGCGATCGCCCTGGCCCGGCGCCTGCGCGAGCTGCCGTTCCGCGTCGACCGGCTCAAGACCGGCACGCCGCCGCGCATCGACGCGCGCAGCGTCGACCTCGCTTCCCTCGAGCAGCAGTGGGGTGACGCGCCGCGGCCGGTCATGTCTTTCCTCGGTGACCCGGCGACGCACCCCGAGCAGCGCTGCTGCTGGATCGCCCATACCAACGCGCGCACCCACGACATCATCCGTGCCAACCTCGATCGCTCGCCGATGTACTCGGGGGTGATCGAGGGCACCGGTCCGCGCTACTGTCCGAGCATCGAGGACAAGATCCACCGCTTTGCGGACAAGGACGCGCACCAGGTGTTCGTCGAACCCGAGGGTCTCGGCACGCCGGAGCTCTACCCGAACGGCATCTCCACCAGCCTGCCCTTCGACGTGCAGCTCGAGTTCGTGCGCTCCCTCGCCGGCTTCGGGAACGCGGTGATCACCCGCCCGGGCTACGCGATCGAATACGACTTCTTCGACCCCCGGGACCTGCGGCCGTCGCTGGAGACGCGGCCGGTCGAGGGGCTGTTCTTCGCCGGGCAGATCAACGGCACCACCGGTTACGAGGAGGCGGCCGCCCAGGGCCTGCTGGCCGGCATCAACGCGGCCCGCCGGGTGCGTGGCGAAGCACCCTGGTGTCCGCGCCGCGACGAGGCCTACCTCGGCGTGCTGGTCGACGACCTCATCACCCTGGGGACGCGCGAGCCCTATCGCATGTTCACCTCCCGCGCCGAGTACCGGCTCCTGCTCCGGGAGGACAACGCGGACCTGCGCCTCACCGCGACCGGCCGCGAGCTGGGGCTCGTCGATGATGACCGCTGGGCCCGCTTCGACGCCAAGCGGGAGGCGATCGAGCGCGAACAGCAGCGCCTGCGCACGACCTTCCTCCATCCGGGCACGCCGGGGGCTCGCCAGCTGGAAGAGAAGCTGGGCAGTGAGCTGAAGCGTGAGTATGCGCTTGCTGATCTGCTCAGGCGCCCGCAGCTCGATTACGCGGCGATCGCCCCCCTCGCCGCGGGCGCGGTGGACGACCCGCAGGTCGCGGAGCAGGTGACCATCCAAGCGAAGTACGCGGGTTACATCGAGCGACAGGCCGAGGAGATCGCCCGCCTCGCCCGCCACGAGAGCATGGCCCTGCCCGAGGCGCTCGACTACGCCGCGGTCGACGGCCTGTCCCACGAGGTGCGGGGCAAGCTCGCCGACGCCCGCCCGGCGACCCTCGGCCAGGCGGCCCGGGTTCCCGGCGTGACCCCGGCGGCAGTCTCCCTGCTGCTCGTGCACCTCAAGAAGCGCGAGAAGAAGCGCG
>CAYTJQ010000021.1:45377-53479 GCA_964438205.1 uncultured Alteromonadaceae bacterium
CTCGACAGCAACGGCAAGAAGACCCGCTTCCTGTTCCAGGTGAAAACGGCCCTGGCCTTGGCTAACATACGCATCGCGCCTGCGCGTGCCGAAGACCACCGGCCGGAGCAGCCCTACACCGGCGTCCTCAGTCGGGCTTTCGCCGCGTTGCCGGCGATGCTCGAGCACTGCGGCCATCTGCTCGCTCCCGGTGGCGCGTTCTACGCCATGAAGGCGCAGGTGGGGGCCGACGAGCTGGCGGCCGCCGAGGCCCTGGGCTACCGGGCGACGGTGACGGCCCTCGCCGTGCCCGGCCTCGATGAGCAGCGCTCCCTGATCACCCTGCGGCCGGAGACCAGCGCGTGACACGAACCATCGCCATCGCGAACCAGAAAGGCGGCGTCGGCAAGACCACGACCTGCGTCAACCTCGCCGCGTCCCTGGCCGCGATGAAAAAGCGCGTGATGCTGGTGGACCTCGATCCCCAGGGCAACGCCACCATGGGCTGCGGGGTGGACAAGTACGCCATCGAGCAGAGTATCTACGACGTGCTCGTCCACGAGGCAGCGGTTGCGGATGTGCGCTGCGCTGCGGGTGAGGCGGGCTTCGACGTGCTGCCCGCGAACGGCGATCTCACCGCCGCGGAGGTGGAACTCCTGCAGGTGGATGGCCGCGAGCGCCGGCTGCGGGCCAGCCTTGCCCGGGTCAGCGACGACTACGACTACATCCTCGTCGACTGCCCTCCATCGCTCAATATGCTCACCGTGAACGGCCTCGTGGCCGCCGACGGCGTAATCGTCGCGATGCAGTGTGAGTATTTCGCGCTCGAGGGGCTGTCCGCGCTCCTCGACACGATCCGCCGGGTGGCTGAGAGCGTGAACCCGTCGCTCGAGGTCGAGGGTATCCTGCGCACCATGTACGACCCGCGCAACAGCCTGACCAACGAGGTGTCCACGCAACTGCATGAACACTTCGGTGACCGCGTTTACCGGACCGTGGTGCCGCGCAACGTCCGCCTCGCCGAGGCGCCCAGCCACGGCATGCCGGCGATGTATTACGATAAGTACTCCCGCGGATCCCGGGCCTACCTGGCCCTGGCGGGGGAGATGATCCGGCGCGAGGAACGCCTCGCCGGGGCGGGAGGGAGTGACTGATGGCTGGCAGGAAAGCGCGCATGGGCCGGGGCCTCGATGCCCTGCTGTCGTCGTCCGCCCAGGCTTCGAGCCGTGAGCAGGCTCCCGGGCCGGCGGAAAGCGGCGGCGAGCTGCGGGAGATCCCCGTCGACCTGATCCAGCGCGGCAAGTACCAGCCGCGCCGCGATATCGAGCCCGAGTCCCTGCAGGAGCTCGCCGACAGCATCAGGGCCCAGGGGCTCATGCAGCCCATCGTGATCCGCCCGATTTCGGACAAGCGCTACGAGATCATTGCCGGCGAGCGCCGCTGGCGCGCCGCCCAGCTCGCGGGCCTCGGCGAGATACCGGCGCTGGTACGCGACGTCACCGACGAGGCGGCCATTGCCATGGCCCTCATCGAGAACATCCAGCGCGAGGATCTGAATCCGATCGAGGAAGCAGTGGCCCTGCAACGGCTGCAGCAGGAGTTTGGCCTCACGCAGCAGGAAGTGGCCGAGGCGGTGGGCAAATCGCGCTCGACCGTGGCCAACCTCCTGCGCCTGATGAGCCTCGAGCCCGAGGTGCGGACCCTGCTCGAGCACGGTGACCTCGACATGGGGCATGCGCGCTGCCTCCTGGCCCTGGCCGGGGCGGCACAGTGCCAGGCGGCCCGGCAGGTCTCTGCGCGCGGCCTGTCCGTGCGCCAGGCCGAGGCCCTGGTCCGGCGCCTGCTGGCGGAAGCGGCGCGCGGGCCGGAGGAAAAGCCGGTGCTGGACCCGAACATCCGCCGGCTCCAGGATGACCTCTCCGAACGCCTCGGCACCCGGGTCCAGATCCAGCACGGCAGGGGCGGTAAGGGCAAGCTGGTGCTGTCCTACGGCAGCCTGGAGGAACTCGACGGTATCCTCGGGCACATCCAGTAGGCCGATGGGCACTTTGTTTCTTCCGGCTAGAGGGAATTTTTAGGCATATAATGCGTTTGCGGGGCCAGCTGACCCCCAGATGCTGTGGTTCCTGTCCCGGTGGCCCGAAACGCGCCGCCGGGTTCCTGCTCGCTCGGTTGATGGGCCCTCGCATACCCCCTATAATGCGCGCGCCCGAAACGAGGACCCACTTGCGTGGCTGACGGCAAAGGGGGAGCGAGCGGGATCGCGCCGACAGGGGCCAGGCTGAAGCCGCCACCGGTTTACCGCATCACGCTGGTCCAGCTAGCGGTCCTCGGTCTCCTGTCTATCGTGATCCAGGCATTGGCGGATACCGTGACAGCAGTATCCTTCGTCGGCGGGGCGGCGTGCAGCGTGGTGCCGCAAGCGTGGTTTGCGCTCAAGTTATTCGGTGCCGGCGGGCGGCGCGGAGCCGAGGCGGCGTGGGACGCTTATGCGGCGGAGGGGGGAAAGTTCCTCCTCAGCACCCTGGGCTTTGCCCTCGTATTTGCGCTAATGCGGCCGGTGGAGCCGCTAGCCGTATTCGGCGGCTTTGCCGCCATGCTGCTCGTGCAGGTCGCGGGCGGTTTCTGGCTTCTGCGCCGTGGGCAGATGAGCCGTTAGACAGATACTCCGCGGCAAACGACGAGCAGAGAGCGAGTTGCATGGCAGGCGAGACGCAGACGGTTTCCGAGTATATCGTCCACCACCTGACGAACCTCACCTACGGCAAACTGCCGGCGGGCTACGAACGCCACGACGGCAGCGTCGTCGGTGAAGGCGGTGCCTGGGTGATGGCGCATGGTGGCGAGGAAGCCGCGGCGATGGGGTTTACCGCTATTCACGTGGATTCCATGGTGTGGTCTGTGGGACTTGGCCTGTTTTTCTGCTGGTTTTTCCGCCGCATGGCCAACCGGGCAACCGCCGATGTTCCGACGGGTGCCCTGAATGCGGCAGAAATGCTGGTGAGTTTCATCGATAACACGGTTCGGGATACGTTCCATGGCAGAAACCCGCTTATCGCTCCGCTCTCGCTGACCGTGTTCGTCTGGGTCTTTCTGATGAACCTGATGGATCTCGTACCCGTCGATTTCGTCCCGCATACGCTGATGCTGCTGGGCGTCGAATACCAGAAGATCGTGCCGTCAACCGATCCGAATATCACCTTCGGCCTGTCCATCGGTGTGCTCATGCTCATTCTTTATTACTCGATAAAGGTAAAGGGCTTCGGCTTCGCCCGCGAGTTGGCGATGAACCCCTTCAACCACTGGCTGTTTATTCCGGTCAACCTGTTCATGGAAGTGGTCGGGCTCCTGGCAAAGCCCTTCTCCCTGGCGCTGCGTCTGTTCGGCAACATGTACGCCGGCGAGATGATTTTCATCCTGATCGCCGCCCTGTTCAGCGCAGGTGTCGTCTGGATGGCGCCTGCCGGACTGCTGCAGATCGGCTGGGCGATCTTCCACATCCTGGTGATCACGCTGCAGGCCTTCATTTTCATGGTGCTGACCATTGTCTATCTGAGCATGGCCCACGAAGACCACTAAATCGTTCAACCGTTTGGTAAACAACTGCTAGGAGAAACTCATGGAACTCGTTCTCATCGCCGCTGCGATCATGATCAGCTTTGGTGGCCTCGGCGCCGCGATCGGCATCGGTATGCTCGGCGGCAAACTCATCGAAGGGTCTGCCCGCCAGCCGGAGCTCGCCCCCAAGCTTCAGGTCACGTTCTTTCTCGGCGCCGGCCTGGTGGACGCTATTCCGATTATCGGTGTCGGCCTTGCCATGTATCTCATTTTCGTTGTTGCGCCGGGCATGGCCTGAGGCAGGCATCCCGGAAGCAATGATGCGCGGGGCCGCCTTTCCGGCGGCCCCGCCACAGCAGTGAGGAGCACGGCGTGAATATCAACCTTACGCTCATCGGACAGGCAATCGCTTTCTTCGGCTTCGTGTGGTTCTGCATGAAGTTCGTTTGGCCGCCCATGGTCGCTGCTATGGCGGAGCGCGAGAAAAAGATCGCCGAGGGGCTCGCGGCCGCGGATCGCGCGACCCGTGACCTGGAAATCGCCCAGGAAAAAGCCCTCGAGCGGCTGAAGGAAGCAAAACAGGAAGCGGCCGGGATCGTCGATTCCGCCAACCGGCGGGCCACGCAGATCATCGAGGAAGCCAAAGACACGGCGCGCCTCGAGGCCGAGCGAGTCAAGGCCGCTGCGCAGGCCGAGATCGACCAGGAAGCCAACCGCGCGCGGGAGCAGCTGCGCGCCCAGGTGGCGATGCTCTCTGTTGCCGGCGCCGAAAAGATCCTCGGTGCGTCCATCGACCAGCAGGCCCATGCGCAGCTGGTCGAAGAGCTGGCCGCAGAGCTTTGACGAGAGGTCGCGATGGCTGAACCAACAACGCTGGCCCGCCCCTACGCGAGAGCGGCTTTCGAGTATGCGAGCGAGAAGGGCGAGCTGGATCCCTGGCTGTCGCAGCTCCAGCTCGCCGCTACCGTGGCTGTTGAGCCGGCGGTTCTGGCGCTCCTCGATGACCCCTCGCTGACCGCATCAGAGCAGGGTGAGCGGTTCCTCGACCTGCTCGGAGACAGCGTCAGCGGGTCCCTGGGCAATTTTCTCAAGCTGCTGGCGGCAAAGCGACGCCTGGTACTGCTGCCGCAGGTTCTCCTGCAGTTCGAGGCGCTGAAGGCCGAGCGGGAACGGGTGCTCGAGGTACAGGTCATCTCTGCTTTCGACCTGCCCGATAGCGTGAGCGAGCGCCTTGCTGCCGCCCTGGGCAAGCGTCTGCACCGGGAAGTCCTCGTGAGCAGTGCGACCGACGCATCGCTCCTGGGGGGGGTGCTGATACGGGCTGGCGACACGGTCATCGATGGCTCTGTGCGCGGCCGGCTGAACAAGCTGGCTGACGCGCTGACAAACTGAATCTGAGGAAGCGATCATGCAGCAACTCAACCCCGCGGAAATAAGCGACATCATCCGGCAGCGCATCGATCAGCTCGATGTCAGCACCGAGGCTCGTAACGAGGGCACGGTCGTTTCCGTGACCGACGGCATCATCCGCATCCACGGCCTCGAGGACGTGATGTACGGTGAGATGATCGAGTTTGATGGCGGTATCTACGGCATGGCCCTGAACCTCGAGCGCGACTCGGTCGGCGCCGTGATCCTGGGCGATTACAAGGGTCTTGCCGAAGGCCAGTCCTGCCGCTGCACCGGCCGGATCCTGGAAGTTCCCGTCGGCCCCGAACTGCAGGGACGCGTCGTCGACGCCCTCGGCAGCCCCATCGACGGCAAGGGCCCGATCGAAGCCAAGATGACGGACGCCCTGGAGAAGGTCGCGCCGGGCGTTATCGCCCGCCAGTCCGTCGACCAGCCGGTGCAGATCGGCCTCAAGGCCATCGACGCCATGGTCCCCATAGGCCGCGGCCAGCGGGAGCTGATCATCGGCGACCGCCAGATCGGCAAGACCGCCATCGCCGTCGACGCCATCATCAACCAGAAGGGTACCGGCATTAAGTGTATCTATGTTGCCGTCGGCCAGAAGGCCTCCTCGGTAGCAGCCGTGGTGCGCAAGCTCGAAGAGCACGGCGCCATGGAGCACACGATCGTGGTCGCGGCGACCGCATCGGATCCGGCCGCCATGCAGTACCTGGCGCCCTTTGCCGGCTGCACCATGGGCGAGTATTACCGCGACCGTGGAGAAGACGCCCTCATCATCTACGATGACCTCACCAAGCAGGCCTGGGCCTACCGCCAGATCTCCCTGCTGCTGCGCCGCCCGCCGGGCCGCGAAGCCTACCCCGGTGACGTCTTCTACCTGCACTCGCGCCTCCTCGAGCGCGCGGCGCGGGTCAACGCCGACTACGTCGAACAGTTCACCAACGGCGAGGTCAAGGGCCGGACCGGCTCCCTCACCGCCCTGCCGGTGATCGAGACCCAGGCCGGTGACGTGTCCGCCTTCGTACCGACGAACGTGATCTCCATCACCGACGGCCAGATCTTCCTGGAGACCGACATGTTCAACGCCGGCATCCGCCCGGCGATGAATGCCGGTATCTCCGTCTCCCGGGTCGGCGGCTCGGCGCAGACGAAGATCATGAAGAAGCTGTCCGGCGGTGTGCGCACGGCCCTGGCCCAGTACCGCGAGCTGGCGGCGTTCTCCCAGTTCGCCTCTGACCTCGACGAGGCCACCAAGGCCCAGCTGGATCACGGTGAGCGCGTCACCGAGCTGATGAAGCAGAAGCAGTACTCGCCGCAGAGCGTCGCCGAGATGGGCCTCATGCTCTACGCCGCGAACGAGGGCCACCTCAAGGACGTGGAAGTCGACAAGATCGGTGCCTTCGAGGACGCGCTCCTTTCCTACATGCACGCTGAGCACGGCGAGCTCATGGGCAAGGTGGTCGAGACCGGCGCGTGGGACGACGAGATCGAGGGCGCTTTCAAGGGCGCGATCGAATCCTTCAAGTCGACGCAAACCTGGTAAGCCCCGGAGGCCCCCATGGCAGTCGGTAAGGAAATCCGCACCAAGATCTCGAGCATCCGGAGCACGCAGAAGATCACCAGCGCCATGGAAATGGTCGCGGCGAGCAAGATGCGCAAGGCCCAGGAGCGCATGGAGGTCGGCAAGCCCTATGCGCGGCGTATGCGCGACGTGGTCGGCCACCTGGCCAACTCCGCGCCGGAATACCGCCATGTCTACATGGAAGAGCGCGATCCGAAGCGCGTCGGTTTCATCATCGTGGCCACAGATCGCGGGCTCTGCGGCGGCCTGAACATCAACCTGTTCAAGGCCACCATCCGTGCCATGAAGGCGTGGGATGAGCGCGGCTGCGAGATCGAGCTCTCCCTCATCGGTGCCAAGGCAGCGGCTTTCTTCAACAGCTATGGCGGCAACGTCGTTGCTGCAATCCGCGATATCGGCGAAGAGCCTTCCCTCGAGGATCTCATCGGCGGCATCAAGACGATGCTCGATGCCTACGCCGAGGGACGCATCGACCGCCTGTTCCTCGTGAGCAACGAGTTCGTCAACACCATGACGCAGACGCCCGCGGTCGAGCAGCTGCTGCCACTGCCGGCCGAAGACAGCGAAGAGATGAAGCACCACTGGGACTACATCTACGAGCCGGACGCCCGGGACCTTCTCGATCGGCTGATGGTGCGCTATGTCGAATCGCAGATCTATCAGGCGGTGGTGGAAAACGGCGCCTGCGAGCAGGCGGCGCGCATGCTGGCGATGAAGAACGCGACGGATAATGCCGGCGAGATCATTGACGACCTGCAATTGATCTACAACAAGGCCCGCCAGGCGGCCATTACCCAGGAGCTCTCGGAGATCGTGAGCGGCGCTGCAGCCATCAGCTAGCGCCCCGGTCATAGGAGCCAGGCAATCTTTCAGAGACAGAGGATCCGGACATGAGTAGCGGACGAGTCGTTCAAATTATCGGCGCGGTCATCGACGTGGAATTCCCGCGCGACAGCGTCCCTAGGGTCTACGACGCGCTGACGGTCACCGAAAAGGGGCTGACCCTCGAAGTGCAGCAGCAGCTGGGGGACGGCGTCGTGCGCACCATCGCCATGGGCTCCTCGGAAGGTGTCTCGCGCGGCCTGAGCGTCGACAATACCGGCGCACCGATCTCGGTTCCCGTGGGCGCGGAGACCCTCGGCCGCATCATGGACGTGCTCGGCAACCCCATCGACGAGCGCGGCCCCATCGGTGAGCAGGAGCGTGCCTCCATCCACCGCGACGCGCCCAGCTACGAGGAGCTTGCGGCCTCCAGCGAACTGCTGGAAACGGGTATCAAGGTCATTGACCTGGTCTGCCCCTTCGCCAAGGGCGGCAAGGTCGGCCTGTTCGGCGGCGCCGGCGTGGGCAAGACCGTGAACATGATGGAGCTCATCAACAACATCGCCATCCAGCACTCCGGCCTGTCGGTCTTCGCCGGTGTCGGTGAGCGGACCCGGGAAGGGAACGACTTCTATTACGAGATGCAGGAGTCGAAGGTCGTTGATATCGAGAACCTGGCCAACTCCAAGGTGGCGATGGTCTACGGCCAGATGAACGAGCCGCCGGGCAACCGCCTGCGCGTGGCCCTGAC
>CAYTJQ010000022.1:0-22289 GCA_964438205.1 uncultured Alteromonadaceae bacterium
GGACCGTGCGAGGCAGGACGCCGAGCCCGAGCCGCCATGGATGGCGAATTGGCGTGTCCGGGACACCCCCTCCCGCCGCGACGCGGCAATGTGGCACTGTCCAAGCGTGGAGCTCGGACCGACCATGGCCATGAAATGAGAGCCCCAGTGCCTGCTTGAATAAGCGCAGAAAACCCCCACATCCAGGGCTTTCGGCGAGTGGATGGCGGTATGAACGACGAGCAGGGAGCGAAGGCGGGGCAGGGGAGCCAGGCGGCGCCGGCGGTGGCCGATGAAGTGCTGCCGGATACCCTCTACCTGATGCCCGTGCCGAACCGGCCCTTTTTTCCCGGACAGGTGCAGCCCGTGGCGATCAACCCCGAGGAGTGGGGGGAGACGCTGAAGGCCGTGGGCCGCAGCGGCAGCGGTGTGGTCGGGCTGGCGTTCGTGCCCGGGGTGGCGCCCGGCGACGTCGAGCAGCGGCAGTTCCCGGAACTGGGGTGCGCCGTGCGCCTGCACAAGCCGCAGTCCATGGCCGATAACCCGGCGCACTTCCTGGCGCAGGGGCTCAAGCGCTTCCGTATCGTGCGCTGGCTCACCGACGAGGCGCCCTGGCTGGTACAGGTCGAGTACCCGCGCAGCCAGGGGGACCGGGAGAGCGACGAGATCAAGGCCTACGCCATGGCCCTGATCAAGGCGATCAAGGAACTGCTGCCGCTGAACCCGCTGTACAGCGAAGAGCTCAAGCAGTACCTCGCCAACTTCAACCCGAACCAGCCGAGCCTGCTCGCGGATTTCTCCGCGGCGCTGACCACCGCGTCCGGGGAGGACCTGCAGGAAATCCTCGAGACGCTGCCGCTGCAGTCGCGCATGGAGAAGGTACTGGGGCTGCTGCGGCGTGAGCGCGAGGTGGCGGAGCTGCAGGGCAGGATCAGCGAGCAGGTCAACGAGAAGGTCACCAAGCAGCAGCGGGAGTTCTTCCTGCGCGAGCAGCTCAAGGTCATCCAGAAGGAACTCGGCATTTCCAAGGACGATCGCACCTCCGACGCGGAGCTGTTCCGCGAGCGGCTGGCTGCACTGCACCCGCCGGAGCCGGTGGCGCAGCGCATCGAGGACGAGCTGCACAAGCTGGGGGTGCTCGAGACCGGGTCGCCGGAATACGGCGTGACCCGCAACTACCTCGACTGGGCGACCAGCGTCCCCTGGGGCGTGTATTCCGAGGACCAGCTGGACCTCGGCCATGCGCAGCAGGTGCTCGACGCGGAGCACGACGGGCTCGAGGACGTGAAGGCGCGGATTCTCGAATTCCTTGCCGTGGGCGCCTTCCGCGGTCGCATCGCCGGCTCCATCCTGCTGCTCGTGGGTCCGCCGGGGGTGGGCAAGACCAGCATCGGCCGCTCCGTGGCCGAGGCGCTGGGGCGCGAGTTCTACCGCTTCAGCCTGGGCGGTATGCGCGACGAGGCGGAGATCAAGGGGCACCGGCGCACGTACATCGGCGCCATGCCCGGCAAGTTCGTGCAGGCGCTGAAGGAGGTGAAGGTCGCCAACCCGGTGATCATGCTCGACGAGATCGACAAGATCGGCGCCTCCTACCAGGGCGACCCGGCGTCGGCGCTGCTGGAGGTGCTGGACCCGGAGCAGAACACGGCGTTCCTGGACCACTACCTGGACCTGCGCGTCGACCTGTCACAGGTGCTGTTCATCTGTACCGCCAACCAGCTCGATACGATCCCGGGGCCGCTGCTGGACCGCATGGAGGTGCTGCGCCTCGCGGGCTACGTGGCCGAGGAGAAGCTGGCGATCGCGAAGCACCACCTGTGGCCGAAGCAGCTGGAGCGCCACGGCCTGCCGCCGGAGCAGCTGAAAATCAACGACGCCGCGCTCAAGGTCGTGATCGAGTCCTACTGCCGCGAGGCGGGGGTACGCAACCTCGAGAAGCAGCTGGCGCGCATCATGCGCAAGAGCATCCGCAAGCTCATGGACGGTGATCGCAAGGCGAAGCTGCGCGTGGGCAAGAAGGATATCGAGGACCTGCTGGGCAAGCCCGCGTATACCCAGGAGCGCCCGCAGCGCGGCGTCGGCGTGGCCACGGGGCTGGCCTGGACGGCCATGGGCGGGGCGACGCTGGCGATCGAGTCGTCCCAGGTGCACACGCTCAACCGCGGCTTCAAGCTCACCGGCAAGCTCGGCGACGTGATGAAGGAGTCGGCGGAGATTGCCTACAGCTACGTGGTCGCCCATCTCAAGGACTATGGCGGTGACCGCGATTTCTTCGACATGGCCATGGTCCACCTGCACGTGCCGGAAGGGGCGACGCCGAAGGACGGCCCGAGCGCGGGTATCACCATGGCGACGGCGCTGGTGTCCCTGGCGCGGCGCGAGCGGATCCGGCGCCCGCTGGCCATGACCGGCGAGCTGACGCTCACGGGCCAGGTGCTGGCGGTGGGGGGCATCCGCGAGAAGGTCATCGCCGCGCGGCGCAGCCGCATCTTCGAGGTGATCCTGCCGCAGGCGAACAAGCGCGACTACGAGGAGTTGCCGGACTACCTGCGCGAGGGCATGACCGCCCACTTCGCGCGCAGCTTCCGCGAGGTGTTCGAGTACGTGTTCTCCGGGCACCGCAGGGACGGCGCCCTGCACTGACAGGTGTGATCAGGGGCGCAGGGCGTGCGGGAGCATCTCCGCGTAGATCGCCTCGGCCTCTTCGCACAGGGCTTCGTACTGCGCCGGCAGCGGCGGGGGCGGGGCGTCAGGCTCCGGGGGCGCGAAGCCCGTGGAGGCCTCCACGGCGGCGTACCAGTGCGGTGCCCAGACGCCGTCGCTGTCCCGCGGGCCCGCGGGCCAGGCCAGCATGCACTCGCTGAAGGCGATGCCCACGCGCTCGCAGAGCTGGCGCAGGACACCCGCCGGGTTCCGCAACGTGAGCGCCGAGTCGATCACCGGCGGCACCGTGCCCAGGCGCTCGCGCACCCGGCGGAAGAGGGCGATCTGCTGCGGGAAGCCGACCTCCGCCAGGCTGAAGTCCGGGCGGATGCGGGCATAGGAGGCGAGGATCCGCCGCGGCTCGCGGATCAGGAAGCAGTTCTCGAGGCCGTCGGTGAAGGCGAGGTCCATGGACGGCAGCAGGTGCTGGGTCATGTGCTTCTGGTAGAACACGCTGGCATCGCCGCGCTCGGCGTGGACGAGGTCCTCGGCGACCAGGCGCCAGTCCGTGGGCTGGCTGGCGATGATCGCCTCCCGCGCCGGGTGCTCGAGCCCGGTCTCGGCCAGGTAGGCGGCGTAGAAAGGCTCGTCGACCACGGCGCAGTCGGGCCGGTTCTCGAAGGCCCGCATCATGGCCGTGCTGATGTTGCGCGGCCCGGACCACATGGCGATACGGCGCACGGGGTTCAGCCCTGCCGCGGGTGACTGGCCCCCGGACCCTCGATATAGCGCTGTACCCATGCCCGGTAACCCTGGCGCAGCCGGTTAATGACGGGGCGTTCAACGCTGCCCTCACCGCCACCATCACCGATGCGGCGGCCGTCGACCTCGCGCACGGGCACCAGGCCGGCGAAGGTCCCGGTGACGAAGGCCTCCTGCGCGTTGTAGACGTCGTTCAGGGTGAAGTTCTTCTCCCGTGCCGGGATGCCGAGCTCGCCGGCGATCTGCAGTACCTTCTCCCGGGTGATGCCGTCGAGGCAGTAGTCCCCGGTCGATGTCCAGAGCTCGCCCCGGCGCACGATGAAGAAGTGCGTGCTGTTGCAGGTGGCCACGAAGCCGTGGGGATCGAGCATCAGCGCTTCGTCGTGACCGGCCTTGGCGGCCTGGATGCAGGCGGTGATGCAGTTCAGCTTGGAGTGCGTGTTCAGCGTCGGGTCCTGCACGTCGGAGTAGCCCCGGCGCACGTGCACGGTGAACAGGCGCACGCCGCGGTCCACGGTCTCCGGCAGCGGGTCCTTGTACTCGGGGATGATCACCACCGTCGGCGGTGTCACGGTCATGCGCGGGTCCTGGTACGGCGTGGCCTTGACGCCCCGGGAGACCATCAGGCGGATGTGCACCCCGTCGTGCATGGCATTGGCGGCGAGCAACGCGTAGAGCCGGCGGGTGAGGGCGTCGCGGTTGAAGTCCGGTTCGAAGTCCAGGGTCTTCATCCCCTCGAACAGTCGCTCCAGGTGGCGCTCGAGGAACAGCACGGTGCCGCGCTCCACGCGCAGGCCTTCCCAGACCCCGTCGCCGAGGATGAAGCCCGAGTCGAAGACGGAGACCTTCGCCTCCGCCCGCGGCACCAGCTCGCCGCCCACGTCGATGAGGATCTCGGCGTTGCGGGGGTCATCGACGTACTCGTGCGTGCCTTTCATGGGCGGGTCTCCGGGCGTGGAAGGTGGGGGGTATCGGGGGTGTAAAAAGCGGCGATTATCAACCCTCGCCAGCGCCGCTGCCAAGGGGAGCGCGCGGCACGATGGTGGTACGATGGCGCCACGCATTGCGAAGACCACCGAGGACAGTGAGCGACGCCCGCGACAGGCTCTTTGCCGACCCCCTCGGGGCCACGGCGCCCTTCACCTTCGACAGCGAGGTCGCCCGGGTTTTCCCGGACATGATCCGCCGCTCGGTGCCCGGCTACCCGACCGTCGTCGCGCTGTCCGGACTGCTCGCGGCGCGCTTCGCTACCGCCGGCAGCACCCTCTACGACCTCGGCTGCTCGCTCGGTGCCTCGACGCTGGCCATGCGTCAGCACATCGAGGCAGACGGCTGCCGCATCGTCGCGGTGGACAACTCCCCGGCCATGCTCGAGCGCTGCCGCGCGGTGGTCGACGCCGATGCGCGCCCCACCCCGGTGGAGCTCTGCGAGGCCGATATCCGCGAGGTGCCCATCGAGGACGCCTCGATGGTCGTGCTCAACTACACGCTGCAGTTCATCCCGGTGGCCGACCGGGAGCCGCTGCTCGCGCGCATCGCCGCGGGGCTGCGCCCCGGCGGGGTGCTCGTGCTGTCGGAGAAGGTCACCTTCGCGGACCCGGCCCTGGACGCGCTGAACATCGACCTCCACCACCAGTTCAAGCGCGCCAACGGTTACTCGGACCTCGAAGTGGCGCAGAAGCGCAGCGCGCTCGAGAACGTGCTTCTGCCCGAGACCCTCGACGTGCACCGGGCGCGCTGCCGCGCCGCCGGCTTCGCTTCCTGCGATGTCTGGTTCCAGTGCTTCAACTTCGCGTCGCTCATCGCCCTCAAGTCGTGAACGCCTCGAGCCGTGAACCCTGCAAGCCGTGAAGCTTGACGCGCTGGCCAGGCGTTGGGCCGATGGCCCGCTCGCGGCCTGGGCACCCCTGCTGGAAAAGCAGGTGGCCGAGCGGCTCTCGCCGGCGCGCCACGGCGACCTGCCGCGCTGGCAGGCGGCGCTCGACGCGCTCCCGGAGATCGAGGTGGGCGCGGTGCACCTGGACCGGGCCCGTGTCGGCGCGGAGGCGGCTGCGCCCCTGGCGCCGGCGCAGCGGGAGGCGCTCTGCGCGGCGCTGCAGGGGCTGCACCCCTGGCGCAAGGGGCCCTACGAGCTGTTCGGGCTGCACATCGACACGGAATGGCGCTCGGACTGGAAGTGGGACCGGCTCGCCGGTGCCATCGCGCCGCTCGCCGGCCGGCGGGTGCTGGACGTGGGCTGCGGCAACGGCTACCACTGCTGGCGCATGCGCGGCGCCGGTGCCGCGGAGGTCGTCGGCGTCGACCCGAGCCCGCTCTTCGTGCTGCAGTTCCGGGCCCTGGACTACTATCTACGCGACAGCGCCGTGAACGTGCTGCCTCTGCCCCTGGAGGCGGTGCCGCGGCCGCTGCGGGCCTTCGACACGGTGTTCTCCATGGGCGTTCTCTACCACCGCCGCTCGCCCCTGGACCATCTCCTGGCCCTGCGCGACTGCCTGCGCCCCGGCGGGGAGCTGGTACTGGAGACGCTGGTCATCGAGGGCGGGGCGGGGATGACGCTGGTGCCGCGCGGGCGCTACGCGCGCATGGGCAACGTCTGGTTCCTGCCGAGCTGCGCGACGCTGCTCGAGTGGCTGGCGAAGGTGACGTTTCGCGACGCGCGGGTCGTGGATGTCGCGGTGACGAGCAAAGCGGAACAGCGCAGTACGGCGTGGATGCGCTTTCAGTCGCTGGCCGATTTTCTCGACCCGGAGGACCCGGGCCGGACGATCGAAGGCTACCCGGCGCCGCGCCGGGCGGTGGTGATCGCGAACGCTCCCTGAAGCCCCACGGGATTCAGTTGGCGCTGCGGATGGCGAGGGTCTCGTCTTTTGCGCGGCGACGCTTGACCTTCGCCTGCAGGCCGGCGAAGTGGCCGTCGCACTCGGCGACTTCCTCGCGCTTGCCGCCGCGGCGGAACTTGATGCTCTTCAGGAAGGCGACCAGGCTCTTGCGATTCTCTTCGCCGGCCTGTGCCCCTCGCTTAGCGTTTTTCTGGGGTGCTTCGTCAGTCATGGTTCGAAACTTCACAGTAGGTATTCAAAAGGAACTGTAGCGCAGTCAAGGGAATAGCTCGCGTAAAAACTGCGCAGCGTTACTGTGAAATTGTGACAGTGTGCGCCGCCGAGGGTTCCTCGCGGGTTGGAAAACCTTCAGCAGGCGCGCAGGAAGGCCTCGATGGCGGCCCGCTCGGGCACACTGTCCTGCGCCCCGGGGCGCTGGACGGACAGGGCGGCACCCGCCTGGGCGAAAGGGATCGCCCCGGTGAGGTCCCGGCCTTCGGCGAGGGCGGCCACCAGGCAGCCGTTGAAGACATCTCCGGCGGCGGTGCTGTCCACGGCAGTGACCTCGAAGGCGGGAAAGGCCCGCTGCCCGCCGCCGGCCGCCGCTGCCGAGAGAAACACCCCGCGGGCACCCCGGGTCAGCAGCACCGTGGCGACGCCCTGGCCATGCAGCGCATCGGCGGCGGCCGCGGCGCTCGCGTCGTCGCTGACCGCGATGCCGGTGAGGTGTTCCGCCTCGCTCTCGTTCGGGGTGAGGATGTCCACCAGGGCCAGGAGTTCCCCGGGTAGGGGCTGCGCAGGCGCCGGGTTGAGCACCGTGCGGCAGCCGGCTTCCCGGGCCTTGCCCAGCGCGGCCTCCACCGTGGCCAGGGGTGTTTCGAGCTGCAGGAGCACGAGGTTGCCGGGAAGGAAGTGTTCCCCGGCGGCCGCGAGGTCCCCGGGAACGAGGCGGGCATTGGCCCCCGGCGCCACGGCGATGCAGTTTTCCCCGCGCGCGTCGACGAGAATCTGGGCGACGCCCGAGGGGCTGTCCGCATCGATGATGCAGGGCCCGGTGTCGATGCCCGCCGCGCCGAGGCCGGTCAGGGCGCGGCGCCCGAAATCGTCGTCCCCGACGCGGCCGAGGAAGGTCACCGCGCCGCCGGCCCGGGCGGCGGCCAGGGCCTGGTTCGCACCCTTGCCGCCGCCGTTGATCGCGAACTCGCCGCCCAGGACCGTCTCCCCGGGCCGCGGCAGCGCCGGCACCCGGATGACCATGTCGGTGTTCGATGAGCCGATGACGAGAATGCGCGACACGGGAAACCTCCGGGGCAGGGGGCGGCGCTGGGCAGGCGTCGCCGGAGTACGCTATTCTTCGCTGCGAATTCCCGGGGCGCAATCCCGCGCTGCCTCCGGCCCGCCTCCGGTGTCCGTCACGGCCTCGACCGGGCCCCGGCCAGACACTCGCCAGATGCCTGCCAGGCACAGGCCAGACAAAGGAAGCTGACATGCTGCACACCCTGGAGCGCCTCCCCGACGACCCGATCCTCGGCCTCGCCGCCGCCTGCCGCGCGGACCCCAATCCGGACAAGGTGGATCTCACCGTCGGCATCTACATGGACGAGGACGGCGTCTGCCCGGTCTTCGGCGCCATCCGCGAGGCGCAGCGCGCCCTGGTGGAGGAGGAGACCAGCAAGGCCTACCTGCCGCCGGCCGGTGACCCCGCCTTCAACAGCGGCATGCGGGTGCTGGTCTTCGGTGCTGACAGCGCGGCCCTGGCCGACGGCCGCGTCACCTCGGTCGCCGCGCCCGGCGGCTGCGGCGCGCTGCGCATCGGCGCGGAGCTTGCCCGCGCCGCCTCCCCGGACGCGAAGGTCTGGGTGTCGGATCCGACCTGGCCGGTACACATCCCGCTCATCGGCAGCGTCGGCCTCGAATTCGAGAAGTACCGCTACTACGACGCGACCAGCCACGGGGTCGACTTCGACGGCATGGTCGAGGACCTGAAGCGCGCGAAGGACAAGGACCTGGTGCTGCTCCACGGCTGCTGCCACAACCCCTGCGGGGCGGATCTCACCCTCGAGCAGTGGGACGTCATCGCGGGGATGGCCGAGCGCCAGGGCTTCCTGCCCTTCATCGACATCGCCTACCAGGGGCTCGGCGACGGACTCGAGGCGGACGCCGCCGGGCTGCGGCTGCTGGCGGAGCGGTTACCGGAAATGATCGTCGCGGCATCCTGCTCGAAGAACATGGGGCTGTACCGGGAGCGCACGGGCATCGCGCAGTTCCTCTGCCGCGATGCCGGCAGCGCCGAGGCGATCCTCAGCCAGGCCAAGGTGGCGGCCCGGCGCATCTACTCCATGCCGCCGGCCCACGGGGCGCTGCTGGCCGGCCGCATCCTGGCGGACCCGGCCCTCGAAGCCGCCTGGCGCGAGGAACTGCACGGCATGTGCGACCGCATCAACGTCCTGCGCGAAACGCTGGTCGAAAAACTCGAGGGCACCACGGGCCGCGACTTCGCCTTCATCCGCAGGGAGAAGGGCATGTTCTCCTTCCTCGGCCTCACGGAAGAGCAGACGCGGCGGCTGCGCGAGGAGCACAGCGTGTACATGCTCGGGTCGTCGCGGATCAACGTCGCCGGCATCAACGCCCGCAACATCGATTACGTCGCCGACGCCGTGGCGAAGGTCATCGCCTAGGGTCCCGAGTCAGCCGGGTCAGGAGGACCGCTCCTCCAGCTCCGCCCAGCGCTCCACGGCGGCCTCCAGGGTTGCCTGGAGTTCCGTGAACTCGGCCAGCGTCGCCTGCACGGCGGTTCCGTCGCCCTGGTAGAAGTCCGGCGCGGCCGTCATGGCCTCCAGCTCGGCCTGCCGGGTCTCCAGTGCCTCGATGCGCGCGGGCAGCCCGGCCAGCTCCTGCTGCTCCCGGTAGGAGAGCTTCCTGTGTTCGCCTGGCGCAGGGCGGGGCGCCTGCTTCGCCGCCGCCGGCGAGGGAATTTGCCCTGGCGCAGTCGTGTCGCCGCCAGCGGGCGCGCGCTCTGCGACGAGTCCGCCGCCGCGCGCCTCCCAGTCGCTGTAGCCGCCGGCCTGCTCGTCGATGGTGCCGTCGCCGGGCAGTACCAGCAGGCTGGTCACCACGTTGTCCATGAAGGCGCGGTCGTGGCTGACCAGCAGTACCGTGCCCTCGAAGCCGAGGAGGATCTCCTCCAGCAGTTCCAGGGTCTCTATGTCGAGGTCGTTGGTGGGCTCGTCGAGGACCAGGACATTGGCCGGTTTCAGGAACAGGCGCGCGAGCACGGCCCGGTTCTGCTCGCCGCCGGAGAGGGCCTTGACCGGCGTGCGGATGCGCTCGGGCGTGAACAGGAAGTCGCCGAGATAGCTGATGGCGTGCTTGCGCCGCCCGTTCACCTCGATGAACTCCCGCCCGGCGCAGATGTTGTCGATGAGGTTCTGCTCCGGGTCCAGCTCCGCGCGCAGCTGGTCGGCGTAGGCGATCTGCAGGCGGCTGCCGCGCTGCACTTCGCCGCTGTCGGGCCCGAGCTCGCCGAGGAGCAGCTTGACCAGGGTCGATTTGCCCGCACCGTTGGCGCCCACGATGCCGATGCGGTCTCCGCGCTGGATGATCAGCGACTGGCGGTCGAGAATCGTGCGCCCGCCGAGGCGCAGGCTGACGTCGCGGAACTCGGCGACGATGCGCCCGCCGGCCTCCGCCTCGTCGATGCCGAAACGCGCCTGGCCGACGGCGGCGCGTCGCTCCGCGCGCTCACGCCGCAGCTGCTCGAGGGCGCGCACCCGGCCCTCGTTGCGGGTGCGGCGGGCCTTGATGCCCTGGCGGATCCACGCCTCCTCCTCGGCCAGCTTGCGGTCCTGCTTCGCATCCGCGCGGACCGCGGCAGCGGCCTCCCGCTCCCGGTGGGCGAGGAAACCCCGGTAATCGCCGTCCCAGGTCACCAGGTGCCCGCGGTCCAGTTCGGCAATGCGGTTCGCCGTGGCCTGCAGGAAGCGCCGGTCGTGGGTGATGAGCACCAGGGCGCCGCCGTAAGCGGCAACCTGCGCCTCCAGCCAGGCGATGGCCGGGATATCGAGGTGGTTGGTCGGCTCGTCGAGGAGCAGGATGTCGGGCTCGCCGACGAGGGCCCGGCCGAGGGCGACACGGCGCCGCCAGCCCCCGGAGAGGGTCGCCAGCTCCCGGTCCGCCGGCAGGTCGAGGCGGCTGAGTACCGTTTCCACGCGCTGCTGCAGGCGCCAGCCGTCGGCCGCCTCCAGGGCCTGCTGCGCCGAGGCGAGGGACTCGAGATCCGAGGCTTCCGCGGCCTGGGCCAGGCGGTGGTAGCGCGAGAGCAGTTCGCCGACTTCGGCGAGGCCGCCGGCGACCGCGTCGTAGACGGTCACGGCGTCGCCGGGCGGCAGCGCCTGCGACAGGCGCGCGAGGCGGGTCCCCGGCCGCAGCCAGCGGCTGCCGCCGTCCGGCTCCTGCTCCCCGGCGAGGACCTTGAGCAGGGAGGTCTTGCCGGCGCCATTGCGGCCGAGGAGCCCCAGCCGGTCACCCCTGCGCAGCACCAGGTCGAGCCGGTCCAGGAGCACCTGGGTACCGTAGGCGAGACTGGCCTGGTCGAGGCGGAGGAGTTCCATGGGGCGCGGGTCCTGGTCCGGGTTAAGCCACGGCGGCGGGCGCTGCATTCTACGGCAGCCAGCGCCCTGCGGGCCAACGACGCTGGCGGCTGCCGGCCCATTGTGCGACCCTTGGCGAGATAGTTGCAAAAGCAACCAAATAAGTAGCGAAATAAGTAGCGAAATAAGTAGCGATCAGGCGCAAAAGGGATCCCAACGATGACCGAGCCACTCTGGACACCCGATGCGGCGCGCATTGCCCGTTCGCGCCTCACCGCCTTTGCCGCGGCGGTGGAGCCGTCTGCGGGCGCCGAAATCGCGGGGGACTATCACGCCCTGCACCGCTGGTCCGTGACCGCGCCGGAGGCGTTCTGGCGGGCAGTCTGGGATTTCGCCGGCGTGATCGGCGATGCGGGCGGCACGGTGCTGGCCGACGGCGACCGCTTCCCCGGGGCGCGCTGGTTTCCCGACGCGCAGCTGAACTTTGCCGAGAACCTGCTGCGCCACCGCGGCCCGCAGCCGGCCATCGTCTCCCTGCTCGAGAACGGCGAGCGGCACGTCCTCTCCCGGGACGAGCTCTACGGCGAGGTCGCGGCCGTGGCTGCCGCGCTGCGCGCTGCCGGCGTGGGCCCCGGGGACCGGGTGGCCGGTTTCCTGCCGAACGTGCCCGAGGCCGTCATCGCCATGCTCGCCGCCGCGAGCGTCGGCGCGCTCTGGACCTCCTGCTCCCCGGATTTCGGGGTCAACGGTGTCCTCGACCGCTTCGGCCAGGTGCGCCCGAAGGTGCTCTTTGCCGCGGACGGCTACTACTATAATGGCAAGACCATCGATTGCCTGCCGCGGGTGGCCGAGATCGCCGCGGCCATCGACGGCATCGAGCAACTGGTGGTGGTACCCGTGCTCGGCGCTGCGGATCCCGCCGGCGCGGTGCCCGCGGCGCGGCGCTGGACCGAGTTCCGCGAGCCCGCGGCCGGCGCCATCGCCTTCGAGCGCCTGCCCTTCGACCATCCGCTGTACGCGCTCTACTCGTCCGGCACGACCGGCGTGCCGAAGTGCATCGTGCACGGCGCCGGCGGCACCCTGCTGCAGCACCTCAAGGAGCACCAGC
Source organism: uncultured Alteromonadaceae bacterium (assembly GCA_964438205.1). Lineage (GTDB taxonomy): Bacteria > Pseudomonadota > Gammaproteobacteria > Pseudomonadales > Halieaceae > Pseudohaliea. The sequence goes on from CAYTJQ010000022.1 coordinate 11,901, forward strand.
TGCACACGGACCTGGGTGAGGGGGATGTCTTCTTCTACTTCACCACCTGCGGCTGGATGATGTGGAACTGGCTGGTCTCGGGCCTGGCCAGCGGTGCGACGCTGGTGCTCTACGACGGCTCCCCCTTCGCCGGTGACGGCCACCTGCTCCTCGACGCCATCGATCGCGAGGGCATCACCGTGTTCGGTACCAGCGCGAAGTACATCGCCGCACTGGAGAAGGCGGGTCACCGGCCGCGGGAGAGCCACGACCTCGGCTCGCTGCGCACCATGCTGTCCACGGGCTCGCCGCTGTCGCCGGAGCAGTACGATTACGTCTACCGCGACCTCAAGGCGGAGCTCTGCCTGTCCTCGATCTCAGGCGGGACCGATATCGTGTCCTGCTTCGTCGGCGGCTGCCCGGTGCTGCCGGTCTATCGCGGCGAGATCCAGGCCGCCGGGCTGGGCATGGCCGTGGCGGTCTGGAACGAGGCGGGCGAAGCGGTTACCGGGGAGAAGGGCGAGCTGGTCTGTACCCGGCCCTTTCCTTCCTGTCCCCTCGGCTTCTGGAACGATCCGGACGGCGACCGTTTCCGTGCTGCCTACTTCGACCGCTGGCCCGGGGTCTGGGCCCACGGCGACTACGCCGAGGTGACGGCGCACGGCGGCTTCATCATCCACGGCCGCTCCGATGCGGTACTGAACCCCGGCGGGGTGCGCATCGGCACGGCGGAGATCTACCGCCAGGTGGAGCGCGTGGAGGAGGTGCTCGAGAGCGTGGTCATCGGCCAGCGCCGGGACGACGACGTGCGCGTCGTACTCTTCGTGGTGCTGCGCGACGGGGTCGTGCTCGACGAGGCCCTGGCCGCGCGCATCCGCGCCGTGATCCGGGAGAACGCGACACCGCGCCACGTGCCGGCAAAGATCCTGGCGGTGCCGGACATCCCGCGCACGATCAGCGGCAAGCTGGCGGAGCTGGCGGTGCGCAGCGCGGTGCACGGCGAGCCGGTGAAGAATACGGACGCCCTCGCCAACCCCGGGTCCCTGGCGGCGTTCCGGGACCGGCCGGAACTCGCCGACTGAAACGAGGGTCGCAACCCGCGCCCGTTATGGCTGCGGGGACGGTGACGGGCGGCATTTTTCGCTATCATTGCCGCGCCCGCCGGCACTGTCCCCGAAAGCACGAGCACCCCGAGCGCATGAGCACCGCAGCCTCCGACATGCCCCGCTACACGCCCCGCTACGACCGCCAGGTGGGCCTCTGGCTCGCCGCCTGTGCCGCGGTCATCTTCGGCATGATCCTGCTCGGCGGCGTCACCCGGCTGACCGAGTCCGGCCTCTCCATGGTGGAGTGGCGGCCGCTCATGGGCATCGTCCCGCCGCTTTCCGAGGCCGAGTGGCAGGCGGTCTTCGACAAGTACCGGCAGTACCCGGAGTACCGCCTGGTCAACCACGGCATGACCCTGCCCGAGTTCAAGGTCATCTTCCTCTACGAGTACCTGCACCGGGTGCTCGGGCGTCTCATCGGCCTGTTGTTTTTCATCCCCCTGGTCTACTTCGCCGTGCGCCGGCGCATCCGCCCCGGGCTCATGCCGAAGCTCCTGCTCCTGTTCGTGCTTGGGGGCTGCCAGGGCTTCCTCGGCTGGTACATGGTGCAGTCGGGGCTCGTGGACCGGCCGGACGTGAGCCAGTACCGGCTCACGGCGCACTTCGGCCTCGCGGTCGCCATCTACGGCTACATGCTCTGGCTGGTGCTGGACCTGCTGGCACCGCCGGCGGGTGCCCGGTGCTCGCGGCTGGCACCCCTGGCGCTGGGCCTGGTGCCGCTGGTCTACCTGATGATGCTCTCCGGCGGCTTTGTCGCCGGTACCAACGCCGGCTTCTCCTACAACACCTGGCCGCTCATGGGGCCGACGTTCATCCCGGAGGGGCTGTACCGCACGGACCCGGCCTGGCTCGCGGCCTTCGAGGACGTGGTCACGATCCAGTTCAACCACCGCGTGTTCGCCTACCTGCTGACGCTGCTGGTGCTTGCGCTGGTCGTTGCGGTGCTGCGGCGGGAGCGGGCGCCCCGGGTACGCCGGGGTGCCTGGCTGCTCCTCGCTGCGCTGGCGCTGCAGCTCGTCCTCGGTATCAGCACGCTCGTTGCGCACGTACCGGTACCCCTGGCGGCGGCCCACCAGGGCGGGGCGGTGCTGCTGCTCTCCTGCGCGCTGTTCCTGGCCCACGGCCTGCGCCGACTGCCGGGCGCGCAGCCGGCTTCCCGGCCCGTGCCCCGGCCGGCGCCTCAACCGCTATAGGTCACCACGAGATAACCGCGCAGGGGCTCCGCGCCGCTGTTGGCGATGACGTGGTCGACGTCGGCGCGGTAGTGGGCCGTGTCGCCGGCCTGGAGCGGGCAGCGGTCGCTTCCGGTACTGACCTCCGCGCTGCCGCTCGCCACCGTGAACAGTTCCCGCGTGCCCTCGTAGTGCGCGCCGCTGCTTAGCCGAGCCCCCGGCTGCAGGACGATCTCGTAGAATTCCACCGCCTTTTCCTGGTGTAGCGGTGACAGCGTGCGGATGCTGCACTCGTCGTCGCCGCGGAAGCGCATGCCGGGGTCGTCGCCGCGGACCCGCTCGATGCTCGCGCCGGCGTCCGGGTCGTCCACGAGCTCGCCGATGCTGATGCCGAAGGCCTGGGCGATGCGGTAGGTCACCGCGAGCGTCGGGTTCGCGCGGCCGCGCTCGATCTGGCTGAGCATGGAGCGACTGACGCCGGAGGCAGCGGCGAGCTGCTCGAGGGTGAAGCGGTGTTTCTGGCGCAGCGTGGTCACCCGCTCGCAGAGCACCTTGCTGGCGGGGTCACCGGGGGCGCTGGTCATGGTGTCGGGTCTCTCCCGGGGCCTCGGTCAAGTGCGGAGTCTACCATCGCCGCGACGTTCTCCCCGCTCCTGCTCCTGTCCTTGTCCCCGCCCTTGCCCGGGCCGCGCCGCCGGTGCATCATTGCCCCGACCGCGAGGGGATGCCCATGCCATTCGTCAAGCGCAATGCCGAGGGCGCAATCATCGCCGCCAGCCACGAGGCGGAGGGAGACTGCGTTGAAGAGATCAGCGAAGCCGGGCTGCTGGCGTCGGGGTTCGTCGACCGCCTGCTCGGTACCGAGGGCAGCGAGGGCCGGCACCTCGCCACTACGGACCTCGAGCTCGTGCGGGTCATCGAGGACGTGGTCGACCTGCTCGTGGAGAAGGGCGTCATCCTGTTCACCGAGCTGCCCGAATCGGCGCAGAAGAAAGTCCTTGCCCGCCAGCAGCTGCGCAGCCGTCTCGCCGGCAGCCTCAATCTTCTCGGCGACGACTGAGCTCGCCGAGGACTGACCGGCCGGCGCCTCAGTCCGCTTCGCGGCGGACCCCCGGCCCGCCCACGGCATCCACCCCCAGCGTTTCCAGCGCCCGCCACTGCGCCCGGTTCTCCACGCCCTCGGCGATGACCTTGACCCCCACCGCGTGCACCAGGGTGCTGAGGGTGCGCAGCAGGTTCTGGTTGGTCGCATCGCTGTCGATCGCGCGCACGAAAACCGCATCGAGCTTGACGTAGTCGATCCCCACGTCGTGGAGCTGGCCGAGATCGGCCAGGCGGCGACCGACCCGGTCCATGCCCGTTTGCATGCCGTGCCGGTGCGCCACCGCGGAGAGCCGGCGGAAGTTCGGCATGTGATGGTAGGCGGCGCTCTCGGCGACCTCCAGGGCCAGCCGGTCGGCGCTCCCCGCCTCCGCTGCGCGGCGGTCCAGCCAGCCGGGGAAGTCGTCGTCGGCGAGGGCCGCGGTCGACAGGTTCACGGCGAGCGGCTCTCCGCTCTCGGCGGCGAGGCGCAGGCCGAGCTCGACGACCCGCCGGTCCAGCTCCCCGGCGAGCTGCAGGCGGTTGATCCAGGGCAGGAACCGGGCCGCAGGCAGCAGCTCGCCGTCCTCGCGCAGGCGCACCAGCCCCTCCCGATGCAGCACCCCGCCGCCGTGCTCCAGCACCGGGAAGGTGACGAGGGTGAAGCCGTCACCCGCAAAAGCCGCGGAGAGGCTCGCGCGCCAGTGCTCCAGCTGTTCCCGTACCGGTGTGCTGGCGCCGCGCTGGGCGAGCGCGACTTCACCGCTGCCACCGCGCTCCGCGCCCTGCAGGGCGGCGTCCAGGGCCGTGAGCAGGTCGCCCGCGCGGTCGCCCGGCTGGTACTCGCCGCAGGAGACCGGGATTTCCGGCAGCTGCACGTCATGGGTAGTGAAGGCCGCCGCGAGTACGTCCTGCAGCTGGACCCCGACGGCCCGCGGGTCCTCGGCACCGGGCGCGAGCAGGGCGATGTCGGAGCCGTTGAGGCGGCCACAGGACCAGTCCCGGTCGCGGCAGAGAGCGTTCAGGTTGCGGCCGGCGCTGGCCAGGACCGCATCCACGACCTGGCGGCCGTAGGCCTCGTTATAGCGCGTGAGCTCGCTGAGCCGGCCGATGCAGAAGCTGCCGGTTGCCCCCGCGTCGTCGCCGGCGAGGGTGCCGGCGAGCTGCGCGCCGAAGGCGCTGCGGTCGAGGAGCCCGGTCACCGGGTCGGCGGTGGTCGCGCGCTGCAGCTGCTCCAGCCGCTCGCCCTCGCTGGCCAGCATGTTCCGGACGCGGGCGGAGAGCCGGTTCATGGCGCCGACCAGGTCGCGGAACTCCCGCGTGTGCGGCTCCTCGAGGGTGACGAAGCGGCGCTCGCCGATGGCGCTGGCCTGGCCGACCACGCCGGCCAGCGGCGCCAGCAGCCGGCGCAGGAGCAGTGAACCGACCGCGCCTGCGGCGAGGGCCGTGAGGAAGAAGGCCAGCGCCTGGGTCCAGGTCGTCCGCCACAGCTCGTCGTAGGCGAAGCGCGAGTGGCTGCGGACCTCGAGGGTCCCGGCCTGGCTCCAGCCGCGCTGGATCGTCGCGATACCCGGCGCTGCCTCGATGGGCAGGAGCCCCGTGAACCAGCCCGGCGCGCGGGTGCCGTCGCCCCGGTCGCGGCGCTCGAGGAGCACCTCGCCGTCGGGACCGGTGAGCCGGATGAGCTCGTAGAAGCCGGTGTCGAACTGCGCGGCGAGGGTCAGCTCCATGAGCACCGGGTCCGCGTCCTGCTGGGTCAGGGAGATCGCCAGCGCGGTGGCGTTGTCGGCGTTCTTGATGGCGAGCTGCTGCTCCAGGTAGCGCTTTGCCGACACGCTGCTGAGCGCCACGCTGACGGAGAACACCAGCGCGAGCAGGAAGACGATCGCCAGCCAAAGCTGCTTGTAGAGGGACATGGATTCACTCCCAGTCGGCCCGGTCAGTGTAAACCCTCCTCCCGCATGCGTTGCAGGAGGTCCCGCCAGCGGGACAGGCGTGCCGTGGGGTCGCGGCTCGCCGGGGCGGCCCCGCCACCGACCCAGATCCCGGCCGTGTTGAAGCCGAAAACGGGGGTCAGGTCCGTGCGCTCGGAAGCGGGCAGCACGTAGGTGGCGAGGTTGTCGAGAATCAGGGGTTCCGCGCCGGGGCGCGGGTAATAGGCGAGCACCATGTGGGCCCGGGGTTCGCCCCCGCCCGCGGGGCGCGCCCGGACATAGGTGATGCGCAGCGCCTCCACGGGGACGCCGAGTTCCAAGAGGCTGACATACTTGGCGATGCTGAAGTCCTCGCAGTCCGCGGCACCGCGGGAAAAGGCTTCCATGGGGGTGGCCCAGTAGTCTTCCTGCCCCCAGATCGCCCGGTCCTCGCGCCAGGCCAGCTGGACGTTGAAGAAGCGGTTGACGCCGTCGAGCTGGTCGGGCACCGGCCTGTCCGCCATGGCTTCGATCAGGTCCTGCCACCGGGCGACGCGCGCAGCGGTCTCGTCGCCGTAGCGGTCCCGGGCCGTCGCCAGCAGCTGCTCGCGCTCGGCAAAGCGCGACTCGGCCAGCAGGGCCACCGCGAGCAGCGCGGGGACCAGCAGTCGCAGGCAGCGCGCGTGGGGCGCGGGGCGGAAAGTGTGACTAGGCGCAAAAAAGCAGAAAAAAGTGCCTGCCGCAAGCCGCCTCCGCGGGTCCGCTGCGTTAAAGTGGCGGCGTTTTGAGGCCCTCACGGCACCTGTCCTCCGGGTGTCACTCCCGGCCAGCATAGCAACCGGACGCTCGCCGCGCGCGGGCGCCTCCCGAGGAAAGATTCATGACTTGGCTACATCGGTACGCGAAACGACTGCTCTCCGCAGCCTTCGGCCTTGTACTCGCAGGGCAGGTGGTGGCGCAGAGCGTCCCCGGGGACTTCCGCTCGGCCATCAACCAGGCGGTGAACAGCAATCCACGGATCAGCGCGGAGTACTACAACTTCGAGGCGGCCCGGGAGTCCGAGCGTGCCGCCCGCGGCGGCTACCTGCCGAGCGTGGACCTCTCCTCGGAGATCGGCCGCGAACAGCGCGATACACCGCTGGTCGATCTCGGCAGCTACACCCGCGACGCGACCCGCTTCACGGTCACGCAGATGCTCTTCGACGGTTTCGAGACCCGCAACACCGTCGCCACCCGCAACTTCGAGAAACTGTCCCAGTACTACAACCTGCGCAGCATGTCGGAAACGGTCGCCCTCGAGGCGGCGCAGGCCTACCTCGACACGCTCCGCTTCCAGCAGCTCGTCGAATACGCCGAGGACAACTACGTCTACCACCGGCAGATCTACAACCGCATCCGCGAGCGGACCCGGGGCGGCGTGAGCCAGGGCGTCGACCTGCAGCAGGCCGAGGCGCGGATCGCGCTGGCGGAGTCGAACCTGGTGACGGAGCTGCAGAACCTGCACGACGTGCAGGCCCGTTTCCAGCGCATCATCGGTGGCCTCCCGGCGGACGACCTGTCCCTGCCGACGCTGCCGGATACGCTGATCCCCGAACTGCGCACGGCGGCCCTCGACGTGGCCTACAGCCGCAGCCCCGTGATCAATGCGGCGATCGAGAACCTGCGCGCGAGCCAGGAATTCCTCAATGCCCGCAACGCGCCGTTCATGCCGCGCATCGACCTCCGTTACCGCAACGAGGTCGAGCACGATACGGACGGCTTCAGCGGCACCTACGACGAGGAAGCGATCGAACTGGTGCTGAACTACAACCTGTTCCGCGGCGGCGCCGACAGCGCGCGCAAGCGCGAAGCCTACGCCCTCTACAATGCAGCCATGGAAGAACGCAAGCAGGCCTGCATCAACGTGCGCCAGGAGACGATGATCGCCTTCAATGACATCCGGGCCCTGACCGAGCAGGTGCAGCTCCTGAAGCGCAACCTCGACTCCCAGGACCAGACGCGCCGGGCCTACAAGGACCAGTTCGACATCGGCCAGCGCACGCTCCTCGACCTCCTGGACAGCCAGAACGAGTTCTTCGACACGCAGCGCGCTTACATCACCGCGCAGACCAACCTCATCGCCGCCCGCGCCGAGACCCTGGCCAACATGGGCCTGCTGCTCGCCGCCCTCGAGCTCGACGGTCTCAACGCCGAACAGATCGAGGCCCTGAAGCTCGATTTCAGCCGCGACCCGGAGGACGAGAACGCCCAGCCGCTGTGCCCGCCGGAACCGCCGCCGGCAATCGACATCGACCGCGCAACGCTTTTTGACCGCCTGGATCAGCGTGCGGCCAAGGGCAGTGGCTAGGCCGCGGGTGTTGCAGCCCGCGGCTACACCCGACCACAGGAAAGCCCGCCTCCCGGCGGGCTGATTCGTTCCCGGCCCCGGTGATCAGAAGCGGGCGGTGAGTCTCGCCCCCCAGATCTGGCCCTCCTCGAGGTACTGGGCGTGGGAGCCCACCAGGACGGGGACGTCGAAGCTCTGCATGAACACCTCCTCGTCGAAGATGTTGCGCCCGTAGGCCATGAGCTCCCACCAGTCGCCGCGGAGGCCCAGGCGCAGGTTCACCTTGGTGAACGAGTCGATCACGTCGAGCGGGTCGTTGTCCCCGGCGGAGTTGAACGCGTCGCGGTAGTTGGCCTCGCCGCTCAGGAAGAACTCCAGCCCGCCCATGGGGCGCACGTAATCGAACAGGAAGGACGCGCTGTAGTCCGAGGCGTAGAGCGTCGGCTCGCCGGACAGGTCGTTGTCGCTCACGCCCAGGGGGCTGCCGCAGAAGGGGTCGGCATCGATCTGCAGGGCGGTGCAGGGCCCGTCCTCGAACTCGTCGTAGGTCGCGTCCAGCCAGGCGAAGTTCAGGCCCAGGCGCAGCGCGTCGGTGGCCTGCCACATGCTGTCCACCTCGAGGCCCAGGACCTCGGAGCTGGCGGCGTTCTTCACGTTGAAGCCCAGGCCCTCGAACACGGCGGTCTGCAGGTCGCTGTACTCGGTATAGAAGAAGGCCCAGTTGAAGCGCATGGCGCCGTCCAGCAGCGTGTGCTTGCCGCCGATCTCGTAGGCATCCACCTCTTCGTCGTCGAACTCGAAGTCGTCATTCGGGTTGGTGGGGTCGTAGCAGCTGGCGATGTCGACGGTGAAGTCCGGGTTGGGGGCGCAGGGGAAGGAGCCCTGGTCGAGGTCCCCCGGTTCGCCGTCGTCCGCCGCGGTAAAGCCCCCGCTCTTGAAGCCCTGGGAGAAGCTGGCGTAGAGCATGGAGTCCTGGCCCACGTCCCACTGCAGGTTGAAGGACGGCAGGAGCGCGTCCGTTTCCCGGTCCTCCTCGTAATCGTAGCGGTAGGCGTTGAAGCTCGTGGCCTGGATCAGGGCGAGAAAATAGCTGTCGCTCGGCGTGCCCAGGCCGGTATTGCTGTCGGAGGTGTACTGCCGGCTGATCACGTCCTTCGTCTCTTCCGTGTAGCGCACGCCCACGGTGAGGCGCAGCCGGTCGGTGAGATTGAACGTGCCCTGGCCGAACAGGGCCCAGGACTCCGACTCGAGCTGGTAGAGGTGGTTGCGGGCGATCTGGTTCGGGCTGTAGGCGCCGTCCGTCTGCACCGCGAGCAGGTTCTGCGGCAGCGCCTCCGGCGGAATCGCCCCGCCGGAGAGGACGTTGGACAGGAACTGCGGGAACAGCCCGTCGAAATTCGTGTCCAGGGTCACCCGCCGGTCGAAATCGAGATCCGAACTGTCGTAGTAGAAACCGGCGACGTAGTCGAAGAACTCGCCGCCGGGGGAGGCGATGCGCAGCTCCTGGCTCCACTGCTCGAAGCGCTGGTCGTCATCGCGGTGGATGAACTGCAGGGGCAGCCAGTCGACGTCGGCGCCGTCGACGTAGCGGTACTCGGAGTAGCCGGTCACCGAGGTGATCGTATGCTCGCCGACGTTCCAGTTCACCGTCAGCACCGCGTTGTCGATGTCGTTCTCGCTGCTGTCGGGATTGATGCCGATGCCGAGCCCGTCCGCCTGCGACTGGCCGTAACCGTTGTCCTTGAAGATGGTGAATTCCTGCTGCGTGATGTCCGCGTACCCGGGGAAGAACATGTCCATGATCGAGTAGGCGGTGTCCGCGAAGGCGGAGCGGTTCGGTACCAGCTCGTTGCGCTCTTCCGCGTTCAGGAAGATCTTGCCGGTGGTGGTGGCGCCGATGCGCTCGTAGTCCGAGTTGCTGTACTTGAAGTTGATGTCGAGGTCGTCGCTCGGCTGCCAGGCGAGCGTGAGACGGTAGGTGAACTCGTCGATCTGCCCCTCACTCTCGCCGAGGAAGGCGTTGCGCGCGTAGCCGTCGGTCTCCCGCGCCTTGAAGGCCAGGCGGGCGGCGAGCGTGTCCGTGAGCGCACCGCTGACATGGCCCTCGTAGAGTTCGCCCTCGTTCGACTCGTAGGAGGCCGCGAGCTGCCCGTTGAACTCCTCGCCCATGTCCGGCGAGGCGCTGGTGATGTTCACTGCGCCGGCCACCGTATTGCGCCCGAACAGCGTGCCCTGCGGCCCGCGCAGCACTTCCACCCGCTCGACGTCGAGGAAGGCGGCGCGATACTGGCGGCCGCGGCCCATGTAGACGCCGTCGATATACATGCCCACGGACTGCTCGAAGCCCTGGTTGTTGCCGGAGCCGACACCGCGCATGTAGATGTTGGTGTTCACCGGGGCGTCGGCGATGTGCAGGTTGGGCACGTAGTCCGCCAGCGCCGCCATGTTGGGGATGCCGGCGTCCTGGATCTGCTCGCCCTGGATGGCGGACACGGAGATCGGAACGTCCTGCAGGCTCTCGGCGCGCTTCTGCGCCGTCACGATCACTTCTTCGAGTTGCTGGGCGCCGGCGATGGGCGCGGTGAGAGAAACGGACAGGGCCGCTGCAAGCGGCAGTGTGCGGAATGGCGCAGCCATGGAATACCCCTTTGATCTGTTATCGATTATGTGTGGTCCGGCAGGCGGGTAACCGGCCGGACCTTCGAGGATAGTAATGCAGCGACTTTCCGTGAAACAAGCCTGCCCGTGAAACAAGCCTGCCCGTGAAACGAACCTGCGCTGCGCCTCGCTAGCCGGCGTAACCGGGCGGCGGC
>CAYTJQ010000022.1:22389-48813 GCA_964438205.1 uncultured Alteromonadaceae bacterium
GCCCGTGAAACGAACCTGCGCTGCGCCTCGCTAGCCGGCGTAACCGGGCGGCGGCACGAAGGCGCGGTGGTGCTGTTCGAGGAGGGCGGCCACGGCGAGCGTCGTGCGGTCGCCGAGGAAAGGCCCGGCGACCTGGCAGCCCACGGGCAGGCCATCGGCGGTGGTGCCGAGGGGTACCGCCGTGGCCGGCAGGTAGGCGTTCAGCGTCAGGCCGGCCCAGCGCAGGATGTCCGTGTAGGGGCGCGCTTCGCCGGCTACGTCGAGAGTCCGCGCCTGCATCGGCTCGCTGTGGTCGTGGGGGAAGGCCGGGACGTGCGCGCAGGGACAGAGCAGCACGTCGAAGTCGGCGAAGAAGCCGGCCCACGCCCGGCGCGTGCGCTGCCGTCGCTCGTTTTCCCGCAGCCAGTCCCGGTGCGACAGGGCAATGCCGCGCAGCTGCAGCAAGGGCTCGCTCATGTCGTCGGGCGCCGCCGCGGCGACCGCCGCCTGTGCCTGCTCGCGTACCGCCGCGGGCATGTCTGCGCCGAGGATCGACAGCATGAGCATCGTGTAGTTCTCGTGGTTCGTCTGCGGGTCGAAGGCCGGCCGCGCCGCCCGGTCCACCCGCGCGCCCAGTGCCTCGAGCGTGTCCGCCGCGGCGAGAATGTGCTCGCGGATCGCGGGGTGCACGGGGCAGAAAGGGTCATCGGCCCAGACCGCCACCCGCAGCTCACCGGTTTCCCGGAAGCGCGCTGCCGGCAGGACGGGGGCACTGGCGCAGGGGCCGGCGATCGCCGCAGCGGGCCCGAGGAGCAGGTCCAGGGCCTGTGCGAGGTCTGCCACGCAGGTGGCGAGCGGGCCCGCGACGGAGAGATCGGGCTCGAGGAGGAGCCCCTCGGCGGGCGGGATATGGCCGATGAGGCTGATCAGCCCGTGGCTGGTCTTGTGCCCGAAGATGCCGTTGAAGTGGCTGGGGGTGCGGATGGAGCCGCCGATATCGGAACCCAGCTCCAGGGGGGTGAGGCCCGCAGCCAGGGCCGCCGCCGCGCCGCCGGAGGAGCCGCCGCAGGTCCGGTCCGTGGCCCAGGGGTTGCTGCTGGTGCCGTACACGGCGTTGTAGCTCTGCAGGTCGGCGCTCAGGAAGGGCACGTTGGTCTTGCCGAGGAGGATCGCGCCGGCATCGAGGTAGCGCTGGACGGCGACGGCGTTCTCCGCCGCCGCCCTGCCCGCCCGCTCCGGCACGCCCGCGACGGTGGGCAGTTCGCAGGTACTGTAGGCGTCCTTGATGGTGAGCGGTACCCCGTGCAGCGGTCCCCAGTCCTCGCCGCGCGCGGCGGCGGCATCGGCTTCCCGGGCCCGCGCCCGCGCGGCCTCCGGGTCCGTGGCGACCACGGCGTTGAGCGCGCCGTTGTGGGCATCGATGCGGCCGAGGAAGAACTCCACCGCCTCCAGCGCGCTGGCCCGGCCGGCCCTGATGTCGTCGGCGATGGCGAAGGCACTTCGATAGAGAAAGCTCACGGCTGGCTCCTGTTCCCGGTTCCGTTCCAGGCCGCATCATAGCAGTCCCGGGTCCCACCGCAGGGCGGTTTCATTGTCACGGAAATTTCATAAAAACGCGCTTGCGCGTCACGCCGCTGTCACCCGCGCTGGTTAGTCTTTGTCCATGCGCATGCTTGAAGACATCCAGGTCATCGATCGCCAGCTGCTGCTTCTGCTCCGGCAGTCGGAGAGCTGGCTGGCGCTGCATGCCCGGGATGTCTCGCGCACGGCGGACGGCCACCTCTACGTGATCCTGCCGCTGCTGCTGTCCATGGTCAGCGAGGCCGGCGACCGGTTCGTTCTCGCCACGGTACTGGCCTTCGGCGCCGAGCGCTCGATCTACTGGGTGCTGAAGAACACGCTCCGGCGCAAGCGGCCGGCGCAGGCGCTGCCGGGCTTCGAGAGCACGATCATCGCCGCGGACGAGTTCAGCTTCCCCTCGGGGCACACCTCGGCGGCCTTCCTGTTTGCCACGCTGCTCTGCCTGCACTTCGGGCCCCTGGCCCTGCCGGCCTATGGCTGGGCGATGGCCGTCGGCATGTCGCGGGTCTACCTCGGCGTCCATTTCCCCACGGACACGCTGGTCGGCGCCGCTCTCGGCACCGGTCTCGGTCTCGCGGTGACAGGGCTGCTCGTCTGACGGGCGGGCGGCGCGGCGCGATGCGACTTCTCTACGGGGTGCAGGGCACGGGGAACGGTCACCTCAGCCGCGCCCGCGCGATGGCCGCGGCGTTTGCGCAGCGCGGCGTCGCCGTCGATTACCTGTTCAGCGGTCGGTCGCGCGACGGCTTCTTCGCGATGGAGGGCTTCGGCGCCTTCCAGTGGCGTCGCGGGCTCACCTTCGTCAACGAGCACGGCCGCGTGAGCTACCTGAAGACCGTCCTCGGCAACGACTACCTGGCGTTCCTGCGCGACGTTCGCACCCTGGACCTCAGCGGCTACGACGTCATCCTCAGCGACTTCGAGCCCGTCACTGCCTGGGCGGGGCGGCTGCGCGGCAAGCCGGTGGTCAGCCTGGGGCACCAGCCTGCCTTCGATCACGCCGTGCCCGTGGCGCAGCGCGACCTGCGCACCATGCTCGTCATGCGCCTCTTCGCGCCGGGCAGCGTGCGTGTCGGCATGCACTGGTCTTCCTTCGGCGCGCCGATCCTGCCGCCGCTGGTCGATCTCGACGGGGCATTGCCGCAGCGGCGGCGCGGCAAGATCCTCGTCTACCTGCCCTTCGAGGACCCGGCGGCGGTACAGGCGCTGCTGCGTCCCTTCCTGGCCCACGAATTCTTCGTCTACGCGCCCGGGTCGCCGAACCGGGACGAGGGCAACCTGCGGCTGCGGCCGACGTCCCTCGAGGGTTTTCGCCGCGATCTCGCGGACTGCGACGGCGTCATCAGCAATGCCGGCTTCGAACTGGCCAGCGAGTGCCTGGCCCTCGGCAAGCGCCTGCTGGTCAAGCCCCAGGGGCGGCAGATGGAGCAGGCGTCTAACGCGCTGGCGCTGCGCCAGCTCGGCTACGGGGCCAGCATGGAGCGCCTCGATGCGCGGCGCATCGGCGACTGGCTGGACAGCGATGCCACGCCGCCGCGGCTGCACTTCCCGGATGTGGCGGGGGCCCTGGCCGACTGGCTGCTCGCCGGCGATTACCGCGACGACGCCCTCGCCGCGCTCAGCGACCGGCTCTGGGGCGCTGTGCACGCGGAGCGCATCGGCACCCGCGCCGTGGCCGAGAGCCGCCCCCGGCCCCTCGCCCTCACCGCCTAGTTGCCGGGCTAATCCACGCGCTGCAGTGTGCCGCAGCGCAGGGCGGCGCCCAGGGCGATGAGCGACAGCGCGGCCAGCACCGCCTGCGTCCCCAGGAGCGTGTCGATCACACCGAGGCCGACCCCCGCGAACAGCACGAGCCCCAGCACCGTGTTGCTGACCGCGGTGTAGGCAGCGCGGTTCTCGCCCGATGCGAGGTCGACGAGATAGGTCTTGCGGCCGACGCGGGCACCCTGGTGGGCGACGGCGCAGAGAAACAGCAGCGCCGCGCCAACGAGGCCGTTGCCCAGCGCGCCCTGGCCGGCGAGCAGCAGCGCGAGGCCCAGGGCCAGGGCCGAGAGCAGCGCGGCGGCGGCCATTACCCGGTGCGAGGCGACATCCGACCAGAAACCCCAGAAGGGGGCCGAAAGCAGGGCGGCGAGGCCCTCGGCGAGCAGCAGCGTGCCCAGCGCGAGGTCGCCTGCGCCGCTGGCGCGCAGCAGCACCACGAGGTAGGGAATCGCGAAGGCCGTGGCCACGAGCAGGCTGCGCGCGATCACGAAAGCCCGGAACGGCGCATCGTCGCGCAGGAGGCGCAGGCTGCGCAGCGCCTCGTCGAGGGCATTGCCGCCACCACCGGTTGCGCCGGGCACCTCGGGTACCCGCGCGTAGACCAGTGCGGCCGCCGCCCAGGCCAGGGCGGCGGCCGCCAGCAGCCCGGCGAAGAGAGCGCTCTCCGCGCCGTCGCGGCCGCCGGCAAGGACGAGGAGCCCGGCGACCACGAGCGTGGCAAGGCCCGCCGCGGAACCGGCGAGGCCCGTGAGCCGGCCGCGGCGCGATTTCGACACGGTCTTGCCGAGCACGTCCTTGGCGGCGACCGAGCAGACCCCCCGGGCGAGGCTGAAGACCGCGAGCAGCAGGCACACCGCGCTGCCCAGGGCATGCCCCTCGAGCAGGAACAGCGCCGGTACCATGGCCGCGAGCGCCGCCGCCTGCGCGAGGCCGCCCGCCACCCAGAAGCCCTTGCGCAGGGGGCGCTCCCGCAGGGCCCGGGCGACCGCGAGCTGCGGCAGCAGGGAGAGGGATTCGCGCAGCGGCACCAGCAGCGACAGGTAGATGGCGGGTGCACCGAGGCTGGTGAGGATCCAGGCGAGGACGAGGCGGCTGGAAGAGAGCGCATCGCCCAGCTTGCTCAGCGTCTGTGCCGCCAGCTGCAGGGTGAAGGCCGCCGGCTGCTCGTGGCAGGCGGCATCGGGGATGTCGCGGCAGACGCGCGCGTCCTCTTCCTCGGCGAGCAGGGTGTAGAGGGCCGCATAGGCGACCTTCTCCCGGCGGGGCAGCTGCGGCTGCGGTGTTGTGTCCACGGGAGGCCCTAGCGCATCGCGTGCAGGAACTGGAGGTGGTTCTCGTACTGGCCGAGGATATCGTGGGTGACCTGGGCGCGGGTCCAGCCCATGACACAGTAGTCCTGGCCGCCCTCAGCGAGGTGCACCTCGGCGCGGTAGAACTTCTCCTCGTCCCCGAGTTCCTCCAGCGCCTTGCCGACGAAGGCATCGCCGGGCAGGGCGTGGGCCCGGCAGCGGACTTCGTAGACGAAATCGGTCTCCTCGCCGTGGTAGACCTCGAGGCGCACGGCGCCGCGGCTGCCGATGTCGTTGAAGACCCGGGCCTCGATATCGTGGCCGGCGAGCTCGCCGGCAAATTCCCGCAGCGCGGGCAGCACCGTCTCCCGCAGGAAGCTGTGTACCGTGGTGTCACCGGGATAGTTGAGCAGGGTGTCGAGGCGGGCGCGCCAGTCGCCGGGGTTGGCGATGAGCGGCGACACGCTCTGCGTATCGCGCTTGGTCACATCGAGATGCAGGGCGCGCGCGAAGCCCCAGATCGCCCCGAGCAGGGCGACGGAGAAGGGCAGGGCGCTGGCGATCGCGGCGGTCTGCAGGGAGGACAGCCCGCCGGCCAGGAGCAGGACGATGGCGATGAGGCCGATGATGGCGGTCCAGAAGATGCGCTGGGGCCAGGGCGTGTCGTCGCGACCGTTGGCGGCGAGCATGTTCAGCACCATGGCCCCCGAGTCCGCCGAGGTGACGAAGAACACGATCACCATGAGCAGGGAAATGGTCGAGAGCAGCGTCGGCATCGGCAGGTACTCCAGGAAGCGGAACAGGGCGATCGCGTTGTTCTCCTGCACCGCCTCCGCCAGCGCCGCCTCGCCGCCGTGGAGAATCAACTCGATGGCGCTGTTGCCGAAGACGCCCATCCACAGCAGCGTGAAGCCGCAGGGCACCAGCATGGCGCCGAGGATGAACTCGCGGATGGTGCGCCCGCGGGAGATGCGCGCGATGAACAGGCCGACGAAGGGCGACCAGGACAGCCACCAGCCCCAGTAGAAGATCGTCCAGCCGCCGAGCCAGTCCGTGGGGTCGTAGGCGTAGAGGTTGAAGGTGTAGCTGACCAGGTCGCTGACGTAGCTGCCGAGGTTCTCGATCGTGCCCTGCAGCACGATGACCGTCGGCCCGGCGAGGAGCACGCCGACGAGCAGCAGGATGGCGAGGACGATGTTGAGCTCGGAGAGGCGCTTGATGCCGGCGTCCAGCCCCATGACCACCGAGACGGTCGCGAGCAGCATGGTGCCGATGATGAGCAGGACCTGCATGCCCGGCCCGATCGGCACGCCGAGCAGGTAGTTGAGGCCGCTGTTGATCTGCAGGACGCCGAGGCCGAGGCTGGTGGCGACACCGCAGGTGGTGCAGACGATCGCGAAGATATCCACGATGGCGCCCGGTGCGCCGTAGATGCGCTCGCCGATGAGCGGGTAGAAGGCGGAGCGCAGGGTCAGCGGCAGGCTGTGCCGGTAGGCGAAGTAGGCCAGCACCAGCGCGACGATGGCGTAGATGGACCAGGCGTGGACCCCCCAGTGGAAGAAGGTGAGCTTCATGGCCTCGGCCGCGGCGTCGATGCCGCCGCCCTCGCCGTGCGGGGGCTGCAGGTAGTGCATGACCGGCTCGGCGACGCCGTAGAACATGAGGCCGATGCCCATGCCGGCGGCGAACAGCATGGCGAACCAGGAGGTATAGCTGTAGGCGGGTTCGGAGTGGTCGGGCCCCAGCTTGATATCGCCGTAGCGGGAGAGGCCGAACACGAGGGTGGTGATCAGGATGATCGCGACCACCAGCACGTAGTACCAGCTGGCGTAGTGGACGATCGCGTCCTGCATGGCCTGGAAGACGGCGTTGCTCGCCGTCGGCGCGAGGCCGGCGATGAGCACCAGCAGCAGCAGGACCCCGGTGGCGGGCCAGAACACGCTGTGGTCGACGACGAGCCGGGGCTTGGGTGCCGGCGCTTGCTCCATGGGTCTCTTCCTCCGGGGATCGGCCCCGATTGCCTTGCAGCCCGGCCGACCGGCAAGCGCGGGACGCGACAGCGGTGCCAGCCAGGGGGTCGCCGCGGCGGTTGTTTCCCGCCGCCCCGCGGTGAATGCCGCGCGCAGTATAGCGCAGCCGGCGGCAAACACTTTCGTACAATAATGATTCCGGTTCGCGGCACACTCGCAAAATGCGACGAATGTTCGCTAAATCATTATTTTTTGTTGATATTTACTTCCATCGCCTTCGAGGGTGGCAAGGCCAAAATGCTTTGGCCTATAATTGCCGTCGTTTCAAAGTAATGCCCGTCAACAATAAACGCGCGGCACTTTCCGTCTGCCAGGCGCCTGCCAGCTGCCTGCCAGGCTGCCCGCCAAGCCGCGACCGGGCCCAGCACGCGAATGCAAGCAACGGATTCAAGCATAGAGAGGGACTAGCCATGTCACGACTGCCCGTATTCAACCGCAAGACGCTCAGCCGCGCCGTTCTTTCGGCCGTTGCCGGCGGCACTATCGCCTCCGGCGCGCAGGCGCAGATGGAGGAGGTCATCGTCACCGCGACCAAGCGCCAGGCGAGCACCCAGGACATCCCCCTGTCCGTCCAGGCGCTCGGCCAGAACAGCCTCGAGCAGATGGGCGTCGGCAACTTCGAGGACTACCTGGTCCAGCTTCCCGGCGTCACCGCGGGCGGCAGCGGCCCGGGTCAGAACACTATCTACATCCGCGGCATCGCCTCCACCACGCCGAACCTTACCACCGCCGGCGTGGCGGGCCTGTCGCCGAACGTCGCCTTCTACCTCGACGAGCAGCCGCTGGCCCAGCCCGGCCGTAACCTCGACGTCTACGCGGCCGACATCAACCGCGTGGAGGTGCTGGCCGGGCCCCAGGGCACGCTCTTCGGCGCCAGCTCCCAGGCCGGCACCGTGCGCCTGATCACCAACAAGCCGGACTTCACCGGCACCTACGGTCGTCTCAAGGCCGGCACCTCCTGGACCAAGGGCGGTGAGATGAGCAATAACCTCGAGGGCATGTTCAACCTGCCCGTGTCCGACAAGCTCGCCCTGCGCGGCGTGGTCTATACGGACAACATGGGCGGCTACGTGGACAACGTGCCCGGCACGCTCACGGCGCGCGAGAGCGCGCGCTTTCGCCCGGCCGGCACGCCGCGCGCGAACGGCGTGCCGGTGAGCGACCGCCGCGCCGGTTTCCAGTCCACCTCGGACCTGTCCGGCGTGACCTTCCTCGAGGCCGACAACGGCAACATCGCTGAAGACGATTTCAACGACACGACCTACAACGGCTTCCGCCTCACCGGTGTGTACCTGATCAACGCCAACTGGGACCTCACCGTCTCGCACATGCAGCAGCAGCTGGATTCGGACGGCGTGTTCTACTCCGATGGCGACCAGGACGAGTACGAGGTCACCCGCTTCACCGAGGACAGCCTCGAGGACAGCTTCGACAACACCTCCTGGACGCTGAAGGGCCGTATCGGTGAGTTGGAGGCGCTGTACACGGGTGCCTTCACCAACCGGGAGACGGACCAGCTGGTCGACTACTCTGACTACCTGTTCGTCGGCCAGTACCTGCCCTACTACATCTGCGATGGCTCCGTGACCTACCCGGGCGATGCCGCGCCGGCGGGCACCTGCCAGCCGCCGGACCTGCAGGTGAACTCCATCACCGACACCCAGGTCTGGACCCACGAGGTGCGCTTCAACACACCGGAAGACCGGCGCCTGCGCGCCACCGTCGGCGGCTTCTACAGTGACCTGCAGCTCGAGGAGCGCAACGACTTCGTCTACCCCGGCTCTGCCGTGGTCCAGGGCTTCGGCCAGGTAGGCTTCTCGCCCAACTTCCCGTTCACCACCGGCTACGTATCCGACCCGGGCCCGTTCCCGTCCGGGACGATCTTCCGCAACGACGTGAAGCGGACCGACGAGCAGGTCGGGCTCTTCGGCGAGGCGACCTTCGACATCAGCGACACGCTGGCGCTGACCCTCGGCGCGCGCTATTACGACATCGAGGTGGACCTCGAAGGCGGTGCGAACTCGTCTTTCTGTAACCTGTTCCAGCCGGACGTGAATGCCTTCGGCACGGACATCTCCGATATCTACAACGGCGATGGCCAGGTCACCTTCCGCGGCAGCTGTGACCCCGCCGACCACATCACCTATACCCTCGATACGATCGACGAGGCGCCCGCCCAGGTCGCCAATGCGCTGCAGAACGCGCCCGACACGGCGCAGACCGACGGCGTCATCGGCAAGGTCTCCCTGTCCTGGACGCCGACCATGAACCAGCTCTGGTTCGCCACCGTCTCCGAGGGCTTCCGTCCCGGGCTGCTCAACCGCCCCGGCGGTGCGAACGGCCCGGGTGACTACACTGTGCCCTTCGCCCTCGACACGGACGACGTGACCAACTACGAGCTGGGCTGGAAGCTCGACCTCGCCGACCAGACCCTGCGCTTCAACGGCAGCCTGTTCTTCATCGATGTCGAGAACCTGCAGACGACGATTTTCGATCCGAGCATCGTCAACCTGTTCTTCTCCGACAACGCGGCCAACGCCGAGATCCTCGGCATGGAAGGCACCGTGACCTGGGCCCCCGCCTCGATCCCGGGCCTGACCGCGAGCGGTGCTTTCTCCGTCCTCGATACGGAGATCAAGGACGTGCTGACGCCCACGGAGGACGTGCAGGAGGGCGACACGCTCGCCTTCGCGCCGGAGTTCCAGGGCAACCTGCGGGCGCGCTACGAGTGGGACCTGGAGAACGGCATGCGCGCGCACTTCATGCCGCACCTCGCCTACTCCGAGGAGGCCTACAGCGACATCATCACCATCAACCGCCAGAAGCTGGACTCCTGGCTGCTGCTGGGCGTGACCGCCGGGGTCAGCAGCGGCAGCTGGATGGCGGAGCTGTTCGTGGACAACCTCACCGACGAGGCGGCAGAGCTGTCCATGAACTTCGTCAACGATCGCAACCGCCCGACCCTCGCCCGTCCGCTCACTGCCGGTGTACGCTTCAGCTACGACTTCCAGTGAGGCCACGGCCGGTGGCCCCGGGGCTGCCAGCGTGACGGACGGCACGGCGCCGCCCGACCGGGCGGCGGTGCAGGAGAAAATGCGCGCCGGCGATTTCGCCGGCGCGCTCGCGTTGCTGGCCCCGGCCTCCCCGGAGGCCGGCACCGAGGCCCTGTACCTCGCCGCCGTCTGCCACCGCTTCCTCCGCGCCTTCGGTGACGCGCGTGCCTGCCTCGAGCGGGTGTTCGCCGCCGAGCCGGAGCACGGGCACGCGCTGCAGGAACTCGGGCACCTCTGCCGCGATCGCGGCGACAGCGACGGCGCGCTGCGCGCCTACGCGGAGGCCTGCCGGGTCAATCCGTCCCTCGCGGCGAGCTTCCGCGGGCAGCTCGCGATCCTCGAGGCGCGCGGCGAGCGCGCGGCGGCCTCCGCGGTCGCCGCCCAGCTCGAGCGCCTGCAGGCCCTGCCCAGGCCGCTGGTCGCGGTCACCGACCTGCTCGCCCGGGGGCGGGTGCTGAAGGCGGAGACCCTCTGCCGCCGCTTCCTGCTGGAGGCGCCGCAGCACGTCGAGGGGATGCGCCTGCTGGCGGAGATCGGCGTTCGCCTCGGTGCCCTGGAGGAGGCGGAGTTCCTGCTCGAGAGTGCCGCGGCCTTCGAACCCGGTAATCTGCCGGCGCGCATCGACTACGTGCGGGTGCTCGGCCGGCGGCAGAAGTTCGCCCGCGCCCGGGCGGAGGCCGCGCGGCTCCTCGAGGAACACCCGGACAACGTCCAGCTGCGCTCCCTGCACGCCGTGGAGTGCCTGCAGGCCGGCGCCTACGAGGAGGCCCTCGCGGGCTTCGCGGCGGTGCTCGAGCAGCTCCCCGGGGACCCGGTCACGCACACGTCCCGCGGCCACGCCCTGAAGACCTGCGGCGACTACGACGCGGCCGTGACCGCCTACCGCGCCGCGCTGTCGAGCCGGGAGCGGCACGGCGAGGCCTGGTACTCGCTGGCCAACCTGAAGACCTACCGCTTCGACGACGGCGAACTCGCCGCGATGGAGCGGGTCCTGGCCACGCCGGGGCTGCCCGCGGCGGACCGGGTCTACCTGTCCTTTGCCCTCGGCAAGGCGGAGGAGGACCGCGGGGACTACGCGGCATCGTTTCAGCACTATGCGGAGGGCAACCGCCTGAAGCGCGCGGCCAGCCGCTACGACGCGGACGCCATGTCCCGGGAACTGGCGGCGCAGCGCGAGCACTGCGACCGCGCGCTGTTCGAGGCGAGGGCGGGTTCCGGCTGCCGGGCCGCCGACCCGATTTTCATCGTCGGCATGCCGCGCGCCGGCAGCACGCTGCTCGAGCAGATCCTCTCGTCGCACAGCCAGGTGGACGGCACCCAGGAGCTGCCCAACATCCTCGCCCTGAGCCAGCAGCTCCGGCGCCGGACCGTGGACGGTGAGGCGCCCGGTTACCCGGCGGTGCTGCGCGATCTCGACGCGGGGACCCTCCAGGCCCTCGGTGAGCGTTTTCTCGAGGACACACGGATCCACCGCCAGGGCGCACCGCGTTTCATCGACAAGATGCCGAACAACTTCCGCCACATCGGCCTCATCCACCTGGTGCTGCCGAACGCGCGCATCATCGACGCGCGCCGGGAACCCATGGCCTGCTGCTTCAGCAACTTCAAGCAGCTGTTCGCGGAGGGGCAGGAGTTCAGCTACGACCTGGGCGATACCGGCCGCTATTACCGCGAGTATGTCGAGCTGATGGCGCACTGGGACGCGGTGCTGCCGGGGAAGGTGCTGCGCGTGCAGCACGAGGATGTGCTCGACGACCTGGAGGGACAGGTGCGCCGGATGCTCGCCTTCCTCGACCTGCCCTTCGAGCCCGCCTGCCTGCGCTACTGGGAGACGGAGCGCGCCGTGCGTACACCGAGCTCGGAGCAGGTGCGCCAGCCGATCTTCCGCACGGCGCAGGAACAGTGGCACAATTACGCGCCCTGGCTACAACCCCTGCGCGACGCTCTCGGCGAGCGCCTGGCACCGGCGGGGGACTGAAGCTCCGTGGCGGGAAAGCATCACTCGAGGATCATGGCCGAACTGGAAGACGAAGTACTGGTGTCGCTGCGCCGCATCATGCGCGCGACCAGCATCCACTCGCGCAAGCTGGGCAAGGTCATGGGCCTGACCACGCCGCAGCTCGTGGTGGTCCGGGCCATCGGCGAGGAGGGGCTGCCGACGGCGAGCGACATCGCCCGCGCCGTCAGCCTCAGCCAGGCGACCGTGACCACGATCCTCAACCGTCTCGAAGACAAGCAACTGCTCACCCGGGAGCGCAGCGCCGTGGACCGGCGGCGCGTGAAGGTGCTGCTCACCGACCTCGGCAAGCAGGTGCTGCGGGAGGCCCCGATGCCCCTGCAGGAGAGTTTCTCGGCGCGCTTCTCTCAGCTGCCCAGCTGGGAGCAGCACCAGATCGTGTCCGCCCTCGAGCGGGTGGCGACCATGATGGACGCCGAGGAACTCGACGCGGCGCCGCTCCTGGCCAGCGGCGACGAGGTGGTGTAGCAAGGGCGGTGCCGCGAGGAGCGAAATTTTTCCGCGCCGGGCATCCCCTCGCGGCGGCTGGACGTATACTAGACAACCCCGCAGGTCAGAAAACCCACCATGGCAGAGTCTCCCACCGTCGATACGCGTTCGCTGACGACGCTGTTCCGTTATTTTGTCCAGATCCTGGGCCCCGAGCATCGCTTCTACACGCTCACGATCCTCTACGGTATCGGCATCAGCATCCTGTCCGTGGCTACCCCCGTGTCCGTGCAGATGCTCGTGAACAGCGTGGCGGCCACGGGGCTCCCCACGCCACTGGTGGTGCTGTCGCTGTCGCTGTTCGGCCTGCTGCTGATCGCGGGCACCCTGCGGGCGCTGCGCATCTACATCATGGATGTGTTCGGCCGCCGCTTCTACGCGCGGCTCGTGTCGGATATCGCCCTGCGCGCCCTCTACGCGCGCAACCCGCACTTCGAGGACAACCGCAAGGGCCCGCTCTTCAACCGCTACTTCGACATCATCCAGGTCATGATCCGCATGCCCGATATCCTGATCGGCGGTTTCACGATCATCCTGCAGGCGGCCGCGGGTTTCGTACTGACCTCCTTCTACCACCCGTTCCTGCTGGTCTTTAACCTCGTGCTGATCGGCCTGCTCTGGCTGGTCTGGTTCATCTGGGGCCCCCGCGCCATCCGGTCCGCCGTGGAGCTGTCGCACCGCAAGCACGCCACCGCCGCCTGGCTCGAGAGCCTCGCGAAGTCCAACGGCTTCTACAAGAGTGCGCGGCACATCGATGATGCGCTCGAGCGCACGGACCGCTTCACCGGCGAGTACATCACGCAGCACCGCCATCTCTTCCGCCAGCACTTCTCGCAGACCCTGTGCTTCCTGTTCCTGTACGCGGCGGGGAGCGCGGTACTGCTGGGCCTGGGCGGCTGGCTGGTCATCCAGGGGCAGCTGTCTCTCGGCCAGCTGGTGGCCGCCGAGCTGGTGCTGTCCGTGGTGCTCTTCGGCATCTCCCAGCTCGGTATCTACCTCAACTACTTCTACTACCTCTGCGCCGCGGTGGACGAGCTGTCGCTGTTCATGCAGGTCGAGCAGGAGCGGCCGGAGGAGTCCATCCACCGGCTGCCGCTCAGCGCCAGCCTCGATTTCGTCGCGGTGCGCACCAGCATCCGCGGTGCCACCGTGGCCCTGGACTGCCGCCTACCGGCCGGTTCGCGGGTCGGCGCCTATGCCGACAGCCACGTGGCCCAGCGCCTGTTCACCGAGCTCCTGAAGTGCCACGAGGAGCCCGAGAACGGCTACATCGCCCTCGGCGACCAGGACCTGCGCTCGCTGAAGGCGCACGAGGTCCGCCAGGAGATCATCGTTCTCGACCGGCCCTCGGCGGTGGAAACGGATATCCGCGACTACCTCCGCCTGAGCGCCGACGAAGAGGACAAGGACAGCATCGACATCATGACCGCGATGCGCGTGGTCGGGCTGGAGAAGACGGTCACCGAGCTCTCCGAGGGCCTGGACACGCCGCTGGTGACCACCGGCTGGCCGCTGGCGATCACCGAGACCATGCAGCTCAAGCTGGCAGCGGCGCTCATTGCCCGCCCGCGCGTGCTCGTACTGGCCCAGGTCTTCGACGCCGTGCCGGAGCGCCACCTCAAGGCCTCCCTGGACCTGCTCCAGTCGAGCGCGGGCACCACGGTCATCTACTTCACCAACAAGCACACGGATTTCGCCTTCACGGCCTACCTTCATCTCGGCCGGGAGGAGCAGCACCTGTTCGACAGCTACGACAGCCTCTGCGAGGAGCTGCGCTTCGAGCGCCTGACCCTGCGCGAACCGGTCGAGGGCCACGGCATGGAGCCGAGCAGCACCGGGGAGGGCGCGTAGATGCCCTACTTCGACGTCCACGGGGAAAAGTTCACGACCCTGAACGGCATCCGTACGCCGCGGGTGGCCCGGGCGATCGGCTTCAGCCTGGTCTTCTTCATCGTCGTGATCGTGTTGTTCCTCACCTTCGTGCCCTGGGTCCAGACGGCGAGCGGTCCGGGCAAGGTCACCGCGCTCAACCCGAACGACCGGCTGCAGGAGATCAACGCGCTGGTCTCCGGGCGGATCCAGGAGTGGTACGTGCGCGACGGCAGCCGGGTGAACGTCGGTGACCCGATCGTGCGCATCGTGGACAACGATCCCCAGCTCCTCGAACGGCTGCGCAGCGAGCGGCAGCAGGTGGTCGCCGACCTCAGTGCCGCCGAGACCGCGCTGGAGATCGCCGAGATCGATCGCCGGCGCATGGAGGAACTCCTCGACCAGGGGCTGGCCGCGCGCCGGGAGTTCGAGCAGGCGCGGATCCGCGTGGAGGAACTGCGCTCCCGCGTCGCCCAGGCCGCCGCGGAAGTCAGCCGCGTCGACGTGAAGCTGTCTCGGCAGTCCGTGCAGATCGTGCGCGCGCCCCGCAACGGCACGATCCTCCGCGTCAATGCCGGCGACGCCGCCACCTTCGTCTCGACGGGGCAGGTGGTGGCAACCTTCGTGCCGGACAACGTCGAGCGCGCTCTTGAGCTGTACATCGACGGGCGCGATGTCGCCATCACCCGCGTCGGCTCGCCGGTACGCATCCAGTTCGAGGGCTGGCCGGTGATCCAGGTGAGCGGCTGGCCGTCCAAGGCCGTGGGCACCTTCGCCGGCCGCGTCGTGGCCATTGACCCCTCGGCCCAGGCGAACGGCCGTTTCCGCATCCTGGTCGAGGAGGACAAGGACTGGCACACGCCCTGGCCGGATCAGCGCTTCGTGCGCTTCGGTTCCAAGGCCCGCGGCTGGGTGCTCCTCGACACCGTGTCCGTCGGCTACGAGATCTGGCGCCAGCTGAACAACTTCCCGCCGAATTTCCCGGTCGACGGCCAGTCGCAGGGCGGCGGGGGCTACTGATGCGCCGCTGGCTGCTCATCCTGCTGCTGACCCTGGCGTCCGGTACCCGCGCCGCAGAGGACGTCCAGGTCGCCAGCCCGCTGGCACCGGAGGAGGTGCTGGCGGCCTCCGGGGAGCACTTCCCGGGGATCCTCAAGGCGATCGCCGAGCGCCGTGCGGCCGAGGGCCAGGTGACCGAGGCCCTCGGCGCCTTCGACCTCGTGTTCAAGGGTGACAGCACGACCTGGGCCGACGGTTTCTACGACGGGCGTTACGCCGAAGGCGGCGTCAGCCGCGCCCTGCGCCCCCTCGGTGCCGAGCTCTACAGCACCTACAGCCTGTCCCGCGGGGACTTCCCGATCTACCAGGACGAGCTGTTCACCAACGAGGGCGGCGACCTCAAGCTCGGGGTCCTGTTCAGCCTGCTCCGGGACCGCGACATCGACGAGCGCCGTTTCCGCGAGTTCGACAGCCGCCTGGCCCTTGAGCAGGCCGACCTCGAGGTGCTGCTCACCCGGGTCGGCGTGCAGCAGCAGGCGCTCGTGGCCTACTGGGAGTGGGTGGCCGCCGGGCAACAGCTGGAGATCTACGAGAACCTCCTCACGATCGCTCTGGATCGGCAGAAGGGCCTGGAGCGGGAGGTCGAAAGCGGGCGCCGGGCGGAGATCTTCCTCACCGAGAACGCCCAGAACATCACCCGGCGCCGCACGCTGGTCACCACCGCCGAGCGGGATTTCCGCCGTGCCGGTAACCGGCTGGCCTTCTTCCTGCGGGACGACAGCGGGCTGCCCGTGATCCCGGACCCGGCGCGCCTGCCGCGTCCGGAGGTGGTGACGCCGCGGGAAAAGGCAGCTGTGCCGCCCCTGGACATCCCGTCGACGCTGGACAGGCGGCCTGAGCTGCGGATCCTGCAGACCGCCATGCAGCGCGCCGTGCGCAAGGTCGAGCTGTCCGAGAACGCGCTGATGCCGCAGCTCGATCTCAACTTCGAGCTGTCCCAGCCGTTCGGTGATATCGGCGAGGGCGGGGCGTCCCGGGACGACACCGACGCGATCGTCGGCCTGACGTTTTCCGTGCCCCTGGAGCGACGCGCGGCCCGGGGCAAGCTGTCCCAGGCGGAGGCGAAGCTCGAGGCGTTGCGCGCCGAGCGGCGGCGCCTCGAGGACAAGGTCGAGATCGAGCTGCGCAATATTCTTCTCGAACTCAACATGGCCTTGCGCCTCATGGAGCTCGCGGCGCTCGAGGTAGACCAGTCCGAGATCATGCGTCGCGCCGAGGTTGCGCGCTTCGACAGCGGCGCCAGCGACTTCTTCCTCGTCAACATCCGCGAGGAGACGGCGGCGAACGCGCGGGTGCGCTATTTTGATGCCTATCGCCGCACGCGCATCGCCCGCGCCAACTACGATGCGGCAACGGTCAACCTGGGGCGCCTGGGTATCACCGACTGACGTCGGTGGCCCCGGAGCCGTGTCACCAGCCTGTCACGCGACGGAGGTAAATTCCCCGCCATGGCGAAGCCCGTTTACCAGCTCGAGGTCGATGCGGTTTTCACGGAACTCGAGACGGCTCCCGGCGGCCTTCCCGCCGACGAAGCGGCGGGGCGCCTCGACCGCTGCGGCCCCAACGAACTCGCCTTCCGCAAGACCCCGGCCTGGGTGCGCTTCCTGCGCCAGTTCGAGGACCCCATGGTCCTCATCCTCCTCGCCACCGGGTTGTTCACCGGCACGCTGACGGCCTTCGGCAGCGAGATGCTGCCGGATACGATCGTCATCTTCGGCGTGGTCTTTCTCAATGCCATCCTCGGTTTCGTGCAGGAGGGCAAGGCCGAGGGGGCCCTCGACGCGCTGCGCAGCATGCTGGTGCAGGAGTGCATGGTGGTCCGCGACGGCGTGGAGCAGGCCATCGCCGCGCGCGACCTCGTCCCCGGGGACGTGGTCCTGCTCGAGGCCGGGGACAGGATTCCGGCGGATGTCCGCTTCACCCGCGTCAGCAACCTGCACGCCGACGAGTCGGCCCTCACCGGCGAATCCGTCCCGGTGCAGAAGGTGGCGGAGGCGCTCAGCGGCGATGACCTGGTGCCCGGCGACCAGCGCAACATGGGTTTCTCCGGCACCTACGTCACGCTCGGTTCCGCGCATGCAGTGGTCTGCGCCACCGGCAGCGAGACCGCCTTCGGCCGCATCGCCGACCTGGTGAGCAGCGCCGAGGTCCGGCCCTCGCCGCTGCAGCGCAAGATCGCGAACTTCGTGCGCGGCCTGACCATCGCCATACCCCTGGTCGGGCTGGCCAACTTCATCTACGGCATCTATCTCGGGTTCCCGCTCAGCTACAGCTTCCTCGGCGCCGTGTCCCTGGTGGTGGCCACGATCCCGGCCATGCTGCCGGCGCTGATCACCTCGATCCTCGCCCTCGCGGCCATCGTCATGGCCAGCAAGAAGGCGCTCATCCGGCGCCTGCCCGCGGCAGAAACCCTGGGCGCCACCTCGGTGATCTGCTCCGACAAGACCGGCACGCTGACGGAGAACCGCATGACGGTGACCCGGGTGCTGGCCGGCGGGATCGTCTTCCGGGTGACCGGGGATGCGCTGGGCCAGCGCGGCGGTTTCGAGCTCGAGTTCCCCGTGGACGAGGCCGCCGAGCACGCCCTCGGCAGGCTCCTCGCTACCGGCTATCACTGCAACAATGCGCACGTGCATGGCGGCAACGTGAGCGGCGACCCCACGGAGATCGCGCTGCGCGTGTCCGGGATCAAGGGCGGCATCAAGGACGGGGCCGTGAAGCGGCTGGTAGAGCTGCCCTTCGATTCCTCGACCAAGTACCAGGCCGTGCTGGTGGAAGAGGGCGGCCGGCGCCAGGTCCTGCTCAAGGGCGCGCCGGAGGTGGTCCTGGCCATGTGCGCGACCGAGCTCGATGCCGCCGGTAGCACCCGGGCGCTCAACCGCGAGGCGGCGCTGGAAAAGGCCCGCGAGTTCGCCGGCGACGCCCTGCGCACCCTGGCCTTTGCCTGCCTGCCGGTGGCGGAGGACCAGGATGAACTCGGCGCCGACGACCTCCGGGACATGGTGTTCCTCGGCCTCCAGGGCATGATCGACCCGCCGCGGGAGGCCGCGGTGCAGGCCGTGGCGGCCTGCCGCCGCGCCGGTATCCGCACGGTGATGATCACCGGCGACCACCCGGAGACGGCGCGCGCGGTGGCCGCTCAGCTCGGCATCGACGCCCACGAGGCGCTGACCGGTGCGGACCTCACCCATCTCGACGAGGCGGCGCTGCGGGAGACCGTGGAGCGGGTTTCCGTCTTCGCCCGCGTCGCCCCGGAGCACAAGCAGGCCATCGCCGAGGCCCTGCAGGCCAACGGCCATATCGTCGCCATGACCGGTGACGGCGTGAACGATGCGCCGGCGCTGAAGACCGCCGATATCGGCGTGGCCATGGGGCAGGGTGGCACCGAGGTCGCCAAGGAGGCCTCGGACATGGTCCTCGAGGACGACAACTTCGCCACCATCGTCGCGGCGGTGGAGGAGGGGCGCCACGCCTGGAACAACCTGCGCAAGGCGATCCTCTACACGCTGCCGACCAATGCGGCCCAGGGCCTGCTGATCATGGGGGCGATCCTGCTCGCGGCGCAGGTGCCGTTGTTCGCCACCCGCTTCGTGCTCGAGCCGGTGCAGATCCTCTGGATCAACCTCCTCGATTCGGTGCTGTTGACCATGCCGCTGATGATGGAGCAGAAGGAGCGCGGGCTGCTGGAGGCGCCGCCGCGGTCGGCGAAGGCAGAGATCATCGACGGGCTGTTCCTGCGCCGGGTGATCTTCGTGGGCTCGGCGATCGCCCTGCCCGGCTTCCTGCTCTATTGGCACTTCGGCAGCGCGGCCATGGTCGACGGCGAGCTGGTGGACCCGCTGTTGCTGACCCAGGCCCAGACCGCCGCCTTCTGGGGCATTCTCCTCGCCCACTTCGGCTACGTATTCTCGGCCCGCTCCGTGGAGCACTCCCTGTTCACCTTCTCGCCTTTCAGCAACCCGTGGCTCCTCGGCGGGGTGGCCCTGAGTATCGCGATCCGCTTCGTGCCGACGCTGGTGCCCTCGGCCGAGTCCCTGTTCCGGACGGCGGAGTTCCCGGTGGACTGGTGGCCCCTCATCCTGCTCAGCTGGCTGCCGCCCCTGGTGGCCGTGGAGCTGGACAAGTTCTTCGCCGCGCGCCGGCAGGGGCGCTAGTCCAGCCCCAGCTCGCGCAGCGAGTCGTCGGTCCAGCAGATCGCCTCGGTGAGGAGCTCGCCGAGGTCCTCCGCGGCCAGGCCGAGGCAGGCCAGCTGCGCCGTATTGCCGCTTTCCAGGCGCCTGGCGCAGGCCAGTACGGCGCCGCTGCCGCCGCTTTCGGAAAGCAGGGCCGCGGCCATCTCGCCGCTCAGGCTCATGTGCCGGATGACCTCCGGCAGCGGCGTGTCGAGCAGCGTGTCGAGCATCGAGAACAGGCCCACGGTGAAGCAGGCGTCCGCGTCCTCCCGGCCGCCGTGGGTGGCAATGAGTTCGCAGAGCTTGGCCCGCTGCAGGGCGAGGGTCATGCGCTCGTCGGGTTTGCTCCCGGCGCTCGCCAGCACGAACAGCGAGACCCAGCGGCGGATGCGGTCGCGGCCCAGGTAGACGATCGCCTCGCGGATCGACTCGACGCGCCGGTTGAGGGCGTAGGCGGCGGAATTGACGTGGGTCAGCGCCTTCACGCCGAGGGCGACGTCCCGGCTTACCAGTTCGTGAATCTCGTCGACGGTGCTGTCCGGATCGTTGAGGCGGGCCAGGGCCTGGACCAGGTTGATCCGTGCCGGCTGCAGCTGCCGGCCGCGGATCACGCGGGGGCGGGCAAAGAAGTAACCCTGGAAGTAGTCCACGCCGAGGTCGCGGAGCGTCTCGAAGGCCTCGCGGGTTTCCACCTTCTCCGCCAGCAGCCGGCAGCCGTGACCCCGCAGGCGTTCGATCGCCGCAGGCCACTCGGGCGCGGGCATGGCCAGCACGTCGAGCTTGACGATATCCACGAGATCGAGGATGCGGTCGAAGGCGTGGCCGGTGACGAAATCGTCCAGGGCGAGGGTGAAACCGCGCGCCCGCAGTGCCTCGATCCCGGCGATGGCGCGGTCGTTGAGCTCCACGGTCTCGAGGATCTCCAGCACCGCGTGCTCCGGGGCGAGGGGGATCAGCTCCGGCTCCTCGAGGAAGCGTTGCGGCAGGTTGATGAAGGCCGGGTGGCCCCGGGTCAGGCGCTCGAAACCGACTTCCGCGGCATTGCTGATGACCTGTGCCGTGGTCGCATCGTCGTCGAGGGCGCCGCTGTTGGCATTGAGGGCGGAGTCGCGGAACAGCAGCTCGTAGGCATGCATGTGCAGGTTCCGGTCGAAGATCGGCTGGCGTGCGAGGAAGAACGGGACCACGGGAAACCCTGCGCTGTCTGATGGGCGGGATGGTACGCCGGCGGGCGCGGCAGGCAAGGTTCCCGGCGCTGAACTGTGGCGTGGGTCACGCCCGGATCCGCCGCAGCCGCGGGTAGGCAACTTTCACCGGACTATGCTACAAAGTGGGGGTTTCAATCCGCGGCATCCGCTTCCACGAAGAACAACAAGCTACCCTGACAGGAGTTTTTCATGAACGCGTCCCAGCGTCTCCTCATCGCCCTGCCGCTCTGCCTGCTGCTCGGCGCCTGCTCCAACCTCACGCAGCGCGAGTACGAGCGCTGTATTGTCGGTGTCACCGCCCTCGGCGGTGTCGTCGGTGGCGGTGTCTCCGGCGGCTCCGGCGTACTCCCCGGCGGCGCCGTGGGCGCCGGCTTCTCCGCGCTCTGGTGTGAGCAGGCCGAGCCCCCGCCCCCGCCCGCACCGCCGGCCGACAGCGACGGCGACGGCGTGATTGACGACAATGACGACTGCCCCGGTACCCCCGCGGGCGCCCGCGTCGATGCGCGCGGCTGTGCCCTCGACAGCGACGGCGACGGCGTGCCGGACTACCGCGACCAGTGCGCCCGCACGCCGGCCGGCGTGACCGTCGACGACGTCGGCTGCCCGGTGAAGGACGAGGTCGTGCTGACCGTCAACGAGGTGAACTTCGCCTTCGACAGCGCCGACCTGGACGCCGCCTCCAGGCGCGCCCTCGACGGCATCGTCGATATCGTCAAGGCCCACGGCAGCGTGACCCTCGGCGTGATCGGGCACACCGACAGTTCCGGCCCCGAGGCCTACAACCAGACGCTGTCCGAGCGGCGTGCGGCGGCGGTCCGCGACTACCTGGTGTCCCGGGGCGTCGACGGCGATGCGCTGGTAGCCTCCGGCCGCGGCGAGTCGCAGCCGGTCGCCAGCAACGACACCCGCGACGGCCGGAAGCAGAACCGCCGCGTCGAGCTGGTGGTGCAGTGATCGCGGGGCGGGCCGGCGCCGCCCGCCGGCGCCTGGCCTGCCTCGTCGCCGGGGCCGCCCTCGGCGCGTCCGCAGCGGCGACCGGGGCCGGCAACCCCTGGCAGACCATCGAGCGCGCGGGTGAGACCGGCTGCGCCGACGGCAGCCCCTATCGCTTTCACGTGCGCGTGGCGGATCCTTCGCGCCTGCTGGTGTTCTTCAACGGCGGCGGCGCCTGCTGGAATGCCGCCACCTGTGATCCGGCCGGTAAGCCGACCTACCGGGTGCATGCCGGCGAGGGTTCGGGCAACGACCCGCGCGAGTACGGCGGCGCCTTCGACCTCGACAACCCGGAGAACCCGTTCCGGGACTGGTCGCAGGTCTTCGTCAGCTATTGCTCCGGGGACGTGCACCTCGGCGAGGCCACGACCCGCTATGCCGGGCCCGACGGCGACGTGGTCATCCACCACGCCGGCCGGGCCAATGCAGAGGCGGCCCTGGCGGAGGCCTACGCGCGCTTCCCCGCGCCGGCAGAGGTCGTGGTCGCCGGAGGCAGTGCCGGCGCCCTGGCCTCACCGGTCTACGCGGCGGTGCTCGCCGAGCACTACCCCGATGCCCGCATCACCCAGCTCGGCGGCGGTGGCGCCGGCTATCGCCTGCCGCCGCCGACGGTGCTCTGGGAGTCCTGGGGCGTGATCCCGGCGCTTCCCGCTGTGCTCGACACGGCCGGCGTCAGCAGCGACACACTCAGGATCACGGACCTGCACCGCCTCGCCGCTGCCGCCGCGCCGGAGATCCGCTTCCACAGCTATGACAACGCCTACGACGCGGTGCAGGAGCAGTTCCTGGCGCTCCTCGGTCACCCGGCGGAGCTGCTGCCGGGGCTCGATGCCAACCTCGACGACCTGCACGCGGACCTGCCCTACCTCCGCAGCTACGTGGCCGGCGGCGAGTTTCACACGCTGCTGCGCTACGACGAGCTGTACACCCGCGAGACCGCCGGTGTGCGCGCCGTGGACTGGCTGGCCGGCGTCATCGACCCGGCGCGCGACGCCCCGAACGTCCACTGCAGCTGCGACGGGGAATGCCGCGGGCCCTGAAGCGGTGACGGGGCGGGTCGCCTATAATGCGCGGATGGTCCGCGCCCTTTACCCTGCCTGCTTCCTGCTCGCCTGCCTGCCCGGCGCGCAGGCGGAGCCGACCACCGTCTATCGCACGGTGGATGCGCAGGGCAACGTCACCTTCAGCGACCAGCCCCCTGCCGACGGGTCCGCCGAGGTGCTCTCCATCGACGTGCCGCCGCCGGCCGACCCCGCCGTGCTGGAGGAACGCCTCGAGACCATGCGGGAGACGACGGAGCGCATGGCGGCCGACCGTCTTGCCCGGGAAAGCGCCCGGGAGAGCGCCCGGGAGAGCCAGCGCGCCGAGCTAGCGGCGGCGCGGCAGCCCGGGACGCAGCCCGAGCCCGAGCCGGTCCCGCGCACGCTGGTGGTCCCCGCGACGCCCTGGTATGGGTGGCCCCGCTACCGCCCGCCGTGGCGGCCCGGGCCGCCGCTGCGCCCGCACCCCGTGCACCCACCGCTACAGCCCGGGATCCCGCTTGAGAACAACCAGCAGCTCATGCGCCCGCTCGTTTCCGACCGCCGCTGACGTGGCCCGGCCGAGAGCCCGCCCCCCGTGATCATCGCGCTTCCAGCGGGAGAGCCGCCATGGCACGCCTGACCTTCCACGGAGCCGCGCGCGAGGTGACCGGCTCCTGTCATTTCCTGGAGGCCCCGGCCGTGGGGCGGGTGCTGCTCGACTGCGGCATGCACCAGGGCGGTGACGCCGTCGAGCGCAACGACGGCGACTTCGGCTTCGATCCGGCGAGCATCGATGCGGTGGTGCTTTCCCACGCCCACCTCGACCACTCCGGGCTGCTGCCGCGGCTCTACCGCCAGGGGTTTCGCGGGCCCATTCACTGCACGGCGGCGACCGCCGAACTGCTGGCGGTCATGCTGAAGGATGCGGCCGGGCTCTACTTCCGCGACCTCGAGCGCAGCAACCTGCGCAACGCGCGGCGCGGCCGTCCCGAGGAGCCGCCGGCCTACGAGTGGGACGACGTGGCGGCGGTGCTCGAGGCCTGCGCGGGGCACCGCTACCGGGAAGCGGTGGCGCTGGGGCCGGCGGCCACGCTCCGCTTCCACGACGCGGGGCATATCCTCGGTTCGGCGATCTGCGAAGTGTCCTTCGAGGAGGCCGACGGGCCGCGCCGCCTGGTCTTCTCCGGCGACCTCGGCAAGCACGACTCGGTGCTCATGCGCGAGCCCGAGCGGCTCACGGCCGCGGACCTCGTGCTCCTCGAGAGCACCTATGGCGACCGCGAGCACAAGAGCGAGGAGGACACGCTCGTGGAACTGGGGGAGGTACTGCGGGACACCTGGCGCCGCGGCGGCAGCGTGATGATCCCGAGCTTCGCCGTCGGCCGCACCCAGGAGATCCTCTTTCACCTGGGCTGCCTCTACCAGGCCGGCGTACTGGACGGATGGCGGGTCTTCCTCGACAGTCCCATGGCCATCGCGGTCACCCGGGTCTATGACCACTGGCTGAAGCTGCTCGACAAAGAGGACGTGCGCACCCTCAACGAGAGCCAGCGCGCCTCCCTGGAAAAATTCCTGCCGACGCTGCAGCTGACCGAGAGCACCGATGAGTCCATGGCCATCAACCGCATCAAGAAGGGCGCCCTGATCATCGCCGGCAGCGGCATGTGCACCGGCGGCCGTATCCGCCACCACTTCAAGCACCGCATCTGGGATGCGCGCAATACGGTGATTTTCGTGGGCTTCCAGGCCGCCGGGACACTGGGCCGGCTGATCGTCGACGGCGTCAGCCCCATCCGCATGTTCGGCGACGAGTTCGTGGTGAAGGCGCAGGTGGCTACCCTGGGCGGGCTCTCCGCGCATGCGGGACAGAGCGGGCTCGTTGCCTGGCTCGGCGCCTTCGACCCCGCGCCGCGTACCGTGCTCGTTCACGGCGAGGCCGGGGCCCAGCAGGCGCTGGCCGCGCGCATCCGCGGCGAGCTGGGCATCGAGGCGGAAATCCCCGCCCGCTACGACAGCATCGAGTTCTGACCGGTGACTTCTGAACGGCGACTTCTGAGCAGTGACTTCTGAACAGGGTCCTGTGGCAGCGCCCGGCGGCAGGCGCTAAAGTAGGGTTAACGCTTTGTGCCTTAGGAGATCGCCCATGCGCCGGCTCGGTCTGTGCCTGCTCGCGGCAGTGCTTCCCGCGGTCCTTCCCGCGTTCGCGGCAGACCCCTTCGAGGACTTCGAGCCCGTCGACAACGCCCTCGTGGTCGCCGCCCCCGCGCCGGCCTGGGACGGCGACGACCCGGTCGTCCAGCGCGGCCGCTACCTCGTCAACCTGCTCGGCTGCGCCAGCTGCCACACGGACGGCGCCCTCATCGGCGCACCGGAGGAGGCGCGGGCGCTGGCCGGCTCGCGGGTGGGCATCGCCATCTCGGACCCGATGCGGGTCCGCTACCCCGCCGTGGTCTACCCGCCCAACCTCACGCCGCACCCGACCGCCGGTCTGGGCAGCTGGAGCGAAGAGGACATCGCGGGCCTGCTGCGCGAGGGGATGAGCCGCCACGGCGGCCGCGCGCTGCCGGTGATGCCCTGGCAGAGCTATGCCCGGCT
Source organism: uncultured Alteromonadaceae bacterium (assembly GCA_964438205.1). Taxonomy (GTDB): domain Bacteria; phylum Pseudomonadota; class Gammaproteobacteria; order Pseudomonadales; family Halieaceae; genus Pseudohaliea. The sequence continues at coordinate 47,510 of CAYTJQ010000022.1, forward strand.
CGCGGCGGAGGACGCCGCCGCCATCGCCCGCTACCTGAAGCGCCTCGCGCCCAACCCGCACCGGGCGCCCGCGCGGGTGCCGGAAGGCGAGCCGGCGAGCGCGCCCTACGTGCACGTGGGGCTGTACCAGCGGCGTTGATTCAGACGGAGGTCGGCACCGCCGCGGGGTGAGCACCGCGGCTGCTGTCTACCGGCGGTTACCCGGTCGCTTCCGCTCCGGCTCTCGGACTGCCCCGGCTGATTAGAGCCTGAGTGGAAAACCCGGGTTGAGGCAGCCAGAGTTGGCCTGGTCAGTGGTCGACGTCGACCACCCGGCCCTCCGCCGCGCGCAGCAGGCGGTCCCAGAGCGCTGCCCCCAGGCCCTCGCGGCCGAAATCCCGCACCAGGAGGGTATCCACGCCCCGGCGGTCCAGGGCGCGCAGGGCCTCGAACAGGCGCCGGCTGATCGCCGCGTAATCGCCCTCGGCGCCGAGGACCTCGACCGCCGCTTTGTCCGTGAAACCCGCCTCGGCGAAGGCCGCGGCGTCTTCCGCGGCCAGCAGCAGGCCCACGGCTTGCCCCTGCGCCGCGAGCCGCTGCGCTTCTTCCTGCATGCGCGCGCGGACGGCCGCCCGGCTGCCGGTGAACAGCAGCACCCGGGCCCGCGGCGAATAGTGCTTGAGCAGCTGCCCCGGCGCGTCCGTGGCGCCGTCCTCGGCGAGGTAGCGCGGCGCCACTGTGGTTTCCGGCAGCACCGCCTGCAGGTCCTCGAGCAGCACACCGCCGGGGCGCAGGACCACGGGCGCCGGCCCGGTGAGGTCGAGCACGGTGGACTCCACGCCGATGGGCGTGGGGCCGCCGTCGAGCACCAGGTCGATGCGCCCGTCGAGATCCTCGAGCACGTGCGCCGCCGTGGTGGCCGAGGGCCGGGTGAAGGTGTTGGCGCTGGGCGCGCCGATGGGCAGGTCCACCGCCTGCAGCAGCGCCCGGGCCAGCGGGTGGGCCGGCATGCGCACGGCTACCGTGTCCCGGCCGGCGGCGATGGTGTCCGGCACGCCGGGGGCGCGCTTCAGCACCAGCGTGAGGGCGCCGGGCCAGAAGGCGTCGGCGAGGGCGCGCGCCGCCGGCGGGATGTCCCGGGCGAGTTGGTCCAGCTGCTCCGCGCGCGCGATATGGGCGATGATCGGATCGTTGGCCGGACGCTCCTTGGCCGCGTAGATCCGCGCCAGGGCGTCCGCATCCAGCGCGTTTGCCCCGAGGCCGTAGACCGTCTCCGTGGGGAAGGCGACCAGGCCGCCGGCGCGAAGGATGCGGGCGGCCTCGGC
>CAYTJQ010000023.1:0-373 GCA_964438205.1 uncultured Alteromonadaceae bacterium
CCCGATCGCCGGCGGCGAGGGCGCGCGCATGTGTGTCGAGCCCCGGGTACAGCGGCAGCAGCGACGGGTGGATGTTCACCAGGCGCCCGCGCCAGGGTGTGATGAAGGCCGCCGTAAGGATGCGCATGAAGCCGGCGAGGACGACGAGGTCCGGCGCGAAGGAGAGCAGGGCCTCATGCAGGGCGGCGTCGAAGGCGGCGCGGTCCGGGTAGGCCCGGTGGTCCAGGGCGAGCGTCCGCAGCCCCCGCGCCGCGGCCCGGGCCAGGACCGGGGCGTCGGGGCGGTTACTGGCCACCAGGCAGAGGCTGCCATCGACGCGGCCCTCCTCGCAGGCGTCGGCCAGGGCCTCGGCATTGCTGCCGGCGCCGGAGGC
>CAYTJQ010000023.1:383-47490 GCA_964438205.1 uncultured Alteromonadaceae bacterium
CCGCCCGCTCAAGGCGCCAGGCTGATGCCGTGGTTCCCGGCCTCGACGGTGCCGAGGGTCCAGGCGGGCAGCCCGTGCCCGGCGAGGCAGGCCAGGGCCTCGTCCGCCGCCCCGGCGGGGACGCAGGCGACCATGCCGACGCCGCAGTTGAAGGTCCGGAACATCTCGTCGCGGTCGATGTTGCCGGCTTCGGCCAGCCAGCAGAACACGGCGGGCCACGCCCAGCTGCCGGTGTCGATGTGCGCGTGGCAGCCTGCCGGCAGGACCCGCGGCAGGTTTTCCGTGAGGCCGCCGCCGGTGATATGCGCGAGGGCGTGGACGCAGGTGCGCCGGCACAGGTCGAGCACGGCCGGTACATAGATCGTGGTGGGCGCGAGGAGCGCCTCGCCGAGGGGGGTGCCGTCCAGGTCGAGGTCGGTGCTCGCGCCGCTCACTTCCAGCACCTTGCGGATCAGCGAGTAGCCGTTGGAATGAGGGCCGCTGCTGCCGATGGCGATGAGGACGTCCCCCGGGCTGACGGCGCTGCCGTCGATGATCGCCTCCTTTTCGACGACGCCGACGCAGAAGCCGGCGAGGTCGTAATCGTCGCCCGCGTACATGCCGGGCATCTCTGCGGTCTCGCCGCCGACGAGGGCGCAGCCGGCGAGTTCGCAGCCGCGACCGATGCCGCGCACGACGGCCTCGGCGATGTCCACGTCGAGCCGGCCGGTGGCGTAATAGTCGAGGAAGAACAGGGGCTCGGCGCCGGCAACCACGAGGTCGTTGACGCACATGGCGACGAGGTCGATGCCGATGGTGTCGTGACGGCCGAGGTCCATGGCCAGACGCAGCTTGGTGCCGACGCCGTCGGTGCCGGACACGAGCACCGGCTGCCGGTAGCCGGCGGGCAGTTCACAGAGCGCCCCGAAACCGCCGAGGTTGCCCAGCACCTCGGGCCGGTGCGTGCGCGCGGCGACATCGCGGATACGCTCGACCAGGCGGTTGCCGGCGTCGATGTCGACCCCCGCGTCTCGGTAGCTGAGCTTCTGGTAGCTGAGCTTCTGTTCGTCGCTGTCACCCATGGGCAGGTCCCCTTTGCAGGCGCGCTAGTTTAGGGCAGGGTCCGGCGAGGTGCCAGTTGCGTCGTAGCGCGGCTTGTTTTTCAAGCCTTCGCAGCCGTCCTGGGAATCGACGACAGACCCGCGAGCAGATTCGTCTCCTGTCCTCGTGCCGCGATCGAGGCCCGTGCTGGTAAACTGTCCCAATGCGTCGTCTCTCTGCCATCGTTGCCCTCTGCGTAGTCGCGCTCCTCGCGCCGGTGCTGCGCGCGGCCGTCATCGACGACCTCTACCGGGCCGAGGTGGCGGTGGACGACCGCGGCCGGCGGGCGCTTGCCAGCGCGGCGCGGGACGGCCTTGCGCAGGTCGTGGTCAAGGTGAGCGGAAGCGAGGACGCGCTGGCGCTGGGGCCGGTGCAGGCCGCCCTGGAGGACGCCCAGCGCTACCTGCAGCAGTACAGTTACCGGGAGGCGGACGACGGCAGCCTGACCGCCGACCTGCAGTACGACCAGGCCGTGCTCCGCGGCGTGCTGCTCGAGGCGGGGGCGCCCCTGTGGACCGCCAACCGGCCGCCGGTGCTCGTCTGGCTGGTAGCGGAGGGCAGCGGGGGCCGCGACTTCGTGGGTCCTGCACATCAGCCGCAGCTGGCGGAGGCTCTGCCCGGGGCTTTCGAGCGGCGCGGTGTGCCCCTGCGCCAGCCGCTCCTGGACCTGCGCGACACGGCGGCTCTCGGCGCGGGGCCGGCCTGGCGTCTCGACGCGGCGACCATCGCCGCGGCCTCGGCGCGCTACGGCGTGGAGCATGTGCTTGCCGGGCGTGTGCTGCCGCTGTCCAGTGGCGAATGGCTGGGTGACTGGGTCTACCTGCACGATGGCCAGCGCCTGGACCGCGCGGTGACGGCCCCGGACCCGGCCGCGTTTGCGGAGGCCGGCGCGGCGCTTGCCGCGGCCGCCATGGCGCGCCGCTATGCCGTCGCCTCGGCGGGCGAGCTGGCCGTGGCGGGCGCCCGTGTGCTGGTGCTGGGCATTGAGAGCTTCGCCGACTACGCCGCGGTCATGGCCTGGCTCGAGGGCCTGGAGCTTGTCGATCGCGTCAATCCCGAGACCGTCGACGGGGACCAGCTCGTGCTGCGCCTCGAGGCGCGGGCGGATCTCGCCCGGCTGGCGCCGATCATCGAGCTGAACGAGCGGCTGCAGCCGCTGCCGGCCGTGCCCGGCGATGTCGCGGCGGAGCGGGCCTACCGGTGGCAGCGCTAGCCCCCCAGCAGCTGTTCCTCAACCTCCGGCCGCGGGACGACGCGACGCTGGATAATCTCCTGCCCTTGCCGGGCAACAGCGCCGCGCTGGCCGCGCTGCGCGCGCCCGGCGAGGACCTCGTTTTCCTGCACGGTCCCGCGGACGGCGGCAAGTCGCACCTGCTGCAGGGCCTCTGCCACGCGACCGCGGGGCCCGCGCTCTACCTGCCCGGTGCCGCGGTCGCCGCTTACCCTGCGGAGGACGTGCTCGCCGGTATCGAGGAACTGGACGTCGTCTGCATCGATGAACTCGACGCGCTGGCCGGGCGGGACGATTGGGAGCAGGCGCTCTTTCACCTCTACAACCGGGCGCGGGAACGTGCCTGCCGCCTCTGCGTGGCCGCCGCCCGCCCGCCGGGGGCGCTGCCGCTGGCGCTGCCGGACCTGCGCTCGCGCCTCGCGGCCGGTCTTGTTTATGCGCTGCCGGCGCCGGACGATGCCGCGCGCCGCGCCATCCTGGCCTTCCGGGCGGAACGCCGCGGCCTGCGTCTCTCGCCGGAACTCGCCGCTTACATCCTCGCCCGCGCGCCCCGGGGTCTCGGTGATCTCCTCGCCGTGCTCGAGTGCCTCGACGAGGCCTCCCTGGCTGCCCGCCGGCCGCTGACCCAGCCCTTCGTGCGCGAGGTCATGGGCTGGTAACTCAGCCGGCCGACTGGGTCGCAAGCGGCAGCGCGGTGGTGTTCTTGATTTCCGTGACGGCCATGTGCGAGTGCATCTCGCGCACCGAGGGGCTCGCGGCGAGGGTGTCGCGGACGAAGCGCTCGTAGTGGCGGATGTCCCGCGTCACGATCTTCAGCATGTAGTCCCAGATTCCCGTCATGGTGTAGCACTCCACCACCTCCGGGTGGCGCACGATTTCCTGCTCGAAGGCGAGCAGGTTCTGGCGCCCCGTGGACGTGAGGTTGATGGTGGCGAAGACGACCACGTCCATGCCCAGGGCCGTGCGGTCGAGGATTGCGACCCGCTCGCGGATGAAGCCCTCCTGCTCGAGCTTGTTGATGCGCCGCCAGCAGGGGGACTGGGACAGGTTCACGCGCTCGGCGACCTCGCCGGTGCTCAGGGTGGCGTCCGCCTGGAGCAGGGACAGGATCTGGAGATCGGTCTTTGCCAGTGTCTGGGTCATATCATGTCTCTCTGACGGTTTAAGTGCATAGATTATGCAGCATATGCCGGAGAAAGAGGATAGGAAAGATAATAATTCCTGCTCAAAGCGCTACACTAGAAAGACCGGATAACCCCAGTGAGGCCTAACGGTGGGCAGCGACCAGTCAGGCGCCTTTGCGCAGATTTCCCTCGACGACAAGTACGCCCTGGATGCCACCCGGGCGTACATGACCGGCATCGAGGCGCTCGTGCGCCTGCCGATGCTGCAGCACCAGCGCGACCAGCAGCGGGGCCTCAACACGGCCGGCTTCATCTCTGGTTACCGCGGCTCGCCCCTCGGCGGCGTCGACCAGGCCATCTGGAAGGCCCAGCGCTGGCTCGACCGGCACAACATCGTGTTCAAGCCCGGCGTCAACGAGGAGCTTGCCGCCACCGCCGTCTGGGGCAGCCAGCAGACCAATCTGTTCGAGGGGGCGCGCTACGACGGCGTGTTCTCGCTGTGGTACGGCAAGGGCCCGGGCGTCGACCGCAGCATGGACGTGATCAAGCACGCCAACGCCTTCGGCACCTCCCGCTATGGCGGCGTGCTCGCCGTGGCCGGTGACGACCACGCCTGCAAGTCGTCGACGCTGCCGCACCAGTCCGAGCACAACTTCATCGCCGCCTCCGTGCCGGTGCTGAGCCCGGCCAACGTGCAGGAGGTGCTGGACCTCGGCGTGTACGGCTGGGAGCTGTCCCGCTACACCGGCTGCTGGGTGGCGCTCAAGGCCATCACCGAGAACATGGACTCGGCCATCTCCGCGGCCATCGACCCGTCCCGGGTGAACATCGTCACCCCCGAGGACTTCGAGCTGCCGCCGGACGGCGTCCACGCGCGCTGGCCGGACAAGCCGCTGGAGCAGGAGCGGCGCCTCAACAAGTACAAGATCTACGCCGCGCGCGAGTTCGCGCGTGTAAACGGCCTGAACCGGGTCGTCGTCGACAGCCCGCGGCCGCGCCTGGGTATCATCACCTCCGGCAAGGCTTACCTCGACGTGATGCAGGCTCTCGAGGACATGGGCATCGACGACGCCGTGGCGGCCGAGATCGGCCTGCGCGTGTACAAGGTCGGCATGCCCTGGCCGCTCGAGCCGCGCGCGACCCACGACTTCGCCGAAGGGCTCGAGGAAATCCTCGTGGTCGAGGAGAAGCGCTCGATCATCGAGGACCAGCTCACCGGCCAGCTCTACAACTACCCCGTCGGCTCGCGGCCGAAGGTCGTGGGCGAGTTCGACGAGGATGGCCGCGACCTGCTGCCGAACCTCGGTGAGCTGACGCCGGCGACCGTCGCCCTGGCCATCCACAGCCGCATCCGCCGCTTCTACCAGTCGGAGACCATGGAGCGGCGCATCCGCTGGATCGACGACAAGGAAGCCTCCCTGGCGCGGCTGGAGACGAAGGTCGAGCGTGTGCCGCACTTCTGCTCCGGCTGCCCGCACAACACGTCGACGCGCGTGCCCGAGGGCAGCCACGCCCTCGGCGGCATCGGCTGCCACTACATGGCCACCTGGATGCCGGACCGGCACACGGAGACTTTCACGCAAATGGGCGGCGAGGGCGCGACCTGGATCGGCCAGGCACCGTTCACGGACACCCCGCACGTGTTCCAGAACCTGGGCGACGGCACCTACTTCCACTCCGGCTCCCTGGCCATCCGCGCCGCCGTGGCCGCGGGTGTGAACATCACCTACAAGATCCTCTACAACGACGCCGTGGCCATGACCGGCGGCCAGCCCATCGACGGCTCCCTGACAGTGCCGGAGATCCTGCGCCAGGTGGCCGGCGAGGGCGTGAAGCGTATCGCGCTGGTGAGTGACGACCCGGGCGCCTGGCGCGGCCGCCTGCCGCGCCTCGACGGCCTCACGGTGACCCACCGCGACGACTACGACGCGCTGCAGCGGGAGCTGCGCGAGTTCCCGGGTGTCTCGGTGATTCTCTACGTGCAGACCTGCGCCGCCGAGAAGCGCCGCCGGCGCAAGAAGGGCAGGCTCGCCGACCCGCCGAAGCGCCTGTACATCAACGACGCGGTCTGCGAGGGCTGCGGCGACTGCAGTCTCCAGTCCAACTGCCTGTCCGTGGTGCCGAAGGAAACGCCCCTCGGGCGCAAGCGGCAGATCGACCAGAGCAGCTGCAACAAGGACTACAGCTGCGCGAAAGGCTTCTGCCCGAGCTTCGTCACGGTCCTCGACGGCGACCTGCGCAAGCCGAAGGCCGCAGCGCAGAGCCAGCAGGTGTTCGACCCGCTGCCGGAGCCGCCGGTGCCCGAGCTCGACCAGCCCTGGAACATCGTCGTCGCCGGCGTCGGCGGCACCGGCGTGCTCACGATCACGGCGCTCGTTGCCATGGCCGCGCACCTCGAGGGCAAGGGCTGCGCGACCATGAACCAGACGGGGCTGGCGCAGAAGTTCGGCGCGGTGGTCAGTCACGTGCGCGTGGCGCCGACGCAGGAGACGATCAAGGCCGTGCGCATTCCGGCCGGCGAGGCAGACCTCCTCGTCGGCTGCGACCTGGTGGTGGCGACCACCTACGAGGCCATGGGCAAGGCGGCGGTGGGCCGCAGCCACGCCGTGATCAACGATGCAGAGGTGCCGACGGCTGCTTTCATCCTCGACCCGGATGCGCCGTTCCCGACGGAAACCCTCAAGGCGAAGATCCGCCGCGAGGTCGGCGGTGACGCCTGCAACTTCCTCGACAGCACCGAGGTTGCCACGCGGCTGCTCGGCGACGCCATCGCCAGCAATCTCTTCCTGCTCGGCTATGCCTGGCAGCAGGGGCTGGTGCCGGTATCCAGCGCGGCGCTCGAGCGCGCCATCGAGCTCAACGGTGTCGCCGTGGACTTCAACCGGCAGGCCTTCCTCTGGGGCCGGCGCTACGCGCACCAGCCGGAGAAAGTGCTGGCCGTCGCCGGCCTGGCCGGCGAGACGGAGGACCGGGAGGGCGATGAGACCGAGGAGAACGTCGATGCCCTGATCGCGGACCGCGTCGAGCGGCTGACCGCCTACCAGGACGCGCGCTACGCGCAGCGCTACGCCGATCGCCTCGCCGCCGTGCGCGCCGCGGACCCTCGGCCCGGAGCCGCCGATTCCGTGACCCGCGCCGTCGCCCGGTCCCTGTACAAGCTCATGGCCTACAAGGACGAGTACGAGGTTGCCCGGCTCTATGCCGACCCGGCGTTCCTCGCCGGGCTCCACGAGCAGTTCGAGGGCAGGCTCCGCCTGCGCTTCAACCTCGCGCCGCCGCTGCTGGCGCGCCGGGACCCGGTTACCGGGCACCTGCGCAAGCGCGAGTTCGGTCCGTGGGTGCTGCCGGCCTTCCGGCTGCTCGCGACGCTGCGCAGGCTGCGCGGGACCCCCCTCGACCCGTTCGGTTACACCGCTGAACGGCGCCGGGAACGCGCCGACATCGCCGACTACCTTGCCCTGCTGGACGAGGTGCTGCCGAAGCTGGCCGAAGACAACTACCCGCTGGTCGCGGAACTGGCGGCGCTGCCGCTCCAGCTGCGGGGCTTCGGCCACGTGAAGGACAGGAACCGGGCGCAGCTGGCCCCGCGGCGCGAGCGGCTCCTGGCCCAGCTCCGCGGCGGCGCTGCGACGGCCCCGGTCACTATCGTCGAGGCCGCCTGAGCGCGGCGCCAGGAACCCAGAAAGCCAAAAAGCAAGAGGATTACCATGAACGTCTTTTCCGCCCCGGCCTTCGATGAGCACGAGCAGGTCTGCTTTGTCCGAGACCCCGACTCGGGACTCAAGGCCATCATCGCTATTCACGACACCACCCTCGGCCCGGCCGTCGGCGGCTGCCGCATGTTCCCCTACGCCAGTGAGGACGCGGCGCTGGAGGACGTGCTGCGCCTGTCCCGGGGCATGACTTTCAAGTCGGCGCTCGCGGGACTGCCCCTCGGCGGTGGCAAGTCCGTGATCATCGGCGACCCGCGGCGGGACAAGTCCCGCGAGCTGTTCCTGGCCATGGGCCGCTTCGTCGACTCCCTCGGCGGGCGCTATGTAGCGGCTGAAGACTCGGGGATCGCGGTCGCGGACGTGCGCACCATGGGTGAGAGCACGGCGCACGTGAGCGGTATTGGCGAAACCGAGCACGGCGGTGATCCGTCGCCGAACACGGCCCTGGGGGTGTTCATGGCGCTGCGCGCCGCCGTGCGCCACCGCCTCGGCGCAGAGGACCTGGCCGGGCTGCGCGTGGCCGTGCAGGGGCTCGGGCATGTGGGCTACCACCTCGCCCGTCGGCTGGTCGAGGCCGGCGCGCAGGTGTTCGGTGCCGATGTCAACAGCGACAATGTCGCCCGGGCCGTGCGCGAACTCGGTGTCAGCGAAGTGCCGGCGGACGAGATCCTCGCCCTCGAAGTGGATGTGATCAGCCCCTGCGCCCTCGGCGCGGTGCTCAACAGCGACAGCATTCCGCGGCTGCGGGCGGGGATCGTGGCCGGCGCCGCGAACAACCAGCTGGCTTCCCATGATGACGGTGCCCGTCTCATGGACCGGGGCATCCTCTTCTGCCCGGATTTCCTTATCAACGCCGGTGGCATCATTGACGTGTACCACCAGCGCCTCGGCTCCGACGCGGAGGCGACACGCGCCCACGTCGCCCGCATCGAGGCGACCCTGGGCGAAGTGCTGGCACGCGCTGATGCCTGCCACCGGCAGACGCAGGACATCGCGGAGGACCTGGCCCGGGAGCTGCTGGGCCGCGGCGTGCACGCGCGAGCGCACGCCGCCTGAACCCTGCCGGGCGGTCTACCCCGCCGGCGAGAACCGGCTCATGACCGGGGAACTAGCGCCCGGTGCCGGACTTCTTCCAGGCCTGGAGCTTCCGGTAGAGCGTTGACGGCGCGACTTCCAGCAGCCCGGCGGCGCGGTTGACGTTCCCGTCACACGCGGCAATCGCCGCCTGGATGGCACGCTTTTCCACCAGCCACAGCGGCTCCACCAGGTCGCGGGCGACCACCGGTTTGTCGGCCGGCGCGGGCGGCCGCGCCGGCTCATGGCCGCTCTGGATGTGTGCCGTTTGCACGATGGGCGAGTCACCGACGAACCGGGCGAAGCCGCTTCCCTGCCCTCGGGATAGGCGGGCGCAGTCACGGCGGAGTTTCTGCCGGGCCGCCGTGTTGTCGAGGGTCACGAGGAGGCGGGTCGCGTCGAAAGGCCGGGTGATGAAGTCCACGGCGCCCCGTCGCACCGCCTCGGCGGCCAGGTCGGCGGCCCTGCGGGCGGTCATCACCACGATGTCCGGCGCATCCTCCCGCGCCAGTAGCTCGTCCACGAAATCGAGGCCGCTGCCGTCGGGCAGTTGCACGTCCAGGAGGACGATATCCACCGGGCTATCCTCGAGGGCCCGTCTCGCTCCGTCGATGCTGGCGACCGCCGAGACCCGGTGGGGTGAGCTTTCGAGGTGGCCGCGGTAGCCAGCAGTCATCGACTGGCTGTCCTCGACCAGCAGAACCCTCGATGCGATCGTCATCAGGCTGTGCCTCCGCCCCCACCGCGCCAGCAGGGCGCGACGCCCCGTGCTTGAAACATGCATTTTGCAACAAAGCGGCCAGGTCGCCTAGCCGCGGCAGCCCGGGAGGGCGGCGCCGTTCGGCTGGACCCGTGGGCCGGTTCCCGGTCTCTTCCCGGTGTCTGTCAGCGGCCGCCGGCGAGCAGGGCGGCGATGTCGCCCTCGAGGAAGCCGCGCAGGGGGTGGCTGGGGCGGGTGACGAGGGCGATCCCGCGCTGCGGTGGTGCCTGCAGCGGCACCTCGCGCAGGGAGGTGCCCTCGAGGACGCCGCGCGCAAGGGCCATGGCCGGCAGCAGGGCGAGGCCGCAGCCGGCTTCCGCCAGCTGCACGAGCGTGTCGATGTTGGTCGCCTCGAAACGGCGGCTGGCCTGGGCGCCGACACCACAGGCGGCCAGCGTGTGCTCGCGCAGGCAGTGCCCGGGCTCCAGCAGGATGACCTGGCTGGTATCGATCGCCGACAGGCGCAGCGGTGCCTTGCGCCCGGCGACCGGGTGCCCCGGAGCTGCGAGCAGCCGCAGCGGGTCGTCGAAGAGGTGCGTCACCGCCAGGGTGCCGGTATCCATGGGCAGGGCGAGCACCGCGGCGTCGAGTTCCCCTGCGGAGACCTCCGCCAGCAGGTTCTCGGTCTGGCGTTCGTGCAGGAAAAGCTCCAGCGTTGGAAACTGCTCCGCGGTCCCGACGAGGAAGTCGTGCAGCAGGTACGGCGCGATGGTCGGTATGATCCCCAGGCGCAGGCTGCCGGACCCTGGTTCGGCCTGCGCGCGGGCGAAGGCGAGGAGATCCTCGCTGGCACTCAGGATCTGCTCGGCCCGGGTACAGACGGCCTCGCCGACGGCGGTCATGGCCACGTGCTGCCGGCTCCGTTCCACCAGCTTCAGGCCGAGGCTGCGTTCGAGCTCGGCAAGCCCGCCGGAGAGGGAGGACTGGGTGACGAAGCACTGCTCCGCGGCGCGGGTGAAGTTGAGGGTGTCGCGCACGGCGAGCAGGTAGGCGAGTTGCTTGAGGGACAGGGAGGCGCTGCGTCGATCGGTCACTGCGGTGGAAAGTCCGTTGCCAAAGGGGGCGTCAGTTTAACGCAGTTGCCGCGGGGCCTCAGTCCGCCGCGGGCGACAGCGAGGTGCCGCCGGGCACGGCGGTCTGCCCCGGCTCGAGGCACAGGTAGCGGCGCAGCAGGTGCACGGCGAGGTAGAAGGGCCCCGTATCGAGGAGCGCGACGGTCGCCTTGAAGGCATAGTTGCTGCCGATCAGCACGAGCAGGGCGGGCAGGGCGATCTCGCCGCGCAGGAAGGCGGCGCCGAAGGTCACCGTCACTACCATGAGGGAATCCACCATCTGGCTCATGAGGGTGCTGAAGTTGTTGCGCACCCACAGGTAGCGACCGCGGGTCACCCGCTTCCAGAAGTGGAACAGCTGCACGTCGCAGTACTGGGCGGCAATGTAGGCGAGCATGGAGGCGAAAACCGCCCCGGAGGTGGTCGCATAGATCAGCTGGTAGAGGCCGATGCTGGACTCTACGACTTCGCCATTCGGCAGCGCCAGCGGGGCGGCGAGCTGGAGGATCTGCCAGGGCGGCATCGCTTGGTGTGGCACCGAGGGCAAGCTGTTGCCGAGGAACAGCACGAAGAGGATGAGGAAATTGAGGCCGAGGCCGACGCTCACGAGGAAGTTGGCCCGCGCCTTGCCGTAGAGCTCGCAGACGAGGTCCGTGCACAGGAAGGTGAGCGGGTAGGGCAACACGCCGACGGCGAGGGCGAGGGGGCCGAGCTGGATGAAGCGGGTGATGCCGATGACGTTGAGCAGCGTCATGGCACAGAGGAAGGTTCCCGCGAGGACGAGAAAAACCCGCTCCCTGCGCTCCTGGAGCGTGTGCTCGGTCACGCCTCAGCTCTCCCGCTGGCCCAGGTTGCCGTGCAGTACCGCACCGTTGATGACCGGATTGTGGTGCACCCAGTCGATGAGCTCGGCGATCTCTGCCGGGTCCACCAGCCGGTTGTAGCTGTTCATGGCGCCGACGGCCTCGATCACTGCCTGGTCGTTGCCGAGATGCGTGCGCAGCATTTCCGTATCGGTGAAGCCCGGGCAGACCAGCGCGGTATGCACACCGCGGCCCATGAGGTCCTGGCAGGTCGCACGCATGAGACCGAGCTGGGCGTGCTTTGAGACCACGTAGCTGAAGGCGCCGGCCACGGCCTTCTCCGCCAGCGTCGAGCCGACGTAGACAACGCTGGAGCCGGCGGGCAGAGCGGGCAGGAGGCCCTGGTTGAGCGCATTCACTGCCAGCACGTTGGTCTCGAGGACGGCGCGCAGCTCTGCGTCCGGGCAGTCGAGGGCCGAGTCCTTGCGCATCTGGCTCGCGTTGTGCACCAGGGCCACGCCGTCGGCCGCTGCCACGGCGGGGCCGAGGGTCTCCAGGGCCTCTGCGATGCTGGCCGGCTCCGACAGGTCGCAGGCGAGGTTATGCACACCGTCCAGCGGGCAGGCGCGCCGCGACAGGTTGTAGACCGTGAAGCCGCGGCCCAGGAAGCGGGCCGCGCTGGCGCGACCGATGCCGACGCTGGCGCCGGTGATGATGGCGATGGGCATGGATTCCCCCGGCTGTTTGCGTGTAAGGCGGTGCGTGGACGACTGCCTGCCAGGCATTATACCGGCTGCAGGCGTCACTGGATTGGCCGGGGCCTTTTCCGGTGCAGGGTCCCGTGCATTGCCCGCGCCCACCGGCCGTGCCATTCTCCCGCACCCATGCCGAGCCCGCCGAACGAGGACCGCCGATGAGCGACCGCGAGCGCCTGACAACGCTGTACATCGACAAGGAGAGCCACAAGTTTTCCGCCGCGCACTACACGATTTTCGCCGCCGGGGAGCGGGAGCGGCTGCACGGGCACAACTACGCGGTCTCCGCGAAGATCGTCGCACCCATGGGCAACAACGGCTTCGCGGCGGACTACAATGTCTACAAGGATCGCATCAAGGCGCTCTGCGACGAGCTCGATGAGTACCTCGTCCTGCCGGCCGACTCCCCCTACCAGCGCATCGAGGAGGACGGGGACGAGTACCGGGTGCTCTTCGGCGACGAGGAGATGCGCTTCCTGCGCAGCGACACGCTGGTGCTGCCGATCGTCAACGCGACCGTCGAGGAGCTGTCCCGCTACCTTCTCGAGCGCCTGCTGCACGCCTCCCGCGGCGACGACCTGCGGGAGCTGCGGGTCTGCGTCGCCTCCGGCCCGGGGCAGAAGGGCTGCGCCAGCTGGCGTGCCGGCTGATTTTCAGGCGAGGGCTCAGGCCGCGATACCGCTCTGCCTGAGCAGCGGTTCGATGTCCGGCTCGCGACCGCGGAAAGCCCGGAAGGTCGCCATGGCGTCCCGGGAACCGCCTATCTCGAGCACCTCGCGCAGGAAGGCCCGGCCCGTTTCGGCGTTGAAGATGCCCTCCTCCTCGAAGCGCGAGAAGGCATCCGCCGACAGCACCTCGGCCCACTTGTAGCTGTAGTAGCCCGCTGCGTAACCGCCGGCGAAGATGTGCGCGAAGCCGTGCTGGAAGCGGTTCCAGGCCGGCGGCTGCACCACGGCGACCTCCGCGCGCACCGCATCGAGCACGCCCTGCACCGGCGTCTCCCCGGCGCTCTGCCAGGACAGGTGCAGGCGGAAATCGAAGAGCGCGAACTCGAGCTGGCGCACGGTCTGCATCGCCGCCTGGAAGCGCCGGGCCGCGAGCAGCCGCTCCACCAGGGCCGGCGGAATGGGGTCGCCGCTGTCCACGTGCCCACCGAGGCGGGCGAGGAAGTCGGCCTCCCAGCACCAGTTCTCGAGGAACTGGCTCGGCAGTTCCACCGCATCCCACTCGACGCCGTTGATGCCCGAGACCGCGGCGACCGTCTGCCGCGTCAGCAGGTGGTGCAGGCCGTGGCCGAACTCGTGGAACAGGGTGGTCAGCTCGTCGTGGGTGAGCAGGCTCGGGCGCCCCTCCGCCGGCGGCGAGAAGTTGCACACGAGCCAGGCCACGGGTCGCTGCAGACCCCGGGCTCCCTCCCGGCGTACCCGGCAGTCGCCCATCCAGGCCCCGCCCCGCTTGCCGCTGCGGGCGTAGAGGTCGAGATAGCAGTGTGCCAGCAGCTCGCCGTCGTGGTGGATGGCGTAGAGGGCCAGGTCCGGGTGGTAGCTGTCAAACTGCTCGCAGGGAATGAATTCGACGCCGAACAGCTCACGGCAGAGGCCGAAGAGCGTAGCGAGGACCCGCGGCAGCGGCAGGTAGGGGCGCAGATCCTCCTGCGAGATGGCGTAGCGGGCCTGTCTCAGCTGCTCGCTGTAGTAGGGCACGTCCCAGGCTTCCAGCTGCTCGCGGCCGTCGTGCTCCCGGGCGAACGCGCACAGGGCGTTCCACTCGCCCTCGGCCACGGGGCGCGCCCGGGCGGCCAGGTCCTCGAGGAAGCTGACCACGCTCGCCGTGTCCGGCGCCATCTTCGTCGCCAGCGACAGTTCCGCGTAGTTGCCGAAACCGAGCAGAGAGGCCAGCTCCCGCCGGCAGTCGAGGATCTCGTGCATGACCTCGCTGTTGTCCCAGTTGCCGGCGTGTGGCCCCCGGTCCGACGCCCGGGTCTGCCAGGCCGTGTAGGTCGCCTCGCGCAGCGCCCGGTCTTCGCCGTGGGCCATGACCGCGAGGTAGGTCGGCCCGTCCAGCGCAAGGCGGTAGCCGCGCTCGCCCGCCGCCTCGGCGTTGCGCCGGGCCGTAGTCCGCGTGCTCTCGGGGAGGCCCGTGAGGCGCTCTTCGTCCACGGTGAGCGACCAGGCGTCGGTCGCGTCGAGGAGGTTGTCGCTGAAGCGTGCGCTGAGCGTCGCCAGGCGCTGGCTGAGCTCGGCGAAGCGCGCCCGCTCGGCAGGCTCCAGGGCCACGCCGGCGAGAACGAAATCGCGCAGTGCGTTGTCGAGGGCGCGCCGCCGGCCGGGCACCCTGTCCACCGCCGGGTCCTCTTTTGCCACCGACTGGTAAGCCTCGTAGAGTGCGCGATGCTGGCCCAGCCAGCTGCGCCAGGCGGAGAGCTTCGGCAGGCAGGCATTGTAGGCGCGGCGCAGTGGCTCGCTATTGCTGACGCTGTTCAGGTGGCCGATCGGCGACCAGAAGCGCTCGAGATCGTCCTCCAGCTCCTCGAGGGGCACACAGAGGCGTTCCCAGGTCGCCGGGCCCGGCTCGGCGAGAAGCGCCTCGATGGCGGCGCGGTTGTCCGCCAGGAGCCGGTCGAGGTCGGCCTCGATGCTCGCGGGGTCGATGGCGCTGTAGCGGGGCAGGTCTGCGCCCGCCGGCAGGGGGTGATTCATCGGGGGTATACTCCGCGCTCGGGCCGGCCCGGTCCTGCTGTCCTGGCTGGGGACGGCAGCCCGCCGGCGACTGAAATGACAATTACCATTTGGACAATGGGGATCATTATGCCTGTTGCAACCCGTGCTTTTCGCACAGCCCTCGCTCTCTGCGTCACCGCCCTGGCCCTGCCCGCCGGCGCCGCGGCGGCCGGCAAGCCCTTTGCGCCGGCCGATGTCTTCGACCTGGCCTACGCCAGCGACCCGATCGTCGGCCCGGCCGGGGAGCGCATCTACTACCTGCGCCACACCATGGACGCCCTGAAGGACCGGCGCCGTGCCAACCTCTGGACGATCGGCGCAGACGGCACCGGTCACCGCCCGCTCACGACGGGTCCGCGCAGCCTGTCGAGCCCCGCGCTGTCGCCCGACGGACGGCGCATGGCCTACGTGGACTCGGATGACGTGGGTCCGCAGGTGTTCGTGCAGTGGGTCGATGGCGGTGAGCGTGCCCAGCTCACCCGCGTGGCGCACACGCCGCGACGCCTGGCCTGGTCGCCGGACGGCCGCTGGCTGGCCTTCACCATGCTCGTTACCTACGAGCCGACGGTCCTGGGCGAGCTGCCGCCGAAGCCCGAGGGTGCTGAATGGGCGCCGCCGCCGGTGGTGGTGGAGCGTTCCGTGTTCCGCAACGACGGCAGGGGCCCGCGGCCCTACGGGTTCCAGCACGTCTTCGTGGTCCCGGCGGAGGGCGGCAGCCCCCGCCAGCTCACCGCCGGCGACTACGACCACGACGGCGGTCTCGCCTGGACCGCGGACAGCCAGGCGCTGATCGTCTCCGCGAACCGCGGCGAGGACTGGGAGACGAACCCGGCCAACACGGACCTGTTCCGCGTGCCCCTGGACGGCGGCGCCATGACGCGCCTCACCGACCGGCAGGGGCGAGACAGCGGCCCCGTGGTCTCGCCGGACGGTGAGACCATCGCCTGGACGGGCTGGGATGACCGGGGTCTCGGCTACCACCGCAGCCGCCTCTACGTCATGGACCTCGACGGCAGCGGCAAGCGCGAGCTGCTGACGGAGCTCGACCGCGACATCGAGGACCCGCAGTGGGCCGCCGACGGCAAGCGCCTCTTCTTCCACTACGACGACCGCGGCGATACGGTGCTGGCGGCAACGGACCTGGACGGGGAGCTCGAGCAGCTCGCCTCCGGACTCGCCGGTACCACCATCGGCCGGCCCTATGCCGGCGCCGACTTCGCCGTGGGCGGCGAGGACCGTTTCGCCTACACCGCCGGCGATACCGCCCGGCCCGCGGATATCGCCGTCGGCCGCCGCGGCGGCGATGGCACCCGGACACTCACGGCGCTCAACGAGAACCTGCTGGCCCACCGCGACCTGGCCCGGGTCGAGGAGCGCTGGGTCACCTCCAGCGCCGACGGGCGGGCTATCCAGGCCTGGGTGGCCCTGCCGCCGGGCTTCGATCCGTCGAAGCAGTACCCGATGATCCTCGAGATCCACGGGGGACCGTTTACCAACTACGGTTTCCGCTTCAGCGCCGAGGTGCAGCTGTACGCGGCGCAGGGCTACGTGGTGCTCTACGTTAACCCGCGCGGCAGCACGAGCTACGGGGAGGCCTTCGGCAACCTGATCCACCACGCCTACCCGGGGCAGGATTACGACGACCTCATGTCGGCCGTGGACGCGGTCATCGACGAGGGCTACGTGGATACGGGGCAGCTCTATGTCACCGGCGGCAGCGGCGGCGGCGTACTCACCGCCTGGATTGTCGGCAAGACCGACCGCTTCCGCGCGGCGGTGGTCGCCAAGCCGGTGATCAACTGGGCGAGCTTCGTTCTGACCGCCGATATGGCGCCGTACTTCGCCCGCTACTGGTTCCCGGCGATGCCCTGGGAAGACCCGGAGGGCTACTGGGCGCGCTCCCCGCTTTCCCTCGTGGGCAACGTGAGCACGCCGACCATGCTGCTCACCGGCGAAGCCGACCTGCGCACACCCATCTCGGAGAGCGAGCAGTACTACCAGGCCCTGAAGCTGCGCGGCGTGGACACGGCGCTGGTGCGCATGCCGGGCGCTTACCATAGCATCGCCAAGCGGCCCAGCCAGCTCGCGGCCAAGGCGGCGGCGGTGCTCGCCTGGTTCGAGCGCTACGGCGCCGGGGAGGCCTGAGCCATGGCGACGGCAATGACCGTGCGCGCGGTCCGCGTGGCGGAGCCTGGCGGACCGGACACCCTGGTGCTCGAGACGGTCGAGCTGCCGGCACCCGGGCCGGGCATGGCGCGGGTCGCGAACCGCGCCATCGGCCTCAACTACATCGACACCTACCACCGCAGCGGCCTGTACCCGCTGCCCCTGCCCACGGGGATCGGCCTGGAAGGCGCGGGCGTGGTCGAGGCGGTGGGCGAGGGTGTCGACCTGCCGGTGGGCACCCGGGTCGGCTACTGCGCCGCCGGCATCGGCGCTTACGCCGAGGCCATCAACCTGCCGGCGTCGCGGCTGGTGCCGCTGCCGGATGCCGTGGACTTCGAGACCGCCGCCGCGGTGCTGCTCAAGGGCTGCACGGTTGAATACCTGCTGCAGCGCACCTGGCCCCTGGCCGCCGGCGAGACCTGCCTGTTCCACGCGGCGGCGGGCGGCGTCGGCCAGCTCTTCGGGCAGTGGGCGGCGAGCCTCGGTGCCACGGTCATCGGCACTGTCGGGTCAGCGGAGAAGGCTGCGCTGGCCCGGGCCTGCGGCTACCACCACGTGATCAATTACCGCGAGGAGGACGTGGTCGAGCGGGTCCGGGCATTCACCGGCGGCGCCGGCCTGCCGGTGGTCTACGACGGCGTCGGCCGGGATACCTTCTTCGCCTCCCTCGACTGCCTCCGGCCCCGGGGGCTGATGGTGAGCTTCGGCAATGCCTCGGGCTCGCCGCCGCCCCTGGACCTGCAGGAGCTGGCCCAGCGCGGGTCCCTGTTCATCACCCGGCCCACGCTGCTCAGCTATGTCGCCGACGATGCCGAGCTGCAGGCCTCCGCGGCGGCCGTGCTCGACCGCGTCGCCGACGGGCGCCTGGCGGTGACGGTGGACCGGCGCTACGCCCTGGCGGACGTGCGCCGGGCCCACGAGGACCTCGAGGGCCGGCGCACCACCGGGTCCAGCGTGCTGCTGCCGTAAAAAAATTCTCGTCGCCGGGGAACCTCCCCGCCGGGAGGGGGTCTCAGCTCGTGGAAGGGCGCTGCGCTATGCGTCCGTCCAACATGGACAGACGACGTTCAGGTCATGTAAACCCCTCTGGAGCGAGACTCCTCTCTGGCCGGCCGCAAGGCCGGCTTTTTTTCATTCCCCGCGCTCATCCATGGCATCGCGCAGGCTCTCGGCGGTCTGTGGACCGACCAGGGTCGCGACCCGGCGGCCGTCCGGGTCGATGACCACGGTCGTGGGCAGGACCTGGGGGCGGTCGATGCCGAGTTCATTGGCAGGGTCCGCCGGCAGCTGGGCGAAGGCGATGTCGAGGGCCTCGATCTGCGCGGCGAGCGCGTCGCCGGTGGCGCCGTCGTAGTTCACCCCGAGCACTGTGATGCCTGCCTCGCTGTCGAGGCTGTTCAGCTCCGGCACCTCGCGGATGCAGGGCTTGCACCACTCTGCCCAGTAGTTGACCAGCACCCAGTCGCCCAGGTGCTTCCCGATGGGATCCAGGGGGGCGCGCCGCTCGCCGCAACCGGCGAGAGCGAGGCCGAGGGAGAGTGTGAGGCAGGCAAGGCGTGCAGGCAGGGTCATCGGTCGAAGAGCTCCGCAAGGTTGATGGAGAGGGCCGCCCGGTTGGCGCTTTCCTGGTCCGCCAGCAGCGCCAGGGCGCGCTGCTCCCAGCCGCCGACCGCGTGGCAGCCCTCGTAATCGGTCGCCAGCGCGTCGCCCCGGGTCCAGTGCAGCACCTGCCACAGGGTGATGTCATGGAGGTCGCGGGACAACAGGTAGTGGCCGCGTTCGTTCTGGGAAATGACCCGCTCCGCCAGGAACGTATCGCGCAGCCTGCCCCAGCTCTCGCTGTCGACGCCGCAGGTCCGGTCCGTGAGCAGGTCGATCTCGCGCAGGGCCTCGCCGCGCCGCTGCCGGTCCCGGAGCAGGTAGAGGGCCTCGAGGGCCTTGAGGGCCAGCGGCCGTGCAGCCTGCTCGGAGGTCTGGTAGGCCGAGAGACTGTGCACGACGATGGCGGCAATCAGCACGATGTTCCAGGAGATGAAGATCCAGAGCAGGAACAGCGGCACGGCGGCGAAGGCGCCGTAAATGAACGTGATGCTGGAGCCCGCCACCAGGGTCGTGAACAGGGAGCGGGCGATGTTGAAGGCGATGGCGGCGAGCGCACCGCCGATCAGCGCGTGCCTGATGGGGACCCGGCAGTTGGGCACGGCCGCGTAGATCAGCGTGAAGCCGAGAACGCTGAGCAGGAACGGTGCGATGCGCAGGAACGCGGCGCCGGCGCCGATGACGTCGAGGTGCCCCAGGCGGCTTGCGAAGGACGCCAGGTAGGTGCTGGCGGCCAGCCCCAGGCCGATGGTCACGGGCGTCAGGCTGAGCACGGCCCAGTAGAGCAGGAAGCTGGACACGGGGCTGCGGTTTTCCGGGGTGCGCCAGATACGGTTGAAGCTGCGCTCGATGTTGCGCAGCATGAGGATCGCCGTCGCGACCAGGAAGGCGATCCCGAAGCCCGTGAGGTTCTTGGCCTGGCGCGAGAAATCCTCGAGGTACTGCTCCATGTCCGAGGAGGTTTCGGGCATGAGGTGCTCGAAGAGCAGGTCCTGGATATTGGCCTCGACCCCCTGGAAGGCCGGTACCGCGGATGCCATGGTGTAGAGCACCGTGAGCAGCGGCACCATGGCGAAGAGGCTCATGTAGGTGAGGGCCGCGGCCGTATCCCGGCAGCGGTCGCTGTTGAAGCGCTCGTAGAGATACTGCAGCCGGCGCAGCCAGGGATCGAGTTGGGCAGGGATAGCCGGCATGGCGGGCAGTATCGCATGAAATCCCGCAGTGGCCAGCTGGTTCACGTCGCCAGCCAGGCCCTCCCTCGCGTAAGGCGGGCCCCCGCGCCGGAAGCGGCAGTCCGGTCCTCGAACGCCGCCGCGGGAGGTGGACCGCGTCCACGGATCCTGGCCGCGGCGCGGGGGCGTCTGCCGCGGGCTAAGGGGCGCCCTTTGCTATACTGCGGCGCCCCGAAGGACACGGAGCTCCTGCATGGCCAGCGTCACCCTTTATCACAACCCCCGCTGTTCCAAGTCCCGCGCCGCGCTGGCGTTGCTCGAGGAGCGCGGCGCCGAGGTCGAGGTCGTCCGCTATCTCGACACGCCCCTGGACGAAGCCGGGCTGCGCGACCTGCTGGGGCGTCTGGGCCGACCGGCGGCGGAGCTGGTGCGCCGCGGGGAGGCCGAGTACAGGGCGGCCGGGCTTGGGCCGGGCAGTGACGAGGACCAGCTCGTGGCCGCGCTCGCTGCGCACCCGAAGCTCATGGAGCGCCCTGTGGCCGTTGCCGGCAAGCGGGCGGTGATCGGCCGGCCGCCGGAGAACGTGCTCGAGCTCCTGCCGTGAGCGCGGCGCCCTACATCCTGGTGCTGTACTACTCGGCCGGTGGCGCCACGGCCGCGATGGCCGCCCAGGTCGCCCGCGGCGTGGCCACGGTCCCCGGGCTCGAGGCGCGGCTGCGCACCGTACCGCGGGTTTCCGCCGAGAGCGAGCAGGTGGCCGACGAGGTCCCTGTGGAGGGGCCCGTGTACTGCAGCCAGGCAGACCTGCGCGGCTGTGCCGGCCTGGTGCTCGGCAGCCCCACCCGCTTTGGCAACATGGCGGCGCCCCTGAAGTACTTCCTCGACCAGACCGGTGACAGCTGGCTGAGCGGCGCCCTGGTGGACAAGCCCGCGGGGGTGTTCACCTCGACCTCGAGCCTGCACGGTGGCCAGGAGAGCACGCTGCTGTCGATGATGCTGCCGCTCCTGCATCACGGCATGGTGCTCGTCGGCCTCGACTATGGCGAGCCCGGGCTCACGCGCACGCGCGGTGGCGGCACGCCCTATGGCGCGAGCCATTTCGGTGGTGTCGACAACCAGCGCGCCCTCGATGACGACGAGGCGGGCCTCTGCCGCAGCCTCGGCGCGCGGGTCGCCCGCCTGGCGGCGGCGCTGGCGGGCGGCGGGGAGACACCGTGACGGCCGTGCCGCGGACCGGTGCAGCGGCCCTGCTCTGGGCGGCGGCCTGGGGCTTCTGGCTGGTGCTGTTCGCCCAGCAGGCCCTGGATGCCTTCGTGCGCGGGGCGCCCTGGATCATCTGGGTGGCCTACCTGCTGCCGCTGCTGATCTTCCTGCCCGGTATGCTGCGGGACCGGCTGCGCAGTTACGTGTGGCTGTGCTTCGTGGTCCTGCTCTACTTCGTCCGCCTGGTGGAGCGGCTCTTCGCCGAGCCCGGTGCGCTGCCGCCGATCGTCGGCATGGTCGCCGTGGTCGGCCTCTTCACCTGTGCCATGCTCTATGTGCGCCTGCGCGGTCCGCAACTGCGTCGCGCCGCCGCCCCCGACCCGGGAGACACCGATGGCTAAACCCTCGTTACTGCGACGTTTCTTCGGCGGGCTGTGGCGCGCCGTCACCGTACTGCGCCTCGCCCTCGCCAACCTGCTGTTCCTTGCGGCGCTGGTGCTGTTTTACCTGGTTCTCACCGGTGGCCCCTCGCGCGAGCTGCCGGAGCGGGCCGCGCTCCTGCTGGCCCCGGCCGGCCGGGTGGTGGACGAACGCAGCCGCGTCGAGCCCCTGGCGCTCCTCGGTGACCCGTCCCCGGCGACGGCGGAGGTCCGGCTCCGGGACCTGGTCGACGCGGTGGACCGGGCCGCCGATGACCCGGCCATCTCCGCCCTGGTCCTGGATACCGACGAGCTGCTCTACCTCGGCCTCAGCCGGCTCCAGGAGCTGGCGCCGGCGCTCGAGCGCTTCCGTGCCACGGGCAAGCCCGTGGTTGCCCGGGGGGATTACTTCACGCAGGACCAGTACCTGCTCGCTGCGCAGGCCGACACGGTGATCCTTCACCCGCACGGCGCCCTGGCGCTCGAGGGCTTCGCGAGCTACCTGAACTACTTTCGCGACGCGCTCGACAAGCTGTCCGTGACCATGCACGTGTTCCGCGCGGGGGAGCACAAGTCCATTGCCGAGCCCTTCACGCGCATGGACATGTCCGAGGGTGAGAAAGCGATTACCCGGGCCTGGCTCGAAGACCTCTGGGGCCAGTACACGACGCTCGTCGAGACGCGCCGGGCGCTGCCGGCCGGCGCCATCGATGCGCACATCAACGGCTACCCGGAGCGGCTCGCGGCGGAAGGCGGCGACCCGGCGAAGCTCGCCCTGGCCGACGGCCTGGTGGACCGGCTGCTGTCCCGGGAGGCGGCCAACGATTACCTCGTGGAGGTGGTGGGGGCCGCGGATGACGACGGTCGCTTCGAGGCGGTGCCTTTCGATCGCTACCTGGCGCGGCGCGGGCGGCCCCCGGCCCCGGAAGCGGCCAGCCGGGTCGCGGTGGTGACCGCGGCGGGGCCGCTGTTCAGCGGCGAGCGCGACCCGGGGGCCATCGGTGCGGAGACCCTCGTGCGCCAGCTGCGCCAGGTCGCCGACGAGCCCGATGTCGCAGCGATCGTCCTGCGCATCGACAGCCCCGGCGGCAGCGCCTTCGCCGCCGAGGTAGTGCGCGCGGCCATCGCTGAGCTCGCGCAGCGCAAGGAACTGCCGGTGGTGGTGTCCATGGGCCGGGTGGCGGCGTCGGCCGGATACTACATCGCGGCCCCGGCGGACGAGATCTGGGCGACGCCCGCAACGATCACCGGCAGCATCGGGGTGTTCCTCGCCTTCCCGACGGTCGAGGAACTCTTCGCGCGTGCCGGCATCGCGACCGACGGCGTCGGTACCACGGAGCGGGCCGGCGCCCTGCGCCTCGACCGGCCCCTGCAGCCGGCGGTGGCCGAGACCCTGCAGCTGTCCGTCAACGACCGCTACCGCAAGTTCATCGAGATCGTGGCCTCGGGCCGCAGCATGGACCCCGCGCAGGTCGAGGCCGTGGCGGAGGGGCGCGTCTGGAGCGCGCCGGCCGCCAAGGCGGTCGGGCTGGTGGATGAGCTGGGCAGCCTCGCGGAGGCGGCGCGGGCGGCGGCCGGCCTTGCCGGCCTCGAAGAAGGCGCCTACCGGGTGGACTACGTGCAGCCGCCGCAGTCGCCGCGGCAGCTGCTGCTGCAGTCCCTGGCCGACCGGCTGGGCATCGCGGCGACGCTGGAGCAGGCCCTGCCGGTCCCGGCCCGGTTCCGGGCTCCGCTCACCGAGGCCCGGCAGGCGCTGGAGGTCCTGGAGGACCCTGCGCACCTGTACATGCTCTGCCTGGTCTGCGCGCCCTGAGGGTGCGCCCGGCCGGCGGCGCTTAGCCGGCGGCTGGCGCCTGGTCGGCGGCGGTCGGCGCCGGCTGACGCAGGTGCACTTCGCGCTGCGGGAAGGGGATCGTGATGCCCGCCTCGTCGAAGCGGAGCTTGACCGTCTCGGTGGTCTCCCAGAGGACGTCCCAGTAGTCCGCGGCGTTGACCCAGGGGCGTACCAGGAAATTGACGCTCGAATCGGCCAGTTCGCCCACGGTGATCACCGGGGCCGGCTCCGCCAGGACGCGCTCGTCGGCGGCGATGATTTCCTCGAGGATCTGCCGCGCCTTGCGCAGGTCGTCGTCGTAGGCGATGCCGAAGACCATGTCGACCCGGCGTGTCGGCCGCGCCGAGAAGTTGGTGATCACGCCGCCGATGATGCCGCCGTTGGGGACGATCACTTCCTTGTTGTCCGGGGTGGTCAGGATCGTCGTGAAGATGCTGATCTTGTCCACGGTGCCCATGGCGCCGCCGGCATCGATGAAGTCACCGCGGGTAAAGGGCCGGAAGATGATGATCAGCACCCCCGCGGCGAAGTTTGCGAGCGAGCCCTGCAGGGCGAGGCCCACGGCGAGGCCCGCGGCACCGAGCAGGGCGATGAGGGAGGTGGTGTCGATGCCGAGCTGGGAGAGCGCGGCGATGACCACGAACAGGAGCAGCAGCCAGCGCAGGATCGAGGTCATGAAGCTGACCAGGGTCTCGTCGACCTTCTGCCGCGCGAGGACCTTCTCCACCCCTCGGACCACCAGCGCGACCACGCCCCGCCCGAGGTAGAAGATGACGAGAGCGAGGGCGATGCGGATGCCCCAAGGGATGGCGTAATCGTTGACCAGCGCGTTCAGGTCCAGGCTGCCCAGGTCCATCGTTGAGCTCTCCAGTTGCGACAGGGATGGCAAGATAATAGTCGTCGGCGCCTGACCTGTATATGCCGGCGCGAACCCGGCACTCCCATGCACGCTACGCCGCTAGGTTCCGCCGGCGGGCATGGCAGCGGCGATGTCGGCCGCCAGGGACGAAAGCAGCGCGCTGAGCGCCGCGGCCTGGGTGGCGGCCCGCTCGTCGGCCAGTTTTTCCCGGGCCTCGAAGGTGCCGCGCGCGAGGGCGTCCTCGCCGCTGCCGCCGTGCAGCGTCCAGTCCACGATGGCGACCGCCATCCCCGCCTCGGCTTCGAAGCGATGCACCACCAGGCTCACCCGGTGATCCACGGCCGGACCCGGCCCGGGAAATTCACGCACCGCCGCCGAATCGAGGCGCGCCGCCAGGTTTGCGACCAGGACCCGCTGGATGCCGCGGTCCAGGGGCTCGGCCCAGCGCCGGTCCCGCCAGTAGCGGATGCGGTGCGGATCGAGGCGCTCGGCCAGGTCACCGTGGAGGAGGTAGTCGGGCAGGGTGACCGGCCCGACGGCGAGCGCCGGGCCGTCGCCGCGCGCGGCGGGCGGGCCGGCGGGGGCCAGGGTGACGTAGCGGAGCTCCACCGGGCTGGCGCAGCCGGCCAGGAGCAGCGCGGCCAGCAGGCCCAGTAGCGGGAAAGCGTCGAGCGGGGCGAACAGGCGGTGGCTGGCTTGCGTCACGGTGACGACTCCCGGCGCCCGCGGAAGAGCGCGTCCGGTTGGTCTTCGAGGGTTTGCAGCAGTCCTTGCAGCGAGCGGCTCGCGCGGGAGACCTCCCGCAGCGTCGCGCCCAGCTGCTGCAGCGTCGGCGAGTCGTCGGCGACCTGCCGCCCGAGACCGCCCATGGCGTCGCGGGTCGCGCGCAGCGCCGCCTCGAGGCCGGCCAGGGCCGTCGCCAGGTCGCCGGTGAGCGTCGGCAGGGCATGGCTCACGCCCGCGGCGGCGTCGCCGACGCTGCCCAGGGTCCGGCTGAGTTCCGGGGACAGCGCAGCCAGGCTTTCGTCGAGGCGGCGGCTGGCGGCCTCGAGGGAGGCCAGGGTCTCGCGCAGTTCGCCGGGCAGCGCGAGGAAGTCCTCGTCCTCGACGAAGGCGCGCAGCCCCGTGACGATGGCCTGCCCCGACTCTGCCATCGCCGCGTAGTCGATGGACTGCAGCGTGCGGCGCAGGATTTCCAGCTCCGTCGGGATGGTGGGGATCTGCGCGTAGGGCGAGTCGAGCTCGGCGAGGGCGGTCTCGCTCTCCGGGTGGAAGTCCATCTGCACGTAGAGCAGGCCGGTGAGCACGCTCTGCATGTTGAGCTGTGCCCGGAGGCCGTTCTCGACCAGGTAGTCGAGCATGTCCCCCCGGCCCAGCTCCTTGCCGCGGATGAGCAGGTTGTCGGCGACCAGTTCGGCCTCGACGATCATGGTGATCTCCGCACGGTCCGTGGACAGCACCAGCTGGATATCCGTGACCTGGCCAACGGTAACGCCGCGCAGGGCCACCGGCGCACCTACGTTGAGGCCCTTGACGGAGCCGTCGAAGACCATGACGACCTTGTCGCGCTGGCCGCCGAAACCCGCGCCGCCGAAGAACAGGCCCGCACCCAGGGCGACCACGAGTGCGCCGACCACGAAGGCGCCGATCAGGACGCTGTGCCTGCGTTCATCCATGGGGGTCGCCCTCCAGCTCTGCTGCCCGGTTGAGGAATTGTCGCACCAGCGGTTCGCGGCTGTGATCGCGCAGCCAGCGCGGGTCACCACCGTCGATCATGGTCTTCGACGCGGCATCGAGGAAGACCGAGTTGCTGGCGATGCCGAAGATGCTCGGCAGCTCGTGGGTCACCAGTACTACCGTGGCGCCGGTAGACTCTTTCAGCTCCAGGATCAGGTCGTCGAGGCGGCGCGAGCTGATTGGGTCGAGGCCCGCGGAGGGCTCGTCGAAGAACAGGATCTCCGGGTCGAGGGCGATGGCCCGGGCCAGGGCGGCGCGCTTGCGCATGCCGCCGGAAATCGCGGAGGGCAGGTAGCCCTCGTAGCCCGCCAGGCCGACCAGGGCGAGCTTGTAGCGGACAATGCCGGCGATGGTGTCGGAGCTGTAGTCCGTGTACTGCGTCAGCGGCAGAGCGACGTTCTCGGCGAGGGTCATGGCGCTGAGTAGCGCGCCGGCCTGGTAGGTGATGCCCCAGTCGCGGCGCAGGCGGCGGCGGGCGCGGGCGTCGGCGCTGACCAGGCTCTCGTCACCGTAGCGGATATCGCCGGCGGCGGGACGCAGGAGCCCCAGCAGGTGCTTGAGCAGGGTGCTCTTGCCGCAGCCCGAGCCGCCCATGATCACGAAGATGTCGCCGCGGTTGATGTCGAAGGTCAGGTCGCGCTGCAGCACCGTGCTGCCGAAGGCCATGGTCAGTCCTTCGACGGCGATCGCGGCTGCGGCGGGCATCCGCTCAGATCCCCAGCTGCTGGAAGAGGATGTTCATGCCGGCATCGGCGACGATGAGGTAGACAACGGCGGTCACCACCGCCTCGGTCGTCGCGCGGCCGACGGCGGCCGCGTTGCGACCCGCGCCCATGCCGGCGCGGCAGCCGGCGAGGGCGATGAGGAAGGCGAACAGGACGCTCTTGACCAGGCCGACGAGGGCATGGGTGAAGGAGAAGGATCCCTCGAGCTGGCTCAGGTACTGCAGGGCGCTGATACCCATGCCGCCGGCGACGATACCGCCGCCGATAATGCCGAGGAGGTCGGCGTAGATGACCAGCAGCGGCATGGTCGCGACCAGGGCCAGCATGCGCGGCGCCACGAGGAACTCCATCGGCGACAGGCCGAGGGTGGTGATCGCGTCCACCTCCTCGTTACCCTGCATCGTGCCGAGCTGTGCCGCATAGGCGGCGCCGGTGCGGCCGGCCATGACCACCGCGGTCATGAGCGCGCCCATTTCCCGGAGCATGCCGATGGCCACCAGGTCGGCGACGTAGACTTCCGCGCCGAACTGCTGCAACTGCACGGCGCCCAGGTAGGCGAGAATCATGCCTACCAGCACGCTGGTCAGGGTGATGATGGGCAGGGCGTCCGGGCCGGCCTGGTAGAGGCAGTCCCGCAGGTCCACCCAGCGGGTCGCCGAGCCCGGAAGGAAAACCCGGAGGCTGGCACGCAGGGCGTCGCCGAGGAAGGCGAGGGAGTCGAGGACCTCCTCGCCAATCTCGTGCAGCTGCTGTCGCAGGGCGGCGGGAGAGAGCAGGCCGTGGCGCGGTGCCGGCGATGGCTCCGCCGGGGCCGTGGCCGTGGCCAGGCGCAGCAGCGTGGCCAGGCCGTCGGGCAGGTTCCGACCGTCGATGCCGCCCCCGCTTGCCCGGCAGGTCTCGTGGCAGGCGAGCAGGAACGCCGGGAGCCGGGAGTCCCAGTCGGCCACGGCGGCGGCATCCACGGTGAGCTGCGACGCGGGCGTGGTGCGCAGACGGGTCAGCACCGCGTCGGTGTCCGGCAGGCGGGCGCCGCGCCAGGAGCCGCCGAGGCGAAGGCGGGCCGCGCCGGCCTCGATGCTGAGGTCACAACTGGGTTCAGGGGCAGCCACCGCGGCGCTCTACCTGCATTTTCTGCCTGGAAGGGGCCAGTCTACGGCCACCACCGGCGAAGTGCCATCGCGGTGCGCGGTGCCCGGGAGCGGCTGTCCTTCGGCGGGGGCTTCGCACAGGTCTCCCCCGGGTCGCGGTCACTGGAAGGGCAGCGGGTCCTGCAGCGGCTGGATGATGCCTACGGCCTTGTCGTAGATTTCCTGCACCGGGGTCAGGTCACCGGCTTCCCGGCGCCGGGAGACCATGGTGGCGGGAAACAGGTAATTGTCGCTCTGCCGGTAGCGCAGCGCCCGGCTGCGGCCGACCTCGTCCTCGTAGATGACCCAGTGCATGTCGAGTTCCTCCGCCAGGAGATCGCCGAGCACCACCCCCATGGCCTGCAGCCGGCGCCGGTCGTCAGCGGTGACAACCGCCTCGTCGAGGAGGCGCTGCATCACGGGGATGTCGTTGGCCGGGTCCCCGGTGAAGAAGGCCCCCAGCTCGGCCCGCGCCAGGTCCTCGAGATCCGCGCGCTGCTGCGCCAGGTAGCGGCGGTCGAGGTCCGTCAGCTCGCCGATGCGCGCCTCCAGGCCGGCGTCCTGGGCGCCCGCCGGCGCGACGACGAGTGCGCAGAGCACGGCGCAGAGCGCGAGCACCGGCACCAGGGTGCCCGGCGATGGGCGGGCGGAAAACCGGGCAGGGAAACGGGTGGAAAAAAGCATCGTGGCCATGTTGGCGATACCGGACAACGTCATGCAGAGAGAGTAGCGCGGAGGGCGGTGACGCTCAATCCGGTTGTTTTCGCTGGCGCGGCGTGGATAATTGCGCCTTTGGCGCGGTGCGGCCGCGGAGCGCCGCACGCCTGTCCCGTCCCCCGGAGTCCTTGCATGATCACTGGCAGTATCGTCGCCCTCGTCACACCGATGCACGCTGACGGCAGTCTCGACTGGGCGGCACTCGAGCGGCTCCTCGACCTGCACATTGCCTCGGGTACCGCGGCGGTTGGCGTGACCGGTACGACCGGGGAAAGCGCGACGCTCTCCGTGCCCGAGCACATGGCCATCATCCGCCACTGCGTCGAGTACGTGGGCGGGCGCATCCCGGTCATTGCCGGGACCGGTGCCAACGCCACCACCGAAGCCATCGAGCTGACCCGTGCCGCGGCCGAGGCCGGCGCGGATGCCTGCCTGCTGGTGACTCCCTACTACAACCGGCCCACCCAGGCCGGGATGTACGAGCACTTCCGCGCGGTCGCCGATGCCGTGGCGATCCCCCAGGTCCTCTACAACGTGCCGGCGCGCTGCGGCGTCGACCTCGCCAACGATACCGCGCTGGCGCTGTCGCGCCACGAGAACATCATCGGTATCAAGGACGCCACCGGCAACATCGAGCGCGCCCGGGACCTGCTCGCCCGCGCACCCGAGGGTTTCGCGGTCTATTCCGGGGACGACCCGACGGCCCGCGAGCTGATGCTCGCCGGCGGCCACGGCAACGTGTCCGTTACCGCCAACGTCGTACCCGAGCTCATGGCCGCGCTCTGCCGCGCGGCCATCGCCGGTGAGGCGGAGGAGGCGGCTGCCATCGACGAGCGCCTCGCGGCGCTGACCTCCGCGCTGTTCCTCGAGCCGAACCCCATCCCGGTGAAATGGGCGCTCGCACACCTCGGCCTGATCGGCCCGGGCATCCGCCTGCCGCTGACGCCGCTGGACCACAAGCTCGAAGCGGTCGTGCGCGACGCGCTGGCGGGAGTCATGGCATGAGGCGCGCTGCGAGCGCCCTCATTAGCGGATTGCTTGCCTGCGCCCTCGGCGGCTGCGGTTACCTCTTCGGCGATGACGGTTTCTTCCGCGACCGTTCCCAGGCCTACCGCGACGCCGTGGAGCTCGACGTGATCGACGTGCCGCCGGGCATGGACACGGCGGCCCTCGAGGAGCTCTACGCCATCCCGCCGGTGCGGAATGACCTCCTGCTGGCCGGCGAGTTCGAGGTGCCTCGGCCGGCACCGCTCGCCGCGGGTGCCGCAGAGCAACTGGTACGTATCCAGAAGCTCGGCGACGACAGCTGGGCGCTCATCGGTGTCGCGCCGGGGCAACTCTGGCCGCAGGTGCGCAGTTTCCTCTCTGCGGCCGGCGTGCAGGTGGCCCGGGCGGATGCCCGCCAGGGCATCATCGAATCCGACTGGCTCCAGCTCCAGGACGCCAGCGGCGAATCCCGCTTCCGCTTCCGTATCGAGCGCGGTGTGCAGCGGGGCACCAGCGAACTGCACGTGCTGCAGAAGTCGCGCCTCGGCGAGGACGACGAGTGGCCACCGGTGTCCGACGACCTCGCGCAGGAGACGGACATGCTGCGCAGTGTGGCGCAGTACATCGCCAACAGCGCCGAGACCGCGCCCGTCTCGATGATGGCAGACCAGGCGATCAGCGCCGGCGGCCGCATCTCCCTCAAGGAGGATGACGACGGCGAGACCTACATTGCCCTCGGGCTGCCTTTCAACCGCGCCTGGGCCTCCGTCGCCCTGGCCCTGGAAGACGCGTCTTTCGAGATCACGGACCGCGACCGCAGTGCGGGCCGCTATTACCTGCGCTTCCTCGGCCCGAACAAGGACGACGAGGGCGGCTGGTTCGACTGGCTCACCGGTGGCGACGAGGAGCACCCCCTCGCCGACCGCCGCTTCCTGCTCACCGTGGACGCCGTCGGCGGTGACGGGGTGGAGATCCGCCTGGCCCAGGACGATGACGGCGAGCCGCTCGAGAAGCGTCAGCACCAGTCGCTCCTCGCGAGGATCCAGGGCAACATCAACTAGTGGCACGAGTGGCCCGCTAGCCGTGCGCGTCGCCTCCCTCGGCAGCGGCAGCAAGGGCAACGGGACGGTCGTTGTCGGCGGCGGCACCTGCCTCTTGATCGATTGCGGCTTCTCCCTGCGCGAAACGACCCGGCGCCTCGCCCGCCTCGGCCTGGCGCCGGGCGCTATCGACGCCATCCTCGTCACCCACGAGCACAGCGATCACGCCGCCGGCGTCGGTACCCTGTCTCGAGGCCACGGTATTCCCGTGTACGCCACCCACGGCACCGTCGCCAGCGGGCGCCTCGGCGAGTGTGCCGTGCTCGAGCGCTTCAACGCCGGGGAGGTGTTCACCGTGGGCGGCGTGACCGTGCGCTCGGTGGCCGTACCCCATGACGCCCGCGAACCCTGCCAGTACCGCCTGGCCGCCGGCGGGCGCGAGCTCGGTATCCTCACGGACCTCGGCAGCATCACACCCCACGTGGTGGCCGCCTACCGCGGCTGCCAGGGCCTGGTGCTGGAATTCAATCACGACAGCGCCATGCTCACCGGCGGCGCTTACCCGCCGGCCCTCAAGCGCCGGGTCGGCGGCGACTGGGGCCATCTCAACAACCGCCAGGCCAGTGAACTCCTCGCGGCGCTCGACGGCCCCGCGCTGCGGCACCTCGTCATCGCCCACATGAGCGAGAAGAACAACAGTCCCGCCGCAGTGCGCGAGATCCTCGCCGCGGAGCATCCCGCCTGGCTCGATCGCGCGCACTGGGCCCGCCAGGGGGAAGGCTTCGGCTGGATTCCCCTCGATGCTAGCAGTGATCCGGCAGGGTGAGCTCGTCGATGGCGGGGAGGGGTGAGGGGCAGGTGAGCCGGTCGTTACCCGACAGGTCGAGATGCTCGAGGGCTTCCAGTGCGAACAGCGGCGTCGCGTCGCTGATGCGGTTGTTTGCGAGGAGCAGTAGCTCGAGTCCCGTCGCCGCGGCGAGGGGTGTCACGTCCTCGACCGCGTTGCCCGAGAGTCGCACCCGCGTGAGCCCCGTGAACAGCTCGAGGCCGGCGAGGTCACTGATGCCCGCCCGGCTGCAGTCGAGGAGCGTGAGCCCCTCGGCGCTGGTGATCTCGCTGTCGATGATGTGCTGGGTAACGCACTCGCGCAGGGCTTCGTCGTCCAGCGAGAAATCGCGGAACAGGGCCGGCGGTGTGTACAGCGTGCGGTCGTTGAAAGTGACGGCGTAGTCGGCGCAACCCGCGACGAGAAAGGCGACGAGAAAGGCGACCAGAAGGGCGGCGAGCGGCGCGGCGAGAGGGACGACGAGCCGCGGGGCGGGGCGTTGCGGTCGCATGGGCGGTGACCTCCGGGCTGCCGCGGGTCGTGGTAGCATAGCATGCGGCGCCGGCCGCAGCGGCGCCGTGCCAGGAGTACCGTTCCCGTGGAAGCCATCAGTCTCGTACAGCGAGGAAACCTGCAGAGCCTCGAGCGCACGCTGCGCCGCCAGTGGCGCCTCGGCCAGAACATCGTGCTCTGCTGGTCCCGCGACGAAAAAGGCATCCTGGTGATCTTCGTGCCGCACTACTTTCTCGGCAACTTCTGTGCGCCGGGCCGGGATGGCAAGGCGGCCGCGGCGGACAACGAACGCTATGTGCGCAGCCTGATTTCCGGGCGGCGTCGCAAGGCCAGGGAAGAGCTCTTCGCCATCGCGGAGCGGCTCGGGGCCGCGCCGACCTTCATCAAGCTCGACCTGCCCCTCGAGGACACGCCGCCGGTGATCAACGGCGTGGATGAACTGATCCGCCGCTATGGCGTCAACTTCGTCGAGGACCGGGGCGTACTGCTCTTCGACATCTGCGACTTCTCGCTGCACACACCGTTCGAGCAGGCCAGCCAGCTGAACAGCCTGTCCTACTCCATGAACTCGGTCTACAACAAGCTCTCGGCGCTGGGTCTCGAGATCCAATTCGCGCGCACGACGACCGGCGACGGTTACTACGTGTGGAACCGCGATACGGGGCACGAGGCGGATCAGCTGCTCTTCGACTTCCTCGTGCTGACCGCGCTCGACAATGCCCTGGCCCGGGCCGCCTCCCGCGGCAAGACCGTGCCCGTCATCCGCGCGGGATTCCACTGCGGCAGTCACTATGAGCTGTACCAGGCCGAGGGCGTGAACCCGAGCGTCTTCAGCTATATTGTCGGTACGGTCACCATCGAGCTGGCCCGCATGCTCGAGGCGGCGGAGCCCGGACAGCTCCTCGTCGGCGACTTCAAGGCCGGCGCGGCGGCCTTCGTGGCCGAGCGCAGCGAGGGGCTGGCCCGGGTGCGCGGGCTGAAGATGATGGGCCAGGCGATCGACACGCTGAAGTGCTGGCTGACGGACGGTGCGGAGGGTGGTGAGCCCCGGGCGCTGGCCTTCAGCGACAAGCACGGCTTCGCACACCGCGCCTACAACCTGGAACTTGCCGTGGACCTCGAGGGCGAACCCCTGCACCTGGGCCTGCGCCCCGGGGAACTGTGACCCTTAGGCCACGGCTCGCCGTCGCCGTCGGCGACGGCGGGGATCCCACGCTGGCGCGCCGGCTCGCCGCGACGCTGGCGCTGCCGCTGCTGCCGGAACCGGAGGGCGACCTGGACCTGCTGCTGCTCGTCGATGCTGCCGGCCCGGCGCTCCGGCCCCTGGGGCCCGGCGCTTCCGGTCCGGTGCGCTGCCGCTTCGATGACGGGACGCTGCGCCACCGGCGCCGCGGCGGGCACAACGAGACCATCGGCCGGGCCCTGGCGGTAGGCCGTGCGGGGCCGGTGCGCATCATCGACGGTACCGGCGGCTTTGCCCGCGACGCCTTCGTGCTGGCGGATCTCGGCGCCGAGGTCACCGTCTGCGAGCGGCAGCCGGTGCTCGCGGTCCTCCTCGCCGAGGCGATCGCCAGCGCTGCGGGTGGTGACGACCCGTGGCTGCGTGAGGTCGCCGGCCGCCTGCAGCTCGTGGCCGCCGACGTGCGCACCCTGCCCCCGGACACACTGTCGACGGCCGATGCGATCTACCTCGATCCCATGTTCCCGGTAGCCGGCAAGCGCGCGGCCTCCGGCAAGGCGATGACCGTGCTGCAGCACCTGCTCGACGACGACGAGGCCGCCGCGGCGGCGCTGGTGGACTGGGCCCTGGCGCAGCCGGTGTCCCGGGTCGTCGTCAAGCGGCCGCGGCGTGCACCGCCCCTCGGCGGCCGCCGCCCGTCGCACAGTCTGCCCGGGCGCGCGGTGCGCTTCGACGTCTATCCGAACCCCGACCACGACAGGACACCACGGGAGTAACGCCCATGACTGGAGACAAGCCCGACGCCAAGCCCATTGCCCTGGTGACCGGTGCCTCTTCCGGCCTCGGCGAGGCATTCCTGCGCCAGCTCGCACCGCGCTGCCGCCACCTCATTGCCGTGGCCCGCCGCGGCGACCGGCTCGAGGCGCTGGCCGCCGAACTGGCGGACGCCGTCGCCGTGGAGCCGCTGGTGGCGGACCTGGCCACGGTGGAAGGCCAGGTGCGCGTTGTCGAGGCCCTGCGCCAGCGCGGCCCGGTGCAGCTGCTGGTAAACAACGCCGGCTTCGGTACCTTCGGCGCCTTCGCCGCGTGCGACATCGATCGGGAGCTCGCCATGGTGCGCGTGCACCAGGATGCCACGCTGCGTCTCACCCGCGCGGCGCTGCCTTTCATGCGCGAGGCCGGCGGCGGGCAGGTCATCAACGTCGCCTCTATCGGCGCCTTCCTGCCCATGCCCAGTACCGCGGTCTATGGGGCGACCAAGGCCTTCCTCAGCGCGTTCTCCCTGTCGCTGCAGGCGGAGGAGAAGCGGCACGGCATCCGCGTGCAGGCGCTGTGCCCGGGCCTTACGCGGACGGAAATCCACAGCCGCGACAGCTTCGAGGGCTTCGACCCTTCGCGCATGCCCGAGGAGCTGTGGATGGAAGCGGATGCCGTGGTGGCCGAGAGCCTCGCCGCGCTGGACGACGAGGAGGCGGGCGTGGTGCTGGTGACCGGCGCGCAGAACCGCGCCATGGTCAGCGCCGCGCTCGGTAAGCTCGCCGCATCAGTCGGCGAGTAGGCGGCGCAGGATGTCCTCGTAGATCTCGGCGAGGGTCACGAGGTCCGCGCAGCTCACGGTTTCGTTTACCTGGTGAATGGTGGCGTTCACGGGGCCGAGTTCCAGCACCTGGGCGCCGGTGGGTGCGATGAAGCGCCCATCGGAAGTACCCCCGGCCGTGGAAAGCAGTGTCTCGCGGCCGGTGACGGCGCGGATCGCCGCCTGCGTGGCGGCGACGAGCTCGCCCGCCGGTGTCAGGAACGGTTCTCCGAACAGCGTCCAGTGCAGGTGGTAGTCGAGGCCGTGGCGGTCGAGGATTTCTTCGGTAGCGGCTTTCAGGCCGTCCGCCGTGCACTCCGTGGAAAAACGGAAGTTGAACAGCACCGTGAATTCCCCGGGCACGACATTGGTGGCGCCGGTGCCGCCGTGGGCGTTGGTGAGCTGCAGGCTGGTCGGCGGGAAGAAGTCGTTGCCGCTGTCCCAGTGCCGTGCGGTGAGTTCCGCCAGCGCGGGCAGGGCGCGGTGGATCGGGTTGTGCGCCCGGTGCGGGTAGGCGACGTGTCCCTGCACGCCGCGGACCGTCAGCGTCGCGCCCAGGGAGCCGCGGCGGCCGTTCTTGACCACATCGCCGACGTGCTCGGAGCTGGAGGGCTCGCCGACCAGGCACCAGTCGATGGTCGTGCCCTGCTCGGCGAGCCACTGCACGACGCGCACCGTGCCATCCGTCGCCGGCCCTTCCTCGTCGGACGTCACCAGGAAGCCGATGCGACCGCGATGGTCCGGGTTGGCGGCGACGAAGCGTTCCGCGGCCACGATCATCGCCGCGAGGCTGCCTTTCATGTCCGCTGCGCCGCGGCCGCGGAGCATGCCGTCTTCTTCCGTGGGGGTGAAGGGATCGCTCTCCCAGGCGCCCGCCGGGCCCGGCGGCACCACGTCCGTGTGCCCGGCAAAGGCGAACAGGGGGCCGGCGGTATCGCCGCGCTCCGCCCAGAAGTTCTCGGTATTGCCGAAGGGCAGCGGTGTGCAGCGAAAGCCCAGTGCCGCGAGCCGGTCCAGCATCAGCACCTGGCAGCCGGCATCCTCCGGCGTCACCGAGGGGCGGCTGATGAGGTCGCGGCAGAGGGCGATGACAGGGTCCATGGCAGGCGGCCGCAGCGAGTCGTTCATGAAGAGTCCGGGCTAATTGTGACTGTGCAGTGCTTCGTTGAGCTGGACGGCGGAGCGGTTGGTCCGGCACTCCACGGCGCCGTTCAGCGAGTTGCGGCGGAACAGGAGATCCGACAGGCCGGCGAGGTCGCGCGCCTTCACGGTCTCCGCAGGCTGCCCGTCGCTGTCCAGCACCGTCACCTTGGTGCCGGCCGTGACGAAGAGCCCCGCCTCCACGGTACAGCGGTCGCCCAGGGGAATACCGATACCGGCGTTGGCACCGATGAGGCACTGACGGCCGACGGAAATGACGATGTTGCCCCCGCCCGAGAGCGTGCCCATGGTGGAGCAGCCACCGCCGAGGTCCGATTCGGCACCGACGAAGACGCCGGCGGAAACGCGGCCCTCGATCATGCCCGGGCCGTCCGTTCCGGCATTGAAGTTGATGAAGCCCTCGTGCATGACCGTCGTGCCCTCGCCGAGGTAGGCGCCGAGGCGTACCCGGGCCGTGTGCGCGATGCGCACGCCGGAGGGGACCACGTAGTTGGTCATCTTCGGGAACTTGTCGACACAGCTCACCTCGAGCCCCCGGCCCTTGATGCGCGCCGCAAGCTGCCGTTCCGCCAGCTCGGTCAGGGCGATGGGGCCCTCGTCGGTCCAGGCCACGTTGGGCAGCAGGCCGAAGAGGCCCTCGAGGTTGGTGCCATGGGGCTTGACCAGGCGGTGCGAGAGCAGGTGCAGCTTCAGGTAGGCCTCCGGCACCGAGGCGGGCGCGGCGTCGCTCTCCAGCAGCGTGCAGGCTACGGGTTGGCCGCTTTCGCGGAGGCGGGCCGCCAGCGGGCCGAGGGCCGGGTCATCGGCGAGGGCATCCGCCAGGCCCGCGAGCGCTTCCGCCGCCAGGGGCTCGGCACCGGCGAAGTCGCGGACGCGCGCGGCGGTTTCCGCTGCGGGAGAGAGCAGCGGCTGCGGGTAGAACACGTCGAGCCAGTTGCCCCGGCTGTCCCGGGTGCCCGGGCCGATGCCCAGGGCGAAAACGCTGTCGGTCATGCTGTTTCCTTGTATTCCTGGTTCGTCTTCCCGGGCCGGCCGCCCGGCCCTGCTTCCCGTCCCGGCTTTCCTCCCCGGCTTCCTCCCCCGGCGCACTACCCGGCTTTGCGGCTTGGCGGGCAGCTCAGAGCGTGTGGCGTTCGAAGAGGCGCTCGTAGTCCGCCTCCCGGAAACCCGCGTGCAGGCTCGCGCCGGTATCCAGCAGCGGCCGCTTGACCAGGGTCGGGTGCCCGGCGATCACGGCCGCGGCGCTCGCCGGTTCCAGCGCGTCACGGGTTGCGGCGGGCAGGGCGCGCCAGCTCGTGCTGCGCCGGTTGAGAACCGCGTCCAGGCCCAGCTGCTCGATCCAGCGCGCGACCTCGGCCTCGCCTACACCGTCTTCGCGCAGGTCGTGGAAGCGGTACTCGATACCGTGCACTTCCAGCCAGCGCCGCGCCTTGCGCACCGTATCGCAGTTGCTGATGCCGTAGACCGTGATCACAGCTCGCGCCCTCCCGGGGGCCCGCTTCGGGGGCGGAGAGGATAGCAAAAGGTGCGCGGAGCCAACACCGGGACGCATGTGCTTGCCGTTGCGTCCCGTTGCGTAAAAACCCTATATTCATAGACTTAAACGAAAACCTTGTTGTTACGTGTTGTGTGGCTTAGGCTTGCGTTAGGGTCTTTTTTGTGGGAGCGGACGTTAGTGCTCAAAACGGGCAATTAGTTCAAGTCCGGATTTCGAGCGGTACCCCCAGGAGCCATTATGCCACGCATCGCGAAGGAACTGTCAGACGCCGCCGTCAGGCGCATGAAGTGGACGACCAGACGGTCAGGCCCGGACGCCGGTAAGTCCCGCGCAGCATTGCGTCCGGTGGGCGGCGTAGCCGGCCTCCATCTGTATTGCAGGGCGCCTGCGCCAGGCGCCGAGACTGCGGGGCGTTCCTGGGTGCTGCGCGTGCAAGTAGGTGCCAAGCGCCGCGACATTGGCCTGGGGCCCTATCCTGAAGTCACATTGTCAGAGGCTCGTCAGCGAGCCCGCGAGACGAAGGCTAAAATCCGGCAGGGTATCGACCCCGCGGCAGAGCGCAGGGAATTGAAGTCGGCGCTGATTGCCGCGCAGGCGCAGGATGTGACATTTGCCGAAGTGACACAGCGCTTCTACGAGAAAAAGGCGCGGGAGCTCAAGACAGCGACACAGGCCACCCGACTGCGAACCCGCCTGGACAGGTATGCAATCCCTGCGCTTGGGCATCTGCTGGTTCGTGACATCGAGCGGGCGCACATCATCGAGTGCCTGCGCCCCATCTGGGAAACAAAGACCGAAACGGCGCAACGCGTGCGCATCTACGTAGAGCGCATTCTGGATATTGCACATGCTGAAGGCTTGCGTACCGGGGAGAATCCGGCGCGCTGGAAAGGCAACCTGGAACTGTCATTGCCGAAGCCCGGGACGATTGTCAAAGTACAGCACCTGAAGGCCCTACCCTACTCCGAAATGCCTCGTTTCTGGACCAGCCTCAAAGCACTCGATACGCCAAGCAGCAGAGCCTTACAGTTCATTATTCTGACCGCATCGCGAAGCGGCGAGGCACGCAAGGCGACATGGGATGAAATCGACCTGCAGGATCGTGTGTGGACGGTGCCCGCCGAAAGAATGAAGAGCGGACGCATGCACAGGGTGCCGTTGTGTTCTGCAGCGATAGACCTACTTACTGCCCTGCCCCACCGCGAGGGCTATGTATTTCACAGCATCCGCGGCAATCCGCTCTCCGACGCCTATCTATCAAAAGTACCGAAGCTGCTGGGTCATGACGTCACAGCGCACGGGTTCAGATCCACGTTTCGCACATGGGCGCAGGAATGCACCCGCGCTGCCGACGAAGTGGCAGAGCTGGCACTGGCACACGTCGGCACTGATGCCACCCGCGCGGCATATGCGCGCGGCGAGCTGTTGGACAAGCGACGCAAGCTGATGACCGATTGGCAGCGGTACTGTGAGCAGGGGCCAGCGAGGGGAAGCAATGCGCGTAAGCGGCGGGGATGAGCGCTGGGGCTCCAGCGGGTGGAATTTTCAGCGCGCTGTCAGAGATAGGACAGTCGTGGTGGTCACCTGCTTAGGCGCTTCGATTTCGATACCGCCGTTTCGCGTCAGCTCAGATGTCGAGGACGTCGCGCAGTCGTGCAAGAGCTATCTTGTGGCTACGAGAACTCATCTTGCGGACGTTGTGCAGTTTCCATTGTATTGCTGGCCAGGTGTGCAGACCTTCGAACGGCAGCAGCGACCAGTCCGGCTCACCTTGCTTTATCGACAGAAGAAACCGTCGCTCGTTTTCGTTGAGCGCGGTCGCGATCCACTGGAACAGCTGCCCCCTCGCGGCCTCAAGCGCTGCCAGCTCGACCGGTTCCTCGGTCATGCCGACGAAGTGGTTGGCGAAGAGATCGTCGATGGGTTTGAGGTTTGGCCGCAGCAGCTCGGCGATCGGACGCCGGTGACCGGCGATATAGGCGACCAGGGCTTGCCGTAAAGAATCGGGGATCGGGCCGGCGGCATGCAGGGTCATGACATCGAAAAGATCACGCGGGTGTTGTCGGTCCAGCGCGGCACACAGCTTGCCGGCATAAAGATCTGCAGGGTCGAGGCACAGCACCTCGACGAAGGTCTCATGAGTCTTCTGCGCGGCGGGGCAGAGCTCACAAAAGACCGGGGGAAACAGGCTGCCGCGAATGACGACGCTCGGCTCCACCTTGATGCGTGCGCCCGACTTCTCCACGAGCAGCTTGGGTGAATCGCCCGCCGTAACCTGGACGTTCACGCCAGCCACGGAGCGCTTGAGCGCGTCGCCGATTGTGGCGAGCTGGGCACCTATATCTGCGAGCGCCGTTTCGCGGTCCGATAACGGAAGATAGGTGAGGTCGAGGTCGACCGACAGTCTCGGCATGTCTTGCCGAAACAGGTTGATGGCGGTACCGCCCTTGAGTGCGAAGGCGGGCGCGGTGGCTAAGGCCGGCAGGCAGCGGATAAGAAGTCCGACCTGTGCTCTGTAATCTTCGCGCGCAGCCATAATCGCCCCTATACCTGCGCAGGGTCAGCGACGACCAGATCGTACTTCCGGTCGAGGCGGCCTCCCGGATGAATGGTCCGCCGGCCAGTCCCGAAATCGACCCTCGACAGGTCAAGACGGTTCAACCAGGGCGCGTTTGCGCGTTCGGCAGCATGCATGAACAGTCGTTTCACCTTCACGGATGTACAGTGCTCAAGCAACTGCTGGACGACCTTTGGACGCAGAGACGTCAGCGATTCCATGACCTGAAAGGCTTCCTCGTAGGACTGGCGTCGTGGCACGAGGTACATCATTTCGAACGCCGCCAGCTCGAGGGTAGCAACCTCGAGTTCAATCTCGTCAACCTGCACCGTAGATGTCCCTTCATGCAGACGGGCGAAGACACCCGTCGTCACCAGTGACACCGGCCGGGACCAGGGCTGACTTCTGAACCAGGCTGGCAATTTCGTTCCCGGAGGTCCGAACAGGACGACCTCGCGTGCTCCGAATGACAAATAGTGTGAGTAGCCGCGCAGTTCCATCGCCGTGATTCCACCGGGATGGACAGCGAGACCGAGCTGCGTTTTTAGCGCATGGACTGCACCGGTCCAGTCGACCGTCGCTCCGACCCGCTTGTAGGCGCCGTGGCCCAGCCGTTCCAGCCAGCTGGACTGGACATACTTGTCCGCAAGCCGGCGGTCGACGCCCTGGCTATTCAGCCAGCGCGCGGTGGCCACCGCCCCAGGCGGCCACCGCTGCAGCAAAAGGTTTATTTTCGAGCTCATTCGATCACTCAGCTGCGACATTTGCGCCTATTCGTAAACTAAGGGTCAGGTTAGCATGGAGATTAAAAAACCGCCAATTAGTCGCCTAGGAGGCGACATACAGGCATGGATACGAACCGCCTGCCCTGACTGCATCGGACGTTACTGCAAACACAGTGTGCTCGGGCACCGATCGGCGCGTCCCCGGTGCAGATTACACTGTAATAAG
Source organism: uncultured Alteromonadaceae bacterium (assembly GCA_964438205.1). Lineage (GTDB taxonomy): Bacteria > Pseudomonadota > Gammaproteobacteria > Pseudomonadales > Halieaceae > Pseudohaliea. The sequence continues at coordinate 40,543 of CAYTJQ010000023.1, forward strand.
CCCCGGACGCGTCACGATCGGTCCCCCACCAGCTGTCAAATGTCGTGGCGCGCACCACGCGACCAGCCTTTGTCATGGCCTGTGCCAGGGCATCCTGGCGCTGGCCCTGCTCCGCCGGTACGCTGCCCGTGTCACTAGCGAGCGAAGCGGGGTAGTGACACGGGCGGCATCGCAAGTAACCGCGCGGCCTGCGGGCGGAATTTCGAAGTGACGGGCGAGTGATCTGCAACTATTCTGCTTGCCACGTCCGAACAACCCGTGGCCACTGCGGCTCAGTGGCAAAGGGTTGCCCACCCTCGACAGCGTGTCGAAACGGGCATGCGCGCTCGGACCGGTAATCGCGCGCGGGTCGAAAGATCCCGGTCCACATTCAATGCACAGACCATCAGGTCGACTTCTAACGCGGGCACCCGCCCATGGTTCCAACCCAGCACACACCGATTGCCGCAATGGTATCGATGCGATTCCCATCAACACGACGAAGCTTTTTTCGTCTTACTCAACGGAGGTAAAGCGTAACCGCAAGTCCTGTCTTTAACCCAGCAGATCGATAAGGAGGAGATGCAACGTCAATGCGGCCCATAAGGGGTCAGTTGGTTTGCGCCGGAACGATTCCCAACAGGGGAGAGCCGGTGTTGCCTGAACTCAGGCACTTTCAGGTTAAACGGGAGTGGTGTCCCGAGACCCAGGCCGGATTTCGGATCTGGTTGGCTGCGGCCCACCGGATGGTCAGAAACACTTACCAGAGCTTGTATACACCGTGAGAAACCTGAACCACCAACTGAACAACTGCACTGACGAGTGGATCTAATCCGCTGAAGGAGCTGCCCCATTGATTCAAGATCGTGTCCCGGTCGACTTCCGGCATGTGCTTCCCTATGCTCGTTTAGTCGGAGGGAGGAACCGTATGCTGCGCAAGACCGTCGGCCTGCACGAATTGTACGCGAGCGATCCGGAGCGCGCGGACTGGCAACTCTTTGGCAGGCGCAGTAATTCGCTGTCGCGCCGCGGGTTCCTGAGCGGCGCATCGCGCGTTGCCGCCGTGCTGGGCGCCGAGGTTGTATTCAGCCAGTACATGCCAGCGGGCATGATTCCCGCGGCACTGGCGGACAGTACCGACGCCTTCAAGCTTCCCGGCAAGGACCCGTCGCTGCGCGTGCTCAATGACCGGCCGATCAACGCCGAGACACCCGCGCACCTGCTCGACGATGCCATCACGCCGGCAGACCGACTGTTCGTTCGCAACAACGGCATTGCCCCCGTCGACGTTGATGCGGCCGGCTGGCGGCTGCGGATCGGCGGGGAATCGGTGGTCGAGCCCCTGGACCTGTCGCTCGACGGGCTGAAGTCACGCTTTCGCCACCACACCCTGCAGCTGGTCATCGAATGCGCCGGTAACGGGCGCGCGGAGTTCCGGCCGACGGCGACGGGAAACCAGTGGACGACCGGTGCCGTGGGATGCCCGCGCTGGACCGGTGTGCGCCTGCGCGATGTACTCGAGGCCGCCGGCGTGGACCAAGGCGCCGTGTACGTTGGCTATTACGGCGCCGATATACACATCAGCGGCGATCCGGAAAAGGTGCCGATCAGCCGCGGCGTACCTCTAGCAAAGGCCATGGAGTCCGAGACGCTGATCGCCTTCGCGATGAACGGCGAGAACCTGCCGCCGCTGCATGGCTATCCCCTGCGACTGGTTGCCGGTGGCTGGCCGGCGTCGGTGTCGGGCAAGTGGCTGCAGCGGCTGGTTGTGCGCGACCGCGTGCACGATGGGGCGAAAATGGGTGGATATTCCTATCGGGTTCCCTGCGAACCGGTGATGCCGGGCGCAGAGGTGCCTGAAAGTGACATGTGCGTCATCGAGTCGATGCCGGTCAAGTCGCTGATCACGTATCCGCGCTCAGGCATTGATCATGCCTTCGGCAAGCCCCTCTCCGTCCGCGGACACGCCTGGGCTGGCGATCTCGCTGTCGCCCGCCTGGACGTGTCTATCGATTTCGGGCAGACCTGGCAACGCGCCGCCTTGGAAGCGCCGGTGAATCGGCTGGCCTGGCAGCACTTCAGCGCACAGATCGAGCTGCCGCAGCGCGGCTACTACGAGGTCTGGGCGCGGGCGACAGATGATCGGGGCCGCAGCCAGCCGATGCTATTGCCGGGCTGGAACCCCGGCGGTTACCTGAACAATGCCTGTCACCGTATAGCGGTGCGCGTCGCATGAAGCCCGCGCGGCACCTAATTGTCAGTGGCCTTGCCCTGGCCATTCCGCTATTGGTGCGCGGTCAGGTGCTGGTGGAGGCGCCGGGCGTTGCCGCGGTGGAGCGTCACTGCACGGCGTGCCACTCGGCAATGCTGGTGGCGCAGAATCATGCCACCCGTGACGGCTGGAAAAAACTGATTCGCTGGATGCAGTCCACCCAGGGGCTCTGGCCGCTGGACGAGGATGAGAGCGTAATTCTCGATTACCTCGCGGAAAATTACGGCCCGCTGGAGCATCAGCGCAGGCCCGCCCTGCCGGATGACCTGCTGCCTTCAAGTGACTCTGCGGTAAAGGGATGAGAATCTCCTGGACGAGAGCCCCGGAGCCTGTATAAGGCATCCCAGAAACAGGCACGCCGCGTTTCTGGTGCTGGTCGCAAAGACCCTGGGATCAATAAATCTCCAAGTAGGATGGAAATGACCACATCAGCTGATAAAACGCCGCCAATACTCACGCACAAGCACTACCTGGAACCCTCAGTTTTCACGCCAGCGAGTCTCCTTCGCGAAGCACGGCGACAGAAAGGCGCAGAGAGTGCGACCGTCCCATCAGTCTGTCTGCTCGATCCGGATGGCGATATAGTGCGAATGCTCAGGGCCGAGAACCGCGCGCGCCTTCACCATGGTTGGGTTTGCTACCACACGGAGCTGTGTGTGTTCGAGATCGGCCAACTTGAAGTGGGGATAGTTGGCTGCGCGGTGGGCGCCTCCTTCGCCGTTCTGGTCGCCGAAGAGCTGTTTGAATCGGGATGCGAGCTGCTCATCAGCATCACGTCTGCCGGTGAGATCACGCCCGTCGCAAAACCGCCCTATTTCATTCTCATCGATCGCGCCCTGAGGGACGAGGGCGTGAGCTACCATTACGTACCGCCGTCCGACTGGAGCGACGCGCCGAACCACTTGCTGAAGCATCTACAGGAGTTACGTAACGGCACACCTGCCCTCGTCTTTGGCAGCACCTGGACGACCGACGCCCCGTTTCGAGAGACGGAAACGGCAATCGCTTTCGCGAAAGCACGCGATATCCTCGCGGTCGAGATGGAGGCGGCGGGTTTATATGCTTTCGCGAGCGCGAGGAACCGCAACGTGATCTGCCTTGCGCACGTAACAAACCAGATGGGCCGGATTGACGGTGACTTCGAGAAGGGCGATGCCAACGGTGCTGCTGACGCGCTGAACATCGTGGCGCATGTCACCGGCATGCTGGGCTGGAGTGGGAAATATCAACCACCGACGCGCGGCGATTAGGGTAAAGCAGCGCCACGCCAAAAGGCAGACCGGATAGAACACCTAGTGCTTCTACGAATTTCTCGATCAAACCAGCCTGACTGCGCGCCGCCGTCCGTCGATCGCGCCACCTCATAAGTATGCAAACCGCCGGCGTGGTTGGGTTATCCGATATGTTCCTGGGAAGCGGGCTTTCGGTCCAATAGCCGCACCGCTGGCATGACGGTCGCTTTAAGCCTTCGCCCATTCGTGGGTTTCTCGAATTTGGCAGAGAGCCACCCGTCCAGGAGGACCCTCTTACGCCCGAGGGGCTTGGAAAGTTGTCCGGCGACGCAATTCAAAACACCAGAACTTTGTCGGCGGCAATAGTCACTTCTGCCAGTTCATCCATCGTGCTGCGCTGGACCCCCTTGACCACTTCCTCCTCGGAAATGCCCCGGGCATCCATGCAGGTGCCACAGAGTAAGACGTTTCCCTTCAAAGATGCCCGCGAGACCATGCGTTCGGCATTGTAGAAGCCGTCGGGAGTTTTTTGACCTGTCTTGGCACCTGACACCGCATCGCCCATGAGAAAGACTGTCACCTCACAGTCTTTCTTGATCAGCGCATGAGCCATCCGCAGCCCATTGTAGAGGCGCTCGGTTCCGTAGGGCGGATCGTTAATCAGGATCAGGGCTTTCATGAGTGTGGCTCCTCTCACAGATTGACCTGGCAAAGCTTCTTGCAAACATTCTATTAGATATTAGAATATACGAAACAGTTGGGCTGTCAAGGACACCCATCGCCGATTGACGAGGTAACAACATGACATCCCGGCAAGGTCTTCTGGACATCCTGGCCCAGGTTGGCAAAGCGCTCGGCAGCGGACCCAGGCTGGCGCTGCTGGAGCGGCTGGCACAGTCCGAAGCATCGGTAGACACGCTGGCTAACACGGCAGATCTGACCGTAGGTAATGCCTCGGCGCATCTTCAACACTTACGGCGGGCCGGGCTGGTGACTGCTACGCGCTCGGGCAAGCAGGTGATTTACCGGCTGACAGACCAGCGTATCGTGACGCTGATCAGCCTGATGCGTGAAGTGGCGGAAACCAACCTGGCGGAAATGGAACGACTGGTGAGCCGGCTGTTTGAGTCTGACGATCCCAGCGGCAGCCTGGAAGCCGTGTCCCGGGACGATCTGCTGGCAGGCTTGCGAGAGGGGTCGGTCGCATTGCTGGATGTCAGACCCCATGAAGAGTACCAGGCCGGCCACCTGCCGCATGCCATCAACATCCCCCTGGATGATCTCGAAACCATGCTCGATGCGCTGCCCAGGGATCGGGAGATCATTGCTTACTGCCGGGGTCCTTACTGCGTGTTGTCCCATGAAGCGGTAGAGAGACTGCGCAGACTTGGTTTTCGCGTGCGCCGGTTTGATGAAGGTTTCCCGGAATGGAAAGCGGCGGGCTTGCCGGTCTACTGAGAAGGTCAACGTATGTCAGATTTCATCCTTGCCAATGAAGCTCCTATACGACTTCTGAGCTTTATGTCGGTGCTGAGCCTGATGGCGATCTGGGAGACTTTAGCCACCCGGCGTCCCCAGGCGATCAAACGCCGGGTGCGCTGGCCCAGCAATCTGGCCATCGTGATCCTGGACACCCTGGCTGTTCGTCTGCTCTTTCCCCTCGCCGCCGTTGGCGCGGCCATTTTTGCCGCCGAGCAAGAATGGGGGTTGCTGAACCAGGTCTCAATGCCAGACTGGGTAGCGGTGGTTCTGGCCATTCTCGTTCTGGACCTGGCCATTTATTTTCAGCATCGGATATTCCATGCCGTCCCCTGGCTCTGGCGACTGCATCGCATGCATCACGCCGATCTGGAATTTGATGTAACCACCGGTCTGCGCTTCCATCCGATGGAGATTCTCCTGTCCATGGCTATCAAGATGGGGGTGATTGTACTCATTGGCGCTCCAGCACTGGCGGTGGTGATGTTTGAGGTGCTTTTGAATGCCACGTCGCTGTTTAATCATGGAAATGTTCGTCTTCCGCGAAGAGTGGATCGCTGGTTGCGACGGCTTCTGGTAACACCTGACATGCATCGCGTACATCACTCTGCCATTCAGCGTGAAACGGACAGTAACTTCGGCTTCAGCGTACCCTGGTGGGACTGGCTTTTCGGAACCTACCGCGCGCAGCCAGAAAAGGGCCATCTGGGCATGACAATCGGGATTGAGGACTTCCGGACTGAACACGATCTTCGCCTGGACCAGATGCTGATACAGCCCTTCCGTCACGCCGAGACCCGCCCGGAGCACATCGGGCCTCAACATGGCATCGGAAAAATCTGATCCATCGAATGCCCGTGCACGCATAGCGTGCGAAGCCGGCTAATTCCATGTTGCTCTTAGACCGAAACGACCCTACACCATTGACGAGGATCCAACATGCAGCCGTCAGCTCGAAAATCAGACACAAATACTCTGCTGTGGGTGGTTGTCATCCTTGCCACGGCGTTAATGCAGTGGGTCGCCCTGTTTTATCAGCATGCGCTTGGCTATTACCCGTGTCTCGTGTGTGTGCATGTCCGTCTGTGGGTGACTGCGATGTTTCTGGCCGGCGTGCTGGGCCTCATCACCCGCAAAAGCCGGCCGATGCAAATTGCCGCCTGGTCACTACTACTGGTGACGACCGTTGGCTTCGCGGAACGGTGCTGGCACACCTTTGCCGTGGAGCAGGGCTGGGTCTCTGCCTCCTGCGAGTTCGAACTGCAAATGCCATCGTGGTTCGCCGTAGACCGGTGGATGCCCTGGGCCTTTCAGCCTGGCGGGGCTTGCGGCTACACCCCCGAAATGCTTTTTGGTGTCAGCATGGCTGAAGCGCTGCTGGTGGCTGCCGTCCTGGCATTCGGTGTTGCGCTCGCTGGACTCACCCGCATGGTACGTCACGGACTTTGAGCCATTGAGGCTGATAGCGAATCCTTCGAGACGAAGAAAAAGCGTCAGTTCATACTGATGACTTACGACTCCAATCTTGTCGTCAATGCGTAAAATCTGCGCGAACCTGTTTTATGCGTTTTCTACAACTCTGCCGGTATTCTCATTGCGGCCAGGGTTCTATATCCGTTTACGGGACTTCTGCTGTCACCGATTTTGCGGCGGCGGTCATGTCTCTGTCGTCAGTCAGTGCCACTGCCAACGCGCTGCGATTGAGAGTGGTCAACCTGGAGGAAGCCGGTTAGACAGGAACGAGGCGCTCTCCTCGAACCGTATTTCCAGGAATTCAGGTCAAACAGACCGGCAAGGGCGCAGTCGCCGCAGCGTGGTCGGCTGACAGACCCTCTGCCGTTGCCGCTATGTTGAAGACGATCTCTTCATTGGCACTGCAGCAAACTACTGATCATCGTCAACCAAGGAATGGCCCTGCACTGCACGACGCGGGCTCATGGTCCCGTCCCGACAGCACTTTACCAGCGCGTTCAGGTAACCAAGTTC
>CAYTJQ010000024.1:0-29640 GCA_964438205.1 uncultured Alteromonadaceae bacterium
TCGCGTCGTCTCGATGATCGCGTCCCGCCAGGCGTCGCGGTCCATGTCGTGGTTGAGCCGCGCCGCCTGGATCGAGTCGAAGAAGCGATCGAGGTGCGCATCGAGCTTGAAGATCCTGCCCTTCCAGGCGGAGACCACGTCGAACACCCCGTCGCCGAGGAGAAAACCCTGGTCGATCGGTGACACCCGCGCTCGGGAAAGCGGCAGGTAGTCTCCATTGAGGTAGATGATCGGCTCGTCGCTCATTTACTTCTCCTCCGGTTTGTTCACAGTCACAGGCGCAGCTGGGGCTTGATCTTCTCGCCGAAACGCCGGCAGCCCGAGACGAAGTCGGGCCAGCTGAAGAGCAGGCCGTCGACCCCGGTGTCGGCCGCGATCTCCTCGATCTTCCTCGCCACGGTCGCTTCGCTGCCGTGGATCACGGGAATGCCCATGAACGCCATGTTGCCCTCCTCCACGCTTTTCTCGAGCGCGGCCTTGAGCGTATCGCTGGTGCCGCCCTTGTTCGTATCCAGGGTCGCGCTACCGATGATGTTCGCAATCGCGCCGCGGTCGGCCTGCTCGACGATGCGGTCCACCTCCGCCTGGGCCTCCGCGTCGCTGTCGCCGACGATCATGTGGAACAGCGCATAGATACCCACGGAGCGGTCGTAGGCCCTGGCTTTCTCCCTGACGTCCTTGACGCTGGCGGCGAGGCTGGACTTGTCCGTGAGCACGAACTGGTGGTCGGCATGCCTGGCAACAAACGCCCTGCCCTTGTCTGATTGGCCCGCGCTCACGAGCGGTATCTCACCACGCGGCTGCGGGTTCACGACGCAGTCCTCGAGCTGGAAAAACTCGCCGTGATGGGTGAAGCCACCGCCCTGCCACAGGCCCTTGAGCACGGTGACGTACTCGTCGGCGAACTCGTAGCGTCGGCCGTAGTAGTCGTCACCCGGCCACATGCCCATCTGCGTGTACTCGGGCTTGTTCCAGCCGGTAACGATGTTCAGGCCGCAGCGGCCGCCGGAAACGTCGTCGATGGTCGCGATCATTCTCGCGACCACCGCCGGGTGTTGGCTGAGAATCGAGATGGAGGGGAACAGGCCGATCCTGTCGGTGGCGGCGGCGATGGCCGCCATGAGCGTGAAGGACTCGAGGCAGCTGTCCCAGTAGCCGGTATCACCACCGAAGCCGCGGAACTTCATCATCGACAGGACGAAATCCAGGCCCTGCCGCTCGGCCTCCTTCGAGATGGCGAGGTTGTGCGCAAAGGTGGGCTCGTAAACCGGGCTGCCCGCCGAGGGGATGTAGCCGTTGCTACCGTTGGGCAGGAATATACCGAACTTCATTGCTTCGCTCCTTCTGAACAGTGGCTTGCTAGGTCGCGTTTCGCTCCAGCAGGTCAGACGCCCACCGCATGTGCTTTTCGAAATCCCTCGCCGGGTCGCTCGCCGTCCGGGCCAGCAGGGCCGCTGTCAGCGAGCGGTAATGTTCCAGGTATTCTTCCCACTGGTTTCCGGGGATGAAATCGGCGAGGAGGCGGTTGTAGAAAGCAAAGTAGGGCCGCGAGTAGAACATGACGAGAAAGGTGTTTCCCGCGATCTCGTTGATCTTGCGGTGATAGCGGTAGAGGCTGTCGATAAACTCGTCCGCGTTGCGCCGGCGGCCCGCTTCCTCGATGGCCAGCATGCCGGCCCTGACAGCCTCCCTGTGCTCCTCGCAGTCCATCTTCTGTGCTGCGTGCTGCATACCGAGGGCACAGATCGCACGGGTGAACTCAATGAAATCGAGGAGCTCCTTGGTGGTGAGGCGCGCAATGACAGCCCCCCGGTTGGGGATGAGCCGGACGACCCCTTCACCGGACAACACATGCAGCGCTTCCCGCACCGGCGCCCGGCTGACACCGAAGTCCGCGGCCAGGTCACTTGCCACGAGGCGCTGCCCGGGCACCAGTTCACCCTTGCGCACGCGAGCAATGATTTCCTCGACGACGTAGTCGACAGCGGATTGATCCCTGTCGGCCCCCAGCTGTTCTACTGCACTTGCCAAGGTGTTTCTTGCCTCTTGCTGTGGCAACCAGTCTACGTGAGCGCGGTCTGCGTGGTCGGCACCCCGATGCTAGTCCCGGCTGGCCAGGCCGAGCGCCCCGGGGTTCACCCGACCCTGCGGGTCCAGCACCTCCTTCACGCCGCGGATCACCTTCTCCAGCGCAGTGTTCTCCATCATCTCGAAGTACGGATAGTACTTGCCGATCTGCAGGTGCACGCCACCCAGTTGATCGAACAGGTCGCGCAGTTCATCGCGCAGCTGCAGGGCAACGGCACGTCGCTCCTCGTTGGCCGCGATATGCTTCCACTCATCGGCGTATTCCTTCTCGATGAGCGACAGCCGGAATTCGCCCAGCTCATCGAGCCAGTAGAAACTCGGCTCGATGACGAACTCGCTGCCGGCGAAGCAGGTCAGGTAGGACGTCTTGATGCCCCACTGCGCCATCAGGTCCTTGCGTTCGGCCAGGAATGACTCGGTCGCCTTCGCCGCGTCGATCGCGCGCGAGAGCGGGAAGAAACCGTGGACCGGGATCCAGACCGCGCCGTCGGAGCCGAGCAAGACCGTGCGCACACCGCCGAAAGGCTGGTTGCGGAAAGCCAGCGGGATGCTGTTCACCATCTCCGAGCCGCCCTCTTCCTGGCAGATCTCCGCGGCAATATCGACATGTTCGGCAGCGACACGTTCCGTGTGCCCGTCCAGCGTCAGGTGCAGTGAATAGGGAACGTTGCGAAGCACCCGCTTTCCGCCGAGCGCCATCTTCGCCGCCTGCTTCAGGCCCTTCACGCCTCCCTTGCGAACGATCTGCCCCACCACGGACAGCCCCTCCTCGAAGGTGATGCCCTGCTGCTCAAAGCTCGAGTTGTAATAGGGATCGAAGCCGTAGCACTCCGAGGCGATGCGCAGCTTCGCGATCCGTACCTGCGCGGCGAGCATGCTCTCAAGGCTGTCGAACTTGAACGACAGGTACCCGGTTTCCCGGGGCGTGGTGATCAGGCGCAGCGTCACCGCGGTTTTCAGCCCGAAGGCACCGGTATCGGCCGTGAACAGCCCGGTAACGTCCGGGCCGAAGTGGCGGTAGAAACCATTGCAATGCTTGTGGGCCGCGGATCCGGTCTGCAGGATCTCGCCGCTGGCGAGGACGACCTGCAAACCCAGCACGCTTTCCGCCACCGTGTTGTAGATACCGGAACCGTGGAACAGGCTGTTCTGCGACACGGCACCGCCCACCGTTGCGTACATGCCGGACAGGGGGCCGAAGTAGGGCGTCCGCAGACCAAGCGGATAGAGAGCCTCGTAGAGCGTTTTCCAGGTCGCGCCCGCTTCGACCGTCACGTACATGTCTTCCGCATTGATCTCGAGGATCCGGTCGAACGCCTGCATGTCGACCAGCACCGTCTGCGTTTCGGTCGGCGTGTAGCCACTCGTGTAGGACATGCCGCCGCCCCTAGCGAGCACCGAGTACCCGCGTGTCGTGCAGAAGGCCACTGCCGCCGCAAGGCTCTCGACGGTGATCGGCCGGAGTATCGCGGCAGCGACCTCCCGCGGGCGGAAACTGAGATCCGTGGAGAAAAACTCCCGATCCGATGGATCAAGGAGGACGTTACCGGCCCCGAGGATCTCCCGCAGGCCCTGCTGGAAGTCCTCCCCGGGTTGCAGCCTCGATGCTGATTCGCTCATCCGCGTCCTCCTGCCCGGGGGACAGGCGTCACCGGGCCTGTTCCGGGGTGGCTATCGACTGGGGGTTGTACCTGGCCTGTCCTTCCCGCTGACTGGAAGGAACGGGGGGCCCGGATCGTGGGTCAGTCCGCGCTCTCGACGCGCCTGATCGCCGCTTCATAACTCTCCATGCCCCGGGCCATTTCTTCCAGGGCTTCCTTCTCCTGGGTAACCACCCGCAGGACGACGTCGAGGAAGCTCTCACGCCAGGCTTCCCGCTCGGCGTGCTCTTCCGGCGACGGTGCATAGTGGTCTACATCGGTTTTAGTCAGCACGGCGGCTTTCTCTAGCAGGCGCTCGATGCTGTCAATGCGTTCGCGCATGACCGCCACCTCCCCCGCCAGGGCCATGGTGATGGACAGAACTTTCTCCACCTCGGCATCAAGGTACTGGGGGCGTTCCCCCTTGGCCTTCTGTTGCAGCTTTATCGTTTCCACTCGCGAGGTTCCCTGCGGTTAGGTAAGGACGATCCGGCGGTCTGCCGCCGGACCGGTTGGCGCGCCAGCGCTGGCTCAGTCCTTGACTGCACCCCACAGGTACCAGGCACCCCCGCCACCGAAGTCTCCTCCCTGGAAGACGCGGGCACGCTTGGCCTCTGCGGCCTCGAAGGCGCTGGGCTGGTAGCCCTCGAAGGCTTTCCCGGGATCGAAGCCGGTCTCCCCGGCGATGGCAGCCGGTTCGATTTCATGGCTCGCACCCCAGTAGGGCTCGTTGTTGTTGCGCGTATCCCAGTCCAGCATGAACGCGTCGTAGGCCGGGAGGTCTCGGTAGGGCGGAGTTTCCGCGTGGATAACGACACCGCCGGGCTTCAACAGGCGCCGGCACTCACGCATGATGTTGCGCATCGCCTTGTGGCTGGTTTCGTGAACCAGGATGTGGCTGACAATCAGGTCGAAGGACTCGTCCTCGTAGCAGGACATGTCCTCGGCGTTCTCCTGGCGAAAATGGACTTTTTTGCCCATGGACTCGGCCCGGGCGTGGGCGTAGCGGAGCACCGGGGCGCCCACGTCGATGGCGTGCAGCTCGGCTTCCGGATAGGCGTCGGCGTAGGGCAGCGTTGAATGACCGACGGTACAGCCGAGGTCGAGAATGCGCGTCGGCTTCAGCGCAGGGAAATGCTCCTTCAGGTAGGCGATGGTAGTATCGCCGATATCCGAGTTGCACTCGCCCATCCGTCCCATGGCATAGAGGTAGACGGCCCGGTCGTACACGGCGCCATTGGCCACATCGTCATCGGCAAACTCGGTGTGATAACCCCCGGGCATGCAGTGGATGTCGACGGCCTGGTGGTACCGCGGTGTCTCCAGCGCCGGGTTGAGCTCCAGCGTCCCCCCGGCACCCCCGGAACTGCGCGCACTGTCGATGAGCGTGGGCAGCTGCCGCTCCACCGGCACCTGGCAAGCTTTCCACATCATCTCCTGGCTGTTGCGCTGCATGGCGCTCCAGAAGGTGAAGTAGGGCTCGTGCTTCATGGCGTCGCGGATTTCCTGGTAAGTCGTGGCCGCCTTGCCCGTCTGCGCCATGTAGTCACGACCGGCGCGCACCTCGAAGGCCAGCTTGTTGGCGGTGGAGACCTTGTTCGCTAGGTGAAGCTTGAGGCTGCGCACAAAATCCTGGCGCGACGCTTCCTCTGCGGTCGGCTGCGGAAAAACTGCATGGCTTTGCTGGCTGGTCAGCGATCGTTCCATCACGTGGTTCCTCCCTAAATCCCGGCCCGGGGCGCGGCCTTTCGCGCCGGCGCTTTGACGCCCTTCCGGGTATGCGGCGGGTTTGGCCGCCCTGCAAGGTGCCTGTCTACAAATCGTCTACAGGATCGTATACAGTCTTATCGCTTCCCCGCCTGCCGTCAAGTTTCTGCGCCGCGCGGGGTCCCGCGGTCCAGAAAAGAGGCATTCACCATGGGTCAGCTAGCCGTCGATCTCACCGGCAAGACTGCACTGGTGACCGGCGCCAGTTCCGGCATCGGCGCTGCGGTCGCCCGCGCCTTCGCCGGCGCCGGCGCGCGAACCTACATCAACTTCCCAGGGGAGGTGTGCAGGGCGGACGCGTTGTCGCTGGTCTCCGAGCTCGAGCAAAGCGGCGCCGTCGCGCACGCGGTCGCTGCAGATGTTTCCGACGAGGCGCAGGTCACCGCCCTGTTCGCGGAGATCACGGACCGTGAAGGCCAGTTGGACATCTTGGTCAACAATGCAGGCATCGCACACAGCACCCCCATCGAGTCGCTTGAACTCGCGGATTTCCAGCGCGTGCTGAACGTCCACCTGCTCGGCACCTTCCTCTGCACCCGCGCCGCGCTGCCCCTGTTCTACCGCCAGAACAGCGGTCGGATTATCAATACCGCCTCCCAGCTGGCTTACATCGGCGCTCCCGGCTTCGCCCACTACACGGCGGCAAAAGGTGGGATCCTGTCCTTCACCCGCAGCCTCGCCCTCGAGATCGGGGACCGCAACATCACCGCGAACTGTGTTGCGCCCGGGGCGACCATGACGCCGATGCTGGCGGACGTGCCCGAGGACGTCATCGCGGCGATCCGTGCCAACATACCCGCTGGGCGGTTGGCCGAGGTCGATGACATCGTCGGTGCCTACCTGTTCCTCGCCAGCGACGCGGCGGCACACTTCCGCGGCCAGTGCCTGAGCCCCAATGGCGGGGACGCCTTCCTGTAGGATGCCGCCAGCCCCTGCACCGCGTGGGGCGGGTAACTTCCATCAACACAAGCGAGGAGAAAGCGATGGCTGGGAAAACGGCGCTGGTAACGGGCGCGGGTATCGGCCTCGGCCGGGCATCGGCGATAGCACTGGCCGAGGCGGGCTACAGGGTTATCGTTACCGACGTGCTGTCCGACGAGGGCGAGGACTGTGCGGCGGGTATCCGCGATGATGGCGGCGACGCTGAATACCACTACCTCGACGTGACCGACTCGGCGGCCGCCAGCGACCTGGTCGCGTCCCTTGAAGCAGCGCATGGCGCGCTCTCCGCCCTGGTCCTGAACGCCGGTATCGCGCGGACCCTGCCGCTGGCGACCCTGACCGACGAACAGTGGGACGAGACCATCGACGTCAACCTGAAGGGGATGATGCGCGTGCTTCGCGCCGCCGCGCCCGGCATGAAGCGCGCTGGCGAAGGCTCGGTCGTGTGCCTGTCGTCCATCGTCGGTTCGCTGCTGGGCTGGTCGGAACATGTCCCCTACTCCGCGAGCAAGGGCGGCGTGGCGGGACTGGTGCGCGCCGCAGCGCTGGAACTGGCGCCACACGGAATTCGTGTCAATGGGATCGCCCCGGGCGTGATCCGCAGCGCGCAGACGCTGGACCCGGTCAACTCGCTCGGTGAGGCAGGGCTCGAGGCGTTTGCACAAACGGTACCGCTCGGGCGTGTCGGAGACCCGAAGGACATCGCCGATGTCGCCGTATTCCTCCTGTCGGACAGCGCACGCTACCTGACCGGCCAGGTCCTCGCCGTCGACGGCGGGACCACGATCAGCCTGTAAAGCGCTGCGGCGGCGGCGCCACCCCGGCACCGAGACCGAGAAAAAAGAAAAGGCCGGCCAGGAGAAACCCGGGCCGGCCCTTGAGCACCTACAGCGTCAGAAGCTGTACTGCAGCTCCACACCTACGCGGCGCAGGGTTCCCGGGCTGATGAAGCCGCCACCGAACTCGGGCGCCAGGATCACCTCGCGGATGAACTCTTCCTCGAAGAGGTTGCTGGCAAACGCAGTCACACTCCACTGGTTGGAGCGCACACCGAGGCGGAGATTGGTCAGGCCGTAGCCGTCAACCTGGGTGACGTCGTAGCTCGCGGGCGGGCCCCCGAACAGCGTAGCCGGGACGACATCGTCCTGCACCGTGTGATACCAGGTATCGCCCTGGTAGGAGTACTCCAGGCGACCGAAGAGCTCGAACTCGCCGATCGGCTGGTTGTACTGCAGTGCGGCATTCCACGTGTACTCCGGGTTGTTCGGGACTTCGTTCCCCTCGGTGTAGGGACGCAGCGCGTTCTCGTCGATTTCGCCGTCAACCATGGAGTAGCCGAGGTCGAGGCGGAGGTTGTCGGTCACGGCCCAGGCGGCGCTGAGTTCGAAGCCCTGCAGCGTCACCTCGTCGATGTTCGAGGCCGTCCTCAGCAGGCCGAAGGGCCCGACGAAGAACTCGAAGAACTGCATGTCCTCGACTTCCGTGTAGAACACGGCACCGTTCAAGTTGAGACGATTGTCGAAAAGCCCCGAGCGGAAACCCAGTTCGAACGCACTGGATGTCTCTTCGCGGAACGTATTGGGGGGAGCGCTGAGTGCGCCGCCGTTATCCACGAGGTAGAACTGCACGGTTTCCGTGGAGCCCTGGTTGAGGAAGCCACCGGCCTTGAAGCCGACGCCCCAGCTGCCGTAGATGGTCGTCGTATCGGTGGCGTCCCAGCGCAGGCTGATCTTGGGCTGAACCTGGTCAAAGGTTTCGCTGCGGTCGCCGATCTCGGGCGAGACGGTGAAATCATCGAAGTTGACGAAACCGGGATTCAGCGGCGAACCCGGCAGGGGTTCTCCGTTCAGCGTGCACTGGCCACCGCAGAAGTCGATGAAGTTCGACAGGTTGCCATCGGCCGGCGAGGGTACGTTGTTGGACACTTCGCGCTTCTCCCGGTCGTAACGCGCCGCCAGGGACAGTTCCAGCCTGTCCGTGATGTCGTAGCTGACCGAACCGAAGACCGCGTAAACCTCCGTATCGAAGGTATCGTCCACGATCGCGTCGGTCAGCGGCGTGAAGATTTCCTTCGGCAGCTGCGCCCGGTCGGGCCACTCGTTACCGGGGTCACGCGCCTGGGCAATCGCCTGCCGGCGCTCGATGTTCAGGTAGTAGAGACCCGCCTGCCAGCGCAGCTTCTGGTCCTCACTGGACGTCAACTGGACCTGGAAGCTGAAGTCTTCCTGCAGCCGCTCCTGCCACTGGTAGCCGTCACAGGTCGTGGGGCTGTAGGGAGGCAAGACCGACTCGCCAGGGCCGGAGCCGAAGATGAAGGTCGGTGCCGGCAGCGGCGTAACGCCGCCGGGAACCTCCGGCGTGTAGGACGGAGCGAGCGCTGCCAGCGAGTTGATACAGGCGTCGGTGCCGGCATAGAAGCCGAAGGCCCCGGAGGTGCCGTCGGCGATGAAGGTGTCTTCCGTATCGCTGTAGAAGCCCCAGGTGGTGAGCGTGCCCCAGTCGAACTGCTTGTCCAGCTTCACGGAGAACTCGATGACTTCCTGCTCGCTGATCGGCTCCACGTTGCCTGCGAAGATGAAGTCGTGATCGTCGACGTCCTGGTAGAACGCCTCCGATCCCGGCGTGCCAAAGGCCTGGAAACTCGGGATCGCGAAACCGGCGTTGAAGGAAATCGCCGAAGCTTCGGCCTTGCCGTAGCGCAGCTTGGTATCGATGGAGAGCGTATCGCTCGGATCGAACACCAGCCGGCCCTGCAGGGCGTAGTTCTCAGCCGCGTCGACAACGTCGTCATTGAGGAAACTGTTGCTGTAGAAACCATCGGTGCTGCGGAAATCCGCCTGCAGCCGGCCGGCGACCTTGTCACCCAGCGGCCCCGAGATTGCGGCCAGACCGGTGTAGGTGTTGTCCTCGGCGAAGCTGAGGCGGACCTTGCCTTCCACTTCCTGCGAAGGCCGCTTGGTCGACATGATGACCGCACCCGCCGCCGCGGAACGTCCGTAGAGGGCGCCCTGGGGGCCCTTGAGGATCTCGATCTGCTCGAGGTCTGCGTATTCACGGTTGAAAGCGTAGGTGTTGACGTACAGGATGCCGTCGATGATCAGTGCAAAGTTCGTCTCGGCATCGCGGGCGCCGTTCATACCGCGGATGGACACCGATGAATCGCCGACCTCGACCGTGTTGACAAAGCTCACCCCGGGCGTCTGCGAGATAAAGTCCTCGGCCCGCTGGATCCCCATGTCCTCGATCTGCCCAGAGGCGAAGGCTGTCACCGTGCTGGGAACGTCCTGCAGGGACTCGGTCCGCGCCCGCGCTGTCACCACGATTTCCTCGAGTTGCGCCTGGGCGGCAGCCGGCATCAGCAGAGAGCCGGTCGAGGAAGCGACCGCACAGATCGCCGTTGCCAGGACGCGCGGTGTCGTAGCCGGTCGCGCTCTGTTCTCTGTCAGATTTTTCATGAGCAAGTCACCTGTCTTCTTGTCTGCCGGAAAATCGTTGCTCCTACTGGCTGTCGCCTGTCGGTCTCGTCTCGTCTTCATGCTCTCTCTTACCCCTCTCTCCTGGACTCTCTCTGGTCTCGCACTGAACGAACGTCACGCGATTCGGTTCGTGTCACTGCCTTCAAGCTTCTTCAGGCGACGCCACAGCGTCGTCGGGCTGATACCGAGATAGGCAGCCACCTGCTGCCGGTCTCCATTGAACTTCTCCATGGCCCGCACGATGGCCGACGCTTCCAGGTCCTTCAGCGCGCCGGACGTATAGCTCCCCTCCTGGCGCATGAGCTCGGGCAGGATCTCCAGGACCTCGCTCCGGCTCAGGTCAACATGCTCCGCTTTGCCGCAATTTACTACCAGGCGTTCAGTGAAGTTTTGCAGTTCACGGATATTGCCCGGCCAGTGGTAGCTGTCGAAGAGCGGCTCTACGAGCTCGAGGAGCGCGTCGATGGGCACGTCCATGCCGTACTCCGCCGCATAGTGGGCAAAGTAGTGCCGGGCGATCGCCGGCACCTCTTCCCTGCGCTGACGCAGCGGTGGCAGCCTCAGGTTGAATACGTTCAGTCGGTAATAAAGATCATCGCGGAACTCGCCCTGGTCTACCGCCTCCTGGAGGTCGCGGTTGGTGGCTGCGATCAGCTTGAAGTCGACTTCGATCTCGCGGTTGCTTCCCACGGGGCGGATACGCCGCTCCTGCAGGGCCCGCAGCAGCTTGATCTGCTGCTGTGGCGGCATTTCACCGATCTCGTCGAGGAATAACGCGCCGCCATTCGCCTGCTCCATGAGACCGATGCGGCCGCCGCGGCGGGAGCTGGTAAACGCACCTTCGACATAGCCGAAGAGTTCACTCTCGAAGAGTTCGTGGGGGATACTCGCGCAGTTCACGGCCACCAGCGGGCCGTCGGCGTAATCGCTCAGACGGTGAATCTCCCGGGCGATGTGCTCCTTGCCGGTGCCACTTTCCCCCTCGAGCAGCACGGACGCGCGGCCCCGTGCATAGGTCCGGGCGAGCCCCGCGACCCGCTCCATGCGCGAGGAGTGCACGATGAAACGCTGCGGTCGGTCGCCGCGCGCGGCAGCACGAGCCGCCTGCGCGGCGCGCCCGGCATCGATCGCACGGCGGAGCATTTCCCGCGCCGAGTCGCGGCTGTACATGAGAATGGCCGGGATTCCGCGCTGCTCCGCGAGCCCGCAGGTATAACTCGGGCCGACGATAACCTGCGGATCTTCGTCGGCGATGGCGAGAAGCAGGCTTTCGTTGGCCTCGTCAGCGGTGCTGTAGCGGTGATGGCACAGCTCCAGGTCGGTGATTTCCGGCAGGCTCGCGAACAGCCGCTCGCTCGGGCCGGGATTTTCCGAGTAGGTGAACACGTGGACGCGACGGGATATCTTGCGCGCCTTGCCAAGGGCCTCGAGCACGTCCGTGTCGGTAACGGGCTGGGACAGTACCGGCACGGACAGCGTGGCGCGCAGGTAGGCGGCATTGGAGCCGGCGCTGATAACGACGTCCGGCCGGTGCTTCTTTACCAGCCCCGAGTAATCCGTGTCACTGCTGGCGATGGACTCGACGATGGTCACTGCCACATCCTGCTCGAACTCCGGGAGGAGCACGTTGATCAGCTCGCTGAACTTGCGATAGCCGACCACCAGGATGCGGACGCGCCCCATCACCCCGTGGCCCCCTGCGGCGGCAGCGCGGCGATGATGGCTTGCGTATCCGACACGTCCGCGTACTTCGCGTGCATGTCGTGCAGGTTGGCCGCGTGGGCGTCGGGGTTGCGGTCACCCACCGCATCGGCGGGCACGAAGACCGGATAATCGTGCTGGAGCCCATCCACTACCGTCGCGCGCACGCAGCCGCTGGTCGTGAGCCCCGTGACCACGAGGCTGTCGACACCGGCTGCCTTCAGCCGCTGGTCGAGGTCCGTGTCGAAGAAGCTGCTCGCGTGGCGCTTCTCGATGATGGCCTCGCCAGCGCGCGGGGCGAGCCGCTTGTCCACGGCGACCGCGTCCGAGCACGGCTTCAGCACCTCGAGGGCGGGCAGGCGACGGCGGAACACGGTGGCCTGGTCGTCGCTGCGGTAGATGACGGTGGTGAAGAACACCGGCAGCCCGCGCTCGCGAAAGGCAGCGAGCAGCCGGGCGTTCGCGGCGACCACGTCATCGGCCTCGCTGCCCAAGGGGCTCGACGGATCCGTGAAGGCGTTGATCATGTCCACGAGCACGAGCGCCGGGCGCCGGCCCGGCTGCGCGCTGTGCCGCTCGAGGTCCGCCATCGATCCGGCCTCAGGCCACGCCCTGGAAGCTCGGGTCCACCGGCGGCTCCAGGTGCGTCTCCTCGAGGCAGCGGGCCTTGAGCTCCTCGATGGACCCGCCGCGGTTGAACAGCTCGACCTCGCCCCGCTCCGCGCGCAGCTGCTCGCGCAGGGACGAGGTGGCGTCGACGTCCACGCTGCCGTCGCCACCGATGACGACGCCATAGCGGCGGGCACCCTCGACGGTGACGAGCCGGCGGGCGACGTCCTGGCGCACCAGCTCCGGATCGCGCTCGTAGGGGTCGCCCCAGCCGCCACCGCCCCAGGTGTTGAAGTAGAGCAGGTCGCCCTTCTTCACCTTGATGCCCTCGGCCTTGGCGCCCAGCCACTCCTCGCTGCCGTCCGTGCGAACGAGCCGCTTTGTTGAGCGCAGACCGGGCTCCCCGCCGAGTACGCCCCAGGGATACATCAACCAACGGTCGTCATGAATGCCGATCTCGCCATCGGCGAGGAAACGATAGGCCACGGTCAGCCCGTTGCCGCCGCGGTGCAGGCCCGCACCGCCGGAGTCCGGGATCGTGGCGTAGGTCTCGATACGCAGCGGGAAGTAGGACTCGATGAACTCGTTCGGCACGTTGGTAAAGCCGGGCCAGAGGCTGTGGCCGTCCGGACCGTCGCCCACAGGACGACCGGGGATGCCGCCGAAGCCGATCTGGAACAACTGGAACCACTCGCCGTTATCGCGGTAGCCGGAGTAGAACAGGTGCGGCGAATCGGAAAAACCCGCCGCATTCAGCATCTGTTCCGGCGCACCCATGCCGAGGAGCGCGCCGAGGAGGTCAAAGATACGGCCCAGGGCGTGGGTGCGCCCGGAGAGCGCCGCGGGGTGCTTCGGCTTGAGCAGCGTGCCCTCGGGAATGCGCACGTCCACGAGGTCATAGAAGCCGTCGTTGAAGACCATCTGCGGGTCCACCACGTTGATCGTGAAGGAGCCGAAGAACATCTTGAACATGTCCTCGTTGAGGAAGAAGTTCACCGAGCTCTGCGCCTGCGGATCCGTGCCCGCGAAATCGAAGATGGCCTTGCTGCCCTCGCGCCAGAGGCGGCACTTGATGCGGTACGGGCCCATACCCATGCCGTCGTCGCAGAGGTAGTCCTCGAACTCGCGCGGCTCCTCGGGCACGAAATTCTCGATGATGTGCTTCATGGCGTCGTAGTTGCGCTTGAGCATCACGTCCATCGTCGTGGCCAGCACGTCGTCCCCGAAGCGCTCGGCGATCTCCACGCAGCGCCGGGCCGCGGTCTTGCAGGCGGCGACGAGGGCATTGAGGTCGAAGCGGTTCCACTGCGGCATTCGCACGTTGTGCAGGATCAGCTCGAGAACGTCCTCCTGCAGCACGCCCTTCTTGTAGAGCTTGGTCGGCGGGATGCGGATCCCTTCCTGGTAGATCGTCGTCGCCTTGATGGGGATGGAACCCGGCACCATGCCGCCGTTGTCGGACATGTGGCCGAACATCGCGCTCCAGGCGATGTGCCGGCCGTCCTTGAACACGGGCACGAGCACGACCCAGTCCGGCAGGTGCGAAACCGCCCCGTTACACATGTAAGGGTCGTTGGTGAGGATGATGTCGCCCTCTTCGATGTCGGCATCGTAGGCCGACAGGAACGGGCCGATGAAGGAACCGAACTGGCCGACGACCATCTTGCCGTCGCGGTTGGCGATCATGGGGAAACAATCCCCCTGCTCGCGGATGCCCGGCGACATCGCGGTACGGAAGAGGACCGCGTCCATTTCCTCGCGCGCGTTCTTGAGGGCGTTTTCGATCAGGTCGACGGTCACGCCGTCCACGTCCACGGTGTTCAGCGGCGCACTGTTTTCCTGGATGATTCGTGCAGGCATCTCGCTACCCTCCTCAGGCTGCCGGGTTGATCAGCAGGTTGCCGATGGCGTCGACGCCGGCTTCATAGCCCGGCAGCACCACGGTGGTGGAATCCATCTCCGTGACGATCGCCGGTCCCGGCACCGTCAGCCCCTCGTGCAGCCTGCCCCGGTCGTAGAGGCGGATGTCGTGCCATTCGCCCTCGCAGTAGAAGCGGCTCTCGTGGATCACGCAGTCGTCGAGGGAAGCGCTGGTGTCGCCGCCTTCCCGGGTGAGTACCGCGCGCGTGGCCGCCTTGGCCACGGCGCGGATCATGAGCACTTCGTGGCCATCGCCGAGCTTGAAGGTGAACAGTTGCTCGTGCTCCTCGTCGAAGGCGTCGGTCAGCAGCGCGACACCTTTCTCGCGCAACTCCGCCTCGGTGAAGTCGATGGTGATCTGGAAGGCCTGGCCCATGTAGCGCAGGTCTGCCTGGAAGGTGACCTGGTGCTGCTCGGCGGGGATGCCATCGGCGACCAGCGCCTGGCCGGCCCGCGCCTGCAGTTCCTTGAGGTCCGCCAGCAGCTTCTCGTTGCTGAGATCCTCGGCCATGGTCAGGTAGGTGCGCGCCGCCTCGTCCTGCACCTGCGTGGTCGCGTCGCCGTAGGCGCAGAGGACGCCCGGGCCCGGGGGCACGATCACCGGCCAGGCGTTGGTGAGGATGCCGAGGGCGTTGGCGTGCAGCGGGCCCGCGCCGCCGAAGCCCACCAGGGCGAAGTCGCGCGGGTCGTAACCCTGCTCGACGGAGACCAGCCGCAGGGCGCCGAACATGGACTCGTTGACGATCTTGATGATCCCCTCGGCGGCCTCCATGAGGCCGATGCCCATGGCGTCGGCGACCTTCTGCACCGCGGCCACGGAGGCGTCGTAGTTGATCTCCATCTTGCCGCCGAGCTGCACGTCCGAGGGCAGGTAACCGAGGACCACGTTGGCGTCGCAGACCGTGGGCTCCGTGCCGCCCTTCATATAGCAGGCGGGGCCGGGCACGGCGCCGGCGGACTCGGGCCCCACGCGCAGGGCCTTGGTCAGCTCCGGCACGAAGGCGATGGAGCCGCCGCCGGCGCCCACGGTGCGCACGTCCACGGAGGGGGCGCGCACGTTCACGTCGCCGACGTAAGTCTCCCGGCGTACCCGCGCCTTCGAGTCCTGGATGAGCGCCACGTCGGTGGAAGTGCCGCCCATGTCGAAGGTGAGGATGTTGTCGTAGCCGGCGCGGCTGCAGAAGTAGATGGCGCCGGCGACACCGCCGGCGGGGCCGGACATGAGCAGGTTCACCGGCGAATCGGCCGCGGCGCGGGCCGAGGCGAGGCCGCCGTCGGAGCGCAGGATGGACAGCTGCGTATCGGCGCCCAGGCGCTCTTCCAGGGCTGCCTGCAGGTTGTTGACGTAGCGGGACACTTCCGGGCGCACGTAGGAGTTGACCACCGTGGTCTCCGTCCGCTCGTACTCCTGCATTTCCGGTACCACTTCGCTGGAGATCGAGATCGGGGTGTCGCCGAAGATCTCCCGGGCAATCTCCCGCGCACGTTCCTCGTGGGCGTGGTTGATGTAGGCATTGACGAAGCAGATGGTGAGCGCCTCGACCTCGCCGCGGGCATAGAGCGTCTCGAGGTCGGCCCGCAGCCGCTCCTCGTCCAGCGGGGTGACCACGGCGCCGTCCGCGGCCATGCGCTCGGTGGCGCCGATGGTCAGTTCCAGCGGTGCGAGCAGCGGGCTCTTGATATAGCTGACCCAGCCGCCAAGGCCACCGGGGCAGTAGGAGCGCGCGACCTGCAGCGTATCCTCGAAGCCGGCCGTGGTCACGAGGCCCACCCGGGCACCCTTGCCCGTCAGTACGGCGTTGGTGGCCACGGTGGTGCCGTGCATGACCAGCTTGATAGCGCCCGGCTCGATGCCGGACTCCTCGCACACCCGCGCCACGCCGTTTAGCACGCCGATGGAGGAATCCTCCGGCGTGGACGGCACCTTCGCGGTATGGGTCTCGCCGGTCTCCTCGTTCATGAGCAGGAAGTCGGTGAAGGTGCCGCCAACGTCAACGCCGAGTCTGTATGCCATTGCTATCTCCTCTCCATCGCGGGCCCGCCGGCCGGTCCCGCGCACCGCGGCCGTCAGGCCGCGTTCCTCCCCGGGTTCATGCCGGGGTTCTTGCTCAGCCAGTAGTGGGCACGGCCGCCCTGCGGCGTGCCGATGAGTTCACTCACGGTGGCTACCGCCGCGAGCAGCGCGGGCATGTCCACGCCCGTGTCGAAGCCCATGGCCTCGCAGAGCATGACGACGTCTTCCGTTGCCACGTTGCCCTTGGCGCCGGGCGCAAAGGGGCAGCCGCCGAGGCCGCCGACGGAGCTGTCGAAGCGGCGGATGCCGCTCTCGACCGCCGCATAGACGTTGGCAAGGCCCATGGCCCGCGTATCGTGGAAGTGACAGGCCAGGCGCTCCGCGCCGTGGTCGGCCACCAGGTCGTCCATGAGCGCGCGCACGGCGGCCGGATTGGCCGCGCCGATGGTGTCGGCGATCACGATCTCATCCGCGCCGCAGCCGGCCAGCGCCTGCGCCTGCTCGCACACCACGGACGCCGGGGTCGGACCCTCGAAGGGACACTCCCAGGCCACGGCGAGGTAGGCTTGTACCCGGGCGCCCTCTTCCCGACCACGGCGGATCACCGCTTCGGCCACGGCCAGCGTTTCATCGAGACCCATGTTGATGTTCTTGCGGTTCATGGTTTCCGTAGCGGAGACGACCACCGCGACGGTCTCGACGCCTGCGCTGCGGGCCAGCTCATAGCCCTTCATGTTGGGGACGAGGGCGCTGAAGCTAACGCCGGGGGGCGGCGAGAGGCGCGCCACGAGCTCGCCGGTACCGGCCATCTGCGGCACCGCCTTCGGCGACACGAAGCTGCCGACCTCGAAGTGCCGGATGCCGGTCGCGAGCAGTGCCCGCGCCATGGCCTCGCGCTCGTCGAGGCTCAGGTGCCTGGGCTGGCTCTGCAGGCCGTCCCTCAGGCCGACCTCGTTGATCACGATCTGCGGGTCACTCATGCAATCTTGCCCTCCTCGCGCAGTTGCGCGACCTGTTCGGCACTGTACCCGAGAAGGCCGGTGAGCACGCTATCGGTGTGCTGGCCCAGGAGCGGTGCCGGGGAGAAGCTCTCCTCGCCGGTGCGCGAGAGCTTGATCGGGTTGCCGGGGCCGCGGGTCTTCGCGCCGCCCGGATGCTCGAGTTCCACCACCATGTTCCGCGACAGCACCTGCTCATCCGAGAGCGCCTCGCCGAAGCGGTTGACCCTGGCGCAGGGGATACGCTTTTCCTGCAGCTGCTTGAGCCAGTAGTCGGAGGTGTTGGTCGCCAGCAGTTCGTTGAGCTTGCCGTCGATGAAGTCCTTGTCGGCCAGGCGTCCGGGCTGCGTCTTGTACTTCTCATCGCGGAACGGCTCGAAGTCGACGACCTCGAGCAGGTTGTCCCAGAAGCTGTCGAAGATCACGGCGATGATGATATGACCGTCCGAGGTGCGGTAACTGTTGTAGGGCACGTGGACGAAGTGGCTGTTGCCGATCGGTGTCGGCTCCTGGCCGGAGAGGAAATACATGGTCGCCATGTAGTTCAGCATGGAGATCTGGCAGTCGAGCATGGAGATGTCGACGTGCTGGCCCTCGCCGCTGCGCTCGCGCTCGTAGAGCGCGGACAATACGCCCATCACCCCGAACATGCCGCCACCGAGGTCGCCGATGGGAATACCGGCCCGCGTCGGGTGTTCGGCATCGGTGCCCGTGATGGACATGCCGCCGCCGAGGGCCTGCACCACCTGGTCGAACGCCGGCCGCTGGTAGTTGGGACCCGCGGAGCCGAAGCCGCTGATGGAGCAGGTGATAATGCCGGGGTTGAACTCGCGCAGGTAGCGGTAGCTGATCTTCAGCTTGTCGGCGACGCCGGCGCTAAAGTTCTCGATGACGACGTCCGCCTCCTTCACCAGGTCATAAAAGACCTTGAGGCCCTCCTCGCTCTTCAGGTCGACGGCGACACTCTGCTTGTTGCGGTTGAGGGTGATGAAGTAGGCGCCCTGGCCCTCCAGGGAGTTGGCGGGGTCCGTGGCCAGCAGCTTGCGTGTTCCCTCCCCCTTGAGCGGCTCGACCTTGATCGTCTCGGCCCCGAGGTCGGCGAGGATCATGGCACCGTAGGGACCGGACAGCATGTGGGTGAGGTCCAGGACGCGCACGCCGGCGAGAGGTTTGGCCATGATCTGCTCCCTGCTTTTTAGTCCGTGGGGTTTGCTGATTGCACGATGCGTGCCATCGGTGGCGGCCCCTGCCCGCCCGGCCGTCGGCAGGCGCAACGCCCGGGGGGCCCGCGAGGCGTCCGGCGCCCTTTCCAGCGACCTTTGCGGCCCTTTGTCCGATCCCGTTTCCGGTCCCTCCAGGCCTGCAGCGGCCTGCGCGAGCCGCGATCCCTGCGCCCGGGCATTTTTCATTATGGTGTATTTACATTTCATATTGAAATATATCGCCCTGCGACCAGTTGCCCCGCTGGCGGGATGAAGCGAATTGTCCGCCGCAGGAAGCCTCCGGATACTGGCCCCATCGCCCGGGACAGCCCTCGCCCGGCAGAACGAACGACAGACGGACAACCACCATGCTCAGGAAAATGCTTCGCGTAAGCGCCCCCATCGCCGTCATCGGGCTGGGTCTCGGCGCCTTCACCCTACTCCACGCCGCCAAGCCGGAGCCAGCCCGGGAAGACCCGGAACTGCGACCGACCACCGTGTACACGGCGACCGTCGACGCAGTGGACACGCAGCTCAAGGTCGAAACCCAGGGGGAGGTGCGGGCGCGCACGGCCCTGGAGGTCGTGGCGCAGGTCGGCGGACGCATCACCGCCGTGTCCCCGGAATTCACCGAGGGCGGCCGCTTCGACGCCGGCGAGGTCCTTATCGAGCTCGAGGACACCGACTACCGGCTGGCTCTGCGCCAGGCCGAGGCCGCGCTGGCAGAAACCGAGCTGGCCGTGCAGCAGGCCCTGGCCGACGCAGACGTAGCCCGCAAGCAGCTCGCGGCCACGCCCAACCCCTCGGCGCTGGCGCTGAAGAAGCCGCAGATCGCCCAGGCCCGCGCCCGCCAGGCCGCCGCCGAGGCAGGGCTCGAACGGGCGCGGCTGGACCTCGCCCGCACGCGCATCAGCCTGCCCTTCGCCGGCCGCGTGCAGGCCAGGGCCGTGGACGTGGGCCAGTACGTGAATGCGGGCACCGCCCTCGGCAGCGTTTTCGCCGTGGACACCGTGGAAGTCCGGCTGCCGCTCACGGACCGCCAGCTCGCCGCCCTCGACCTGCCGATCGGCTACCGCGCCGACCCCGGCGAGGGCCGCCCGGCGGCCTTCAGCGCGGCTATCGCCGGCCGGCTGCACAGCTGGCGCGGCCGCCTGGTGCGCCTCGACGCCGCCGTGGACCCGACCACCCGGCTGGTCTACGGCATGGCAGAGGTCGATGCCCCCTACGGCGAGGGGCGCTCCGCCGCCGGCATGCCGCTGGCCGTGGGCCTGTTCGTGAACGCGGAGCTTGCCGGCCGGCCGCTCGAGAACGCCCTGCGTATCCCCGCGGCGGCGCTGCGCCCCGGCAACACGGTGTACGTGGTGAACCCCCGCGACCGTCTCGAGATGCGCAGCGTGCGGGTCCTGCACCGGGGGCGCGAGCACGCCTTCATCGACGGCGGTCTCCGCGCCGGCGAGGCGGTCGTGACCTCCGCCCTCGACAACCCCATCGAGGGCATGGCCCTGCGCGGGGAACAGCGCCCGACCTTCGCCGCGGCGGGGGAGCACTGAGATGCACCGTTTCATCGCCTGGTGGGTGGACAATCCCGTTGCCGCCAACCTGCTCATGCTCGGCATCGCCCTTGCGGGCTTGCTCGGCTTTTTCGCCATGGAGCGCGAGGCCTTCCCGCAGGTGAAGCCGAACCGGGTGCAGGTGCAGGTCACCTGGCCCGGCGCGGCGCCGCAGGAAGTGGAGGAACAGGTCGTCGCCCGCATCGAGGACGCCCTCGACGATCTGGACAGCGTGAGCCGCATCTACGCCACGGCTACCGAAGGCCTGGCGGAGCTGGACGTGCGCACCTACCCGGGTGTCGACATCAACGCTTTCCTGGACGAGGTCAAGAACGCCATCGACGGCATTCCCGCCCTGCCCCGGGATATCGAGAACCCGCGCATCCGGCGCATGCAGTTCCGCAACGAGATGATCCGCGTCGCGGTGCACGGGGACCGCTCCGAGCGGGAGCTGTCGCGCCTCGCCGAGGAGCTGCGCCGGGAGGCCGCCGCCCTGCCCTACGTCTCGACCATCGATCTGTTCGGCACCCGCCGCGAGGAAGTCACCATTGCCCTCGCCGAGGACAGCCTGCGCCGCTACGGGCTCACCTTCGCCGAGGTCGCCGATGCGATCCGCGCCAGCTCCATCAATCTCTCCTCCGGCGAGGTACGCACGGCGACCGGGGACGTGCAGCTGCGCGCGCGCAACCTCGCCGATACGGAGACCGACTTCGAGCGCATCGTCCTTCGGCAGACGCCCGATGGCGGGCTCGTCCGCGTCGGCGACGTGGCCACGGTCACCGACGGCTACGAGGACGAGGAGATCCTCGCCACGCTGAACGGTGAGCCCGCCGTGCTGCTGCAGATGCTGAGCGGCGACAACATGCAGGTCGTCAAGGCGAGCGAGGCGGTCAAGGCCTGGATCGAAGAGGTACGCCCGACGCTGCCCCCCGGGGTGGACCTGACGCTGTGGTTCGACACCGCCGATCTCTACACCGCCCGCATGGAGCTCATCGGCAAGTCGGCTTACCTCGGCCTGGCGCTGGTCTTCATCGTGCTCATTCTCAGCCTGCGACCGCGGGTTGCCCTGTGGGTCACCGCGGGCATCGGGGTCGCCTTCCTCGGCACCTTTGCGCTGCTGCCGGTCAACGACGTCTCCCTGAACGTGATCTCGACCTTCGCTTTCCTGCTCGTTCTGGGCATCGTCGTCGACGACGCCATCGTTGTCGGGGAGAGTATCCACCACCACGCGCATACCCTCGGCGGCGGGCGGGAGGCCGCAGTGGCCGGCGCCACCGCTGTGTCGAAGCCGGTGATCTTCGCCGTGCTGACCACGGTGATCGCCTTCGCGCCCTGGCTCTTCGTCAGTGGCGAGACCGCCCAGGTCACACGCCAGCTCTCCATCGTCATCACGGTGGCGCTGGCGATCTCGCTTATCGAGGCCTTTCTCATCCTGCCCTCGCACCTGCGCGACCTCTCGCACCGGGAGAAGCTCGGCCCCGTCGCCCGGCGCCAGCGTGCGGTCGAGCAGGGAATCGTCCGCTTTGCCGAGCGCGTGTACCGGCCCCTGCTGGCACGGGCGCTACGGCACCGCTACCTCACCGCCAGCATCTTTGCCACGGCCTTCATCGTCAGCATCGGGCTGTTCAGCGCCGGCTGGGTCAGGTTCTACTTCATGCCGCAGGTAGAAGCAGAGCAGATCTACATCAACGTGGAGCTGCCCCCGGGCACGCCCTACCGCCGTGCCCTGGAGATCCTCGACCAGCTGCAGGCGGCCGAGCGCGACCTCATCACCGAGGTGGACGCGGCAGCGCAGGCCTCCGGCGAGGGCAGCGGCCAGGTCATCGAGGGCTGGTACACCCGCTCGCGCCGCGACAGCGTCATCGCCATCGTCAAGCTGGCGCCGCCGGAAGTGCGCGACCTCTCGGCTCGCGAGACGGCAGAGCGCTTCCGCGCGCTCGTCGGGGACATCCCGGACGCCGACGAGATCAGCGTCAACTACACGCTGAACGACTCCGACGCGGACATCACCTACCTGCTGCGGCACCGGAACGGCGCCCAGCTGCAGGCCGCCGCCCTGGCGCTGCGCGAGCAGCTGCACAGCTACCAGGGCGTCTTCGACGTGAGCGACAGCCAGCGCGGCAGCACGGACGAGATCCTCCTGCACATGAAGCCCGGGGCCGAACGCTTCGGCCTGTCGCTGGCGGAGGTCTCCCGGCAGGTGCGCCAGGCCTACTACGGCGAGGAAGTACAGCGGCTGCCGCGGAGCACCGGTGATGTGCGCGTCATGGTCCGCTACCCGCGCAGCGAGCGGGAGAGCCTCGCCAGCCTCGACGACTTCCGGGTCCGTACCGCCGACGGCCGCGAGGTCCCCCTCCTCGCCGTGGTCGACGTGGAGATCGGCGGCGGCGTGCAGCGCATCCAGCACCGGGACGGGGAGCGGGTGGTCACGGTCAACGCGGACGTGGCCCAGGACGCGACCAGCCGCATCGCCAGCGACATGAGCGACAACTTCCTGCCCGCCTTCGAGCAGCGCTTCCCCGGGCTTGTCGTCCTCAAGGGCGGTTCCCAGGAAGAAGAGCAGGAGTTTCTCGGCGAGATCACGGCCCTCTACACGGTGGCGCTCTTTGCCATGTACGCGCTCATCGCCGTCGCTTTCCGCTCCTACTGGCTGCCGCTGCTCGTGATGACGGCCATTCCCTTCGGGTTCATGGGCGCCATCTACGGCCACCTGCTCTTCGGCACGCCCCTGGCGCTGTTCTCCTACTTCGGCATCGGTGCCGCCGCGGGGGTCGTGGTCAACGACAACCTGGTGCTCATCGACTACGTGGGCCGGCTGCGCCGGGAAGGCCTGTCACCGCTGAAGGCACTCCTGGACGCCGGGGTGAACCGCTTCCGGCCGATCCTCCTCACCACCGTGACCACCTTCGTCGGGCTGCTGCCGATCATGGCGGAACGTTCCACCAACGCGCAGTTCCTGAAGCCGGCCGTGCTCAGCCTCTCCTTCGGCGTACTTTTTGCACTGTTCGTGACGCTGCTGCTGGTCCCGGCCCTCTACCTTGTCGGCGAGGACTGCCGTGGGCTGCTGGGCCGGGCAAAGGGCCGGCTGCAGCCGAAGCAGGGGGCGGGCAGCAAGGGGCAGGAAGCGCTGGCGAACTGAGCCGGGCCCGCCAGCGCGGGCCCGGCAGCGCTCACTGCGGCAGGAACCTGTCGGTCATCTTGTCGATGGACCAGGAGTCGGGCTTCTGGCTCGGCGGGTATTCGGCGAAGGTCATGAGGAACTGTGTCATGACCGCGCCGCCGCGATACATCTGCGCGGCCTTGTCCACGTACCAGTCCCAGTAGGTATTGGAGTTGTGATCCGCCCGCTCGTAGGGGTCGCGGCGCAGGTGGAACAGCTTGGGCAGGCGCAGCGTCACGAAGGGCTCGGCCCAGAGGGCCATGGTCTTCGCCCGGTTCTCGGCATACACGGCCTTCCAGTCACCGAAGCGCACGGCCACCGGCGCACCGAGATCGTTCAGGTAGATGAACTCCTTGCGCGGCCCCTCCTCGACCTCGTCCGTGAGATAGGGCAGGAAGTTGTAGCCATCGAGATGCAGGCGCGCCTGCTTGCTGCCGACGGTCGTGCCCTCCAGCAGCTTCGCCTTCAGCTGCGGGTCGCCGGCCGCCGCGACCAGCGTGGGCATCCAGTCGAGGTGCGACATGATTTCCGTGGACACCTGCCCCGGGGCGATCTTTCCGGGCCAGCGCACCAGCGCGGGTACGCGGTAGGCCCCCTCCCAGTTCGAGTTCTTCTCGCTGCGGAAGGGCGTGATGCCGGCGTCGGGCCAGGTGTTGTAGTGCACACCGTTGTCCGTGGAATAGAAAACGATGGTGTTCTCCGCCACGCCGAGCGCATCGAGCTGATCGAGCAGCTCGCCGACGAGCTCGTCGTGGGCCACCATCACGTCGTTGTAGAAGCCCTGGCCGGACTTGCCCTTGTGCTTGTCCGCCCGGTGCGTGCGGAAGTGCATGCCCGTGGTGTTCACCCAGGTGAAGAACGGCTTGTCGGCCTTGACCTGGCGGTCGATGAAGTCCTTGGCGGCGGTGACGAATTCCTCGTCCGCCGTCTCCATGCGCTTGCGGGTCAGGGGCCCCGTGTCCTCCACCCGGCCGTCCGCGTAGGAGCGGATGACCCCGCGCGGGCCGAACAGCTTGCGGAAGCGGGGGTCCTGCGGGTAGTCCTCGTCCTCCGGCTCCTCCTCGGCATTCAGGTGGTAGAGGTTGCCGAAAAACTCGTCGAAACCGTGCGCCGTGGGCAGGAACTCGTCGCGGTCCCCCAGGTGGTTCTTGCCGAACTGGCCCGTGGCGTAGCCGTGTTCCTTCAGGACCTCGGCGATGGTGATGTCGCGGTCCTGGATACCGAGTTCCGCGCCGGGCATGCCCACCTTGGACAGGCCCGTGCGCAGCGGTGACTGCCCGGTGATGAAGCTGGAGCGCCCGGCGGTACAGCTCTGGTCGCCGTAGTAGTCGAGAAAGCGCATCCCCTCGTCGGCGATACGGTCGATGTTGGGCGTCTCGTAGCCCATGATGCCGTCGCCGTAGGCACTGATATTGGTGATGCCGATGTCATCACCCCAGATCACCAGGATGTTCGGCTTTTCCGCGGCCTGCGCGGCGGTGGCGGCGAGGGTGGCGGCGAGCACCAGGCCCAGGCGCCGGAGGGTGTGTCTGATCATGGCTTTATCCTTCTACGGGTTTTTCTTTCTTAAGCTTGCCTCGTGATGCCTGGTGACCTGCGGCTGGTGCCGGGTAAGCGCCGCGTTTTGCCGGTCGATCCCCGGTCGCTTCGCTGCCGGCCGTCCTGCCCGCGGCTCAGCGGTCCCTGCTCTGCGCGTCGAAGGCGGCCTGCTGCTCCGCCGTCGCCGGCGCCTGGTAGCGGGCCTTCCACTCGTCGTAGGGCATGCCGTAGATGCGCTCGCGCGCCTCGTCGTAGCTGAGGGTCAGGCCCTGCTCCTCGGCCGCGGCCAGGTACCACTTCGACAGGCAGTTGCGGCAGAAACCGGCGAGGTTCATGAGGTCGATGTTCTGCACGTCCTTGCGGCTGTCGAGGTGCTCGAGGAGGCGCCGGAGCACCGCGGCCTCGATCGCGGTCGCTGTCCCGCCGGCGTTCGCCGGGTCGTCCTGTGCTGCCATGGTCAATGATCTCCGCTGTAGGCCAGCTTTACGTTAGCGCCGCCGATGCGCTCCCGCAATGCCTGCAGCAACTCTTCCGTGGGGTTGACCTGCCAGCGCTCGCCGAGGCGCACCGGGGCGCGAACCCCGCCCGAGCAGTAGACCAGGCGCACCGGGCAGGCGCCGGGAGCGCCGCCGAGGGCCCGGGCGAGAAACTCCGTAAAGGCCTCGTCCACGGCTTCACCGGGCACCTCGATGGTCAGCTGTCGGGCCAGCCGCTGGCGCTCCTGCGCCAGGCTGTGCACCGCCTGCGCCCGCAGCACCAGGCCCCCGCTGTAGTCGTCCTGGGCAACGCGGCCCTCCGCGACAACGATGGCATCCTTTACCAGCACGTCACGGCACTCGGTGTAGGACTCGGCGTAGACGGTCATCTCCATCCGCGCACTGCGGTCGTCGATGGTGGCAATGGCCATCGTGCCCCGGGCCGTCTTCGTCGTGCGCAGCGCGATCACCAACCCGGCGACACGCTGCGTCGCGCTGCCGTCCGGGCGCAGGTCGGCGATGCGGCTCGGCGCCATGCGCCGCACCTCGCTCTCGTGCTCGTCGATGGGGTGCCCCGTGACATAGAGGCCGAGGGTCTCCTTCTCGCCGGCCAGGCGCTCCCGGTCGGACCAGGGACGCGCCCGCCGGTGGTCGGCATAGCAGTCCCCGGAGGCCGCCGCGGCAGTGACCACGGCGTCGCCGAACAGGTCGCCCATGCCCGCCTCGAGGTTGGCGGCATTCTGCTCCGCCGCGCGCAGAGCGTCGTCGATGGCGCTCATGAGCACCCAGCGCTCGACGCCGAGGCCATCGAAGGCCCCCGCCCGCACCAGCGCCTCGATGGCCCGGCGGTTCACCCGCCGCGGGTCCGTGCGGTCGCAGAAGTCGAACAGGTCACGGAAGTCGCCGCCCTCGCGGCGCGCCGCGAGCAGGCACTCGATGGGGCCCTCGCCGAGGCCCTTGATCGCGCCGAGGCCGTAGACGATCTGCCCTTCGCCGTTCACCGTGAAGGCATAGCTGCCCTCGTTCACGTCCGGCAGCTTCACCGTGAGGCCCATGCGCCGGGCCTCCTCGATCAGCACTACGATCTTGTCGGTGTTGGTGAGTTCCGAGCTCATCACCGCGGCCATGAAGGAAGCCGGGTGATGGGTCTTCAGCCAGGCGGTCTGGTAGGACACCAGGGCGTAGGCGGCCGAGTGTGACTTGTTGAAGCCGTAGCCGGCAAACTTCTCCACCAGGTCGAAGATGTGTGTGGCGAGTTCCGCGTCGACACCCTGCCGGGCGGCACCCTCGGCGAACACGGCACGCTGCTTGGCCATTTCCTCGGGCTTCTTCTTGCCCATGGCCCGGCGCAGCAGGTCGGCGCCGCCGAGCGTGTAGCCCGCCAGCGCCTGGGCGATCTGCATCACCTGCTCCTGGTAGAGGATGATGCCGTAGGTGGGCTCGAGGATCGGCTTCAGCAGCTCGTGCTGGTAATGCGGGTCCGGATAGGCGATGGCCTCGCGGCCGTGCTTGCGGTTGATGAAGTTATCGACCATCCCGGACTGCAGCGGCCCGGGGCGGAACAGGGCCACGAGCGCGATGATATCCTCGAAGCAATCCGGGCGCAGCCGGGCGATCAGTTCCTTCATGCCGCGGGATTCCAGCTGGAACACCGCGGTGGTCTCTGCCGACTTGAGCAGTTCGAAGGTAGCGCGGTCGTTCAGTGGCAGCGTGCCGATGTCGAGCGGCGCCTCGCCGGTCTTTTCCCGTTCCCCGTTGATGATGTGCACGGCCCAGTCGATGATGGTCAGTGTGCGCAG
The DNA here is from genome assembly GCA_964438205.1 of uncultured Alteromonadaceae bacterium. GTDB lineage: Bacteria > Pseudomonadota > Gammaproteobacteria > Pseudomonadales > Halieaceae > Pseudohaliea. The sequence goes on from CAYTJQ010000024.1 coordinate 26,882, forward strand.
GCCGAGGAAGTCGAACTTCACCAGCCCCGCGTCCTCCACGTCGCCCTTGTCGTACTGGGTGACCAGGCTGCCGCCGTCCTCGTCGCAGTAGAGCGGCGAGAAGTCCGTGATCCTGGAGGGTGCAATCACCACGCCCCCGGCGTGCTTGCCGACGTTCCGGGTCACGCCCTCGAGCTGCTCGGCCATGTCCCAAATTTCCTGCGCCTCGCCGTCCTCGGCGAGGAAGTCGCGCAGGCTCTCCTCCTGCTCGACGGCCTTTTCCAGGGTCATGCCGACCTCGAAGGGGATCATCTTCGACAGCTTGTCGGCGAGCCCGTAGGATTTGCCCTGCACCCGGGCCACGTCGCGGACCACGGCCTTGGCGGCCATGGTGCCGAAGGTGATGATCTGCGAGACCGCCTCGCGGCCGTACTTGCGGGCCACGTAGTCGATCACCTCGTCGCGGCGCTCCATGCAGAAGTCCACGTCGAAGTCCGGCATGGAAACCCGGTCCGGGTTGAGAAAACGCTCGAAGAGGAGGTCGTAGGCGAGGGGGTCCAGGTCCGTGATCTCGAGCGCGTAGGCGACCAGGGAACCGGCACCGGAGCCGCGCCCGGGCCCCACGGGAATGCCCTGCTCCTTCGCCCAGCGGATGAAGTCCATGACAATGAGGAAGTACCCCGGGAAGCCCATCTGGATGATCGTGTCGAGTTCGTGCTCCAGGCGCTGCCGGTAGCGCGCCTCCGCATCGCTGTCGCCGGCAAGGCCCAGCTGCGCAAGGCGCCGGTCGAGCCCCTCCAGGGACAGCCGGCGGAAAAAGGCATCCATGGTCAGGCCATCGGGCACCGGGTAGTCCGGCAGGCAGGGCTTGCCCAGGTCGATGACGAAGTTGCAGCGCTGGGCGATGGCCACGGTGTTCTCGAGCGCCTCGGGCAGGTCCGAGAACAGCTCGCCCATCTCCGCCGGGGAGCGCAGGTACTGCTGCGGCCGGTAGCGGCGAACGCGGCGCTTGTCGTCCAGGGTGCGGCCCTCGCCGATGCAGACCCGGGCCTCGTGGGCCTCGAACTCATCCGCGGTGAGGAAGCGGACATCGTTGGTGGCGACCACCGGGCAACCGGCTTCCGCGGCCAGCTCCACGGCCCCGTGCAGGTGATCCTCGTCACCCTCGCGCCCGGTCCGGTGTACCTCGAGATAGAAACGGCCGGGGTAGCGTTCCATCCACTCGCCGAGACGCTCCGCCGCCTGCTGGCGGCGCCCCCCGACCAGGGCCCGGCCCACGTCGCCGCTGGCGCCGGCGGAGAGGGCGATGAGCCCCTCGGCATGCGCGTCGAGCCAGGCCCGGGTCACCCGGGGCACGCCGAGACGCTGGCCCTGCGTGTAGGCCAGGGAGATGAGCTCGGTGAGGTTGCGGTAGCCCGTACCATCCATGACCAGCAGGGAGAGTACGGACGCCTCGTCCTGGTCCTCCCGGTCCACCACCAGGAGATCGGCGCCGAAGATGGGCTTGACGCCGGCGGCGAAGGCCGCCTTGCTGAACTTGACGAGACCGTAGAAATTGCAGAGATCGGTAAGCGCTACGGCGCCCATGCCAAGCTCTGCCACCCGCTCCACCAGCGGCCCCACCCGGACCAGTCCATCGACCAGGGAGTATTCGCTGTGCAGCCGCAGGTGGACAAAATCGGTCATGGCTCGCGCTTGCCTCCTCCAGGCGCTATCCGGGCGCTGTCCGGTCCCGGCAGGCGCCGCACCGGGCCGAAGCTGCGCCGGTGCGCCGGCGTCGGCCCCAGCCGCGCCAGGGCTTCCAGGTGTTCCCGGGTAGGATACCCCTTGTGGCGGTCGAAGCCGTAGCCTGGGTAGCGCTCGGCGAGGACGGCGAGCTCGCCGTCGCGGGTGACCTTGGCCAGGATGGAAGCAGCGGCAATCTCGCCGTGCAGGCCGTCACCCCCGACCACCGCCTCCGCGCGATAGGGCCAGCGCGGCAGCCGGTTGCCGTCCACGAGCACGTGCCCGGGCACGGTCGCGAGCGCCTCTACGGCCCGGCGCATCGCCAGCAGCGAGGCCTCGAGGATATTCATGCGGTCGATCTCCTCGACGCTGGCGCGTCCGAGGGCCCAGGCGAGAGCCTGCTCGCGGATGACGGCCGCGAGGATCTCGCGGCGGCCGGCGGAGAGGCGCTTCGAATCCGCCAGCCCGGCGATGGGGCGCGCCGGGTCGAGGATCACCGCGGCCGCCACGACATCGCCGGCCAGCGGACCGCGCCCCACCTCGTCCACCCCCGCTACCGGAACGCCGCGCTCCCGCAGCGCTGCCGGTTCGCCGGCGAGGAGATCAGGCACCGGCCCGGGCGGCGGCGTCAGGCCTTGCGGTCAGCGCAGAGGATCGTGGCGGAGGCGCAGAGCTCGCCGTCCACTTCCGCGCGCACGGCGAACTTCCAGATGCCGCGCCGATCGCCGAGCACGCTCGCGTGCAGGTAGACCCGGTCACCGGGGATGCAGGGACGCTTGAAGCGCAGGTCGTCGGCGCCAACGAAATAGTAGATGGAGCCATCCGCGGGCGTCTTGTCCTGGGACTTGAAGCCGAGGATGCCGGCGGCCTGGGCCATGGCCTCAAGGATGAGCACACCGGGGAAGACCGGCTTGCCCGGAAAGTGGCCCTGGAAGAACTCCTCGTTGATGCTGAGGTTCTTGTAGGCAACGATGAACTCGCCGGGTACCAGCTCGACGACGCGGTCCACGAGCAGGAAAGGATAGCGGTGCGGCAGGTGCTCGCGGATTCCGTCG
>CAYTJQ010000024.1:29740-47435 GCA_964438205.1 uncultured Alteromonadaceae bacterium
ACTGCGCGTTCATCTGGTTCAGCTTGTCAGTCACCTTGGCGGTGATGCTGTAACCCGGGTCGGCGTGGATCACCGACTCCCGCTGCAGCAGCAGGCCGATGCCCTCGGTCTGGATCAGGTCGCGGAGCACTTCCTGCACCATCGGCGACAGCTCCTGCAGCAGGGCCTGGCCGGTCTGCTGCTCCGCGGCCTGCAGCTTGCCGGCCACGTGCTCGAGGTCGGACTGCTTGGAAGCCAGCTTCTTGCGCGCCGCGAGCTGCTGCTCCTGGCTCATGACGGCCGCGTCCTTCTGGAAGTCCTGCACCAGTTCGTCGAGCTCCTTCTTGAGCTGGTCGAACTCCTTCTTGTCGGCCTTGTAGTCCTCCTGGCTCCGCACCTGTTCCAGCTCCTGCTGGGCACGGTCGGATTGCAGGATAGCCTGCTGCAGGTTGACGACGGCGATCTTGCCCTGGGCGGCGGCGAGGGCCGGCAGGGTCAGCGCTGCGAGCGCCAGGGTCAGTTTGGCGAGTCTGGTCACGATACTCTCCCGTTGGTCACTGTGTGTAGTTCACTGTGTGTAGTTTACTGTCAGTAGGTTGCTGTAGGTCATTTGCCGAGGGTGGTCAGAAGCCGCGGCCGAGGGTGAACTGGAACACTTCCTCGCGATCGATATCGGAGGCGTTCAGCGGCTTGGCGAGGCTGAAAGTCATGGGGCCGAAGCCGGAGATCCAGGTCACGCCGACCCCTGCGGAATAGCGGAGTTCATCCGGGTCGATATCGAAGCAGTTCAGCTGGTCGCCACCGCACTTGGTGTCGAAGACGTTGCCGATATCGAAGAAGAACGCCGAGCGCAGGCGGCTGCGGTCCTTGATGAAGGGCAGCGGGAACAGCAGTTCCGCGGAGCCCTCGATGAGTGCGTTGCCGCCGAAGGGCGGCGGACGCCGGAAATTCTGTACTTCCTGGAAGCTGAGCTTGTCCGTCGCCGGGTCGAGGACATAGCCGAACTGGTCGCCGTTGGGGCCGCCGACCTCCGTCGGGTTGCCATCGGCATCGACGCCCGTGGTCGGCTGGTTGACGTCGTAGATCACCGGCGGTGTGCTCCGCGGCCCGAGTGTGTTCACCTCGTATCCGCGCACGGAACCGAAGCCCCCGGCGAAGAAATGCTCGTAAAACGGCAGGTCCGTCGTGTCGCCATAGCCGTCGCCGTAGCCCAGCTCCGTGCGGAAGTGCAGCACCCACTCATTGTAGACGGGGAAGTAGATCTCCCCGCGGTAAGTGAGCTTGTAGAACTCGAGGTCCGACAGCGGCATGGACACTTCCAGGGCCACGGACTGGGACGCGCCCCGCGTGGCCAGCTGGCCGCGGTTGAGCGTGGACTGGGTCCAGCTGGTGGTGATGGTCCAGTTCAGGAACTCGTCGCCGTTCTCATCCAGGAAGCCGGGCTCGTCGGGAAAGGTCAGTGCACTCTCCGGCAACTCCGTGATCGGCCGGATCACCTCCGGCTCGAGAAAGGTGCCGTCGGCCTGGCGTGTGCTCTCGTAGAAATTGTCGATGCCCTCGATGAGCCGGGGGCTGGAGCGGATTTCCTGCACGGCGAAGCGACCGGCGGTGATCTCCGTGTTCTCGACGCCGAAGCTGAAGCCGAGACGCTCCGTTTCCTTGATCGGGTAGCCGAAGTTGAGGCCGGCGCCGTAGGTGTCTGTCGTGTAGCTGGCGACGTTCACCTCGTTGAGGTCCGTCGACCGGTAGTAGACGTTGAAGCCGCGGCTCACGCCGTCCTCGGTGAAATAGGGGTTGGTGTAGCTGAAGTTGACCTGGTCCTGGAAGCGCGAGGAATTGACGCCGATGCCCACGCGCTTGCCGCTGCCCAGGAAGTTGTTCTGCTGCAGGTTCACGCCGAGGATCACGCCGGCATCCTGTGCGTAACCGAGGCTGGCGCCGATGCTGCCGGAGGACTGCTCCTCGACCTCGAACTCGACGTCGATGAGGTCGTCGTGCCCCGGCACCTCCGGGGTCTCCACCGTCGCGTTGCTGAAGAAGCCGAGGCGCTGCAGGCGGATGCGGGACTGCTCGATGGCGGCGGCGGAGGCCGGCGCGCTCTCCATCTGGCGCATCTCCCGGCGCAGCACGTCGTCGGCGGTGCGCATGTTGCCCTTGAAGCTGATACGGCGCACGTAGGTCCGCTTGCCCGGATCGATGAAGAACTTGATGCCGACGGTGTTGTCTTCCTCGTTGATCTCCGGAATACCGGTGACCTTGGCGAAGTTGTAGCCCTCGTTGCCGAGGCGGCGGGTGATGTAGTCCTCGGAGGCCGTGACCAGCTGCTGCGAGTAGGTCTGCCCCTCGGTGATCAGGATGAAGCGCTTAAGATCGCTTTCGTCGAGCACGAGGTCTCCGGACAGGCCCACCGAGTCAACGGAGAACTTCTCGCCCTCGGTGACGTTGGCGGTGATGAACACCTCTTCTTTGCTGGGCGATACGGAGACCTGGGTGGAATCGATGCTGAACTGCAGGTAGCCACGGTCCATGTAGTAGGAGGTCAGGGCCTCGAGGTCGCCCGTGAGCTTCTCCCGGGAGTACTTGTCGTCGTTGGTGAAGAAGGACAGCCAGCCGGTCTCCTTCAGCTCGAAGACATCCTGCAGCTCCTCGTCGCCGAACACGGTATTGCCGACGATGTTGACGTGCTTGATGGCAGCGACGGTACCCTCGTCGACGTCGATGTTCACCGACACCCGGTTGCGCGGCTCCGGCAGCACCTCGGTCTCGATGTTGGCGTCGTAGCGGCCCTGCTGTACATACTGGCGCTGCAGTTCGAGCTGCATGCCCTCGAGGGTGGAGCGCTGGAAGACCTGGCCGACCGCAAGGCCGGCACTCTTCAGGCCGTCGAGGAGCGCCTCGGTCTCGATCGCCTTGTTCCCCTCGATGTTGATCTCGCTGATGCTCGGGCGCTCGGCGACGACGACCACGAGGACGTTGCCGTCACGGCCGATGCGGATGTCGTCGAAGTTGCCGGTAGCGAAGAGGTTGCGCGCCGTGGCCCGGATGCTCCCCGTATCGGCGACGTCGCCGACACCGATCGGCATGGCCGCGAAGACGCTGCCCGCGGAGATACGCTGCAGGCCCTCGACCCGGATGTCGGAGACCACGAAGCCCTGGGCCCAGGCCAGCGGGGCCAGGAACCACAGGGCAAGGAGCCAGTTGCGGCAAGTCAGCTGTCGCGTTTTCAATGCGTTTCCAACAGTCAGCACAGCGCGCTCGCAGCACCGGCCGCCCGCGGCGCCGGCGCCCTCCCGCTAGAGGCGCGCAAAATCGTTATACAGTGCCAGCGCCATCAGGCTGATCACCAGGAAGAGGCCGACCTGGTAACCCACCGCCTGGATGCGCTCGGGCACCGGCCGCCCAGCCAGCAATTCTACCGTGTAATACAGCAGATGACCGCCATCCAGCACCGGAATCGGCAAAAGATTGAGCACGCCGAGGCTCACGCTGAGCAGGGCGAGAAAGCCGATGTAGGATTCGAGGCCGGACTTGGCTGAGGTGGACGCCACTTTAGCAATGGTGATCGGGCCGCTCAAGTTCTTCGGCGAGATCAGCCCCTGCAGCATCTTGCGCACGGACTCGAGGGTGAAGGCCACCAGTTCACCGGTGCGCTGCACCCCGGCGCCGAGGGCCGCGAGGGGCCCGCGCTCGAACTCGCGGCGCAGGTGGTCGGGCATGGGCGGAACCGCCACCGCCATGCCGATGCGGCCGATGGTCTCGCCGGCGTCCGAGGTCGCCGGCTCCGGGACGATGCGGGTCTCGAATTCGCTGCCGTCCTCCCGGCGCACGCGCAGGTCGATGGCCTGGCCCGGGCGCTCACGCACGTAGCCGACCCAGTCCTCCCAGAGCGCCATGGGCTGGCCGTCGGCGCTCAGCACCAGGTCGCCGACCGCGAGGCCGGCGCGCTCGGCTGCGCTGCCGGGCACGATCTCGTTTGCCCGCGGCTCAATGGGCGGGGTGTAGAGCTGGATACCGATGCCTCCGAGCAGGTCGGGCTCTTCCTCACCGGCGAGCCAGGCGTCGAGACGGGCGTTGGACTCATAGCGGATGTCCGAGTCCGGGTAGCGGGCGGTGAAGCGGATCTCGCCCGTATCGCCGATGCGCTCGAGGAGACGGAAACTGAGCGCCTGCCAGGTCGGCGTCTCCCGCCCGTCCACGGCGACGATCTCCTGCCCGGCCTCGAGGCCCGCGAGATCGGCCACGGAGCCGGCCTCCACCTCGCCGATGACCGGCGCGTAGCCACTCTCCCCGGCGAGAAAAAGGCCCCAGAAGGCGACGATGGCGAGGAGGAAGTTGGCAAGGGGCCCCGCCGCCACCACGGCAATGCGCTGTAGCACCGGCTTGCGGTTGAACGCGCGGTCGAGCTCGCTCTCCGGCACCTCGCCCTCGCGCTCGTCGAGCATCTTCACGTAGCCGCCGAGGGGGATCGCAGCAAGTGAGTATTCCGTACCCTGGCTGTCGTGCCAGCGGGCCAGCGGCTTGCCGAAGCCGATGGAGAAGCGCAGCACCTTGACGCCACAGCGGCGGGCGACCCAGAAATGGCCGAACTCGTGCACGGCGACCAGGATCGCCAGCGTCGCCAGGGTGATGAGAATGGTTTGCAACAGGTCCATCAGCGCTCCGATTGTGCCAGCGGAGCCCGGCCGCGGGCGCGCATGAGCTCGCCGGCCACCTGCCGGGCCTCGCTATCCGCAGCTTCGACAACAGCGAGGCTCGCGGGTTCAACCCGGCTTACGCGGGCCAGGGTCTCCTCGATGACCGCCGGGATCTCCATGAAACCGATGGCCCCGTCGAGGAACCCGGCCACCGCGATCTCGTTCGCGGCGTTGCAGGCCGCCATGGTCGTGCCGCCCGCGGCAATGGCCTCCCGGGCGATACGCAGGCAGGGAAAACGCCCCTCGTCCGGGGCCTCGAAGTCCAGCCGGGCCGTCTCGAAGAGGTCGAGGGGCGTGACGCCGGCAGCCAGGCGCTCGGGCCAGCCGAGACCATAGGCGATGGGCGTGCGCATATCGGGATTGCCGAGCTGCGCCAGTACCGAACCATCGCGGTACTGCACCAGCGAATGGATCACGCTCTGCGGGTGCACCACGATCGTCACCTGCGCCGGCCCGACGCCGAACAGCCAGCAGGCCTCCGCGAGCTCCAGGCCCTTGTTCATGAGCGTGGCCGAGTCCACAGAGATCTTCCGCCCCATGGACCAGTTCGGGTGCGCGCAGGCCTGGTCCGGCGTGGCCGCGGCGATGCGGCCGGCATCCCAGGTGCGGAACGGTCCGCCGGAGGCGGTGAGCAGGATGCGGTCGACGCCGGCGAGGCCCGGACGGGCGCCTTCGTCCACGGGCAGGCACTGGAAAATGGCATTGTGCTCACTGTCGATGGGCAGCAGCAGCGCCCCCGCGTCGCGCACCGCCGCCATGAACAGGGCGCCGGCCATGACCAGCGCCTCCTTGTTGGCCAGGAGGACCCGCTTGCCGGCGTTTGCCGCCGCCAGGGTCGCGGGCAGCCCCGCGGCGCCGACGATGGCCGCCATGACGGCGTCCACGGCCGGGTCTGCAGCCACCCGGTCGAGCCCGGCGCTGCCCGCGAGCACGCTGGTCGCGGAGCCCGCCGTGGCCAGCTCCCGCTGCAGCTCCTCCGCCGCGGCCTCGTCGGTCATCACCGCGTAGCGGGGCCTGTGCACGAGGCACTGGTCGCGGAGCGCGGCGACGGAGCGCTGCGCCGTGAGGGCGTGTACGGCAAAGCGGTCCGGGTGCCGGGCGATCACGTCCAGCGTGTTGACGCCGATGGACCCGGTGGAACCGAGGACCGTGACCTGTTGCCGGGTGGTCGGTGCCATGGTCAGTACCCCGCGAGCAGAAGACCAAGGGTGAAAGTGGGCGCCGCGCCGCAGAGGCTGTCGAGGCGGTCGAGGAGACCGCCGTGGCCCGGCAGCAGGGAACTGGCGTCTTTCACGCCGCTCTCCCGCTTGACCATGCTCACGGTGAGATCGCCGAGGACAGAGGTCAGTGCCGTAGCCAGCGCCACCGCCACGACCGCGGCGAGGCCGAGGTGATCGAGGCGCGTCGGCAGCGACGACCAGAGCAGCGCCGCGACGGCCACGCTGCAGGCGACACCGCCCCAGAACCCCTCCCAGGTCTTGGCGGGGCTGACGGCGGGCGCCAGGTAGTGGCGGCCGAAGCGCTTGCCGGTGAAATAGGCGCCGATATCCGAGGCGGCCACCAGCAGTACCAGCACCACCATCAGGGCGCCGCCCAGGGGCAGCGTGAGCAGGTAGACGGCCGCCACCCAGGCGGGCACGAGGACGAGCAGGCCCATGACCATGCGCACGGGCCGCGAGTTCCAGATCATGGCACTGCCCGGGAAGGCGCGGACCCAGAGCAGCGCGAAGCACCACCAGAGGCAGGCGAAGCCCAGCACCGGCTGCACGTCCGCCCGCCGCGGCGTCTCTCCCAGCGGCAGCAGGAACCAGGCCCCGGCACAGCCGGCGAGGACCAGCAGCGCATAAAGCGCCTGCAGCGTCGCACCGCGCAGCCCGGCCAGGGGGGCCCACTCCCAGGCGCCGGCGGCCACTACCAGCGCAAAAACGGCAGCGAGAGCGGCCAGGGGCAGGAAAAAGATGCCGGCGAGAAACAGCCCCGCCATGGCAAGCGCCGTGATGACGCGCTGCCTAAGCATCCAGGTCGCCGCCGGCGACGAGCCCGTCGGGCTCGCGCCGGCCGAAGCGGCGCTCGCGCCGGGAATAGTCGGCCAGGGCGCGGGCAAACTCCAGCTCGCCGAAGTCCGGCCAGAGCGTGGGAGTGAAGTACAGCTCGCTGTAAGCGAAGTGCCAGAGCAGGAAGTTGCTGATGCGGGCGTCGCCACCGGTGCGGATACACAGATCCGGCAGCGGCAGCTCAGCGAGGCTGAGCTCGGCGGCAAGGGTCGTCCTGTCGATCGAGGCAGGGTCCAGTTCGCCGCTGGCGGCGCGCTCGGCCAGGCGCCGGGCTGCCCGGGCGATGTCCCACTGGCCACCGTAGTCCACGGCGATCACCACCGTCGCCTCCCGGTTGTCCGCCGTGGCGCGCTCCGCGTGCTCCATGAGTCGCTGCAGGCGCGCGCTGAAGCGGGTCCGCTCCCCGATGAAACGCAGGCGCACACCGTCGTCGCGCAGCTGCTTGACCTCCGTGCGCAGGTAGCGCGACAGCAGTGCCAGCAGGGCGCGGACCTCGTGCCGGGGCCGGCCCCAGTTCTCGCTGCTGAAGGCGAACAGGGTGAGGACCTCCACCCCGTGGTCCCGGCAGGCCTGCATGACGCTGCGCACGGCCTCGACACCGGCGCGGTGCCCGGCGGGGCCGGGCAGGCCGCGGCGCTTGGCCCAGCGGTTGTTGCCGTCCATGATGATGGCCACATGGCGCGGCACGACCGCCGGTGGTTTACCGCTCGGTGCGGTCATCGCAAGCCGTCAAATTTCCATCAGGTCGGCTTCCTTGTCCGAGAGCATCGAGTCTACCCGGGCAATGTAGCCATCCGTGAGTTTCTGCACCGCGTCCTGGCCGCGGCGCTCGTCGTCCTCGCTGATCTCCTTCTCCTTGACCAGGTCCTTGAGCATGCCCATGGCATCGCGGCGGGCGTTGCGGATGGACACGCGCGCCGACTCCGCCTCGCCCCGGGCCTGCTTGATGTAGCCCTTGCGGGTTTCCTCGGTCAGCGGCGGCATCGGGATGCGGATGACCTCGCCCGCCGTCGCCGGGTTCAGGCCGAGGTCGGACTTCATGATCGCGCGTTCCACCTCCGGGATCATGGACCTGTCCCAGACCGTGAGGCTCAGGGTGCGCGCGTCCTCGACATTGACGTTGGCCACCTGGTTCAGGGGCGTGTCGGCACCGTAGTAGGGCACCTTCAGGCCGTCGAGGATGCTCGGATGCGCCCGCCCGGTACGGATCTTGTTGAAGTGAATGCCGAGGGCATCGAGGCTGTTTTTCATGCGCTGCTCGGCCTCGGTCTTGATATCGTCGATCACGCCGTTACTCCCTGTTTATCACTCGATGAGCGTACCATCCTCGCCGCCGCGGACGATATTCAACAGCGCCCCGGTCTTCTCCATCTTGAAGACGCGCACGGGCATGCGGTGGTCGCGGCAGAGGCAGATGGCGGTCAGGTCCATGACCTCGAGTTTCTTGTCGAGCACCTCGTCATAGCTGAGGCGCTGGTAGCGGATGGCATCCGGTTCCTTCATGGGGTCGGCGGAGTAGACGCCGTCGACCTTGGTCGCCTTGAGCACCAGGTCAGCCTCCACCTCGATGCCGCGCAGGCAGGCGGAGGAATCCGTGGTGAACAGCGGGTTGCCGGTCCCGGCGCAGAAGATGACCACGTCGCCGTTGGACAGGGCCCGGATCGCCTTGCGCCGGTCGTAGTGGTCCACCACGCCGGACATGGGGATGGACGAGAGCACCTGGGTGGCGATGTTCGAGCGCTCCAGGGCATCGCGCAGGGCCAGGGCATTCATGACCGTGGCCAGCATGCCCATGTGGTCGCCGGTGACCCGGTCGAGCCCCGCCGCCTGCAGCGCCGCCCCGCGGAACAGGTTGCCCCCGCCGACCACCAGGCCGACCTGCACGCCGATGCCGACCAGCTGGCCGATCTCCAGCGCCATGAGGTCCAGCACCTTCGGATCGATGCCGAACTTCTCCCGGCCCGACAGGGCCTCACCGCTGAGCTTCAGGAGTATCCGCTTGTACTTCTTTTCGCCGCTTGCCGTCACCCGCTGTACCACCTCCCTGGAAAATGCCGCTATCTTACCCGACAACCCGGCCGGGGGGCAGCGCCCGGCGCTGCTAAACGCCTGCCCGAGCCACCCCGCCCGCGCGCCAGGAGTAAAAAAAACGGGGCCAGGGCCCCGTTTCCGTCAGCCGTGCGGCCTTCAGCCGCCCAGCTGGGCTGCGACCTCGGCAGCGAAGTCGACCTGTTCTTTCTCGATACCCTCGCCGACCTCGAAGCGGCAGAAGCCCGCGACGGCGGCACCGGCAGCGGAAACCAGCTTGCCGACCCTGGTGTCCGGGTCCTTGACGAAGGGCTGCTCGACGAGGCTGTTCTCGGCGAGGAACTTCTTGATCCGCCCGCCGATCATCTTCTCGACGATCTCCGCCGGCTTGCCCGAGTCGAGGGCCTGCGCCGTGTAGATTTCCTTCTCCTTCGCGACCAGCTCTTCCGGCATGTCGTCCGGGGAGACCACCTGCGGGTTCACCGCGGCGACGTGCATGGCGACGTCGCGGGCCAGGTCCTGGTCGCCGCCCTTCAGCTGCACCAGCACCGCGATGCGATTGTTGCCGTGCACGTAGGAGCCGACCACGCCGTCGCTGGCTTCCTGCACCGCCACGCGGCGCACGCTGATGTTCTCGCCGATCTTCTGGACCAGGCCTTCCCGGGCCTGCTCCAGTTCGCCGGCCATGAGCGCGGCAACGTCGTCCTGGCGCTCGCTGAAGGCCTTGTCGAGGACGCTGTCGACGAAGCCCAGGAAACTGCCGTCGCGGGCGACGAAGTCCGTCTCGCTGTTCACCTCGACGAGCACGCCGTAGCTGCCGTCCTCGGCCACGCGGGCGGCGACCACGCCGTCAGCCGCGGTCCGGCCGGCCTTCTTGGCTGCCTTCATGCCGCTGGACTTGCGCAGCTCCTCGATCGCCTTCTCGATGTCGCCATCGGCGGCGGCGAGGGCTTTCTTGCATTCGAGCAGGCCGAGCCCGGTCCGCTCCCGAAGTTCCTTGACCAATGCTGCAGACATTGCAGTACCTCCTGCGGTGTCGACCCGGCGCTGCCGGGCCGGTCAGATTCATGTCGAAACGATGAAGGCCCGCCCGGCGACGCCGGCGGGCCCGTGCCCTGTCCAGTGCGGGCGGCTCGCTGCCGCCGGAGGGATCAGCCCGCGTCGGCGGTCTCGGCGGTGCCGGCGTCGCCAGCCTCGGCAGCAGGCGCCTCTTCCACGAACTCGTCCGCGGCGGCCACGGCCTCGCCGGACTCCACCCGGCCCGCGAGGCAGGCATCGGCGAAGGCCGTCACGTAGAGCTTGATGGCGCGGATCGCGTCATCGTTGCCGGGGATCACGTAGTCGACACCATCCGGATCGCTGTTGGTGTCGACGATGCCGATAACCGGGATGCCGAGCTTGTTGGCCTCGGTGATCGCGATGCGCTCGTGGTCCACATCGACCACGAACAGCGCGTCCGGCAGGCCGCCCATGTCCTTGATACCGCCGATGCTGCGCTCGAGCTTATCCATGTGCCGGGCGCGCATGAGCGCTTCTTTCTTGGTCAGCTTGGCGAAGGTGCCGTCGGCCTGCTGGGCCTCGAGCTCACGCAGGCGCTTGATGGAGGCGCGGATCGTCTTGTAGTTCGTGAGCATCCCGCCCAGCCAGCGGTGGCTGACATAGGGCATGCCGGCGCGCTGCGCCTGCTCCTTGATGATCTTGCCGGCGGCGCGCTTGGTGCCGACGAACAGGATCTTGTTCTTGTTGCCGGCCATGGTCCGTACCAGCGACAGCGCCTCGTTGAAGGCGGGCACCGTGTGCTCGAGGTTGATGATGTGAATCTTGTTGCGGGCACCGAAGATGTACTGGTCCATCTTGGGATTCCAGAAACGGGTCTGGTGCCCGAAGTGCGCGCCGGCCTGCAGCAGGTCGCGCATGCTTACCTGGGACATGACAATTACCTTTTTCGGGTTGGGTCCTCCACATGCCCCCGGGGCCAAACCGTCCGTGACGGCACCCTGGCCCGGGTTGCGGCATGTGTGCGTATTTACCGCGGACCTCCGCGGCGCGCGCTTTATAGCACAGCGCGGACACGAAGGAAAGCCGGTGAAGGGAAGGTGAGGGGAGGGCTGGCATCAAGCTTGCCTCGCCCGTCGCCCCGTTACCGCGCCCCTGCCCTTGCGTTACACTAGCCGGCTGGCATCCCCGGCGCCGTCCGGGGCCCGATCACTGCAACGGATGACCCATGGCTGTATCGATCAAGTCGGCAGAAGAACTGGAGAAAATGCGCGTGGCCGGTCGCCTGGCGGCTGCCGTCCTTGAAATGATCCGGCCGCAGGTCGTGCCCGGGGTAACGACCGGCGAACTGGACCGGATCTGCCACGACTACATCACCGGCGAGCAGGAAGCCGTGCCCGCCCCGCTCAACTACCACGGCTTCCCCCGCTCGATCTGCACCTCGGTGAATGAGGTGGTCTGCCATGGCATCCCCAGCGACAGCAAGAAATTGAAGAAGGGTGACATCGTGAACATCGATGTCACGGTCATCAAGGATGGGTATCACGGTGACACCAGCATCATGGTCGGCGTCGGCGAGGTCGCCCCGCACGCCGAGCGCCTGGTGCGGGTCACCCAGGAGTGCCTGTACCGGGCCATCGACATCGTCCGCCCGGGCACGCGGCTCGGCGACATCGGCGCCATCATCCAGCAGCATGCGGAGGCAAACCACTACTCGGTGGTGCGCGAGTACTGCGGCCACGGCATCGGCCGGGGCTTCCACGAAGACCCGCAGGTGCTGCACTACGGGCGCCATGGCGAGGGCCTGGTCCTCGAGCCGGGCATGACGTTCACCATCGAGCCGATGATCAACGCCGGCCGCCGGCACACGCGCCTCAACCAGAAAGACGGCTGGACCGTCACCACCCGCGACGGCCGGCTGTCGGCGCAGTGGGAGCACACCCTCGCGGTCACCGACGACGGCTGCGAGGTCCTCACCCGGCGCAGCGAAGAAGCCCTCCCCTAGGCCTCCGGCGATCCCGCCCATGGCACCGCTCCCCGATCCCCTGTTCGACGCCGAAGCCTTCCGCAGCCGCGCCGCGGAGAAAGGCCTGGTTTCCGCCGGGCGCAGTGTGCTGGCCGAGAGCAACGCCGCCCTCGATGCGGCGTTCACGGCCGGCGAACCCGCTGGCGAGCTGATCCGCGGCCGGGCCCGGGTCATCGACGGCCTGCTGTCAGAGCTCTGGTCGCGCGTCGACTGGGGCTCGACGCCCCTCGCCCTGGTCGCGGTGGGCGGCTACGGCCGCGGCGAACTCCACCCGCACTCGGACATCGACCTCCTCGTGCTCCATGGCGACGCTGCCGAGGTGCCGGAGGTCGCCGTCGAGCGCTTCGTGACCCTTCTCTGGGACCTCGGGCTCTCCCTGGGCCACAGCGTGCGCAGCGTCGACGAGTGCACCCGGCGCGCCCGCGACGACATCACCATCCTCACCAACCTCCTCGAGGCCCGGCTGCTCGCCGGCGACGAGACGCTGCTCACGGACCTGCGCGAACGCACCAGCACCGAGCACATGTGGAGCGCCCGCGCCTTTCTCGAGGCGAAGCGCGAAGAGCAGGAGTCCCGGCACGAGAAGTTCGCCGACACGGAATACAACCTCGAGCCGAACGTGAAGAGCTCCCCCGGCGGCCTGCGCGACCTGCAGCTCATCGGCTGGCTGGCGCGGCGGCACTTCGGCTGGAGCAGCGTCGAGGAACTGGCCGCGAACGGCCTGCTCACGGAGGAAGAAGCGCAGATCCTGCTGCGCGGCCGCGAGTTCCTCTGGCAGGTACGCTATGCCCTGCACACGCTGGCGGGCCGGGAGGAGGACCGGCTGCTTTTCGATCACCAGCGCGCCCTCGCCCGGCAGTGGGGCTTCAAGGACGACGAGAAGCTCGCCGTCGAGAAGTTCATGCAGGTCTACTACCGCTGGGCCCTGGCCATCGCCCAGCTCAACGAGCTGCTCCTGCAGACCTTCGACCAGGCCATCCTCTGCACCGACAGCGAAGATGAAGTCGAGGTCATCAACGACAGCTTCGAGCTGCGCAACGGCTATATCGCCGCCCGCCGCCCCGACCTGTTCAGCGAGCGGCCGGGGGCCCTGCTCGAGGTCTTCCACCTCGCCGGCAGCAACCCGGCCGTCAAGGGCATCGCCGCGCCGACGATCCGCATGATCCGCGAGCACCGCCACCTGGTGGACGACGAGTTCCGGGCGGACCCGGCCAACCGGGCCCTGTTCCTCGACATCCTGCGCTGTCCGCACCGCATGACCCGGCAGCTTCGGCGCATGTCGCGCTACGGCATCCTGGGCAAATACCTGCCGGCCTTCGGCCGGATCGTCGGGCAGATGCAGCACGACCTCTTTCACACCTACACCGTGGATGCGCACACGCTGCAGGTGGTAGAGAACATGCGCCGCTTCCTGCGCCCGGAGAGCGACGAGCGCTTCCCGGTCACCGGCCGCGTGGCCCGGCGCCTGCCCAAGCTCGAGCTGCTCTATATCGCCGGCCTGTACCACGATATCGGCAAGGGCCGCGGCGGCGATCACTCGGAACTCGGCGCCGTCGATGCCGAGATCTTCTGCCGCGACCACGGGCTCAGCCGCCGCGACACGGAGCTGGTCAGCTGGCTCGTGCGCAACCACCTGCTCATGTCCGCCGTCTCGCAGCGCAAGGACATCTCCGACCCGGACGTGATCCAGCAGTTCGCCCGCCACGTCGGCACCCAGGAACGCCTGGACTACCTGTTCACATTGACCGTGGCCGACATCACCGGCACCAACCCGACGCTCTGGAACGCCTGGCGCGGCAGCCTGCTGCGCCAGCTCTACGCCGAGACCAAGCGCGCGCTGCGCCGCGGCCTGGAGAACCCCGTCGACAAGGGCGAGTGGATCGAGGAGACTCGCCGCGCCGCCATGGAACTGCTGGAGTACCGCGGTTTCACGGAGGACGAGTTGAACTCGCTGTGGGCACAGCGGGGCGAGGACTATTTCCTGCGCGAGCGCGCCGAGGACATCGCCTGGCACACGGAGGCGATCGCCGGCCACCACGACCGCGAACAGCCGCTGGTGCTGGTGCGCAACACCGTGGAGTCCAGCGTCGCCAACACCACGCAGATCTTCATCTACGCGCGCAGCGACAAGGGCACCTTCCCGCGGATCTGCGCCGAGCTCGAGCAGCTGGACCTCAGCGTCCACGACGCCCGGGTGTACAACGGCAGCGACGGCATGAGCCTCGACACCTTCTACGTGCTCGATTCCAGCGGCGCCCCGCTGGACGAGGAGGCGGGGCGCCTCAAGCACATCGGCGAGCACCTGAGCCGGGCGCTCGCCGACGAGGCCCGGGGCGTGGCCATCGTGCAGCGACACATGCCGCGGCAGATGCGCTCCTTCACGCTGCCCACGGAGACCTCCATGAGCACCGACGAGACCAAGGGCGTCACGGTGCTCGAGGTCATGTCGCCGGACCGGCCGGGCCTGCTCGCGCGCATCGGCGAGGTCTTCGTGCGCTACGGCGTCGTGCTGCAGGCTGCGAAGATCCAGACCCTCGGCGAGCGGGTCGAGGACGTGTTCTTCATCACCGACGACGCGCATCGCCCGCTCACCGACCCGGCGCGCTGCCGGGACATCCAGGAGGCGATCTGCCGCGAGCTCGACGGGCAGCAGGCGGCATGAACCCGGACCTTACGCGCCTTCAGCCCTACCCCTTCGAGCAGCTGCGCGCGCTCTTCGCGGACCTGGCGCCACCGGCGGACAGGCGCCCGATCGCGCTCTCCGTCGGCGAGCCGCAGCACGCGCCGCCGGCAGCCGTCTGCGAAGCACTCGCCGGCTCCCTCGACCGCCTGGCCCGCTACCCGGCCACCCGCGGCGATCTCGCCTTGCGCGAGGCGGTGGCCGACTGGCTGGCCGCGCGCCATGACCTGCCCACACCGGATCCGCAGCGGGAGGTGCTGCCGGTAAACGGCACGCGTGAGGGCCTTTTCGCTATCGCCCAGGCCTGCGTGGACCGCAGCCGCGCTGCCCTGGTGGCAACGCCGAACCCCTTCTACCAGATCTACGAGGGCGCGGCGTTCCTCGCCGGCGCCGACGTGCGCTTCATCGACCTCACCGCCGAGCGCGGCTTCCTGCCGGCCCCGGAAGACCTCGCCCCCGAAGACTGGGAACGCTGCCAGCTCCTGTACCTGTGCACCCCCGGCAACCCGAGCGGCGCCGTACTGTCGCGGGAGCAGCTCGCCGCCTTCGTGGAGCGCGCGCTGGCAAACGACGTGGTCCTGGTCAGCGATGAGTGTTACTCGGAACTCTACGCCGATGAGCACGCGCCGCCGCCGGGGCTCCTGGACGCCTGCCACCTGGCCGGCAACCCCGGCTACCGCAACTGCCTCAGCTTCCACAGCCTGTCGAAGCGCTCCAACCTGCCGGGGCTGCGCTCCGGCTTCGTGGCCGGCGATGCGGCGCTCATCGAGGCCTTCACCCGCTACCGGACCTACCACGGCTGTGCCATGCCGCCGCACCACCAGCTCGCCAGCATTGCCGCCTGGCGCGACGAAAGCCACGTGCGCGAGAACCGCGAGCGCTACCGCGAGAAGTTCCGCGCGGTGCTGGAGGTGCTGGGCGAGCCCCTGGGCCTGTCCCTGCCCCCCGCGGGGTTCTACCTCTGGCCCGAAACCCCGCTCGACGACCGGGAGTTCGCCCGCCGCCTCTACGCCGAGGAGGGCGTGACCGTCCTGCCCGGGCGCTACCTGGGCCGCGACGCGGGCGCCGGCAACCCCGGTGCCCGGCGTGTGCGCATGGCCCTGGTCGCGGAGCTCGAGGACTGCATCGAGGCCGCCGGCCGTATCCGTTCCCTGCTCGAGCGCCTGGCGTGCTGAGCAAGCCCGAGCGGGTGGCCTTCATCCAGGCGAGGCTGGCCGAGCTCTACCCGGACCCGCCGGTCCCCCTGGACCACGGCGACCCGTTCACGCTGCTGGTCGCCGTGCTGCTCTCGGCCCAGTGCACGGACGAGCGCGTCAACCAGGTCACACCGGCTCTTTTCGCCCTGGCGGACACGCCGGAGGCGATGGCGGCGCTGGCCGAGGATGAAATCCGCGCCGTGATCCGCCCCTGCGGGCTGTCGCCCCAGAAAGCGAAGGCCATCAAGCGCCTTAGCGGGATCCTGGTGGCGGAGCACGGCGGCGAGGTGCCCGGCGACATGGACGCCCTGGAGCGCCTGCCGGGCGTCGGCCACAAGACCGCAAGCGTGGTCATGGCCCAGGCCTTCGGCGTGCCCGCCTTCCCCGTGGATACGCACATCCACCGCCTGGCGCAGCGCTGGGGCCTGTCCTCGGGGAAGAACGTGACGCAGACGGAGCGCGACCTGAAGCGTCTTTTCCCGCGGGCGGCCTGGAACGACCTGCACCTGCAGATCATTTTCTACGGCCGCGAGTTCTGCACGGCGCGCGGCTGCGACGGCCGGGTCTGCGAGATCTGCCGCACCTGCTACCCCGCGCGCAAGCACCCGAAGAAAACCCGCAGGGCCTAGGGTCCGGTGCGGCACCGGGCACCAGATGATCAATAAAAACAACAGGTTATGAGTATTTTTTCATCAGGTCCAACATAAAGCCCCACTAAATGAAAGTGATGGTCTGGCGGAATCCGCGTCAGCCCAGGCACGAGTTTTCGATTCTACCCCGACCTGAAACGCCGCAGGATAACGTCACGCAACGATCCGGAATGGAGAGCGCGACGTGGTCACTCAGCAAGCAGGCAGCAATGCAACGTGGGCAACGGACGTGGAGCTCAGCAGAGAGCTGCGCGTCCATCGCTGTACCATCTGGGCCTGGGCCCGTGACGGGCGCAGTCCCAAGCCCGTGAAAATCGGCCCCAACACGACTCGCTGGCACCGTGCCACGGTGATGCATGCACTGCTGGGCCATGAATCTACCTGATTCTCCTTACGATAAACGCGGCCGCATATGGAATGTCCCGGGTTCCCAGGGACGACCCGCTATCAATTAGCCTAGCCAGTTCCGGCGGTATTCGACGCCGGTAGACACCCTCCCACGCTAGAACCCTGATCGCCGTGATGACCGGGAGGGTCCGTTCCCTGCGAATCCGGATTAGCCCTTCGACCACCGCATCGCTACACCCAACTACACCGCGAATAACTCAAGTACCGGCTCGATCGGGAAGGATGACGTTAGGCCCGATCAGTTTACTGAAACTGCGTCAGGGCTGGACCTTGTTATCACTGGTTCGTGAAGGCGACGTCAGGTCTTCTTATCTTTCCGCTCACGCGATCAAGTAAGGAAAGACCATGGAAGGCAAACACGACTTAGCGCAGGGTGACCTCGGGGCACAGCTCACGGAGCGTTTCGGCCTCCTGCTTACGCAATCGCAGCTTGCCGAACTGCTCGGACGCAGTACCGGTGGGCTGCGCTACAGCCTGTGCTCTCCAAGCGATGCCCGCACGCGGGCCCTCAAGGCCTGCGGCTGCCGGATCGGCCGGCGCGTCTACTATCCCGCCATCGAGGTCGCCCGCATCATCAGCGGCGCGGACGACGAGTGACGCAGACCATCCGGCGGGCTACGCGGCGCCACCAGTACGTCGTTGTCGATCAGCGCGCCATTGAGGACAGCCGCCTGTCCTGGGCGGCGCGCGGGCTGTTGGCGTACCTGCTATCGCGACCGAATGACTGGCGTGTGCTGGTTAACGACCTGAAGAAGCGCGGTGATCTCAGGCGTGACGGCATCTACAAACTGTTGCGGGAACTGCGCACCGCCGGCTACGTGTCCTTCGAACCCACACGGGATTCCCGCGGACGCATGCGCGGCGGAACCTACATTGTCTCAGAAGTACCGCATACGGATTTGCCGGAAGCGGTCACGCCGGATACGGCTTCGCCGTGTCCGGCAGATCCGGGAGCATTACCTACTACAGACTTAGACTCATTAA
>CAYTJQ010000025.1:0-42649 GCA_964438205.1 uncultured Alteromonadaceae bacterium
TTCTCAGCCCGGCTCGGCAGTGAGCGCGCGCCGCGGCACCAGCAGTTCGAGCGCCATGGCGAGGAAGGCGCCATTGGAAACCGGGAACTGGAGGAACAGGGCGGCCGGCCCCTCGAGGCCGGCGCGCGCGGTGAGTTCGGCGAGGAGCCAGCCGCCGGCGGCGGCGCCGGCGGCGATACGCCAGCCCCGGCGGCCGATCGCGCCGCCGGCCAGGAGGCCCCAGCCGGCCCGCGCGACCATGAGGAAGAGCAGCAGCGTGCTGCCGTAGAGGACGGCCGGCGGCAGCGCCTGCAGCTGGGCGGCCAGCGCCGGCAGCAAGCCCAGGGCCACGAGCAGCGCGGCCACCACGAAGCCGATGCGACGGCTGGCGATGCCGGTGAGGCGGATCACGCCGTTGTTCTGGCTGAAGGTCGTGTTCGGGAAGGTCCCGGCCAGCGCCGCGAGCAGCGAGTTGAGGGCATCGCCCAGGATGCCGCCGCGCACGCGCTGCCAGTACCGATCCCCCCGCGTGGGCAACCCGCTGAGGGACGCCGTGGCCGTCAGGTCCCCGACGGACTCGGTCGCGGAAACGAGGAATACCGGGAAGAGCAGCAGGAACACGCTGACATCGAAGCCGATGCCATAGGGCAGGAGCCGGGGCAGGTAGAGCCCCCCGGCGGCAGCGCCTTCGCCGAAGAGCCCGAGGGCCGCGGCGAGCAGCGCGCCGCCGGCGAGCCCCCCGAGCACGCTGCAGAGACGGCACCAGGGCGAAAGCCGGGTCGCCAGCCACAGCGTCAGGGCGAAGACGGTCACCGTGAGCAGCGCGAGGGTCGCGGTCGGCGCGCCGGGGGCCGTACAGGCCCGCCACAGGTTCTCGAGCGTGGAGAGCACGAGCGTGAGCCCAATGAGCAGCACCGTGGTACCGGTCACCGTCGGGGTCAGCAGCCGCTGCAACCGGCGGATGCCGAGGGCGAGGAGACCGGTGAGCACGGCGGCGACGGCGCAGCAGCCGAAGATCACGGCGAGGCGCTCGCGCGCCGGCATGGCCTCCGGCAGGCCGTGGAAGGCAAAGAGCACCGGCCCGATGAACGTGAAGCTCGTGCCCTGGATCGCCAGCAGACCGGAACCGATGCCGCAGCGCCCGGCGACCTGGATCGCAGTGGCCACCCCGGAAACGAACAGGGACGCGGCGAGGATGGCCCGGGTATCCGCCGCCGGCAGGCCCATGCCGACGGCCATGATGAGCGGCGCCGTGACGATGCCGCCGAAGACCGCCAGGAGGTGCTGGAGCCCTGCGAGGAAAGCCCGCGGCAGCGGCAACCGGTCCGCATGGCCGTAGAGCAGCGGGGCGGCGGAAAGCACGGACATGGCGGGTCCTCCCGGTTGAGCCAGCGTGGCGTGTGGCTTGTTCCTGCCCCTAACGCCAGCAAGTTCAGTGCCACCCGGCAGCGTTCGCGTTACTGGCATACTGTTTGCTGTGCTTTCGGGCCGGCTGCGGCCGGCCGCTTGATGCGACAGAGACCCCCTGCCATGGACGACACCCCGATCACCGACGCGGAACTCGACGCCCTCGCCACCCTCGCAGGGCTGACGATCCCGGCTCACTGCCGGGACGGCGTGCGCCTGCATCTCGCCACCGCGCGCCGCATGCTCCGCGCGCTGGAGCCGCTGGCAGGGGACGCGAACGAGCTCGCCCTCGCCCCGGTCTTCGACCCGGCCCCGGACAACGGCGGAGCGGGCAGCGCATGATCGACGCCTCCGCCCTGGCCGGCGCCGTCCGCCGCGGCGAGCTCAGCGCCGGCGAAACCGTCGCGCAGGCGCTGGACCGCATCGGCGCGGCCAACGGCACGCTCAACGCCTTCACCGCCGTGGTCGCCGAACGCGCCCGGGCACGGGCGGCCGCGCTCGACCGGCGCCGGGCCGCGGGCGAGGACCCGGGGCCGCTGGCCGGCGTGCCCTTCGCGGTGAAGAACCTTTTCGACGTAGCGGGCCTCACAACCACCGCCGGCAGCCTCATCAACCGCGACCTGCCCGCGGCCGCGGAGGATGCCGTGCTCATCCGCCGCCTGGAAGCCGCCGGCGCCGTGCTGGTGGGCAGCCTGCACATGGGTGAGTACGCCTACGACTTCACCGGCGAGAACGTTCATGACGGCCCCTGCCGCAACCCGCACGACCCGGGGCGCATGACCGGGGGCTCTTCCTCCGGCGCGGGCGCCGCCATCGGCGGCGGCCTAGTACCGATCGCGCTCGGTTCGGACACCAACGGCTCGATCCGCGTGCCGGCCTCGCTCTGCGGCGTGTTCGGACTGAAACCGACCTACGGCCGCCTGCCGCGCACGGGCACCTATCCTTTCTGCGACAGCCTCGACCACCTGGGACCGCTCGCGGCGACGGTAGCGGACCTCGCCCTGGCCTACGACGCGCTGCAGGGCTTCGACGGCGGTGACCCGGCCTGCGCCCGGCGCGCCCCCGAGCCGGCGGGGGCAACGCTCAACGCGGGGCTGGACAGTGTCCGCATCGCCCGGGCCGGCGGGTTCTTCGCCGCCGCTGACTACCCGCAGGCCCGCGCCGCCGTAGACCGGGTCTGCGCGGCACTCGCCGTGAGCCGGGAGGAGCCGCTTCCCGGCGCCGCCGCCGGCCGCGCCGCCGCCTACCTGGTCACCAACGCCGAGGGCGCCGCGCTCCACGGCCACCACCTGCGCGAGCGCGTGGACGACTTCGATCCGGATACCCGTGACCGCTTCCTCGCCGGTGCCCTGCTCCCGGCCAGCTGGTACCTGCGGGCGCAGGCCGCGCGCCGGGCCTGGCGCGAGGAAATGGCCGTGGTCTTCGCCCACACGGACCTGCTCGTGGCACCGTGCACACCCTGCCCCGCACCGCCCCTCGGCACCCGCTACCTCGAGCTGGCCGGGCGCCGGGAACTGCTGCGGCCGAACCTCGGCCTGTTCACCCAGCCCTTTTCCTGCATCGGCCTGCCGGCGCTCAGCGTGCCGCTCTGGTTGCCCGGCGAGCCACTCCCGATCGGGGTGCAGCTGGTTGCCGCCCCCTGGCGGGAAGACCTCTGCCTGCGCGCGGCGCAGGTCCTGGCCGATGCCGGCGTTGCCGAAGCGCGACCGGGGGTGGTGTAATGCCGAGCCCCGGCCAGTCCCCCAGAACCATCCTTCCAATCGTGGAGACACCGTCATGAGAGACTTCATCCAGGCCCTGCCCAAGGCCGAGCTGCACGTCCACCTCGAGGGCACGCTGGAGCCGGAGCACATCTTTGCCCTCGCCCAACGCAACGGTATCGCCCTCGAGTACGAGCGGCCCGAGGACGTGGTCGCCGCCTACGATTTCCACGACCTGCCCTCCTTCCTGAAGATCTACTACGCGGCGATGGATGTGCTGCGGGAAGAGGAAGACTTCTACGAGCTTGCCTGGCACTACTTCCAGCGCGCCGCCGCACAGCACGTCGTCTACGTCGAGCCCTTCTTCGATCCGCAGGCGCACACGGTGCGCGGTGTGCCCTTCGAGACGGTGATCAACGGCATCAGCCGTGCGCAGCAGGATGCCGCGGACAAGCTCGGGATCGAGAGCAACCTCATCCTGTGCTTCCTGCGCGACATGAGCGCCGACTCCGCCGCGGAGACGCTGGCCGCGGCCGAGCCCTTCCTCGATCGCATCATCGGCGTGGGCCTCGACTCGGACGAGAAGGACAACCCGCCGTCGAAGTTCGCCGAGGTGTTCGCCCGCGCGCGCGAGCTCGGCCTCAAGCTGACCATGCACTGCGACGTGAACCAGAAGGACATTCTCGAGCACATCCGCGAGTGCCTGGACCTCATCGCCGTCGACCGCATCGACCACGGTATCAACGCCCTGGAAGACCAAGCGCTGTGCGAGGCGATCGTCGAGCGCGGCCTCGGCCTGACGGTCTGCCCCGTGTCCAACCGTTTCGTCGTCCAGAACCTGACCGGCGACGAGATCCGGCAGATGCTCGCGAAGGGCATGCGCGCCACGATCAACTCCGACGACCCGGCCTACTTCCGCGCCTACCTCAACGAGAACTTCGCGGCGCTGATGGACGAAGCGGCCTTCACGGAGGCGGAAGTCCTGCAGCTCGTGCGCAACGCCTTCACCGTAAGCTGGCTCCCGGAGGCCCGCATCACCGACTACCTCGCCCGGGTGGACGCCGCCTCGCGCAGCACGGCCGCGCGCTGACATGGCGGGGCTCCTGGAGGCGCGCTTCGGCATCGAGGCGCAGGGCAGCAGCGTCCGCCGCGAAGTCATGGCAGGGGTCACGACCTTTCTCGCCATGGCCTACATCACCGTGGTCAACCCGGCGATTCTCTCCAAGGCGGGCATGGACTTCGGCGCCGTTTTCGTCGCCACCTGCCTCGCCGCCGCCATCGGCACGGCGGTCATGGGCCTCTATGCCAATTACCCGGTGGCGCAGGCCCCGGGCATGGGCCAGAACGCCTTCTTCACCTACGGCATCGTCCTCGGCATGGGCTATGCGTGGCAGACCGCCCTCGGCGCGGTGCTCATCTCGGGCATCATCTTCATCCTGTTGTCCGTGCTGCCGGTGCGGGAGTGGCTCATCAACGCCATCCCCCGCTCCCTGAAGCTCGGCATCTCGGCCGGTATCGGCCTGTTCCTGGGCATCATCGCGCTGACCGGCAGCGACATCATCGTCCGCGACCCGGCGACGCTGGTGTCCCTCGGGGACCTCGCGGCCCTGCCGGCGACGCTGCTGCTGGCGGGCTTCGTGGTCATTGCGGCGCTGTCGGCCCGGCGTATCACCGGCGCGGTGGTCATCGGCATGCTGCTGGTGACGGTGCTGGGCTGGGCCACCGGGGCGGCGGAGTTCCAGGGCGTCGTCTCCGCGCCGCCGTCGCTCACCACCTTCCTGTCGCTGGATCTCGCCAGCGCCTTCGACCTGTCCATGGTGACGGTGGTGCTGACGCTGCTGCTGGTGGATGTCTTCGATACGGCCGGCACCCTGGTCGGCGTCGCCAACCGTGCCGGCATGCTCGACGAGAACGGGCACCTGCCCCGGCTGCGCAAGGCACTGCTCGCCGACTCCAGCGCCACCGCCATCGGCGCGCTGCTCGGCACCTCCTCCACCACCAGCTATATCGAGAGCGCCGCCGGCGTCGAGGCCGGCGGCCGCACGGGCCTGGCCTCGGTCACCACCGCGCTCCTGTTCCTGCTCTGCCTGTTCATCGCCCCGCTGGCGCAGAGCATCCCCGCCTTCGCCACCGGCGCGGCGCTGCTGTTCGTGGCCTGCATCATGGCGCGGGCGCTGGAGGACCTCGACTGGGCCAACGTGACGGAAGCCACGCCGGCCGTGGTGACGGCGCTGGCAGTGCCCCTGTCCTACTCCATCGCCGACGGCATCGGCCTCGGCTTCATCACCTACGCGGCCATCAAGCTCGTCTCCGGCCACGGCCGCGAATGCCCCGCGGCGGTCTATGTGGTGGCGGCGATCTTCGTGCTAAAGTTCGCCTTCCTCGGCTAGGGCGACGGCAGTTTCATGGACGAGAAGGTCACCGACGAGACAATCACCGACGAGAAGGACACGGACGAGAAAGTCACGGACGACAAGGTCTACATCTCAGCGAACGACCTCCTCGTGGACTCCTTCCGCCTGGCCCAGAAGATCTATGACAGCGGCTTCCGCCCGGACTTCATCATCGGCGTCTGGCGCGGCGGCGCGCCAGTGGGTATCGCGATCCAGGAATACCTGGAATACGTCGGCATCCACACGGACCACATCGCCATCCGCACCTCGTCCTACTACGGCATCAACAAGCAGGACAAGACGGTCCGCGTACACGGCCTCGACTACATCATCGACAACGTCGACGCCGAGCACCAGGTGTTGCTCGTGGACGACGTCTTCGACTCCGGTCGCAGCATCCGCGCCATCTTCGACAAGCTGCGCGCCAGGGCCCGGCGCAACATGCCCGAGACCATGCGCGTGGCCACCCCCTGGTACAAGCCGTCCAGGAACGTCACCGACATCACCCCAGACTACTACGTCCACGAGACCGACGCCTGGCTGGTCTTCCCCCACGAACTGGTCGGCCTGACGCCGGAAGAGATCCTCGCCAACAAGGGCGACCTCGCCAGCACCATCAGCCCGGGGCTGCACGAGCCCTGACGCGTCGGCGGCGCCGCCACACCGTCGACGGCACAAGCAGGCCGCGGAAGCTGTGCCGGGCTGGCCAAAGACTCTCGCTACAATGGTCGACTGAAGTCTCAACCCGCTGACGTCGCACCGCCGGAGCCTCGCATGCCCCACCATCCCCCAGCCGCATTCCTCCGTTGCGCTTTAACCGTCTTTCTTATCGGCCTGGTCGCTGCCTGCAGCGGGACGCCGCGCGAAAGCCGCGCCCCGGCGCGCTACTGGTCCGTCGCCGACGCGCGGTGGCTTTCGCCCGATGCCGTGGCGACAGCGGTAGCGGACGCCGACTATCTGCTCGTCGGGGAAATCCACGACAACGCGGCGCACCATCTGGGCCAGGCGGACCTGCTCCGGCGCTTCCCCGGTGAGAACGTCGCGGTGGGGTTCGAGCAGCTGGACAGCGCACAGGCCGCGGGCCTCGACGAAGCGCTGGCCAGTGACGAGCCGCTCGCTGCGCTGCCGGGGGCAGTGGCCTGGGCGGACGCCGGCTGGCCGCCCTGGGCGCTCTACGAGCCCGTGTTCGCAGCGGCGCTGGCGCAGGGCCGGCGCATCGTCCCGCTGTCCTTCCCGAGGCGCGAGGCCTTCGCCGTCGCGGAAGCGGGTTTCAGCGCGGTACTGCCGCCGGAGGCGCTCGCTGCCCTCGACCCGGCCAGCCTTTTCGACGCGGCTGCGCAGGCCGCGCTCGAGGAGGAACTGGCCGACGCGCACTGCGGCAGGCTGCCGCCGGAGATGCTGCCGGCGATGGCGACGGTACAGGTGGCGCGGGATGCGCACATGGCCTGGCGCCAGGCCGCCGCCGGCGGTCGCGGGGTGCTCGTGCTCGGCGCGGGCCACGCGCGGCGGGACCGGGCCGTCCCCCGCTTTCTCGAACGCTTGCGGCCCGAGGCGCGCATCGCGGTAGTCATTTTCGTCGAGCGCCGCCCGGACGCCCGCTTCCCCGACGACTACCCGGAAGCACAGCCGGGCTTTGCCGATTTCGTCGCCCTGGCCGAGGCGGCAGAGCGACCCGACCCCTGCGCGGGCATCGGCGAGCCTTGAAGGTCGGCGTCCTGCTCCTCGCGGCCGGCCGCGGCCGGCGCTTCGGCAGCGACAAGCGCCGGGCGCGTCTCCCGGACGGGGAACTGCTGCTGGACCGCAGCGTCGCCAACCTTGTCGCGACCGGACTCCCGCTCCGGGTCGCGCTGGGACCGGGCGACGACACGCTGGCGCAGTCGCTGGGCGAGCGGGGCATCGAGACGATCCGCTGCGCCGGCGCGCCCGGGGGCATGGGCGCGACCCTCGCTGCTGCCGTGCCGGCACTGCCGCACTGGGATGCGGTACTGGTCGCCCTCGGCGACATGCCGTGGCTGCGCCCGGAGAGCGTCGCGGCCGTGGCGCGCGCGGCCGGCGCGGCTTCGATCTGCGTCCCCTGCCACAACGGCCGCCGCGGCCACCCGGTGGCCTTCGGAGCACGCTTCCTGCCCGAGCTGGCCGCCCTCGATGGCGACCGCGGCGCGCGCGACCTGCTGCTGCGCCACGCGGCGGTCGTGCGGGAACTCGCGGTCGATGACCCCGGTGTGCTCCGCGACGTCGACCGGCCCGCGGACCTGGAGTGTCCCCCGCTATACCCGGGGCCGTAACGCCGCTAAACTCAAGCGCGAACTGCGACGAGGGATGCCGCGTGCCCCTGTTCCCGCCGGATGCCAACCCGCCGCTGTCGCGTTGGCGCTTCGGCCTGATAGCAGCCATCATCGCCTGGCAGTCGCTGAATACCGCGGCCCTGCACAGCGCCCTGTTCGGCGGTACCTTCGCACCGTTCTTCCCGACGCCCTGGTCCCACGTGCTGCTCAAGGCCCTCGCGGCCGCGGCGCTCGCCTACGCAGCCATCCGCGGGCGCAACTCGCCGACGCTGCCGTCGCTGGCCCTGCTCTGCGGCGCCCTTGCCCTCGGCGCCTGGTCCAGCCTGCTGTTCCAGTACGACATGGACTTCTACCGGGCACCGGGCGCGCCCTGGGCCGACCTCCTAAACCTGGTCAGCTACGCCCTCATCTGCCTGGCCATTTTCTGGCTGCCGACACACGGTGCCGTGTTCACGTCCCAGCGCATGCAGCTGACGGACCTGCTCATCGCCCTCGGCGCCTTCGCCCTGCTGGTGTGGGAGTTCGTCCTGCTGCCGGGCCGCAATGCGGAGGCGGCGCCGGCGATCCTCGCCACCCTGGTGGAAATCGGCTACCCGGTGCTCGATGCCGCCCTGCTCTCGGCGCTGCTGCTCAAGTTTCCGATCTCGCGCCTCGGCCCCAACCGCGTGGCTTTCCGCTTGCTGGCGACCGCGGTGCTGCTACTGGTCCTCGCCGATACCGCCTTCGGCACCCATCTCTACCTGCAGCGCAGCGATACCCTGCTCCTCGTGGCGGAGCTGCTCTACAGCTTCGCCGCCATCGGCATGCTCGCCACCGGTCTGCGCTATGCGCGTGCGGCGAGCCTGCACCCGACGCCGGCGGCGCGGGAGAAGAACCAGATCGACCTGTCGCCGGTCAGCGTGGCCATGATGGTCGCGGTGCTCAGCGCCCTGTTCTTCGAGGTGCTGCTCAAGGACGAGCCGAGCAAGCGCATCCTCCTCGGCACGGGCGCGCTGATGATGCTGCTCCTCTACCGGCAGATGCTCACCCACGCGCTGCGCAAGGCCTGGATGGAAGCCCAGGAGCGGCGCCTGCAGGCCACCGTCGACGAGCGCACGCGGGAACTCGCCGAGGCCAACCGCAAGCTGGAGCAGCTCGCGGAGCTCGATGCGCTCACCGGCCTGCCGAACCGCCGGGCCCTCGAGCGCAAGCTCAATGAAAGCTGGCACATGTGCGCGCGTCTCGGGGAGCCGCTGGCCGTCGCCCTCATCGACATCGACTTCTTCAAGCCCTACAACGACAACTACGGCCACGGCGAGGGCGACAAGTGCCTGCGCGCCGTGTCCCAGGCGCTGGCGATCCACCTCCGCCGCGGTACGGACCTGGTGGCCCGCTACGGTGGCGAGGAGTTTGCCGTGGTCATGCCGCTGACCCGGGCGCAGGCCGCTTCCGGGTTCATGGAGGACCTGCGCGCCGCCGTCGCCGCGCGCCAGCTCGTGCATGAGCACTCATCGGTCGCCGACCGGATCACCATCAGCATCGGCGTCGCCGACTGCCAGCCGAAGGCCGGGAACCACTGGCAGTCCCTCCTCGACGCCGCGGACAGGGCCCTCTACGCAGCCAAGGAAGCCGGGCGCAACCGCGTGCAGCTCGCCGATGAGCCCCGGGGATCGCTGCACGAGGTGATCTGAGGCTTTTTCCGGGGCTAGCGCTCGTTCGAGCAGGTGTCCCCGTCATCGTCGCCGGCCTGGCAGCCGGTCGCGGGCGCTTCCGACGCGGGCTCGGGCAGCGCCGGCAGCACCGCCGGGCGCACACCGGCCTCGCGCAGGTCCGTAAAGCGGCGCCAGGCTTCGCGGTTCCCCGCCATGGCTGCGCGCGCATACCAGGCGGCGGCAACCGGCAGGTCTTTCTCGACGCCACTGCCCTGCTCGTAGGAGTAGGCCAGGTTCACCTGCGCGGGAAGATGCCCGCGCTCCGCGGCGGCGCGAAACAGGCGCACCGTTTCCTCGAGGTCGCGGCTCACGCCGCGGCCGTCGAGGTAGAGCAGTGCGAGGTTGTACTCGGCGTCCGCCAGCCCCTGCGCGGCGGCGCGGCGGTACCAGCGGGCTGCCGTCGCCGCGTCCCGCTCCACGCCCTGCCCCCGCTCGTGGGCGAGGCCCACGGCGAACTGCGCGCGTGCGTGACCGGCTTCGGCGAGCGGCAGCCAGTGCGCGATCGCCGCCGCGTGCTCGCCCCGCTGCCAAGCCGCTTCGCCCGCCGCGTAGTCATCCGCAACGGCAGCGGACGCCAGTACCGCCAGCAGTAAACTTGCGAGCCAGCGGTTGTTGGTCGATCGTTGCAGGGGCGCTGCTCCTTCTAGTGCAGGACGCGGCCAGTGTAGCGAAGCGGTCACGGTAGGCGCACACGCACCCGCGCTCCACCGAGCTCGCTGTCCTCGAGCGCGAGCTCGCCCCGCTGCGCATTGACGATCTCCAGCACGACCGCGAGACCGATCCCCTGTCCCTCCCGGCGCGTATCCGCGCGGGCGCCGCGGTGCAGCAGCAGGTCGCGCAGTTCCGGCGAGATGCCGGCGCCGTCGTCCTCCACCGAGAGCACAAGGCCCTCGCCGCCGCTGCCACCGGCCACCGTGACCCGCACCCGGCTCTCCGCGTACTTGCAGGCGTTGTCGAGCACGTTGCCCAGCAGTTCCATGAGGTCGCGCTCGTCCCCGCGGAAACGCGCCTCCGCGGGGCAGTGTGCCTCCAGGGCCAGCTGTCGGTCCGCGTAGACCTTGAGCAGCGTCGCGCGCAGCCGCTCCAGCACCGGCGCCACCGGCACGCGCTGCAGCAGCCGGCTGCTGCCGCCCGCCGCGCGCTGCAGGTGCCAGCCGATCACCTGCTCCATTCGCTCCAGCTGCTCGTCGAGAAGCTGCGGGTAGGCGGCATCCCTCGGCTGTGCGTTGCGCAGCACCGCGAGCGGTGTCTTCAGGCTGTGCGCGAGGTCTGCCAGCGTATTGCGCATGCGCTCGCGCCGCTGCTGCTCGCCGCTGAGCAGGAGCTGCAGATTCTCGGTCACCGGGCGCACCTCCCGCGGCCACGGTCCGTCGAGGCGTGCGGCCTCCCCCGCCTCGATACGGGCGATATCCCCCGCCAGCCGCCCCAGCGGGCGCAGGCCCCAGGCGAGGATCAGCCCCTGCACCGCCAGCAGGACCAGGGTCGTCGCACCCAGCCAGAGCCACAGGCTGCGGCGGAAGGCGGCGATATCCGCATCGCGCGGCGCAGTACTTTCGGCGACGATGAAGCGCAGCGGAACGGCGGCGCCGTCTTCCGTTTCCCAGAGCACCTGGTAGGCGTGGCGCAGCAGACCGTCGCGCTGCGAGCGATGCCGCTGCCCCGGGCCCAGGGCAGGGATGCCGGCGGTGAGCGCGGCCAGTGGCTGCGGCAGCAGCGCCGCCGAGGGCGACAGCCAGAGCGGTTCGCCGCTGCCGTCCGTGACCAGCGCGTAGAGGCCGGAATTCGGTTGGGCGAGCCGCGGCTCCAGCGGCACCAGCGGCAGCGTCAGGTCCCCGTCGAAGTCCGCCTGCGCGAGCAGCGCCAGCACCTGGAGCTGCAGCCTCTCACCGGCAGCCGCGTCGAGGGCCAGCCGGTGAGCGCGCTCTAGGGACCAGCCGGTGAGTCCCAGGGCCAGGGGCAGGAGCAGCGCCGAAGCGAGAAACAAGCGTGCCGCGAGGGACAGGGGCCGGCGCCTCATGCGCTCGACCGGTCCAGGGTGAAGCGGTAGCCGGCGCCGCGTACGGTCTCGATCGGCGTCAGCCTGCCCTCCGGGTCGAGCTTGCGCCGAAGACGGGCGACGAACTGCTCGATCACGTTGCCGTCCCGGTCCTGGTCGTGGTCGTAGAGGTGATCGAGGAGCTCGCTGCGCGAGATGACCTCCCCGGCCCGGTGGGCGAGGTAGGCGAGGGTGTTGTACTCGTAGGCCGTCAGGGCCAGTTCCTCGTCGCCGCGGCATACCCGGCGCGCGCTGAAATCAATGCGCAGCGGACCGTAGTCCGCCACGCTTGACCGCCGCCCCTCGACGCGGCGCAGCAGCGCACGCACCCGGGCCTCCACCTCCTCCAGGTAGAACGGCTTGGTCACGTAGTCGTCGGCGCCGGCCTCGAGCCCGCCGACCTTGTCCTGCCAGTCGGCGCGGGCCGTGAGGATGAGGATGGGCATGGCGAGCCCGTCGCTGCGCCAGCCGCGGACCAGATCGATGCCCGCGACATCGGGCAGGCCGAGATCGACGATGGCAATGTCGCAGGGATATTCGCTCGCCAGCCACGCCGCTTCGCGTCCATCAGGCGCCTCGTCGACGACGAAGCCCCCGGCGCGGAAATGACCCGCGAGACGTTCGCGCAAACGCGTATCGTCCTCGACGATGAGCAGGCGCACCGCTCAGTCCTCGATGGTCACGGTGGTCACGCGGCCGTCTTCTCCCAGGAGCCGGACCCGGTAGCCGTCGCGGGAGCGGCCGACTGCCAGCGCGCGGCCGCCGTAGCGACGCTGGGCTTCCGCCGCCGCAGCGCGCGCGCCGCCATCGCCGCCGTTCGGTGCAACGAGTGACTCGCGCGGCGGCCGCTCGCGCTCTTCCTCCCGGTCCCTGTCGCGCTCATCGCGATCGCGCTCGAGCGCCCGCAGGATGCGCTCCTGCCAGGCTTCGAGCCCGTCGTCATCGGCACGGGCGCCGGCGCTGCCCGCGAGCAGCGCGACGACGAGCAGGTGCAGGCAGAGCCGGCGAGCGGGCATGGGTGCGGTCCAGCGGCAGGCCACCCCGGAGCCCGAAGGCTCAGGGCAGCGGTTTCAGCTCCACACGGACCGGGATCGTGGCGCCGGGATCCCGGGCCGTGCGCGTCTCGTAGATGGTATCGCCATAGCGGTAGCTGACGCGATAGCCGCTGACGCGCTCCCGTTCCCGCAGCTCGTACTCCACGCTGCACACATCCTCGGTGACGTAGTAGCCGTCGTCGCGCTGCTGCCGCCGGCCGATGTCGTTACCGACGGACGCGCCGAGCACGGCGCCGGCCCCGGCGATAACACCCTGGTGGCCGGTGTCGTCGCCGATGGCTCCGCCCAGGGTGCCGCCGAGCACGGCGCCGAGAATCGCCGGCGTCGCTGAGCGGTTGCGGCCGCGCTCGACCACGCGCACGCGCTCGGCGCGGCAGGTCTCGTGGGGAATGCGCTCCGAAACCACCTCGATGAGTGGCTGCACGGATACCACCGGGGCATCGATGATCGAGCTGTGGGTCTGGCCCAGGGCCAGGGCCGGGGCGCTGAGAGCAAAAACAAGCAGGGTCTTTTTCACGGTTGCATCCTCCTGTTCAACCTGCCCGCCATGATGCGACCGCGATGCTGAACGCAGGCTGAACGGCGCGCGGACCTTCAGCAGCCCGGTTCAGGCTGGGTTCAGGGAAGCATCGGCAGCATGGGGCCGTGCACTGGACCGGTGTACGCGACCGAAGGAGGCAACCCATGGGACGCAGAATCACTACCCTTGCCCTGGCAGCGGCGCTCGCCGCCGCTGCGCCGGGGCTCGCGCTGGCGGACCGCGATGACCGTTGGGATGACAGGGGCCGGGGCCATTACGAACGCTGGGACCGTGACGACCGTCGGCACCGGGGCTGGCGCTCGAACCACTGGCGCCGCGATCACTGGCGGGACTACCGGCGCTGGCAATGGTACCGCGGCGCGCCGCGCCACCGCTGGTACGGCGGCTGGTACACGACCCCCCGGCATCCCTGGTACCCGCGCTACCGGTATCGCGATCACTGGTACTGGGGGCCGGGCGTGATCGGCGGGGCCCTCATCGGCTCGGCCATCACGGGCTCGCTGCTGGGCGACGATGACTGCCGCGACTGCGTGCGCGATCGCGCCCCGCAGCCCTCGCGGGAAATCACCGGCTGCTACCGTCTCGAGCGCGGGCCGGACGGTTACGAGCGGCGCATCGAGCTGCCCGCGAGCGAGTGCCGGCGCTAGCGCCGGGTGAGCGGCTCAGGGCGCGACGGCGCGTACCGTGCCCTCACGCCGCGGGTCCGCGGCACCGACAAGGCCCTGCGCGGTGACCCGGATCACGTGCAGCCCGGAGTTCTCCCCTTCGCGCTCCTGTACCGGGTAACCACGGGCTGCCAGTGCATCGGCGAGGGCACCGCCCGTGTCCGTACCGACCTCTACCCGCACGGAACGGCCGCGGGCGATGATGTTCGGGAAGGCCACGGCCTCGTCGACGGAGAGGCCCCAGTCGAACACGCCGAGCAGGCTCTTGGCCACGTACGCGGGGATGGAATTGCCGCCGGGCGAACCGGTGACCATGACCAGGTCGCCGCTGGCGTCGTCGAACACCAGCGTCGGCGACATGGATGAACGCGGCCGCTTCCCGGGGCCCACGGCGTTGGCCGGGTGCGGCCCGCTTTCCGGGATCTCGCGGGCGAAATCCGTCAGTTCGTTGTTGAGCAGGAACCCGGCGGCCCAGCGGGAACTGCCGAAGGGCGCCTCCACCGTCGCCGTGAACGAGACGGCATTACCCTCCCGGTCGACAATCGACAGGTGCGTGGTCCCGCCGAGCTCCCGCGTCGTATCGGCGCCGTGGTGCGCCGCGCGGGGGATGCCGAGCAGCACCGCGTCCGGGTCACCGTGGCCGGCTGCCTCCCCCGGCGCCGCGCGCTCGCCGGCGCGCGCCTCGATATAGCGCGGGTCCAGCAGGTGACGGAGCGAGAGCGTCATCGCCTCCGGATCGCCGAAGTAGTGATCCCGGTCGGCATAGGCCAGGCGCTGCGCATCGACGAAGCTAGCGATGCGCGCTTCCCGGTCCGCGTCCTCGGGCAGCAGGGCGTCGTAGAGCCCGGCGACAAGGATCTCCATCGCGCCGGAGGACGGCGGCGTCGCGCTGCAGATGCGCAGCGTGCGCCAGGGGCCGCAGATTGCCTCGCGCTCGACGGCCCGGTAGGCGGCGATATCGCCGAGACTGAGCGTGCCCGGGTTCGGCTCCGCCGCTACCGCCCCGACAATCTCGGCGGCGACGTGACCGCCGTAGAACGCCTGGATCCCCTCGTCGGCCACCGCTTTCAGCGTCTCGGCATACTCGGGATTCGCGCGGCGATCGCCCGCTTGCAGCGCCTCGCCATCCGGATAGAAATACGCCGCCGTGTCCGGATTCTCGTCGAGGCGCGTGTACTGCTTCATGCGCGCCAGGAGTCCCGCGAGCCGCGGCGACACCTCGAACCCGTCCCTGGCCAGGCGGATCGCCGGCTGGAACAGGTCCGCCCAGGGCAGCTTGCCGTGGCGGTCGTGCGCCTGCTTGTACAGGGCCACCACGCCCGGCACCCCGACCGCGAGGCCGGATTGCCAGGCGTCGAGGAAGCCCATGACTTCGCCCTCGCGCATGAACATGTCGACCCGGGCGCCGGCGGGGGCGGTCTCGCGGCCGTCGTGGAAGACGATGCGGCCCGCCGCACGATCATGGACCAGCATGAAGCCGCCGCCACCGAGGCCGGAGCTCTGCGGCTCCACGAGGCCGAGCACGGCGTGCGCCGCGATGGCCGCATCCACCGCATGGCCGCCGCGCTCGAGCATGGCAACAGCCGCATCCGTGGCATAGGGGTTGGCGACCGCGGCCATGGCGCCGTGAAGCCAGGTGTCGTCGTCAGCCGCGAGGGCGCGGAGTGGCTGCGCGAACAAGCACAGCGCCAGCAACAGGGTGATGGGTCGGGACATGGAGCTATCCTGCATGGGTCGGGAGGCGCATGGTACCGAATGCACGAGTGTCGCGCAGTGCCGGTCAGCGCTGGAGCTTCGTCTCAAGGATCACGGAAGACTTGGTGCGCAGCACGCCGCGCAGCTCGCTGATGCGATCGAGGAGCTGGCTGAGGGCACCGGTGCTCGGCGCCGAGAGCACGACGATGAGGTCGTAGTCGCCGCTGATAGCGTAAAGCGCCTGCACCTCGCTGATACGACCGAGCTGTCCGGTCACCTGGGCGGTGAGCCGCTGCTCCACCTCCACCAGCACGTGCGCGGCGACCTGCCGGGCCCGGTAGGCCTCGCCCAGGGTGACCGTATAGCCGGTGATGACACCCTCGCGCTCCAGGCGGGCCATGCGGTTGTGCACCGTTGCCCGGGACACGCCGAGGCGGCGCGCGAGCGCCGTGGAGCTGAGGCGGGCGTCCTCGCGCAGGGCGGCGATGATGCGGTCATCGAGCGATTCTGACATTCCGTCATAATAGTGAGACGAATCGTCAAATTGAAGAACAAATACGCAAGGTTCGGCTATTCAGTATGACAGGGGCCCCGCGTAGACTGGGTTAAAGCCATAGTGAAAGCGCCGCCAGCCGCTACGGAAAACAGGACGAGGTAAAAGCCATGCAGGTAACCCGCGCAACCTTCGACGAGGTCATGGTGCCCAACTACAATCCCGCCGCCGTGATCCCGGTGCGTGGACAAGGCTCGCGCCTCTGGGACCAGGACGGCCGCGAGTACATCGATTTCGCCGGTGGCATTGCCGTGAACTGCCTGGGCCACTGCCACCCCGCCGTCGTGGCCGCCCTCAAAGCACAGGCGGACCGGCTCTGGCACCTGTCCAACGTCTACACCAACGAGCCGGCGCTGCGCCTGGCCCGCAAGCTCGTGGACGCCACCTTCGCCGACCGGGTCTTTTTCGCCAACTCCGGCGGTGAGGCGAACGAGGCCGCGCTCAAGCTGGCGCGGCGCTGGGCCGTGGACCACTACGGTCCCGAGAAGGACCAGATCATCGCCTTCGAGCGCGCCTTCCACGGCCGCACCTTCTTCACCGTCACCGTCGGCGGCCAGCCCGCCTACGCCGAGGGCTTTGGCCCGCGTCCCGGCGCCGTGGATCACGTGCCCTACAACGACCTCGCGGCCCTCGAAGCCGTCATCTCGGACCGCACCTGTGCCGTGGTCCTCGAGCCCCTGCAGGGCGAGGGGGGCATCATCAATCCGACGCCGGGCTTCCTCGCCGGTGTGCGCGAGCTCTGCGACCGGCACAACGCGCTGCTGGTTTTCGACGAGGTCCAGACCGGCGTCGGCCGCACGGGCCACCTCTATGCCTACGAGGGCGCCGGCGTCACGCCCGACATCCTCTCCAGCGCCAAGGCCCTGGGCGCCGGCTTCCCCATCGGCGCCATGCTCACCACGGCGGCCATCGCCGAGAGCTTCAAGGTCGGCACCCACGGCAGCACCTACGGCGGCAACCCGCTGGCCTGTGCCGTCGGCGAGACCGTGCTCGACCTCATCAACACGCCGGAGGTGCTCGAGGGCGTGAAGACCCGCGGCGAGCGCTTCCGCGCTGCGCTCGAGGCCATCAACGCGGAGCACCGGGTATTCAGCGAAATCCGCGGCCAGGGCCTGCTCATCGGCGCCGCCGTCGCCCCGGCCTATGCCGGCCGCGCGCGGGACTTCCTCAACGCGGCGCTCGACGCCGGCACCATGGTGCTCATTGCCGGTGCCGACGTGGTGCGCTTCGCGCCGTCGCTGGTGATTCCCGAGGCGGACATCGACGAGGGCCTGCGCCGCTTCGCCGAGGGCGTGGCCGCCGTGGCGGCGCCGGCCGCGGCCGCGAGCTGACGCCATGATGGTCATCCGCCCCATTGAGGCCCGGGACTTCCCGGCCCTCGTCCGCTTCGCCTACGAGTCCGGCCACGGTTTCACCTCGCTGCCGAAGAACGAGCCGCAGCTGCAGGTGCGCATCGAGCGAGCCCGGCAGGCGTTCGGCGAGGGCCCGGACGCGCGCGGCAACGCGGGCTTCCTGTTCGTCATGGAAGACAGCGAGAGCGGCGCCGTCGTCGGCACCAGCGGTATCGAGGCGCGGGTGGGCACGGAGGACGCGGTCTACCACTACCACCTGAGCAAGGTCGTACACACCTCGCGCGAGCTGGGTATCCACAACACCGTGGACGTGCTCACGCTGTGCAACGACTACTCCGGCGCCACGGAGATCTGCACGCTGTTCCTCACTCCCGAGGCCCGGCAACGGCGCAACGGTTTCCTGCTGTCGCGCTTCCGTTTCCTGTTCATGGCCCAGCACCCGCTGTTCTTCGCCGACACGGTGATGGCGGAGATGCGCGGCGTGAGCGACGAGGACGGCCGCTCGCCCTTCTGGGGCTGGCTGCAGAAGCATTTCTTTTCCATGGATCTCGCCGACGCGGTGCACCGCGTCGGCATGGGCCAGAAATCGTTCATCGCCGAGCTCATGCCTCACTACCCCGTGTACGTGAGCCTGCTCGACGAGGCGGCGCAGGCGGTGATCGGCAAGGTGCACGCGCAGACCGTGCCCGCGCTGCGCATGCTCGAGCGCGAGGGTTTTCTCTGGCGCGGCTACATCGACCCCTTCGACGCCGGCCCGACGGTGGAAGCCCGGCGCGACGCCATCGGTTCCGGGGCCGCGAGCCGGGAAGAGACCGTCGCCGTCGTCGACCGCCTGCCCGCGGAGGTGCCGACGGCGCTGCTGACCAACAGCGAGTGCGCGGGCTTCCGGGCCACCCTCGCCGGCTACCGCGTCGACGACAACGGCACGCTGCAGATCGATGCCGCCACGGCCGCGGCGCTGCGCACGGAAAGCGGCGGACGGCTGCGGACCCTGTCCCTGCCGGAACGGCAATTACGCGAATGGCGGGAGGAGCACGCCGCATGAACAGTCATTTCTGGGACGGCCAGTGGCAAGGCGGCAGCGGCGACCCGCTGCGCTCCACGGACCCGGCACACGGCACGCTGCTGTGGGAAGGCCAGGCCGCGACCGCCGCCGATGTCGACGCCGCCGTCGGCGCAGCCCGCGAGGCCACCCCGGCCTGGGGTCGGCGCCCGCTGGACGAGCGCGTGGCCCTCGCCGAGGCCTTCGCCACGGCCGTGAAGGCCGACAGCGAGCGGCTGGCGCGGCTCCTCGCCGCGGAAGTCGGCAAGCCCCTCTGGGAGGCGCGGACGGAAATCGGCGCCATGGTCGGCAAGGTGAAGCTCTCCATCGACGCCCAGGCCGAACGCGCCGGCACTCGCAGCCAGCCCCTGGGCAGCGGCACCGCCACCCTGCGCCACCGCCCGCACGGCGTACTCGCCGTGTTCGGTCCCTACAACTTCCCCGGGCACCTGCCCAACGGCCACATCGTGCCGGCACTGCTCGCCGGCAACACCGTGGTATTCAAGCCCAGCGACCTCACCCCCGCCGTCGGTGCGGCCATGGCCGAGCTCTGGCAACAGGCCGGCCTGCCCGCGGGCGTGCTCAACCTCGTGCAGGGCGCCGTCGGCACCGGCGAAGCCCTGGCCGGGCACCCGCAGATCGACGGGCTGCTGTTCACCGGCAGCGCGAAAACCGGGCAGCTCCTGCACCGCCAGTTCGCCGGGCAGACCGGCAAGCTGCTGGCGCTGGAGCTCGGCGGCAACAATCCGCTTGTCGTCGACCGGGTCACCGACCTGGACGCGGCGACCCACACGATCATCCAGTCCGCCTTCATTACCAGCGGCCAGCGCTGCACCTGCGCGCGGCGCCTGTTCCTGCCCGCGGGCGCGGACGGCGACGCGCTCCTGGAGAAACTGCTGGCCGCCACCCGCGGCCTGCGCCTCGGCGCCTGGGACGACGAACCGGCCCCCTTCCTCGGCCCGGTGATCTCTGCAAACGCGGCCTCCGGGCTGCTGGCCGCACAGGACGACCTGCTCGCGGCGGGCGCCGAGGCGCTGCAGCCACTCGCCGGCGACCCGCGCGGCGCGGCCTTCCTCGCGCCGGGCATCGTCGAGGTCAGCGCCCTCGGCGACGACCTGCCGGACGAGGAGCGCTTCGGGCCGCTGCTGCAGGTGCTGCGCTACGCGGATCTCGACGAGGCCATCGCCGGCGCCAACGCCACCCGCTACGGTCTCGCCGCCGGCGTCATCGGCGACGACGAAGACCGCTACCGCTACTGCCGGGAGCGGCTGCGCGCCGGCATCCTGAACTGGAACGGCCCGACCACCGGGGCCAGCGGCGCGGCACCGTTCGGCGGCGTCGGCGATTCCGGCAACCTGAGGCCCAGCGCCTGGTACGCCGCGGACTACTGCGCCTACCCGGTCGCCTCCGTCGAGCTGCCGTCCGTGGCCCTGCCGGAAAACCCCGTACCCGGCACGCCCTGGAGCCAGGAGGACTGACCCGCCCCATGGACCCGAACACCTTCTTCGATCGCCTCTGGGACGATTTCCTCAGGCACGCACCGAGCGCCGAGGGCATCCACGCCCTCCTCGGGGGCGGCGCACCGATCGTCAACGACCATATCGCCCTGCGCACCTTTGCCACGGAGCGGCTAGGCGTCGACGCCCTGCACCCGCTGTTCGAGGCACTGGGCTACGAGCTCGGCGACCACTACCGCTTCCGCGCGAAGAGGCTGCGGGCACGCTACTACCGTCACCCGGACCCGGCCCAGCCGAAGATCTTCATCAGCGAACTGCTCCTCGATGAGTGCAGCAGCGCGCTGCGCGACATCGTACGGCCGCTCTGCGAGCAGGTCCCCGCCGGCGCCGCGGACGGTCCTGCCTTCCTCTTCGGCGGCCGCCCCTGGGACCTGCCCTTCGCCAGCTACCGCGCGCTGCGCGAGGAGAGCGAGTACGCCGCCTGGCTCGCCGCCCACGGCTACCGGGCCAACCATTTCACCGTGAGCGTCAATGACCTGCCGGGCTTCGACTCGGTCGCCGCGGTGAACGCTGCGCTGAAGAACGCCGGCTACGCGCTCAACGACTCCGGGGGTGAAATCAAGGGTTCCCCCGACGTGCTGCTGGAGCAGTCCTCGACCCTCGCCGACCGTGTGCCCGTGGCCTTCAGCGACGGCGAACAGGTCGTTCCCGGCTGCTTCTACGAGTTCGCCTACCGCTACCCGCAGGCCGATGGCAGCCTGTACCCGGGTTTCGTCGAGGCGAGCGCCGACCGGATCTTCGAAAGCACGGACGCGGGCGCATGAGCGGGCTCGACGCCAGGGTCCGGGACGACGCCCTCGCCTTCGTGGCCGAGGGCGCCGACACCATGCGCGCCGAAACCATCGCGCTGGCCGAGATCAACTCAGGCAGCTACCACGCCGCGGGGGTGAACCGCGTGCGCGAGGCACTCGCGGAGCTGTTCGCGGACCTCGGCGCAGAGAGCACGCTGCTGCCCTCACCGCCCCTGGAGGTGCTCGACGACGACGGTGCCCTGCGCGAGCGCAGCCTCGGCGACGGGCTGCGTCTCCGCAAGCGCCCGGACGCGCCCTTCCAGGTCTTCCTCTGCGGACACCTGGATACCGTGTTCCCGAAAGACCACCCCTTCCAGGCCGTGCGCGCGATCGACGGCGACACGCTCGGCGGCCCGGGCGTGGCCGACCTTAAGGGGGGTCTCGTGCTCATGCACCGCGCCCTCCTCGCCCTCGAGCGCGGCCCCCTCGCGGAGAAGATCGGCTGGGAAGTGCTCCTCAATCCGGACGAGGAGATCGGCTCGCCGGTCTCAGCCCCGTGGATCCGGGAAGCGGCGGAGCGCGCCGATGTGGGGCTGATCTACGAGCCGAGCTTTCCCGACGGCAGCCTCGCCGGCCGCCGCAAGGGCTCCGGCAACTTCGCCCTCCTCGCCCGCGGCCGCGCCGCCCACGCGGGCCGGGAACACCACCACGGCCGCAACGCCATCCGCCTGCTCAGCGAGGCGCTGGTCGCCATCGACGATCTGAACGGACAGCGCCCGGGGGTCACCTTCAACCCGGGCTTCGTGCACGGTGGCGGCGCGGTGAACATCGTCCCGGACACGGCGGTGGGTCGCTTCAATATCCGCGTGGAGGAGCCGGAAGATACGGCGTGGTGCGAGCGCGAGCTCGCGGCGATCATCGACACCCTGAACGCGCGCGACGGCCTGTCCCTCGAGCTGCACGGCGGTTTCACCCGCCCGCCCAAGGTGCCGGGGCCCGCGAACGAGCGCCTCTTCGATCTCGCCCGGGACTGCGGCGCTAGCCTGGGCGTGGAGCTCGCCGTGAAGCCGACCGGCGGCTGCTGCGACGGCAACAACCTCGCCGCCGCGGGCGTCCCCAACATCGACACGCTCGGCGTGCACGGCGGCAACATCCACTCGAGCGACGAGTGGATGCGGGTCTCGAGCCTGGTCGAGCGCGGGCAGCTGAGCGCCCTGCTACTGCTGCGCCTTGCCGCCGGGGACTGGTCGCCGGCTTGACAGGGCAGACCGCGACCAACCAAAAAAAAGGCCCGCTTGCGCGGGCCTTCCTTGGTCAGCCGAGCTGGCTCAGACGACTTCGATATTCGAAGCCTGCGGGCCTTTCTGGCCCTGGGTCACCTCGAAGGAGACCTTCTGGCCCTCGAGGAGGGTCTTGAAGCCGCTGCCGTTGATGGCGCTGAAGTGCGCGAATACGTCCGGGCCATTGTCCTGCTCGATGAAGCCGAAGCCCTTGGATTCGTTGAACCACTTAACCGTTCCGGTGGCGTTTGCCATGATGTCTATCCTTTCTATCCAATACTATCAATAAGGTGTGCCCACAAGGGGCGGTCGTGCTTGAAGTCTTGCGGGGCCTTATGGACAAATCGGACGCTGGCCGCGGGGGCCGGGACGAACTCAGTGGACATAGTGCTGCAATGCTCAAACAGGACAAGCATAGCACCGATCGGGGGAAAAAGATCGCATTATTTCACAAGAGTTTTCTCATGCCGGCCCCGGGTGCACCGGTGGCCCGACACAGCGTGGCATAATCGGGGCCCGCAGTGCCGCGAGAGCCAACGCGCGGCGCACTGCGTAAAAACATGCGAGCGACGGGATACCGCGTCGCGAACGTAAAGCGTCACAGCCAACGGAAGTCAGCCCCTGATGTCACGACTCCCGGGCCTCGCGAGGCCCCTGCTCATCCTCGCCGTTGCAGCCGCCATCGCCGCCTTCATGATCAAGAGCCGGCCCCAGCTGGAGGCGCGCAATGTGGCCACGCCGCCGCCCCTGGTCGAGGTGGAAACCATCCGCCTCGGCACCGTGCCGGTCACCGTCATCGCCCACGGCAACGTCACCGCCTGGCGGGAGCTCGAGCTGGCCGCGCAGGTATCCGGGCGTATCCTCTGGCAGTCGCCGCGCTTCGAGCCCGGCGTCGTGGTCGACGCCGACGAGCCGCTGCTGCGCATTGACCGCACCGATTACGAGCTGGCCCTGGCCGAGGCACGGCAGGCGCTGGCCAGCGCCGAGCTGGCCCTGGCGGATGCCAAGGCCCTGCGCCAGTCCGCCCGCATCGACGAAGCCGAGGCGACCGTCGCCGCCGCGCAGGCACGCATCGCCCGCGCCGAGCGCGACCTCGCCAACACGGAGATCACGGCGCCCTACCGCGCCGTGATCGACGAGCAGCGGGTGGAACCGGGCCAGTTCATCAGCGTCGGCACGGCCGTCGGCCGTATCCTCGGCGCCGAGCGGGCGGAGCTCCGCCTGCCGATCCCCCCGCAGGACATCGCGTTCCTCGACGGCGATGCGCCCGCGCCGGTGGCGCTGTTCGCCGAGGGCGGCACCCGGGAAGCCCGCTGGACGGGGAAGCTCGTGCGCATCGAGGCACGGCTCGACCGGGAGACGCGGGTCGTACCCGTGGTGGTTGAAGTCGAGGACCCGCTGGATGCCGGCCGCCACGGGCAGCCCCTCCCCTTCGGCCTCTTCGTGCGCGCCGAGATCCCGGGGCAACCGGTGGCGGCCGCCGTGGAGCTGCCGCAGGACTCGCTTCACGGCGATGATGTCTTCCTCTTCGTCGACGGCGCACTCGAGCGCCGCACCGTCACCGTGGCGCGCATGAGTGATGGCCGCGCCCTGGTCACGGACGGCCTTGCAGACGGTGACCGGGTCGTGACCACCCGCCTGGACCTGATGTTCGACGACATGGCGGTGGCGCTCCTCGATGGCTGAGTACACGCCGCCGGACCGCCAGCGCGGCGCCGTCGCGTGGATGGCGCGCAACCCCGTTGCCGCCAACCTGCTGCTTGTCATCGTCGTCGTGGCCGGCCTCTAC
Source organism: uncultured Alteromonadaceae bacterium (assembly GCA_964438205.1). Classification (GTDB taxonomy): domain Bacteria; phylum Pseudomonadota; class Gammaproteobacteria; order Pseudomonadales; family Halieaceae; genus Pseudohaliea. The sequence continues at coordinate 23,711 of CAYTJQ010000025.1, forward strand.
GCGATGCAGGCCCTGGACAAGGAGGTCTTTCCCTCCTTCCCGACGGAAACCTTCACGGTCACCGTGCCCTACCCGGGCAGTTCCCCGGAAGAAGTCGAGCGCGGCATCATCCTGCGCATCGAGGAGGCGGTGCGCGATATCGTCGGGATCAAGGAAATCCGCAGCGAGGCCCGGGAAGGCGTCGGCATCGTCACCGTGCGCATGGAACCCGGGAGCGACATGGCCAGGGCCGTGAACCTCGCCAAGGTGCGCGTCGACGGCATCTCCTCCTTCCCCGCCGACGCCGAGAAACCGATCGTCGAGGAGATCGAAGCCGCCACCGGGGCGATCCGCGTGAGCCTCTTCGGCGAGATCGAGCCGACGAAACTCAAGGAACTGGCGGAGGAAGTCCGCGAGGAGATTCTCGCCCTCGGCAATATCAGCGAGATCGCCGTGCTCGGCGAGCGCGACTACGAGATCTCCATCGAGCTCTCGGACGAGCGCATGCGCCGCTACGGCCTCACGGTCGATGCCGTGGTGAACGCGATCCAGCAGCGCTCCCGGGACCTGCCCGGGGGCCTCCTGCGCACCGATGCCGGCGCGATCACCCTGCGCTCAACCTCCCAGGCCTACCGCGGCCGCGAGTTCGAGCAGCTCACGCTCATCAGCCGCGACGACGGCACGCGCATCCGCCTCGGCGACATCGCCACGGTCCGCGACGGCTTCGCCGACCAGCCGGTGCTGTCGCGGGTGAACGGCGAACCGGCGCTGACCTTCGACATCGACCGGGTCGGGGCGCAGAACGTCCTCGAGATCACGGCGCTGGTAAAGGACTACGTGGCGGAGAAGCAGGCGGAGCTGCCGGAAGGCATCGGCCTCCAGGCCTGGGGCGACCAGAGCCGGATCCTCCGCGGCCGGATCGAGCTCATGCTGCGCAATGCGGCTTCCGGGGCGATCCTGGTGATCATCGCCCTCGCCCTGTTCCTCGACCTTGCCCTGGCCTTCTGGGTCGTCGTCGGCCTGCCCTTCGCCGTGCTCGGCTGCCTGGCGACCCTCGGCTTCCTCGGCCTGCCCGTGTCCATCAACGTGCTGTCGGTGTTCGGCTTCATCCTCGTGCTCGGCCTGCTCGTGGACGACGCCATCGTCACCGCGGAGAGCGCCTACACCTCGCTCGAGAAAGAGGGCCGGGGCGTCGACAGCGTCGTCGGCGGGGTGCAGCGCGTGACCACCGCCACCGTCTTCGGCGCCCTCACCACCGCCGTGGCCTTCGGGCCGAGCCTGTTCCTCACCGAAGGTTTCGCGCGCATCCTGTCGCAGCTGGGCTACGTGGTGATCTTCTGCGTGGTCTTCTCGCTCATCGAGACCAAGCTCGTGCTGCCCGCACACCTGCGCCACATCCGCGTGCCGCAGCCGGGGGACCGGCTCGGCCCCGTGCGGCGCGTGCAGCAGCGGGTATCCCGCGGGATGATCGCCTTCGCCCGCGGGCCCTACCGCCGGACCCTGGCCAAGGCGGTGCACTACCGCTATACCACCCTGGCGCTGTTCCTCGCCGGCCTCATGGTCTGCCTCGCCCTGGTGCCCTCGGGCATGCTGCGCGTGGTGTTCTTCCCCTCCGTGCCCTCGGACGCCATCGACATCAAGCTCGACATGCCCCAGGGCACGCCGTGGCAGCGGACCCACGACTACGCCCGGCGCATCGAGGATGCGGCCTGGGCCATGAATGAGCGCTTCAAGGCACAGGACCCGGCGGGCCGCGACGTGATCCGCACGCTGCACCTGCTCTCGGAAACCGACACCTCGGCCCGGCTGATCATCGAGCTCATCGTGAGCGAGGAGCGCGACATCGACTCGGTGGAACTCGGCGGCTGGCTGCGCGAGGAACTCGGCACCCTGCACGGCGTTCGCTCCTTCCGTCTCGACGCGGCGGCGGGCCCCGGCGGCTCGCCGATCGACGTGCAGCTGCGCGGCCGCGACCTCGAGCAGCTGCGCCAGGCGGCGAGCGAGCTCAAGGTGCAGCTGGCCCAGGTAGACGGCGTGCGCGACATCCGCGACAGCTTCAACGCGGGCGGCCGGGAGCTCGATATCCGCGTTACACCCGAGGGCGAAGCCCTGGGCCTCACGGACGTCGAGCTGGCCCGGCAGGTGCGCCAGGCCTTCTTCGGCGCCGAGGTACAGCGGGTGCAGCGCGGCCGCGACGAGGTGCGTGTCTACGTGCGCCTGCCGGAAGCCGACCGTACGCGGCTCGACACGCTGCAGGAACTCTGGATCAGCCTGCCGAACGGCAACCGCGCGCCCTTTTCCGTGGTCGGCCACGCGCGCGAGCAGTCCGGGCTCAGCGTGATCAACCGCATCGACCTGTCGCGGGTCGTCGACGTGCAGGCCGACGTCGACAAGGCGCTGATCTCAACCACGGAGGTCATGGAGCTGATCGAGCGCGACATGCTGCCCGACATCCTCGCCCGGCACCCGTCCGTGCGCTACACCGTCGCCGGCGAAGTGGAGGAGCAGCGCGACACCTCGCAGGCCCTGCTCTACGGCGGGCTGCTGGTGCTGCTGCTCATCTACGCGGCGCTGGCGATTCCCCTGAAGAGCTACCTCGAGCCGCTGCTGATCATGTCCGTGATCCCCTTCGGGGTTACCGGTGCCTTCCTCGGCCACCTGATCCTCGGCATGGATGTGAGCATCCTGTCGGCCATCGGCATCATCGGTCTCGTCGGCGTGGTCGTGAACGACAGCCTCGTGCTGGTGGACTTCATCAACCACTTCATCGACGAGGGCCACGACTGGGAGGAAGCCGTGCTGGAGGCGGGCCCGACCCGGTTCCGCGCCGTGATGCTGACCTCTCTCACCACCTTCATCGGCCTGCTGCCGATCCAGCTGGAAACGTCGATCCAGGCCCAGTTCGTCAAGCCCATGGCCACCTCCGTCGCCTTCGGCGTGTTCTTCTCGACCGCGGTGACCCTGTTCCTCGTGCCGACGCTCTACTTCGTCTCCCAGGACTTCCGCCGGGTCTTGCGGCGGCCGCGGCAGGCCCGCGGGGTCTGAGCGGAAACCTGCCCTTCCCCCGGCACCGCTGTCTCACCTAGAATCAGGCAGACGGTAAGGGCAAACCACTCAATTTCGTGGAGGGCATTGCCATGAACATTGCAAAAGCAGACATTCCCGCAAAGATTGCCGCACCCGGTGCCACCGCCCGCGTGCAGACTGATTTCGGTGACGCCACCGGTTTTGGACGCATGGGCGCAGAGTACTTCAGTTTCGGGGCGGGGACGGATCTCACCGACCTGCTCAAGGGCCTGGAGGGCGATTGCTGCCAGAGCCCGCACTGGGGCTACGTCGTAGAGGGCGCGGTCACTGCCATCTACCGCGACGGCAGTGAGGAGACATCGCGAACCGGCGACCTGTTCTACTGGCCGCCGGGACACAGCGTCCGTGCAGAAGAAGACACCGATATCGTCATGTTCAGTCCCCAGCGGGAGCACGGCGAAGCCATCGAACATATCCGCTCACAGCTCCCCTAGGCGACCCCAGGGGTCGACCGCGGACACCCGGATCGATCCGCCCTTGCCGCCCGGTCGGCCCACGGAGGAAGGCCAACCCGCTGCTCCCGGATGCCAGGCGCCGTGCACTGACGCGGGGCACGATCCGGGCGGCGGCGGTCCTCAACGCGGATCCGCCGCGCGCGACCGGCGAACATCCGCCCGGGGGGACTCCTGCGCACCGGTTCCGCCCTGCTATGCTCACCGTGATTAGCGGCAGCGGAGACCACCATGGACTTTTCCTACAGCCCCCGCGTGGAGGCCCTGCGCCAGCAGCTCTGGCAATTCATGGACCGCTATGTCCTGCCGCGGCTCGGCGCCTGGCGGGAGGAAGTGACCGCGGGCCGGTACCCCGTCTCGTTCCTGGAGGATCTCAAGGCCCTGGCCCGTGATGAGGGCCTGTGGAACCTGTTCCTGCCCACGCTCGGCGAGCACGAGCCCGGCACGCGGCTCACCCATCTCGAGTACGCGCCGCTCGCGGAGATCATGGGCCGCGTGCCCTGGGCCTCGGAGGTGTTCAACTGCAATGCGCCGGACACGGGCAACATGGAGGTGCTGCACCTGTTCGGTACGGAGGCACAGAAGGCGCGCTGGCTCGAGCCCCTGCTGTGCGGGGAGACGCGTTCCGCCTTCGCCATGACCGAGCCCGACAGCGCCTCCTCCGACGCCAGCAACATCCAGTGCGCCATCCGCGCCGACGGCGACGACTACGTGATCAACGGACGCAAGTGGTTCATCACCAATGCACACCACCCGCGCTGCGCGTTCTTCATCGTCATGGGCAAGACCGATCCCGACGCGGACAAGCACCGGCAGCAGTCCATGGTCATCGTCCCGATCGATAGCGAGGGTGTCGAGATCGTTCGCAACATCGCCACCCTGAACCACCTCTCACCGGAGGGACACTCGGAGGTCCTGTTCCGCGATGTGAGGGTGCCGCGGGAAAACCTCATCGCGGGCGAGGGGGACGGCTTCCTCATCGCCCAGGCCCGCCTCGGTCCAGGCCGCGTGCACCACTGCATGCGTGCCATCGGCATGGCCGAGCTTGCCCTGGAGCTCCTGGTGAGCCGCAGCAGAGAGCGCAAGACCTTCGGCCGCTACCTGCACCAGCACGGGACCGTCGCCGAGTGGATCGCGCACTCCCGGATCGAGATCGAGCAGGCAAGACTGCTGGTGCTGAAGACCGCGGCGCTGCTCGACGAGCGCGGCCCGAAGGGCGCGCGCAAGGAAGTCGCCATGATCAAGGTGGTGGCCCCCAACGTCCTCGCCCGGGTGGCGGACCGGGCCATGCAGACCTGGGGCGCCATGGGCGTCAGTCCCGACACACCGCTGGCGGACCTGTACACGGCCGGGAGGGTGCTGCGCCTGGCCGATGGCCCGGACGAGGTGCACCTCCTGTCCGTAGCCCGGCGCGAACTGAAAGAGCAGGAAGAACAGCTCGACCGGGTGAGCGCCTACCTGGCCGGCGGCTGAGAGCCTACTACGCAAGGACGCCGAATCGCTGCTACCCTTTGTCCAACGCTTGTACCACTTTACCGCTCCAGGGCCCTTGCCCGGAGTAGGGGGTCACATGCCGGGCACAGTCACACGGGAAGGCGCGGGTGACTGGGAACACAGCGCGCACCCACCACCATCACTGATCACCGACCTGCTGGCCGGCAGCGGCGTGCGTATTGACGGTGACGCACCCTGGGACCTGCAGGTGCACAGCAGCGAGCTCTACCGGCGGGTGCTCGCCGCCGGTTCACTGGGCTTCGGCGAGGCCTACATGGACGGGCTGTGGGACTGCAGCCAGCTCGACGAACTCTTCAACCGCCTCCTGCGCGCGCGCATCGACAGCCGCGTGCGCCGGCTGCCGCGGCTCAGGCTCCTCGGCCAGGTTGCCTGGAACACCCTGCTGAACCTCGTCATCAATCGCCAGTCCCGCCGCCGGGCCTTCCAGGTCGGTCGCGAGCACTACGATATCGGCAACGACGTCTTCGAGGCGATGCTCGACCCCACCCTCTCCTACAGCTGCGGTTTCTGGGGCCACGCCCGCGATCTCGCCGGGGCCCAGCGGGACAAGCTGGCGATGATCTGCGAAAAACTGGCACTGCAACCCGGGGAGCGTCTCCTCGATATCGGCTGCGGCTGGGGCGGGCTCGCGGAACACGCCGCACGGGAACACGGCGTGGAAGTCCTGGGCATCACCGTTTCCCGGGAGCAGCAGGCCCTTGCCCGGGCGCGTTGCAGGGGGCTACCGGTGGAGATCGCCTTGCGCGACTACCGCGAACTCCAGGGTCGCTTCGACAAGATCGTCTCCGTGGGCATGTTCGAGCACGTAGGGCCGAAGAACTACCCGGGTTTCTTCCGCATCATCGGGGAACGCCTCGCCCCCGGGGGGCTGGCCCTCGTGCATAGCATCGGCGCCAGCGAGACCAATGCCGCGACAGACCCATGGATCGACCGCTATATCTTTCCCAACGGCAAACTGCCGTCGGCGCCGCAGGTCACCGCTGCCCTCGAGGGCCAGCTCGCGCTGCGCGACTGGCACGAGTTCGGCGCCGACTACGACCGCACGCTGCTGGCCTGGTGGCGCAACTTCGACGCGGCCTGGCCCGGGCTCAAGGCTCGCTACGGCAACCGCTTCTACCGCATGTGGCGCTACTACCTGCTGAGCTGCGCCGGCACCTTCCGCGCCGGTCGCTCCCAGCTCTGGCAGCTGGTGCTATCGCACCCCGGCGAGCGGTCGGACTACCGGTCCTGCCGGCCGCGGGCACCCTGGTCGCCGGGCGCCGCCACGGGCTGCGGACGCCGGCGGCAACACGCGGGTGCAGGTCCTGCCCTTCGAGGGGCCCCTTGACGTGGTCGCCGGCGAGGTTTCCGATCAGCGCGCCCGGGTCGGGCTGGGCAAGCAGGGCATGGGCGAGGTAGTTCACGGCAAGAGCGGCGCTCAGGCGACGCCCGCCGCGCGCAGGGCGGCCAGCGCGCGGTCGATGTCCTGTTCGTCGTTGTAGATGTGCGGCGACAGGCGGAAGCCGAGGGCCCGGCGGTCCACCTGCACGCCCGCGGCCGCGAAGGCCTCGGCCGCGGTATCGTTGGCGCTGCCGAAATCGAGGATCACCGTACCGCTGCGCGCGTCCGGGTCCGCCGGTGAGCTACGGCACTCCGCGGGTACCCCCGCGCGCAGCCGGTCGCCGAGGGCGAGGTTGTGGCGACGGATCCGTGCAACACCGATCGACAGCAGGCACTCGATGCTGTGGGCGGCGATCGCGCAGGGCGCGATCGATGGCGTGCCGCCCCAGAAGCGCAGGGCGCCCGGGTGGTAGCGGAAATCGTGGATGTCGAAGGCGAAGGGGTCGGCGTGGGAGAACCAGCCGATGGCATCCGGCGCGCAGCGTTCGACCAGCGCCGGGTCGACCCAGAGAAAACCGGCGCCGGGTCCGCCGCAGAGCCACTTCACGCAGGAGCCGAGCAGGAAGTCCGCGCCGATGGTCCGCACGTCGACCGGCAGGATACCCACCGCCTGCGCCGCATCCACGACGCTGAGCGCGCCCGCCTCGCGGGCGGCGGCGCAGACAGCCGCCACAGGCACCTGGACGCCGGTGTTCGACTGCACCTGCGTCACCAGCACGAGCGCCGTGTCGTCGCTGAACGCTGCCCGCCAGGCCGCGGGGTCGCGCTCGTCGCTTTCGGCAGGGAGAAAGCGCGGCACGAGACCGAGACTGCGCGCCCGCTCCGCCACGAAGCCCAGCGAGGGGAACGCGCGCTCGCTGAGCAGGACCTCCCGGCGCGTGGTAAGGCCGGGCACACACTGGAGCACCCGCGCAAAGCCGGTGGAGACATCCGGCTGCGGGCAGAGGTCGTCACCGCGCGCGCCCAGCAGCTCGCCCAGCGCCGCCCGAAAACGCTCCACCGCGGCGAGCCAGGCCGGCCAGGGCTCGCCGGCGCCTTCCGCCCAGGGATCGTAGAAGGCCGCCGCAAATGCCTCCCGGCTATCCACCGGCGGGCGGCCGACGGAATGGCTGAGCAGGTAGGTGCCCGGGCCGAGGTCGAAACGGTCGCGCACGGCGCCTTCCTGCGCGCTCACGCCAGGCTCGCCCGCAGGCGCTGGATATCGGCGTGGCGAGAGGGAATGTCGTCGCGGTCGGCCGCCCGGCGCAGGTCGCGCAGCCGGGCCAGCGCGCGCATGAGCACCGGCAGCGGCGGACCGCTCGCGGTGAGGTTGTCCTGGTGCTGCTCGCCGATGTGCTCGGCCGGCTTCTCGATGAACTTCGCCACCAGCTGGTCGTGGTGCTGCGCCGCCGTCTCCCCGTGCAGTTCGCAGACCTCGAGAAACAGAGCGAGGTTCTCCCGGCACGGTGACGCGCGGCGCACCGCCTCCGGCAGGGCGAGAAACTCGTCCATGAGGCTGCGCCGGCGCATGCAGTCGCGGAGGATGACCTGGTCCTCGGGCATCATGTAGAGAAACTTGTCCACCAGCAGCTGCGAATAGTACGCGTGGTCTGCGCGGCAAAGGCCGAGGAGCATGTCGATGACGTTGATGCCGGCGAAGTCGCCCGCGTTGGCACCGCGGTAGACGTGCTGGCCGACTCGGTGCGGCTTGAAATAGGGACGCACGCAGTAGAAGAAGCGGTCCGTGTCGAGCTCGGCGAAGAGGCGCTCGTTGGAGGCGACGACCCCGGCCAGTGCGCGTTTCGCCATGCGCAGGAGGTCCGCCGTCACCGGGTGCCGGACCCCCAGCGGGAGGCTGCGCAGCAGCGCATCCGCGGCCGCCTTGTAGCCGAGGATGCCGCGGGTGTTGAAGTCGGTAAACAGGTACTCGTCGCGGAGCGTGGTGAAGCTCTTGTAGCGGCCGTCCACGGCGCGGTTGTGGGTGGTGAGGTGGCTGGTGGCGAAGCGCGGCGTCACCCCGAGGCTGGCGCCGAGCTGCAATGCCAGCGCCGAGGCCTTCGCCAGACCGCCGTCCTTCGCGTCCTGGTCCGCCGCGCCGTGGCGGGCGCAGGCGGCCATGAACAGGCCGACGTTGCCGAGCAGGTCGAAGCCGGCATCAAAGCCCTCGTCCGTGTTGCCCTCCGCCAGCAGGCGGGCGACGTGTTCGTTGCCCTCGGCCTTGAGCCGGGCCTTCAGGTCCTCCCCGACACCGAAGACCTGTGCGCGGTCTGCCTGCACGAAGTAGGCTTCTTCAAGCTGTGTATTGAGGTCCGCAAAGGTGCTGCGAATCCAGTGGTCGAAGCGTTCGGCGTTGGTGGTCATGGAGCAAGATTATACGCCCACCCGCCCGCTCCTGTGCGCCCCTAGAGGTGCTCGCGGAAATAGCGGGTCATGGTACTGAACACGTGCAGCCGATGATCCGCGATACCGTGGCGCTGGTTGGGGTAGACCAGCATGTCGAACTGCTTGTTCGCGCGGATCAGCGCATCGGCGAACTGCAACGTGAAGGCGAACTTCACGTTCTCGTCGCCGGTGCCGTGGATGAGTAACAGCTTGCCTTCCAGACGGTCTGCATAGTTCACCAGGTTCACCCGGGCGTAGCCGTTGGGGTTCTCCTCCGGCGTGCCCATCCAGCGCTCCACGCCCACCGCCTGGTAGCGGGTGAGGTCGATCACCGGCGCCACGCTCACCGCGACCTTGAACAGCGGCGCGGCCTTGGTCATGAGTGCCGCGGCGAGGTAGCCGCCGCCACTCCAGCCCCAGAAGCCGATGCGGTCGGCGTCGACCCAGGGCAGCGATTCCAGGTAGTCGACGCCCTGGATGTAGTCGAGCACCGCCCACTTGCCGTACTCGCCGTAGGTGAGGTTCTTCGCGGCCTTGCCCCGGCCGGCCGTGGTGCGGTTGTCCATGGCAAAGACCACGTAGCCTTCCTGCGCCAGGTAGCGGTGCCAGAGGTCCTGCGTGGGTCCTCGCTGCGTGCCCCAGCGGTTGACCACGACCTGGGAGCCGGCGTTGCCGTAGCCGTAGGCGATCACCGGGTAGCGCTTCGCCGGGTCGAAGTCCGGTGGCTTGATGACGAAGGCGTTGAGCTCGATGCCCTCGTCCGTCTCGAAGGTAACGAACTCCGTGTGCGCCATGGCGTAGTCGTCGAAGGCCGGCACGGCGTCGTCGACCAGCGTCGCCAGGCGCTTGCCGTCTGCCGCGCGAAGGGCGAGCGTGGGCGGCGTGCGCGCATCGGAGTGGGTAGCGAGCGCGTAGCGGCCGTCCGGCGAGAGCTGCCACCGGTGCCAGCCGGGCGCGCCGGTCACGCGCTCCACGGCGCCGCCGTCCAGCGCAACGCGATACACGTGCTGGTCGATCAGCGACTCGCGCTTGGCGTAGAAGTACGCCCAGCCCCCGTCTTCGTCGACGCCGATCACCTCGCCCACGGTCCAGTCGCCATGCGTGAGCTGGCGAGCCTCGCCGTCCGCGGCGATGCGGTAGAGATGGCGCCAGCCACTGGCCTCGCTGGTCCAGAGCACGGACCCATCGGCGAGGGGCCTCAGATCATCGGTGATATCGATCCAGGCAGGGTCCGAGTCCGTGTGCAGGAGCTCGACGCCCTCCCCGCCTGCACCCGCGCGCCAGAGGCGCAGGGTCTTGTGGTCCCGGGTGAGGTGCTGCATGTACAGGTGTTCCCCGGTCGAGTCCCAGTGCAGCCGGGGCAGGTAGTCATCGGGGTCGTGGCCGATGTCGATGGCAGTGGTCTCCGCCGTGCGCAGGTCGAAGACACGCACGGCATTGACGGCGTGTACCTCACCCGTATTCGGGTAGTGGAAATCGCGTACGCGCGGGTAACTGTGCAGTTCGTCGATCAACGGATAGCGCGGCACCGCGGTGGCGTCCATGCGCCAGTAGGCAATCCGCTCACCGGTCGGCGACCAGCGCCAGCCATCCAGCCAGCCGAACTCGGTGCTGCCGTAGTCGAAGATGCCGTTGAAGATGTCGCCGTCGCCGTCGCGGGTGACCGCCGTGGTCTCGCCTGTGCGCAGGTCGACGAGGTAAAGGTTGTTGTCGAGGACGTAACCGGCGCGCAGACCGTTCGGGGACAACTTCACCAGTTGTACCGGACGACCGTCATCGCGCAGCGGCCGGGCACGCCCGGCGTCGACATCGTAGTAGTACCAGCGGGCGCGGCCGTGGCCCTGCCAGTCGGCGGTGACCGGGCCGCGCAGCAGCAGGACGTCCCGGCCGGGATGCCACTGGTAGCCCGTGACCCGGAAACCCGCCGGCAGACCCGGCACCGACGCGAGGGGCAGGGAGCGCTCCCTGCCCGAGGCGACATCACGGCTGACGAGGGCCGGGCCGTCGTCGCCGCCGTCGAGGTAGGCGTAGCGCGCGCCCGTCGGCAGCCACTGGAGGGCCGTGGGCATCCGCGCGGTGAAGGTATCGCTGCTGAAGATCGTTGCCAGGTCCAGCCCCTTGCCGCCCGCTGCCGCGGCCGGCAGTGCCAGCGCGAGTCCGAGCGCGGCCGCGCAGCGCAGCAGGCGCCCCGCACGGGCGGAAGCAACGGGAAACAGACCCCTGTGGTTTGCGGCCATCACGTGCACATCCCCTCCTCAGCGTGACCCGGGCACCCGCCCCGGGGCAGGATGCACCGAGCATAGCAGGAAGCCGGCCCGGCGGCGCCGCGCAGGGCAAGTGGCGTAGTCGCGGGGGCTCGCCCCAGCTTGACCCAGATCAATTGCAAATGCGAATTGTTCGCATTATCTTGATGCTAACGGTCCCGGGTCGGGGCCCGCGCCACACAACGGGGGCAACCATGCGCTTGAAGTTCCTTTGCAAGACCCACCGGCAGACACTGCTGGACGACACGGAGGCGGCACGCTCGCTTTGGCTGGACCTGCACGCGCGGCTGAACGCCGAGCGGCCCGTCCCGACACCCGAGCGCGTGCGGCAGGCCGGTACCGCCCTCGAGGCGGCCGGCATCTACCTCATGGCCAGACCGGCGGCCGATGCCGGGTTGCTGCACCGCTACCGGGAAACGGCGCAGCAGCTCATCGAGCTGCTGGTGCAGCTGCGCCAGACACAGTTGGCCATCGTCGTGATCTCCGGCACCAGTGCCCTGGTGGAACACCTCGCCCGCAACGGAGCCGACCGTGCGGCTGCCCTCATGGTCTGCCGCCGGCTGACGTTGCAGGGCCTGGGCCAGGTCGAGCAGGGCAGCCGTCGCGGGCCGGCGTCCGCCGCACGGCGCCCGGCCATGACGCAGGCCGCCACGCTCCATTGAAGCACCGCCCCCGGTCGGCGTTGCAGCAGTCCGGTGGCGCGCTTCAGCTGGCTCGCTGCCTCTCCTCGCAGGAGGCCCCGGCGACCATGAACGCTTCGTAGTCATCGAGCACCTCGGGTCGCTCGAAATGCAGGAAGTGGCCCACACCGTCGACCAGCAGGCATTGGCAGTCGGGTATCATCTGTTCGGCGACCCACATGTCGTCGAGGTCGATGATGCGGTCCTCGGCGCCGTTGACGATAAGCGTCCGCGCGCGGATGCGGGACAGGTCCACGGTTTCCTGCAGGTGGCCGAGCTTGAGGATGTTCCGGCAGTGCTCGTAGAACACGTCGGCACTGTCGTCGCTCAGGCTGGCAAACTGCGCGGTAATCTGGCGCTTGTAGGTCGGCCCGATCTGCTGGCCGAACATGTCGATGATGAGGTCCGCACCCGCCGCGTAGTCGCGCGCATCGTAGAGCGCCTGTGCATGAGCGATGATACGCTCCATCACGGCGTTGGGCTTCATGCCGAAGCTGCTCAGCACCAGCTGCTGCACCGCCTCCGGATAGCGGGCCGCATAAGCGGCGGCGATCGCGGTGCCCCAGCTACTGCCCGCCAGCGTCAGCGCCCCGCAGGGTGCCGCCTGCTCGACCAGCGCGTGAACGACCTCGAGCTGCTCTTCGACCGTGACGTGCGCATCGCCGTGCAGGATACGCGAGCGGCCGACGCCCGGCATGTCGAAGACGATGACCCGGAAATGCGGCGAGAAACGCCGGGTGATCGAACGCCATACGGCCATGGTCTGCAGCACGCCACTGACACAGAGCAGCACATTCGGGTGGTCGCCATAGACCCGGAAGGGAATCTCGAAGCGACCATATTGGAGCAGCTGCTTTCCAGTCTTCATTCTTGCATTCCTTCCTGTGCCGCCCTGGCGGCGATGAGCGCAGCGGCGCGTCGCATCGCGCTACGGCATTTCCAGCGGTACCAGGCCTGCGGCGACAGGCGGTTGGCGAGGCGGTCCAGCGGCGAAGTGACCAGCAGGTTGCGGAGGCTGCGCGCGCGCAGGCGCAGCCGGGACGGCGCCGCGCGCAGGGAGACGCCCATGCCCGCATCGAGGTAGTGGAACTCATGCCACCAGCCCGGCGGCATGTACAGGGCCTGCCCCGGTTCCAGCACCACCTCGAAGCCCGTGGCATGCACAAGGGCGGGGAAACGGGTGAGGTCCGGGTTGTCGAGATCGACGTAGCTGCGCACCGTGCACGGATGACGGTAGAGCGCAGTGGAGGCCTCGGGGGGAAACAGGCGGACCCTTCGCCGGCCGCGGATTACCGCATGGAGCACATGGGCCATGTCGATGTCGTAATGCAGGGGCGTCGTGCTGCCGCGACAGCCGAAAAAGCTGAACACGAAGCGGCGGGAGAAGCGCAGGCCGATCTCGGGAAGACAGACATCGTCGAGGAGCTCCGGCAGCTGCCGCGAGAGGTTGTAAAGAAACATGCGCAGGTCGCGCCCCCGGGTCTGGGTCTCCTCCAGGAACGCCGCAAAGCTCATGGTCGCAATGCTGCCCATGTAGTGCCGCCCGGGGGCACCGAAGCTGGCGTCGTAGACCCGAACGCTGCGCTGGCCGAAGCGCTCGGCGAGCCTTTCCGGGGTCCAGCGCCGGAAGGCAGGCCAGTCGGCGGCGAAGTCGTCGACGACGGCCGGTCGGCCCGCGGCGATGGCTTCGCGCAACGCGGCATCGCCCTCACGACTGACCGGCGGAAGCGCTTGCCAGCAAAGCCCGGAGGCGCGGGCCCCGGCCGGGGCTTGGGCGGCCTGGTCCGACCACGCGGGGCGCGCCGGGTCGCACTGCGACAGCGTGATGGTCACGGCTCCGTGCTCAAGCGGGCCAGCAGCGCCTCCCGGTCGCAGACCGGGTCTGCGCCAAACCAGATCGACCACAGCAGCCGGGCAAAGGCGATATCCGTCGCCACGAACGAGCGTTCGTCGTTGAACTCGACCCGCAGGCGTCCGCCCTCGAGCCAATAGAAAACCAGCCGGTCGTCGGCCGTGACCCCGCGATCGATCGCGGCAAGGAAGCGCTCGATCGTGTCGTCGGCCGCTTCCAGCCAGCCGGGCTGCGCATTGCGCCGCAGGCTCCTGGCAAACTCACCGCGGATCCGTTCCATGCCGAGGTCCCGCTGGAAGCGAAGCACCAGCGCCTTGCTGCGGTCATCCGCCAGCACGGCCTCCGGTGTCAGCGCCGGCTGATCGTCGATCGCGGCATAGTGAGCGATTTCATAGACCCGGAAGATGAGAAACGCCCTCGCGCACTCGCCCGTGAACTGCAGCTGTTGGCGCTCCTCGCCCAGGTGAAGGCTCAGGGACTGCGGAAACGCGGCGGCCTGCGCTGTCACGCAGGCAAACAGCAGCGCCAGGACAGGCAGCGCGGGGGGCGCCCAACGGCGGCGGCCTCCCGCTGACCGAAGCGGAGTCGAAGGCGTTGCAAACGACGCTAGCATGGATCCAACCTTTACCCGACGGCCCAGTGTAACCCACATTCGCCCGGCAACGACCAGGGGAGGCGCAAAGGCAACGAGAGCACCGGCAGTTACAGAAAATGGACCGTAAACAGCGGGGGCTTCTCGCGTTCCCGCGGGAATTTTTCGAGAATTTACTTGAAGTTGAGCCTGACATTACAGGTGTGGCGGAGGGGGTGGGATTTGAACCCACGGTACGCTCGCGCGTACACCTGATTTCGAGTCAGACCCGTTCGACCACTCCGGCACCCCTCCGTGAGATCCCGCGACGGGGCGGCGATGATAGCAGCCCGCTTGCGGCAATGCCTAGCCCGCCTGCCGTCTACCGATCAGTCGCGCATCCCGCGCCATGCCAGCCCCCGCGTCGCCGTGCTAACCTCCGGGCTGTCGCACAGGGGCTCGCGGTGAAACGGGTCCCGCAACTGTGCGACCGGCACCGAGACAAAACGATAACAAGACAGGTTCATCGCTATGGAGCAGCCGACGGCTACCCCGGAAGGCCCCGACGACAACCCCTACCGCAGCACCGCGGCCTGCTGGTATGCGCTGGGGTTGCTGACCATCGTCTACACCTTCAACTTCATCGACCGGCAGCTGCTGGCGATCCTGCAGGAATCGATCAAGGCCGAGCTGTCCCTGTCGGACAGCCAGCTAGGGCTGCTCACGGGCTTTGCCTTCGCAATTTTCTACGTGACGGCGGGCATTCCCATCGCCCGCTGGGCGGACCGGAGCAACCGGCGCAATATCGTGGCGCTGTCGCTGTTCATCTGGAGCGGAATGACGGCGCTCAGCGGCTACGTGCAGAACTTCGTGCAGCTGCTGCTGGCGCGGATCGGCGTGGGCGTCGGCGAGGCCGGCGGCAGCCCGCCCTCGCACTCGATGATCTCCGATATCTTTCCGCCGAACCGGCGCGCCACGGCCATCGGCTTCTACTCCATGGGCGTGAACATCGGCATCCTCTTCGGGTTCCTCGCCGGGGGTTGGCTGAACGAGTTCTTCGGCTGGCGCGTCGCCTTCCTGGTCGTGGGCATTCCCGGGGTCGCCCTCGCCCCGCTCCTGCGCCTGACCCTGCGCGAGCCGATCCGGGGGCTGCACGACAACACGAGCGCCAACCCGGTCCCGGTACCCTTCGGCGAGGTGCTGCGGGTGCTGCGCACGCGGCGGACCTTCATCCACATGGCGCTGGGGGCCGGCCTGAACGCCTTCTGCGGTTACGGCATCGCCAACTGGACCGCCTCCTTCATGATCCGCAGCTACCAGATGCCCACCGGCGAACTGGGCACCTGGCTGGCGGCGATCATCGGCCTGGGCGGCGCGGTGAGCGTGTTCCTGGGCGGGATGCTGGCGGACCGGCTGGCGCCCCGGGACCAGCGCTGGTACACGTGGGTGCCCTGCATCGCCGGCTTTGTCGCCGTTCCGTTCATGGCCGCGGTCTACCTCGTCGACGGACCCTACCTCGCCCTCGGCATGTCGATCGTCCCGGGACTCCTGTTCCAGACCTATCTCGGCAACACCATCGCGACCACCCACGCCATCGTCGGCCCGCGCATGCGGGCGACGGCCTCGGCGCTGCTGTTCCTGGTGATCAACATCATCGGGCTGGGTGCCGGGCCTTATACCGTGGGCCTGGTCAGCGACCTGCTGGGGCCGACCCTGGGCAGCGAGTCGCTGCGCTACGCCATGCTCTACGTGCTGCCGCCGGTGATGACCTGGTCCGCCGTTCATTTCTGGCTGGCGAGCAAGAGCCTGCGCGAGGACCTGGCGGCGGCACCTAGCTAGTGGGCCGGCAAACCGCCCGAGGTCACTCCGCCGGCTGTAAGGGCTTGCGGGAGACGACGCGGGCCTGCGAGGCCGGATAGCGGCGCACGGCCAGGCATTCGAGCGACGCGCCCCAGAGTTCCTTGAGCTTGTCTTCCGTCAGCAGGGCGCGCATGTGGATGCCGCGCGCCTTGCCCGTCTCGTGCCAGCCGCGGGAACGCGACCGCGCCGGCACCTTGCCCGGGTCGTGAACGGTGACCGAGACGTAGCCCCCGGGCTTGAGGATACGGCGGAACTCCGCGATCCACCCTGGCTGCAGTGCCAGCGGGATGTGCGTGAACACGGAAGTGGCGATGATCAGGTCGAAGTGGTTGTCCGGGTAGGCGAGGGGCGGCTCCAGCTGCGACAGGGACAGGTCAGCGTAGGCACCCAGGGTCCTCTGTGTCCAGTCGTAGGACACCCGGTTGACATCGCAGCCGCAGCGCTCGAGGTCCAGGGGCAGGAAGTGCGCGAGCACGCGCCCGGTGCCGAAGCCGAAATCGAGCATCCGCTCGGCCCGGGTGATGTCGAAGCCGAGCTCGGCAAGCTCGGTCAGGTAGCGGTAGGCGTCCATCGCCCCGGTACCGCGGAAGGTCACCGGGTCGGCCTTGCTCGGGCCCTGCACCCGGTCCACGACCGCCGTGCTGGGGACGATCGCCGGATCGGTCTGCAGCGGGTGAAAATCCAGCCCCCCCAGTTCCCGGTAGTAGCCACGCAGCCTGGCCAGCCAGTCCTCGGCAACGGCCGGCGGCATGAGCTTGACCTTCTTGCGAAAGACGCGCTTGGCGGCGCGCAGATAGGGGTTCCCGGTGTGTACTTCCATGAAAGGCGTTCTCCTGCTGTGCCGCGGGCGGGACGGGCGCCCGCACATTCAGACCATGGTCAGTTTGCTTCCACTGGGGAGGCACAGCCTCGCCGGACAGCGCGCAAGCATACAGCAAGCGACCTCTTTGGAAAGCAGGCAGCACCGGCACCTGCCGGGGCGCCTACCCTTCCGCGGCGAGCGGCGGGGCGACGTGCGGGACCTGGTGATCCCCCGCCCAGCCGTTGATCGGCGCAAGGTACCCGGCCTCGATCCGGGCCAGCTCCGCGCGCAGCGCGTTCCACTGGGCCTCGAGATCCGCCAGGCGCTCCCGCGCCCCGTCGGTGACCGGCGCACCGCCGTCCTCGACCACGTCCAGGAGGTGGCGCAGCTGGCCGTCGAGCCTCATGGCCCAGGCGTCCTCGTCCTCGAAGGTCTCGTGGCGCAGCTCGGTGATTTCCGGTTCCCAGGCGTCGATCGCTTCGACCGCCGCCGCGCCCCACGCCGTCAGCGCCGGGTCGTCATGGCCGGCCAGCAGCGCCTGCACCTGGCCGCGCGCCTCGCGGGCACCATCCAGGGCGCCGAGAACGGCTTCCAGCATGGCGGCGATGCGCGTCTGCATCGCCACCCAGGCGGCGAGTTCCTCGCCGGTTGCTTCCGAGCGCGGGTCCGGGAGCACCTCCACCGGCGCGGTTGCCATCGCACCACCGGCGCTTACCCGGACGGTGTAGCGACCGGGCGCGACGGGCGGACCGCCGTAGCCTTCGAACAGCGTGTGCCCGTCGATGCAGCTGACGTCCTCGCCGTGCAGGTCCCAGGTCCAGCGCTGCAGGCCGGCATCCGCTGACGGGTAGTCGATGGTCAGCGGCCGCCGCGGGTCCTGGTTGTCGAGGCGGCAGCGGTCCTGCGCCGTCTCCGCGTTCGTATAACGGCGGATCACCGCACCGTCGCCATCCAGCACCTCGATCGCAAGGGGCTCGTCGGCCGACAGGTCCGCACCCAGGTAGTAGTAGATGGGCAGGTCCGGCGTCGGGTTCTCGCCCTCGAAGTCGCCCGCGCGGCTCTCCGGGCGGCCCATGGCCAGCGCCGGCGGCGCGTACACGTGTACCGATGCACCCGCGTCAGCGGCCGCTGCCTGGCGCACGACGAAGAGATCATCGAGCACCCAGAAGGCGCGGCCCTGCGTGGCGACGGCCAGCGCGTCCTCGCGCACGCGCAGGTCCGTGATCGGGACGGCCGGCAGGTTGAGGTCCAGGGGCTGCCACTCGTCGCCGTCGTCGTAGGACACGAACAGGCCCTTCTCGGTGCCGGCATAGAGCAGGCCGGGCACGGTCGGGTCTTCGCGCACCACGCGCACGAAGGCGCCGTCGGGGATGTTGCTCTCGATGCGCTGCCAGCGCTTGCCGTGGTCGGTGGTCTTGTAGAGGTAGGGTGCAAAGTCATTCAGCTTGTACCCGGTGACGGCCACATAGGCGGTTCCCTCGGCATGCGGCGACAGCTCGATGGCATTGATCATCGCCTCGCCGCGGTGCGGCGGGGAGATGTCCGTCCAGTTATCGCCGCCGTCACGGGTGAGGTGCATGAGGCCGTCGTCGGCGCCCACCCAGATCGTGCCGGCTTCCCGCGGCGATTCCACGATGTAGAAAATGGTGTGGTAGAACTCCGCGCCGACGTTCTCCGGCGTCAGCGGTCCACCGTTGCGGCCGAGGTGCTCCGGATTGTTGCGCGTGAGATCGGGGCTCACCCGCTCCCAGCTCATGCCCCGGTCCATGCTCTTGAGCAGGTACTGGGTGCCGTAGTAGATCGTCGAGGGATCGTGCGGCGAGGTGATCACCGGCGCATTCCAGTTGGTGCGGTACTTGAGGTCCTTCGCGTCCTGGCCGTAAACCCGCTCCGGGTAAGGCACGATGTAGCGCTTCTTCCGGTTCGCCTCGTTGAACTCCGTGAGCGTGCCGTTGATGGTCGTGGCGTAGATGCGCGTCGGGTCGTCCGGGTCGAAGGCAATGTGCGCGCTCTCGCCGCCGCCCACGGCGTGGTAGTCGTCGCGGCCGATGGCGCCGTCCCAGGCCCAGGCGGCGATGGAGACCGTGGAGTTGTCCTGCTGGCCGCCGTAAAGGCGCCAGGGCACCTGGTTGTCGG